>CALUVH010000006.1 GCA_944324175.1 Candidatus Gastranaerophilales bacterium | reverse complement strand
ATCAAAGGAGTTGGTAGAGCAAGCTCTACAATTATTAACTCCGTTCCGTTTCACTCCACTGGGGAGCTACTGCGGCAAATTTTTTATTAAATTATCACTTTTCTATCGTATGTGAGAGTAAGTAAGCTACATGTTCTATCTCCCACCACTCTTATTATTCTACACGCTGAACCTTTTCAGTCAAGAGTTTTTTTCTAATTTTGAGGAGCGATGTAAAGTGTTACGTTTCTACCCTCTAATTGTGGCTTTTTCTCTACCATTATGCCAGAGCCGTCAAGGTCTGTCAAAAATCTGTTTGCAAGGTCAAAGGCTAAATTGGAATGTTGCATCTCGCGTCCTCTTAGCATGACAACTATTTTTACCTTGTTGCCTTGTGAAATGAATTTTTGTATATTCTTAATTCTTACTTGATAGTCATGAGTGTCAATTTTGTATCTGATTTTAACTTCTTTAACTTCAACTGTGTGTTGTTTTTTCTTAGCTTCTTTTGCTCGTTTTTCCAGTTCATACTTATATTTGCCGTAATTAAGTATTTTTGCGACTGGGGTTTCTTGGTTTGGACTTACCAAAACCAAATCTAAATCAGCATCATATGCCATTTGAATGGCCTTTGATGTTTCGACAACTCCGTGGTTTTGTCCTTTTTCATCTATTAACAACACTTCTTTTGCGCGTATTCTTTCATTAATAATTGCTTGTTCTTTTTTGTTGTCCTTTGAAAATCTATCGTTAGCTATGACTTTGTCTCCTTTTACTCATTCTATCCATCTTTATATTAACACAAGCAAGCTGTTTTTGCTACTTTTGAAGATGATTTTTTTTTGTAACAAAATGTAAATGTAAACTGTAAATGTCCTGTAATCTATATTAATACTGCTTTTTAGGCACTTTTGTACGAGTTGTTGGATTAAAGTTTTTTAGTTTATTAGCCGATTATAATTTTGTTGAAACCCAAGTAATAAAAAGTTTATGAAAAACATAAGGAGTATTTACGTATGATGACTGAATCTAAGGCAGACATGCTGGGAGCTGATGTTGTGTTGAACTTACTTGAGGAAAAAGAAATTCCGACAATTGACATGTCGCTTCCTCTGCAAGTGTTGTTTGATGATTTTATTACTTTTATTTCAAAGACGGATTTTGACTAATATTCTAGAAATTATCTATTTTAAGAGATTAACCTTTTGGTTAATCTCTTTTTTTTGTCTTTATATAAAAATATTGATGTTCGTGTTATTATATTTTCAGGTTAAGTGAGGGGTGTGTTATGAAAAAAACATTAGTTACCATAATAAGTCTTTTGGCTCTTTCACTACCTGCAAATGCGGGATTTAAGGAGCATTTTGATCTTGGTCAGCAGTATTTAGCTAATTATCAATATTCAGGGGCGATTACTGAATTTAAAAGTGCTCTGAGAATAAATTATATGGACAATTCAGCTCGTATTGGTCTTGTTAATTCTTACCTCGCTCGTGGCACTTACTACGCAAATACTGATAAAAATTACCAAAAGGCAGCTAATGATTATCGTAGTGCGCTTTTTTATTTAGTTTACTATCCTGAACAAAAGGCAGTCCAGAATTCCTCTCAAGCCATTGTTCAGGTTACTTCAAATTTGAATCGTTGTCTAAGTGCAATTCACTTTGATACCAGTGCAAAAAATCGTTTTGAGACTGCAAAAGCACTTCGTGCGGATGGTGATTTTGCTGCTGCCGGATATGAATTTAATCAAGCATTGGGTGATAGGGATTATATTAAGGATAGTTTTGAGCAGGTGGGTGATATAATGCGACTTATTGGTAATGATCCAAAAGCTGCGGAATATTACAAAAAGGCTATAAGTGTTGCCCCTACAGATACTGCCTTAAGACTTGTCTACGCCAAATCTTTGGATGCCATAGGTAAGGAAAATGAAGCTGTTGATGAGTATAATTTTATTTTGAGTCAAACCCAAGATAATGATAAGGATGTTTTATATTCTTTAGAGCGCATTTACAAAAAGAAACTTGAAACAACTCCGAATGATGCCAATATGACGGCTAATTTAGGTGCAATTTTACAAAAACAAGGTAAGTTGGATGAAGCATTAAGATATTATTCAAAAGCTGAGTATTTGGATCCTGCCAATATAAATACAAGAATAAATGTGGGTACATTATATCAACAAAAAGGTGATTATAAAACTGCTATTATAGCTTATGATTCTGTATTGACGCTATATCCTGATAACGTTCAGGCTAATTTGTACAAAGCTCAATCGCAAGAAGCTCTTGGTGATAATAAAGCTGCTATGGAAACCTATAAAAAGGTTCTGGCTAAAGATCCAGATAACGAAATTGCAAATTCTCAACTGCTTTCTACTGTTAGAAAATCGATGTCCCCACAGCAGTTTGTTGAGTATGCTAAAAAATCTCAATTAGATCCTAATTCTATCTATACTTATGCCTTAGAAATGCATAAGGCAAATAAACTTCCTGAGGCTATTTATTTGTATAGCGAAGTATTGAAACTTCAACCTCAAAATCCTGAAATATACGCTAATTTAGCAGTTGCTTACTCTCAGCAGCAAAATTTTGACGCTGCAATTAATGTTTTAAACAACGCTAAGGCTCAATTCCCTTCTAATAAGCAGATTGCTGAGACTTTAGCTTCTATAAATTCGCAGATATCTGATCAAAAATTATCAAAAGCAGCTGAGTACTATAATAACAAAGATTATAAAAATGCAATAACAGAATACTTAAAAATTCAGCCATTGAAGGCTGATGTGGCTCTAGCAATTGCTTCCTCTTATCAGAATTTGAATGATAATTCAAATGCATTGCTGTATTATCAAAAAGCTTTTGAGCTTGATAAGAATAATTCTGATATAGCTTATTATATTGCAGCGTTGTACGCGGAAGAAAGTGATATTGATAATGCTCAAAGTTATGTAAATATAGCCTTATCAATCAACCCTAACCATGCAATGGCAAAAGAGTTGAAATCTAATTTAGAGCAAGGGCAAAATGCTGCTTTGTTAGAAAGTGCAATGAATCTATATGATTCAGGAAAGTATGATGATAGTTTGTCACAATTAAATCAAGTTTTGACAAAAGACCCGAATAATTCTTATGCTTTATATTATCGCGGTATGATTTATGATAGTAAAAAGCAATATCAAAATGCTATAAATGACTATAAAAAAGCTTTAGCACAAAACGCGGATTTAGGGATAGTAAATTATTTAATTGCGGTAGATTATGATACATTATCTCAGTATAAAAATGCTTACATATATTATAAAACTTTTGTAAACTCTTATGCAGAAGATGATGATTATCGAAAGTACTCGCAAACAAGGCTGGAAGAGTTGAAGGATTATGCAAAGTAGAGTATTAACACTTTTAAAAAGTTGTGTATCATTAGCCCCGATGGCAGGAATTACAGACTATGTATTGCGTAGTATGGTGAGAAAGTATTCAAAGACTTGTCTTTTAACAACGGAAATGATAAGTTCAGAGTTTTTGGCGCAGGTTAAAGAAACTGATATTTTAAAACGAGATGATGATCATTCTCCAATCTCATACCAAATTAGCGGTCATAAGCCTGACTTAATGTATGCTGCTGCAAAATTTCTCAATTCTCGTGCCGATATTATTGATATAAATATGGGATGCCCTGTAAATAAGGTGGTAAAAGGGCAAGATGGTGCGGCTCTCATGCGTAATCCTGATTTGGCTGCAGAACTAGTAAATGCAGTTAAGTCGGCTACTAATAAGCCTGTAAGTGTAAAGTTTAGACTTGGTTATACTTTCGATGAATTGAATTATGTTGAATTTGGGCAAAAAATGCAGCAGGCGGGTGCTGAATTTATAACAATTCATGGGCGTACTCGTTCTCAATTATACTCAGGAGAAGCAAATTGGAAGCTTATAAAAGACTTGAAACATAATGTAGATATACCAGTATTTGCCAATGGTGATGTTGTATCAATTGAATCAGCTATTCAATGTCTTGAACAAAGCGAAGCTGATGGAATTGCTGTAGGACGTGGGGTTATGGGTGATCCAAGTTTAATTCATAGAATTGAAACTTATTTACGTTCAGGTAAGATTATTCCGCCTCCGACTTTGGGTGAAAAAGTTGAAATGATGAAATTACATTTAGATGAAGAGATTGCGCTTCGAGGCGAAAATGTCGGTATAAAGTTTGTTAGAAAATTTTATCCGTATTATATTTCAGGTATTAAAAATGCCGCTAAAATTCGAGGAATTCTTGTAAGAGAAGAAAACTATGAAAAAATTATTTCGACATTGGATAGTTTAGTCTGTTAAGATTCTGATGTTTTATTCTAGGAATTTTGTCTAAGGTAGGCATCGATAAATGAATCTATATCACCATCCATAACAGCATCTACATTACCGACTTCACAGTTCGTTCTATGATCTTTAACCATTTTGTATGGGTGAAAAACATATGAGCGGATTTGCGAGCCAAAGTTAATATCTGAATTTTCTCCTTTTATTTCTGCTAATTTTTTTTCATGCTCTGCTTGTCTTATGGCGAGTAATTTTGAGGCGAGCATGAGCATTGCGGTATGTTTGTTTTGAAGTTGAGTTCTGTGCACCTGACATTTTACAACTATACCGGTAGGTTTGTGCATTATTCTTACAGCAGTTTCAACCTTGTTTACCTTTTGTCCTCCTGCTCCTCCTGAGCGCATTGTCTCTACTTCTAAATCCTCCGGTGGTATTTCTATTGTTTTTTCATAATCCTCAATAAGGGGAGCGACTTCGACGGAGGCAAAGCTTGTCTGTCTTTTTCCGTTTGCATTAAATGGCGAAATACGAACTAGTCGGTGTACTCCTTTTTCTGCTTTTGCATATCCAAAGGCAAATTTCCCTGTGATTTGGATGGAGGCTGATTTTATGCCTGCTTCTTCCCCGTCAAGTTTGTCAAGCAATTCAACTTGCCAGCCTCTACGCTCAGCCCAACGCATGTACATTCTTAAAAGCATATTTGCCCAATCTTGAGCGTCTGTTCCTCCTGCTCCTGAGTTAATTGTAAGAATAGCATCAGCAGTGTCATATTCACCACTCAACATTTTGCATATTTCAAACTTATCAATTTCTTTTTCCATTAATTCTAATTTCTGATAAGCTTCATTGAGAAGGTCTACATCTTCGATTTCTTCCGCTACTTCTGCATCATCAAGTATGTCTTGCCATTTTTTTTGACGTTCCAGTGTCTCTTTTATGTCTTTTATTTGTTGTCCCAATTTTGAGCTTTTTGACTTGTCTGACCATACATCAGGTGATTGCATTTCGCTTTCCAATTTTGACAGCTTACTTTCAAGTGCTTCAGGGACACTCCTTTAATTTTTCATAGCGTTTTTTTAATGTATTTATGTATTGTTTAATTTCTAGTTCCATAACTGTATTTTACCTGAAATAAATTTACTTGCAAATTGTTTTATCATCTGATATAATGGATCTGTTATATAGTTGTGTTTGTTGGAGGTTTTTTATGGCAGGGGTTTTAGATGGATTTAGTGGGGTGTATTCAGGAAAGAATGTCTTGTTAAAGCATGTTGTTTTGCTTATTTTTGTTGCTGCTAATATAATGTTAAATCCTGAAACTTGGTTTAATCTGGGGATAATACTTGTGGTTGCTCTTTTAATGTGCTTATTTTCTGTAACTTATTTACATAATGTGTTGCATTTTGACGCTAAGTCTTTACCTGATTTAAAAGAAATAAAAGTTAAATCATTATATGAGGTGGCTATATTTTCACTGCTGTGGCTTATTTATTTCTTTATAATTACTTTAGTCTTATTGGTATTGTTGTTTGTACCTGTGCAAATTTTAGTATATGGAATGGGAAAGGCAGGTGCTTTTATTTCGGGTGTTATTTTGTTTTTGGTGATGGTGCCAGTGCTAAATTTAATGAAGTTTGTATTCATTAAGTATGCTGATACTTATAGTCTTACTTCTGTGTTAAATCCATTTTTCTTATTCAAGATAAAAAATGGTTTTGTTACTTATTTAAAGAAAATCTTTAAATATGTCGGAGTATCTTATTTGATATTTATGATATGGCTGTGTATATCAATTCCTATTACTATGATTGTTCCTGCTCAAACTCAAACTATTTATTTAAAAATTTTATCAGTGCCTTTGGCTTATTTGTTTTATCTTTTGTGGGATTTCGTTTTTCCAAGAGAATTGAAAGAGTTATATTTTGAGTATTTTAAGGATATTAAGTTAGAAGTAAAAGACATACAAAATGACAACCTATCTCAAGAATAGGTTAAATCGTTTGTTATCTTTTGTAATATGGTCCTGTCAAGTATGTTGATTTTTATTCCACTACTTTGACTCGACCATCATCCACTATGTTTACGGCTTCGTTAGAACTTTGCATTATATCTATTACGCATTTGTTAAGATCAAAGTCGAATATTTTTTCTGCTTGATCAATTTTTTTAAGCATTTTCATGTCATCATTGCCTTGTGCGTAGTAATCATTGATTGCTGTTCTGTAAATTTTATCTTCTCGAGGATTGTCTATATCGATTTTTGTTTCTTTACCTAATTTATTAATGTAATAAAGCTCTTTAAGCTCACCTTTACGAGAGACCGTATATCTTAATCCAGACGGATGTAAAATCCCAGGTTTATTGTTTCTGTTGGTAAAGGATTTACAAGTCTGTTTCAATGCGTCGACTATTTCCTTTTCAGTGTAAGGTATTATGCACAGTTTGTTATGAAACGGTGATATATCTTCCAGATATCTGGTATCCAGATCTCCCGGTTCAATGTATCCTCTTACATTCGCAGCACTTAAAAGTGCAATATCAGTATCAAGATCTTTTTTTATACAATCGACGAGAAATTGAGCATGTCCACTTGGTTGTATCAAGTCATCAGTTAGTGGTGGAGGAGCTGATGCTACTTTGCCTACTATGTGTGGCTTGCCAAAAATCTTATCAAAAATAGCTCTTACAGGAGCGTTACGTTTAAAACCTCTTGTAGGTGTGACGTTGTTTTGAGCCTTTACTATTCTGCCCTTGGTGTCAAATTCTAAGTTTAATACTCCAAAATGTTTGCCATCTCTACCGGCTTGAGTAATGATTACTGGTTCCCCTGATTTGGAGTATAAAAGGTTTTCACCTTCTTTGATATCTAGAATTAAATTATGTGAATGTCCTCCAAGAATAACATCTATACCATCAGTGTTTTTTGCTATTTTTCTATCGTAGCCGTAGCCAGAGTGGGAAAGTAAAATTATTTTGTCAATACCTTCTTTTTTGAGTTTGTCAACTTCTTTTTGAACATCTTTAATTGTGTCATCAATATTATCAACATTAAGTTCTTCGAATATATGGCCGTATTTCAATCTTGAAAACAAATCAGTAGGGGTAGTTGCAACTATTCCATATTTATGTCCATTGTGTTCTTCGATGTATGATTTTTCCACTTTATTTGAAAATGGGTTATCCGGTTTGATGTTTACATTATCAGCAAGTAGCTTATATTTCATTCTTGGAATAAGGTTTCCAATTTTGTCAGGCATGTCATATTCATGATTACCCATTGCGGAGGCAGTTATTCCTATTATGTTTTGAAACGTCATTGCAACATCATTAACTTTCTCTACTTCGCCGAGCATAATATCACCAGATGAAAGTTTTAATACATCCAGCTCACCTTTGTCCTTTTTCTCCCTAACAAATGTGTCGAATGAACGTGATGCCGTGACAGTTCTTTCCATGTTGATAGATTTTCCATGAAAATCATTTATGTAAAATATACTCGTTTTTACATTCTCATTTTTTTTGTTTGCCGAAAGTCCTGCGTTATTTGACGCTGAAAACTTGTTTATTAAGTTTGTGGAACTAATCGGTGTTATCATCTCTTAGGTTTCCCCTCATCAAGAAAATCCATAAAAGTTTTTTTTTGCTAGCTCCTAATGTAAAAATTTACAATTATTAATCAAAATTCATACTTTGTATTCCCCAAAATTGTTCTAATTCTTTTTTTAATGCACTGGCATCTTCTTCTATTTCAAGTAGAATAATCCCAGTATTTGAACATGTTCCGTTCTTGTTAGGATGAACTCCTAGACGTGTTTTTATTATGCATCCGTATTTTGTAAGTATGCTTTGAAATTTTTCTGAACTTTCAATTCTATTATCAAGTTTTATCCCAATTATTGTAATCATATATTTATCCCTATTTTTATTAATATAAATGATAAAATTGCCTAAAAAAAAATAACACCCCCTGAGGAGTATTATTTTTCTTATTTTAAATAGGGTTAAAATTTCCCCAATCGGGTGATTTATTCATCATCCCCCATGGCTTGAAGCTGCTTTTTTCTTAAATTATGCATTACTGCATCAACCAATAACTCATAAGATTTCATATTCTCAATATTTGGAAATTCCTCTTTGAGTTGTTCTCTGACCATCGCTTCCAGCCTTCTTGCGTCAGAATTTGATTTTAGTTCATCAACTCCGCTTATCATGCTTATATAATCAGCAGATGACTTATCGATATTTTTATTTGCGAAAGTTAACCAACGTAATTTGGGACTTAACTTGCTATTAAGTTTTTTAACTATCTTTAAATTTTTCAATCGGTTTAGCATGAGTTGACTCCTACTATTTACACTTACCTTTTGGTAATATTTTAAAGTACCCTAAAAAAAAATATTTACTCTATTTATATGATTTTTTACAAATCTTTATAAATAATCTCTCATTTTATATTTTACTAAAATCAGTAAGTTTTTCATATTTAGATTTCAGTAGAGAAAGTAATGATATTCTGTTTTCTTTAACTTTTTCATCCTTGTCCATTACAAGAACATCTTCAAAAAACTTCTCAACAGCAGGGTTAATCGCAACTATGTCATTAAGATATTTGTCATAGTCTCCGCTAAACTCTACTGAATTGATTTTTTCGAACAGGTTTTTTTCAGCGTTTTCTTTAAATAGTGCAGTGTTAATTTCTTTATTAGTTGTATCTTTTATTATTCTAATAACTCGATTTGCACTTTCAAGTAAAGCATTGTTATTATCTAATTTTGAAACTACTTCAACTCTTTTTACGTAGTCATTAAGGTCATTCAACGGATTTGAAGAAGAAGCACAAGCCTCAAGTATGTTCTTTTTATAGGTTTCATTTAAGAAAATAATCAGACGTTGTATAATGAACTCGTTAATTTCTTCTGCGCAATCTTTTTTTACGGGTAACAAGCTTAGAGAAGTATCAATTAAGTCTGTTAAGTTGATTTTTAATTTGTGATCTAAAATAGTTCTTATGATACCTAATGCAGCACGTCTTACCCCGAGAGGATCTGATGAACCTGTAGGTTTTTTACCTTCAACGAATACCGCAGAAATGGTGTCTATTTTATCAGCTATACCAACGATTTGACCTTCAATGCTTTTTGCGGTATCACTTTCAGCATTAAGTGGAAAATAGTGTTCTTTAATACCTTCACATACGTTGGCAGGTTCATTCGAAACTTTAGCATAGTCAGCACCTATAAAACCTTGCAATTCTGTAAATTCAAAAACCAAACTTGTTGTTAAATCTGCTTTTGCTAAAAGTGCTGTACGCTCAATACTAGCTTGAGATTTTCCAAGTTCCGAAGCTATTTTATTTGATAATTTAATAAGTCTTTGGGTTTTATCAAACATTGACCCCATGCCTTTTTGGAAAGTTATTCCTTTAAGGTCTTCCACGTAATCGACAAGAGCTTTTTTGGTATCTTCTTTAAAGAAAAATACTGCATCATCAAGTCTGGCTTTAATAACTCTTAGATTACCCGCTTTTATATTGGCAAATTCATCACCGATGTAGTTTGTCATAGTAATAAATTTATTGATAAGTTTACCGTTTTTGTATAGTGCAAAATACCTTTGATGTACTGCCATAACTGTTACAGTAACTTCTTCAGGAATATCTAAGTATTTTTCATCAAAATCGCACACTGCAGGTACAGGATACTCAGTAATGAATGTTACTTCATCCAGTAGATCATCTGTATAATAAGGAATTGCTCCCAGTTTATCGGCTTCAGCTTTTGCTAGCTCAATTATCCTTTGACGACGTTCATTTTGGTCTACAATAACGCAACAATTACGCATGATTTCGACATAATCATCAGGATGTCCGATAATCACATTTTGTTGTGCAAATCTATGTCCGCGAGATATGTTTCCTGATTCTTTGTCAACAATTTTGATTTTAACTTCTTCTTTATCTAAAATTGATACTATCCAACGAATAGGACGTGAAAATTTTTCTTCATTGTATCCCCATCGCATAAAATGCGAGCCTTGTAATTTTAATACGATTGAAGGTATATTTTCTTTTAAAAGTTCTATTATAGATTTCCCTTTTATTATAATTTTTGCATGCACGTAATCATTTTCTATGTATAAATCAGATTTACTAAGATTATTTTTTTTGCAAAAACCTTCACCAGCTTTTGTTAAGTTGCCGTTCTCATCAAAAGCGACTTTTTTTATAGGACCTTTTACAATTTTCGTTTCATCTTTACTTTGAGAATCGAGTCCTGCTATAATTACAGCCAGTCTTCTTGGGGTTGCATACACTTTGATTTCATCATAGTTTACTTTATTTGAATTTAAAAAAGCCTCAAAAGCGGAATTCAGTTGTTTAATTGCGCTTGGTATAAATTTATAAGGTAATTCTTCTGTACCTATTTCTAATAAATATTTGCTCATAATCTGCCCTTAATATTTCCTATAACTGTGAAAATTATACTGCTTAAAACTGACTTGTAAAGATGTTGTCAAAATCAAAAACTAAGATATTTTAGACTGTTGCAGTTTGCTTGTAGCTTTCAGGTATTGGGGATTTGTTTTCATATTCAGCAAAATCGGCTATTTGTTTGCACCATTCGTATATTATAACATCTTCAGGTAATTTATAAGAAATCGGTTTGCCGATATGGATAGAAACATTGCGTCTTGTGAAAGGTTTTAGTTTCGGATACCCATCCCATCCTGCTATTGACACAGGAATTATATCAGCTTTAGCATTTTTAGCGATAACAACAAAACCTTTTTTGATATCTTCAAGTACCCCATATGGTCTTATACCACCTTGAGGAAATACACCGAGCGACCAGCTTGTGGATAGTACGTCTCGAACAGTCTTAAATGTGGCGATTTCCGGTTTGTTTCTATCCACAGCAAATGCACCTAATCTTTTTATTAGCCAACTTCTTTTTTCTTCTGGGGCGAATAGCTCTTTCTTTGCCATGTAAGCTATAGGTCTTCTTACCGCCATAGAAACATAGAGTGGATCAAAGTGAGACACATGATTTGCGGTGTATAAAAACTTGTCGGATTTTCTATGTTTTTTTGATAAATTTTCTCTTCCTGTTATTTTAAAATTATAAAAAGTCATGAAAAAAGGAAATACAACTGTGTATAAAAATGTCATGTAAAACATAGTTCTAAAAATGTTGTATTCATATGGATATCTTCTATTAAAATTCCTAACTTTTGATCCCATTCCAAAAAACTCCTATTCTATTTTCGCATTTTGATCTTCCTGAATATATTCATATCCTGTAAGTTCTTCCACTGCTTTTCCCCATTGGTTGACCATACTGTCTATATTGTCACTGTAAGGGATTATCTTACCTATTTTTACAATAATTTTTCCAGAAAAAGGAAGCCTTTTCACTTCATTTGTACCAATAATTCCTATTGGTAAGATACCACATTTAGTTATTTTGGCAATGTTGGCAAATCCTTTTGTCACTCCCGAAATTTTCCCCGGTTCTTCTCTTGTTCCCTGAGGGAAAATTCCAAACACCCAATTGCTATCTTTGATTGACAAAACGGTTTTTATAGTCGAAGGACCTAGCTTTTCCCTATTTACGGCAAATGCTCCCAGCCAATCCAAAAATATTCTTAAAAGCCAGATGTCAAAAAGTTCTTTTTTTGCCATGAAAGCTACATGTCGTGGCATAATAGCGGCAATAAGCGGAGGATCAAGTGTAGACAAATGATTAGATGCAACGATATAGTTGTTGTCCTTTGGGATGTTCTCCCTGCCCTGCACTTCTAATTTGTATACTAATTTGAAGCGGAGCATGTACAGCCCTTTGCATACAAGTGTCTGAAAAAAGGATCTGAACAGATTATAATCCTTAGCTGAACGTTTTGTATAAGAATTTTGCTCTACAGACATACACACAATCCCTCCATTAATTTTAGTATACTATAAAAAATTATTTAGACCATTGAATGTATCTTTTTTTTTAATATAATGTAAAAAAATGCTTAAGTTAGGAGAGATTATGGAAAGTTGTAAAAAATCAGATGTTGCTTTAGAAAATGAATTGTTTAAAAGTGTTTATGATAAGACTCCCGATTATATTAAAGATTTGTGTTTGATGGATTTTGATAATAAGGGTGAATTTTCTTTTATATTGAAAAAGGAGCATTTGTTGCCATATGATGAGAAAAATAATCCAGAAGGACTTAATTTAGAAGAATGGTTTGCAGGGTATGCAAAAGAGGCGAAAGTTTCAACAGCAGGTATTCGAGGTCCTCAGAATATCCTTTATCCTCAAGATACTAGGTTCCCTATTAATCTTGTGGGAATTGTGCTTGCAACTTTGGCAAAGGCACTTGTGGCTAAAGAAAAATACCCAGATAAAAATATTTTAAAAATTGCAGGTCGTGAGGTAAGATACAATTCAGATAAGTTTTTAGATGCTATTGCCCGTATTCAGGCTGCAAACGGTATAAAAACGATTGTTCCAAAAGATAGACAAACTATTCCGATATGGCTTGCTTCTTTTTTGGCATTCAAACTTGATTTGTTGGGTGGCGAGTATATCACCTCAAGTCATGGTATTTCTGTGAAAAACGCGACCAAGGATTTGAATTCACAAGGAAGTCAGTATTTACCTGAGGAATCAATGGAGTTTGTAGAAAAAATTAGTGAGATTTTTGATCAGACTCGTAAAAATGGTACTTATGAGATTAAAATATCAGCATCTGATAACCCATTGATTGATGAACGTGTAATGGAAAAGTTGAATGATGGAGTTGATCTGTATGTTGAATATCTTAAATCAGGTGTTGCCCAAAAGATTAATTTAGACTTAATAAAAGAATTTAGAGGGAGAATTGTAATTGAAAATGTTGGAGGCTCTGCCTATCGAACATTAAGCCGTGTGTTGAAAAAGTTGGATATTCAGGATAAGTTTACTTGGTTTAATACCGAAGAAGATCCATTTTTCCATTCGATAGGGAAATATGACCATACACCATTAGGTGAAAAAGCTTTTTATGATTACTCTGTCGATGCGACTGTTATTTCTAAGCGACAAGATGGTGAAAAGTTTTTCCCTGTAATTGAGACTTTGCATTATGATGAGAAGTTAAAGAATTTCCCTATTGGAACTGCTGTTTTGATAACTGACCCTGATCATGATCGTCTGACTATAACCCAAACTGAGGCATTTGATCGTATCCCTTATTTAGAAAAGGCTGGAATCGATTATATAAAATTAGATGAAAAAACTGTGCTGACTGTTTTTACTGCAAATCAGGCGTTTTTAATTTTGATGGATTTTTGGGCAAAACAGCTTAAGGCACAAGGTGTTTGGGAAAATCATCCAAGATTTATGATTAAGACAACCGCGTCAGCGTTATCTTGGGATGAGTGGGCAAAACATAATGATGTAAAGGTTATTAATGTCCCTGTAGGTTTTAAAGAAATCGCTAACATAATGAAAAAAGTTGAGTTAAAACTCAAAAAAGCACCTCAAAAGGAAGTAATTATTGATGATGTATTCGGTAATTCTATAAATTTGGGTGTAAGTCCAAGATTATTGTTTGCAGGTGAAGAATCAGGCGGAATGATTATGGGTAGTGATACCTTTATTAAATCTTTAGCTGGTCGTGAAGCTATTGCGATGAGAGAAAAAAGTGCTACAGAAGCAATTATGGTTGCAGCTGCGCTTATTTCAAAATTATCAGCTTGTAATAAGTCATTGTCAGAGCAACTTGTTGAGATTTTTGAAGCTAATAATATCATCGGACGTTTTGACACACGTGTTGATATCGCTTATTATAATGAATCAGAGCCTGATATTAATAAGCTAAAAGAAGCAAAAATCGCTGGTGAGGCTAAAAGGACAAAAAACGATTTGTTCTATCTGACCATGGCTATAGCACTCAAAGAAGGAGTTATGACTCTTGAAAACATAAAGGATGTTTTAAATGATGCTTTTAAAAGCCTTATTTTTGACGGGCTAAAATCGGTTAAATTTGTAGGTGATGGCACATATTTGGAATTTGATGACAAGTATATTGAAATCCGTCCATCAGGTACTGATGCCAAGACAAAAGCTTATGCAGGCGGATTAGATAAAGCCGTGTTAGAAACTTATGCAGGTGCCATGGGATATTACTCGGGTGATAGAACTCCTTTCCATAAAAAATACATCAATGATGAATTTTATGAAACTGCTAAAAATAAGGCGATGGATTACTATTTGAAATTCGTTGAAAAGGACGCAAATAACGAAAAATTTGTAATTCCTGATTATAAGTTCTAGTTTTTAGAAATTTAAGAAAAGGGCAATTTATTAAAAATTGTCTTTTTCTTATTTTGGTATTTGTGGACCGTTATAAATTTTGTAAAGTTGCATTACCGAGTTTGTGTATTTTTTGCCATTCATCATTCCTGCATAAACCTCAGCTACAAATTCACTAGGTTCTGTTTTTGCATAGTTTGATACCTCGGATGCAATTTTTTGTTTTATTGGACTGTTTAAAAATTCACTTTTCTGTGATTTAAGCTTTGAAAAGCTCGCAGTTTTAAAATGCATAAAGTGTCCATACTCATGGTATAATACGTAAAATTTGTTATTTTCAGGAATTGTTTTAGGGTCTATATAGCCTTTTGAATTTTTAGGAATTTTGTCGTCATAAATTTCTGTTAATGAAGCAATTCGATTGTATAAATCTTTGCAGTCTGTATAATCAAAACAAGTTGGATCTTTTTTGAATTTTTTAATGTCCAGTATGAGTTTTTTCTGATACTCAGGTGAAATGTTTTTAATTAATGAGAAGTCATTTTTTAAGGCTTTTTTATACCAGTTTGAAATAGTTCCGGAATTGGATTCTTGGGTTAGGTCCATTTTTTTTAGTAATTTTGCTAATACGAGCTTTTTATTATCTGCAGCCACAGTCAATGTATCTGTTTTGTGGTTGTATGAGGCCAAATTAGGTGTGTTTTCTTTTGTGTTTTTAACTATATTTGATGGCATTTGTGCCATACCATTATATTTGTTGTAAATTTCGGTAAGTCCGGCGTTGACCCAGTTCGCAAGCTCAAGGTCGCCTTTTAAGTCGAAATTTTTTATATGAAGTTTGTTTTTGGCATATAATTCGGCTTCTTTAAAAGTTTGAGCTTTTTGGAAGGTTAAGAGTTTTTCATTGCTTTGTGAATTTGGATTTGTGCAAAAGCTGTCAACTTGAAGTCGTTTTGGCAGTTTAACTATAACCGTATTTGCTTGCGCTAACGGTTTGTAGTTGTCAATGTTATAATTTACATAGCCATAATCACCTTTTAGATAATTATTTGACTTTTCCCCAAATAAATATAAATACATTGTTATTTTCCCCGTATTTATATAAAGTATTTTGTCGGGAAAAAATTGCCTGATTTAATTATTTATTCTCTGATGAGGAAAATTCAAATTCAGTTTTTTCTTTATGATGTTTCATCATATATGCACTGATTATTGCCGTGATTGGGACGCAAGCGAGAATTGCGATACTTCCTACAAGTGCTGAGGTGATTTCTGTTGCGACTTGATTAAGGTTAAAAAATTTATTCAGGTCGATATTGTTTGCAAGTAGCACGAGAGGGAGAGCGCTACCTAAATAGACTAAAATAAGAGTGTTTGACATTGTACCTATAACATCTCGACCTACATTCATTCCTGATTTAAAAAGGGCTTTTATATCTAGCGATGGGTCAGTTTCATGAATTTCGTTAATCGTGCTGGCTATAGATACACCAGTGTCCATTAACGCTCCAAGTGCAGCTATTATAATTGAAGCTGCAAGTAATCCTGTGAAATTCAAATCGGGACGTGCAGTGTATAAAAACATACTCTCTTCACCAGCAAAACCTGTTAAATGTGTTATTTTAATTGTTAAAATTGCTAAAAATGCTGAAGCTATAAGACTTGCGGTGGTCCCTAAAATGGCTGCGGTACTTTTTGAATTTAGTCCTCCTACAAGATATATTGTGATAATTGTAGATAATATTCCAGTGATTAGTGCTGCTATAATCGGGGAGGCACCATTGAGTACAAGTGGCATAAGAACATAAAAAATAAGTCCTACAGTCGCGACTATTGATATTAGGCTATTAATCCCTTTTTTTCTTCCTATGATTAAAAGTAAAAGAGTAAATATTCCGAAAGAAAAGTACATAGCATTGTCGCGTTTTATGTCCGCAATAAATATATCTACATCATCGGCGGTTATAACATCTTCAGACACAGGTTCAAAGTGTAATACAACTTTATCACCTTTCTCTAGTTGAATATCGTAGGCTGGATTTCCTGTGAGCATATTGTCAACTATTCTTTCTGTCCCCTTAAATTGTCCTGACAAGACTTTGACTGTCACTTCTTGTTTTACGTTTTGGTCGCCTTGTTTTAATCCTGAAATGTCAACGTAATTTATATTTTCTACAATACCGGTTTGTGAGGGCAAAACAGCTTTTTCCTCAGCAAATACAGGTACGCAAAGGTTTAGTATCATAATTAATAGAAGTAAAAATTTTTTCATAAAGCTTATCTCCTTGAGATAAGTCTAGCATAAAAAATTAATCAGAAAAATTAAACAGTCGATATGGCTCAATATTAAGTGCTTGAGCCAGCCTAGCAATGGTCAGCATTGTAATATTACGTCGACCTCTTTCTATATCACTTATGTAGTGTGGTGCTACAAGTAGCATTTCTGCAAGTTTTTCTTGAGTGAGACCGCGCTTCAAGCGCCAGTATTTTAGCTTTATACCAAAGTTGATTTTTAGTTCTTTGTCGTCCATATGAATATATTAATAACAATTAAATATGGAATAAATAGTATTGACATACGGTAAAATGTATATTAAAATATACACATCAAGTTTAATATATTGTAATAAGTTGGAAAATGTGTTAAAATATGCATGTTGAAATGAGGATTAAAAATGAAAAAAGCATTTACTTTAGCAGAAGTTTTGATAACTTTGGTTATAATAGGTGTTGTTGCAGTACTGGTCATTCCCGGTGTTATAGAAAATTATAATAATAAAAGTTGGAGCACAGCTTCTGATTTATTTCAAAAAAAGCTATCGGAAGCGACCAAGCAAATGAATACACAAGGACAACTTTTGAATTATTCTTCAACTGAAGATTTTATCAATAATGGTCTGTCTAAGTATATGAAAATAATTAAAAAATGCTCAAAAGATGAGCTGGATAAATGTTTTGCCTCTAGTCTTGATTATGGTACAGAGGTTTTGGATGTAGATTCACTTACAGCAGCTGATAATTTCGGAAAAGATGATTGGACTACAGAACCTTATGGAGTTGTATTTGATAATGGTGTGACTGCTCTAATACTTTACAACAAAGATTGTTCATACATAGATCCGTTTAATAATCAGGTTGATGGAACCGCTTGTTTGGCTGTAGCTTATGATGTAAACGGAATGAAGTCGCCTAACGCGATTAACAAAGATTTGCGAACATTAAATGCTTCATTATCAAAGTATGCTTGCATTGCAAAAGGTTTAAAAAATGCAACAGGAGTTTGTGTAACTCAAGTTTTGGGCAATTCAATGTCAACTCCTAATTTTGAACTGTTGTATGAATCTGATTGTATGAAAATTAAGGATAAGTATGGATTGGAGTACTGCTACACTTATAATGGAGGAATAGCCGGGTATGATGGTGGTGACCCATATGCTTCTTTGGTTGTAGCTTGTGGTGGTATTAATAAAGTAGCTAGTCCTGAACAATTAGCTTCAATAGCGAGATACATATATGGAAATGATAGTATAGGCACAAATGCGTCAGCATACAATTTAAATCTTATTCAAGAGCGTTGGGATGAGCTTATAGGTGCGAGAGTACCTTCTATTGGTTCTGCATATTATTTTATAACGAATGATGAAAAATCGAGATCAGAAGTTGACCGGAATTTTGGTCCTGAAAGTTCTCAGTATACGACAATGCAAAGAGGTTTTGCACAACGTGCTTTTTGTGTAAAATAACAAAAGGCAATTATTAAAGAATTAAAACAGTCCTTTTTGTTCAGGAGGTGCTGATTTATATCCTAAGTGGCGGTAAGTCGCAGGAGAAACTTTTCTTCCGCGTGGGGTTCGTTGCAGTAATCCGGCTTGCAAAAGGTAAGGTTCGCATACATCTTCTATGGTTCTTGTATCTTCTCCTATTGCAGCGGCTATTGTTTCAATACCTACAGGTCCCCCGTCGTATTTTTCGATGATTAACTTTAATAATGCTCTATCTGTGCTATCCAAACCAAAATGGTCAATTTTAAGGATATCGAGTGATTTATTCGCGACATCTTCAGTGATTTTTCCGTCATGCTTTACTATGGCATAATCAGAGACTCTTTTTACAAGCCTGTTTGCAATACGAGGAGTCCCGCGAGAACGCTTTGCGATAGCATGAGCACCATCTTCTGTAATTTCAATATTTAAAATCCCGGCCGTACGCGTGATTACTTGTGCTAATTCATCTTCTGTGTAAAATTCAAGTCTGTGGATTATACCAAAACGATCTCTAAGCGGACCTGATAATTCACCTGCTTTTGTGGTCGCACCAATCAATGTAAATTTAGGTAATGGAACTCGAAGTGTTTTTACAGTCTGACTTTTCCCTGTTGTCATATCAAGAAAAAAGTCTTCCATAGCAGGATATAAAATTTCTTCTGCAACTTTGTTCAGGCGGTGAATTTCATCAATGAATAAGATTTCACCACCCTTTAATGACATTAAAATTCCAATGATATCTCTAGGTCTTTCAAGCGCAGGAGCTGAGGTAATTTTTATTTCTACTCCCATTTGTTCAGCGATTACTCCTGCAAGTGTTGTTTTTCCAAGTCCCGGAGGTCCGTAGAATAAAAGGTGATCTAATGGAAGCTCACGTTTTTTTGCGGCTTCTATGGAGATTTTAAGCGTTTCTTTGAGGGCAGACTGACCTATGTATGTGTCAAAACTTTTTGGTCTGATACAGTTTTCAAAATTTTTATCAAAGTCTATACTTTCAGCTTTGATTATCGGATTTTTTTCTTTTTTTACAGTTTTAAAGTCATCGTCGTCTGCTATTATGCTCATAATTTCAAACCTTTTATAAAGAAGTGTTTAGATGTTAACATTTAACTATTTTCATGATATCATAAAATCATAGATAGTGAAAGAATGTAAAGGGAGAGAAGTTATGAAAGTTTCACAACGCCTAGAAAAAATTCCACCGTATCTTTTTGCGGAAATTGATAGAAAGATAGCAGAAGCGAAAGCTAAAGGTATTGATATTATAAGTTTAGGTATTGGAGATCCTGATACTCCGACCTTAGCGCCAGTTGTAGAAGAGATGCATAAAGCGATTGATAATCCTAAAAATCACGATTATCCACCTTATAACGGTACTGAAACTTTTAGAAAAGCTGCTTGTGAATGGATGAAAAAACGTTTTGGCGTTGAATTAAATCCAGATACTGAAATGCTTGCAAATATCGGTTCAAAAGAGGCGATTGCGCATATCTTCTTTGCGTTCGTAGATGAAGGTGATTATACCCTTGTCCCAGATCCAGGGTATCCAGTGTATAAAAACGCAACTATTTTTGCTGGTGGTACTCCTTATGCGATGCCATTGTTGGAAGAAAACGGTTATTTACCTGATTTTGATAAAATTCCTGAGGATGTTGCTAAAAAATCAAAATTAATGTTTTTGAACTATCCTAATAATCCAACCGGCGCAGTTGCGGATTTAGAATTCTTTAAAAAAGCAGTTGATTTTTGCAAAAAATATGATATTTTGCTTTGCTCTGATATGGCTTATTCAGAAATGACTTATGATGATTATGTTGCACCATCTGTACTTCAGGTTGAGGGTGCAATGGATGTAGCAATTGAGTTTTATTCACATTCAAAATCATATAATATGACAGGTTGGAGAGTGGGCTTTGTCTGTGGTAACGCTCAGGCTGTAAAAGCCTTGGGCACTATCAAAAATAACATTGACAGTGGTACCTTCAAAGCAATTCAAGATGCGGCTGTTGCTGCATTTAATATTGATAAATCAACTATTGATAAATTGAATAAGATGTACCAAGAAAGACGTGATGCAGCAGAGGAAGGCTTTAGAGATTTAGGCTGGAATATCAAGCCTTCAAAGGCAACTTTTTATCTGTGGCTCCCTGTGCCTAGTGGTATGACAAGTGAAGAGTTCGTGACTGTAATGCTTGAAAAGGCACATGTTGTTGTACCGCCTGGAAACGGTTATGGTAAATGTGGTGAAGGTTACTTCCGTGTTGCATTGACCAAAGATGTGGATACAATAAAAGAATGTATTAGAAGAATGAAAGATGCTGGCATAAGATATCAATAACTCTTGTCAGTTTTAGAAAGTGTGATATAATTTCATTATGGAATGTCCAAAATGTGGTTTAGAAATTGATGATAAGGCGTTAGTTTGCCCTAACTGTAAAAAGGTATTAAAACTCGTTTGTCCAGTATGTAAGGCTGTGAATGAGGGCAGTACCTGTAAAAAGTGTGGTTATGTTATTGTAACCAAGTGCCATCAATGTGGCAAAGTTAACCAAACTGCAAAGAAAAAGTGTATAAAATGTGGTTTTTCGCTGGAAAAGAGTGTCATTTTAAATGAGTCTAATACTGATGATTTTATCATATTGACAATTGATTTTCCTAATATGGCGGATATGAAAACCCTTTTGGGATCTGCTAAGTTAGTTAATAAATTTAAGATTAATTTGGACAAGGTTATCAATGATTATGCAAAGTCTGTTGGTTTGCGTAGGCAGTTGATAGGTAATACGTATGTGATACGTTTCGATAAAGATTACACGCTGGGTAGTTCTGCAAATAATGCTGTTACTGCAGCTGTAGAAATCCTTAATCAAATTTCTAAGACTAATGCCAGATTGAATAAATCAAAAAATGCGACTGTTCGCTGTAATATGTTTTTGCTCAAGCGTTCTGTTAATGATGATCCAAATAATTTAGATTCTGGTTTCAATATCAATTTGATTTCTGGAGGTAAAAAGGGCGCAGAAGAAAAAGTTTTGAGCGCGTTTCAGGTACTTTCAGATTCAAATGTGCAGGATATTTTATCAAAAGATTACGAGTTTGCACCGTTAAATTCTGTTATGATTGATGGTGAGATGAAAATGTTTTATGAATTAAATGTAAAGGATTTAATTCAAGTTGAACATATTCCTGATGAGGAAGAAGATAAGGTAGAAATTCCAAATTTTGTTCAAAATATGTTAATAGAACAAGATAAAATTGATGGTATGGCGCTGAGGAAAATGGATACTCCTTATGATCCTGATGCTATTTATGATATAGAAACTATTAAATTCGGAGAAGTTCAATCTGAATTCGTTCGTTCTGAAAATATTGATGTTTTTTACCACGTTATAAATAGGCTTCAGTCAGTTCCAAAGGGAATTTTAGCGATTAAGACTATGGAATTATACAAGCCTTATTCTTTGAAAATTATTAACACAATTGCAGAATTAGGATTGTATAAAAATATTATAAGTGTTACTTGTTACGAAGAAATGAAGTATTCTCCATATTCATTTTTCCGAGAACTTGTGTCTGCAATTTTTGAGTATACCGTATCGCAAAAATTGTTTTCTCAAAATGATTTTTCTATGTTTGCTTCGGTTGATCCTGATTCTATGATTAAGGATTTGATTACTCTTACTAAGCGTAATTCTACCAATACAGAAGATACCAGATATGTGTATTTTGATATATTTCTAACATTATTAAAAGCCATACCTGATACTTTGATTTTTATAGAAAATTTTGAAAAGATTGATTCAAGTTCCTTTGATGTACTAAAACATTTATTTGCAGCATTTGACAAGCTGGATGTAAGTTATTTGATTTCATATGAAAATACTTTTTCTTTGCATAAAGAGGCTTATTTCTTGCTTGAGCAGCCTTATTATGCTGAGATGACTTTGAAGCCTACTCCATTTGAAAAAATGATAGAGGAGCACAAAGATTATTATCGTAATATTTTGAATGATTTTTATTTCCATAGAATAGCAAAATATTCTTGCGGTAGTATTTTGTTTTTGGATTTTGCGTTGCAGTACCTTGTAGAGTCTGGTGTATATAGAACAACTGAGGATAGTATAGAAGTTGATGTTCCTAAAACAATAATTATACCTTCAAGTTTGGCTAAACTATTGAAACGTAGATTAAATTTATTGGAAGACGAGCCTGATACATTGAAATTGCTTGCATCAATGTTACTTTTGGGAACAAGAATTGATACTGCTACTTTGGAAAGTCTTGGATATGAAAATTTAGGGGAAATTGTAGAAAAATTGAATTCGATGGGGTATATTTATCAGTATAATAATTGTATTTATTTCCCTAATTATAATTTGTTGCGAGAAAATCTTTTGGAATCTATTAAGCCTGAGTTGCTTAAGGAAGTTGCAAATGAGTTGTTTGAAAAAGTATTTATAGATGGTATGCCTAGTCCTACAAAAGCATATTTGTATCGTTTACTGGAGGATTATGACAATGAGTTTGCGCAGTGGGAGCAATTAGCAGATATCAATTTGTCAATGGGGGATTTTAGTGCATATTTGAATTGTGCTCATCGAATTATTGAATTAATGGATTCAAAAATTAATGAAGATAATTTTGAGGATGTAGAAAAATATAAAACAGAGTTATACGATAAAATATCCCATAATTTGTATGAGTACATACCGGATAAAACTTCTGATATAGCTCAGACTACGTTGGATAATTTGGAAAATACAGCCGAGACAGAACAGATTATCGAACTATGTAATAAGATGATTTTAGGTTCTTTGTCTGCGGGTAATTATCATAAAGCTTTGGAATTAATGCATAAGGTACTTTCATTGATACCAAATTCTTCGTTAGATCCTAATGCTCCGAATTTTAATAATTATTTTTTCTTGATGTCTTTCATACATATTGAAATATTGTTCAATATTGGAGCTTTGAAAGATTGTCTAGATGTTGGTTATAAGGTTATGGGAGTAGTAAAAGAAGCTAATTTAGAGAAGCTAAGACCGAGTGAATATACTCCAGAACAGTTCAGGGATATGTTAATAGGTGCAATAGGTTTTGTTGCGCTTGCGAATGTGCTGACATTAAGTGGAAATGTACAAGAATTTTTAGGTATGGTGAGTGCAGACTTGCAGGGAATTCCAAAGTCATACAATATTTTCCCTATGTTAGAACAGTTAATCCATGGCCAACTGACAGAATTACCTGAAATGGAGATAGCTCCTAATGATAGGTTTACGGCTAGCTTGTATCATATTATAGGTGCATATTCTTATATGCGCGGAGATCCTGTAAAATTTGCAGAGGAAATATATATTGCAAAGTTAAATGCAAAAGATAAAAATTTACATCAAGTAGAGCTGTTTTGCGATTTGTTGATTGCAGCTTCTTATATGGATATGGAATCTCACCAGAAGGCAACTGATATTTTCTATAAAATACTTAAAGAGACCAGTGAGAATGGAATGATGAATATTTTGTATTTAGCTTGGTTCTTTATCAGTGAGCACAATTTGAGATTTGAAAAATTTGATGTTGCTTATGGTATTGTTAATAATTCTATCATTCGTTTAGAGCGATCAGATGATTCAAATGATTACTTACTACTGTTGTTTAAATATAATATGTTCAAAGTTTTGATGTACACGCAGCAATTTGATAAAGCTAAATTGTGTGTAGAGCAAGCTTTAAGTATTGCTCAGCGTAAGGGGATAAATTTTGAATTTGATTTAGAGCCTTCTCATTACATATCCCAAGAGCTTTTGGAAGGACAAGCAAAAAGTGCTGAGTCAGATGAAGAGCCTATAAATCAAGAATCGGTTGAAAATCAGGACAATTTGCCATCCGGACAGTGAGTGTAAAATTGTTATTAAATAAGGAGATGAAACTATGAAAGTTCTGTTTGCTTCTGCTGAAGTTGCACCGTTTTCAAAGGCTGGTGGGCTTGCTGATGTGGTCGGTAGTTTACCTAAATATTTGGAAAATGATGCAGAAATTGCAATATTTACTCCTTTGCATGGATGTATTGACATTGAAAAATATGGAATAAAAGAACTTGAAAATTCCGAAATGTGGCTTACATTTGATCGTTATGGACATAAGTTTAGGCTGTTTATGTGCAAACTACCAAATACAAATATAAATGTTTTTTTTGTGCACAATGACTGGTATTTTACCTGTTTTAAAGAAGTTTATCCGAAGTGGTTAGATACAAGATATGAACATGAAAGATATATTGCTTTTTCATTAGCGGTCATGGAGTATGCGAAAGCATTGAATTTCCGAGCTGATGTAATTCACGCAAATGATTGGCATACTGCTATGTTACCTTTGTATTTGCATAGTAATTACAAATTTGATGAATTTTGGACTAATACAAAGTCTGTATTTGAAATTCACAATCTTGCATATCAAGGTGTATGGTTTGAAGATATCCTTGATTTTGCGAATATGCGAAAGGATATAGTATATAATGAGTGGGGTTGTGAGCATTATGGAAAAGTTAACTGGATGAAAGGTGCGATAAATTACGCTGATAAAGTAATCGCCGTATCGCCAAATTACGCAAAGGAGATTTTAACAGGAGAGTACGGTGAGGGAATGGATTATACTTTGCGAGGGGTACAGTCAAAGTTGGTCGGTATTTTAAATGGAATTGATTATGATGTATTTAATCCTAAAAAAGATAAGCATATTGTAAAAAATTATGATATTAATTCTCTAAAAAACAAAGACGTAAACAAAAAGGCTGTATGTGATTTCTTTGGTTTGAAATATTCACCTGAGAGACCTTTGATTGGTTTTGTTTCGAGATTAGTAGATCAAAAAGGTATTGATTTAGTAAGGCAAATTGAAAATCAATTAAAGGGTGTGGAAGCTGATTTTGTATTTTTGGGTAGTGGTGATTCAGATTATGAAAACTTGTTGATTTGGCTTTCCAATAATTCTTCAAATATTCGTGCTTATATTGGTTATCAAGCGACTTTAGCTAATCAAATTTATGCAGGTGCAGATTTCTTTTTGATGCCTTCAAAGTTTGAGCCTTGTGGACTTAGTCAGTTAATCGCAATGAGATACGGAGCATTACCAATTGTTCGAGCAACCGGAGGACTTGAGGATACTATAATTGGATATCCGCTTAATGATTCTAACGGGTTTAAGTTCTGGCGATATGATGGTTGGGATATGCTACAAGCGATAAATTGTGCGTTGGGTGTGTATAAAGACAAATTCACTTTTAATGCAATGCAAAAATCAGCCATGTGCGCGGATTTTTCTTGGAAAAAAAGTAGTGAAAAATATCTACAGCTATACAAGGAGTTAGTGGGTTAGCATGCAAAAGAAAATAATTGCATTTATTATATTTTTGATGGGCGCAGGACTTTTTTTCTTGGGTATGCTTCAGGATGATTTTTCTTGTGATAAGTCCAAAAATATATGCAGTTTGCGCTCAAGAATACCTGCGATAAACTTAACTATTGATAATTTATTTTTCAAGTTTTCGGAATTTAAGGATGTTGAATGCGTAAAACGTACTCAAGCAGCAAGAGGGGGCGGACGTCGTGCTTATTATGAACTGACTCTTATTACAGGGGACAATTCTTATGTTTTAGAATCTTGCCCGAACTTAAAAATTTGTCGCAGACACTCTGACTTGTTACTTGATTATAAGTATTTGAGCAGATATAGTCAGTTTCATTACAAGTCGTCAGTTGGAGTGTCTAATGTTATGGGAGTCATTTTGGGCGTTGTACTAATTATTTTCGGAGCAAAGATGTTTTTTGACAAATCTGAACCGTTAGTCGATGATGAAGTAGAATAAGTGCATAATTTAGCAACTAAAATGAACCTCCACGAAGATATTGCGTGGAGGTTCATTTTTATTTGAAATTTTAATTATAGATTTTTCTGGTCAAATCTGCTTTTCTAATTCTAATATTTTCAGGGGTTATTTCAACCAATTCATCATCAGAAATATATTCAAGGCTTTCTTCAAGAGAAAGTGTTTTTGGGGCTTGTAACGTCACCATGACATCGGCTGTAGCACTTCTCATATTAGTGAGTTTTTTAGTCTTACAGATGTTAACAACGATATCTTGAGGCTTGTTGCATTCTCCTATAATCATACCCCTATAGACTTTTGTTTTAGGAGTGACAAAAAATACTCCACGGTCTTCATATTGAGCCAATGCATAAGGTATTGCCTCACCTTGTTCATGTGCAATAATTGAACCGTTTCTTTGCCTTGGAATATCGCCTGCGTAAGGTCTGTAATGAAGGAATGTGTGATACATAATCCCCTCACCGCGAGTCATTCTGATAAATTCACTTCTAAAACCGATCAGACCTCTAGCTGGAATGTGGAAGGTCATTGTTGTTCTTCCTTTTGCATTTTGCATTTCTTTCATTTCGGCTTTTCTACCTGAAAGTCTGTCGATACAACTTCCTGCGTATTCTTCAGGAACATCCACGATAAGATTTTCAAAAGGTTCACATTGTTTGCCATCAATTGTTTTATATATGACCTCAGGTTTCGATACCTGAAATTCATATCCTTCGCGTCTCATGGTCTCTATCAAAATTCCAAGATGCAATTCTCCACGTCCAGAAACTCTGAAAACATCTGTGCTATCTGTGTCTTCAACCCTCAAACTTACGTTTTTTTCTAGTTCATCATACAGCCTTTTTCTCAGTTGACGGGAAGTCACGTATTTACCTTCTTGTCCGGCAAAAGGGCTGTCATTAACTGAAAAATTCATTTGTAACGTCGGTTCATCAACCTTAATCAAAGGTAGAGGTTGAGGATTATCTAGTGCGCAAATGCTTTCACCGATTTGTACATCTGAAAAACCTGCTATACCGACAATATCGCCTGCTGATGCCTCTTGTATTTCAACTCTTCCGAGATCATGAAAGCCAAACAATTTTGTTATTTTTCCTTTTTCTTGTGAGCCGTCAGCATGGATTACACAAACTTGTTCTTGCGATTTTACAGATCCGTTTTCAATTCTACCGATTACAATTCTACCTACATATTCATTGTAGTCAAGAGTTGTTGCTCTGAATTGGAAAGGCTTTGTTTTATCGCATTTAGGTGGTTGAATGTTCTCTAGAATGCAATCAAGAAGCGGTATCATATCCTTTCTTTCATCGTCTAAGTCTTTTATTGCAAAGCCATTTAGACTGCTTGAAAAAATAAAAGGAAAGTCAATCAAATCTTCTCTATCAGTGAGTTCTGTAAATAAATCAAATACTTTATCCAAAGCAGTTAGAGGCTCAGCTGCAGGTTTGTCAATTTTATTGATTACAACAATAATTCTAAGCCCTAATTCTAAAGCTTTTGAAAGTACAAATCTGGTCTGAGGCATCGGACCTTCTGCAGCGTCTACAATTAACAGCGCTCCATCTACCATACCCAATACTCGTTCAACTTCTCCTCCAAAGTCTGCGTGTCCTGGGGTATCTACTACGTTAATCTTTGTGTTTTTGTAATTTATCGAAATATTCTTGGAAAGTATTGTAATTCCGCGTTCTCTTTCAAGGTCGTTACTGTCTAGAACTCTTTCTTGTACCTGCTGGTTTGCTCGGAATGCTCCAGCCTGCTTCAAAAGACAATCAACCAATGTGGTTTTACCATGGTCTACGTGGGCGATTATTGCTATATTTCTTATGTTTTCGTTTGTAGTTGTCATAAATCCATCCTAATCTGTTTAGTGTAAATCTTACACTTATATATTAAATCACTGATAATAATTTTTCAAGTTAAGATTTTGTAAATAGATTTTTACTTGTATCAAATCAGAAAATAACAAAATTTGATAGGGTAACCATAAATCTTAATATTATATTTATTTAAAATTGTTTTGAGGCGGTTTGTAAGCGATGTAAGCAAGAGAAAAACAAATAATCCCAAATACAATACCGAATATCATTGTTATGTGGTAAGAATTTAAAAATGCAATATCATAAGCAAAGCCTTTGTCGAGATATATTTTTCTAAAACTTTCAAAAAGAGTAATAGTTACTGCAACTCCGAGAATATTTCCCATGTTTCTTGCAAGTGCTAAAATTCCACTGGCGACTCCCAGTTCAGGCTTTTTAACGCTTGTGATGATAGCTGTGTTTGAAGGCGATTGGAAAAGCCCGTTACCTATCCCCATAATTCCCGATGCCGTAATTATTTGCCACATTTGCGTAGATTTGTCAAAAGTTGTGAATATGATTAAGGCGATAATGTAGACAATAGGACCAGCTAATGTTAGATATCGACTTCCATATTTTCCTGCAAGATTTCCGCTAATCGGAGCTATGACAGATAATGTAACAGAGTATGGCAAAATGAGAAGTCCTGTAATAAACGGATTATATCGCATTATTTCTTGCAGAAAAAATGGCATTAAAATACCATTTGTAAACATCGCCATATAAGAGGTCATTACAGCTAAACATCCGAATGTAAAAGTCTTGATTTTAAACATTTCAAAGTTAATTAGCGGGTAGTTAATTTTGTGATCTCTTATGTAGAACAATACGCCAAATACAAAGGTTATAATTCCAAGTATAATGATTTTTAAAGATGTCCAGCCCCAACTGTGTCCTTCAGAAATTGCAAGTAAAAGTGCAAATAGGGCTATACTGAAATATAGAAAGCCTTTAAAGTCAAATTTGAATATTTTATCTCGATTTACATGTGAAGGCAGCATCTTCCAAGAGTAATATGCTCCGACTAGTGCAACAGGTATGCAAGGTATGAAAATAGTATGCCAGCCAAAAGAATTAATTAGAATCCCCCCAAGAGCAGGTCCGCTCATACCTCCAACTGCGATAATTCCTCCGTTAATTCCTAATGCTTTGCCTCTCCTTTCATTTTTAAAAATAGTAGCTATTATGGCTTGCGCATTGGATAACATGATTGAAGCTCCGAGTGCTTCAATACATCGGTATGTGATTAAAAGAGCAAAACAGCTCGCCGTTGTATTCAAAAATGAGCCCAGTGCGAAGATTAAAAAACCTGTAGCATAAAGTTTATTTTTAGGGAAAATATCACCTAATTTACCAAAAAACGGTAAAAAGACGGTGAGTACAAGCATGTATGCAATAACAACCCATTGTATCATTGACATTGTAACGTGTAAGTCTTGTGACATAGGATAAAGTCCAAGGTTTATGGTTGTACTGTCCAACATCGCTATGAAGTTACCGATTACGGTTATTATAAATATCGTCCACTTAATCTCTTTTGTTGTCATAAAAATTATTGTATCATAGACACTTAATAGAAATGTAATTATTTACGATTTTTTTACATTGTGTTTCTTAAAAAAAAATTCTGGTTCTAAACCAAAGAGATAAGATAATTTTAAAAGCATTTTTAGGCTTATTTTTTCCTTACGATTTTCAACTCTGCTGATAAATTCTCTGGAGCATTCTAGCTTTTCTGCGAGAACTTCTTGGGACAGATCGTGTTCCTTCCTGATTCTTTTTATATTTTCTGCAAGGATTTTGTGATACATAACTTCATATTTGTGCATAACACAATTCTCTTGTATTACAATATTATTACTATGAAGTAATACATCACATAAATAAGGAGAAATTACTATGGAAACTGGATTTAACCTGCTTGTGTCTGGTTCTGAAAAAAACAGAAAGCCCACAAAAGCATTTACGCTAGCTGAAGTACTTATAACCCTTGTGATTATCGGTACTGTATCAGTAATGGTTATACCTTCACTTGTGCAAAAGTATAAAGAAAGGGTTATGGTAACGAAGTTAAAAAAGTTTCAGGTGACAATGGATACAGCACTAAAATTGACGGTTGCAGAGTATGGAGAAATAAATCAATGGGGTGGTGCTAAATTTGGTGATGGTACATCTGATGAAGATTTGGAGGATAACGAGATTGCAGCTAGAGATGAAGCGTATAGACTTTTTTTAGATAGATTTAGCAAACACTTAAAAGTTATTGAAAAATGTTATGATAGAACTTCAAAATCTTGTAGTGATATACGGACAAGATACTCTTTAGATGGTACTGTTTTTGATGTTTTCTCAAATGTTATAGTTTTAAATAATGGTACTTCAATTGTTGCTGTAACTAATTTATCACAAGACTGTTCTCTTGATAGAGGTTCAGATCGCCTTTTTGCAAATATTTGTGGGGAGATATTTGTTGATTTGAACGGCAAAAAATCGCCAAATGCAACCGGTAAAGATGTATTTTTATTTTATTACAAAAAGGATGGGGCTGTAATTCCTCTAGGAATGCGTAATAGTGAAAAAGCCACTTTTGAAAATTATTGTAATTTAACTAAAGTGGGCAGTCTTAACGGTTATGGTTGTACAGCTTGGGTGATTGAAAATTCTAATTTGGATTATTTACATTGTAATGATTTGAATTGGGATACCAAGACTTCTTGTAAATCTCAAAAGTAATTTAAAAAGCTCCCGCGGTAAGGGAGCTTTAAAATTAATACTTTAGAAGTTATATATATTTTTTTACCCAATCTTCAATAGTACGAAGGGGTGCTCGTGTAATTGCAAGCGCCCACTTTGGAATATTTTTGGTTATGACACTGCCAGCTCCGACATTTGCACCTTCTTCTACTTGGACAGGTGCTACAAGTACAGTGTTTGAGCCTATTTTTACATTATCGCCAAGTACGGTTTTACTTTTAATTTTGTTCAAAGGGTTGTAATTGGCTGTAATTGTACCTGCTCCGATGTTCACGTGTGAACCGACTTCGCTGTCTCCTATGTAGCTTAAGTGTCCGGCGTTTGTATTATTTGAAATTTTAGATTTTTTTACCTCAACAAAGTTACCAATTTTACAGTTATCAGCGATTTCAACGTCACCGCGAAGATGCGCGCAAGGTCCTATTTGACAGTTAGAACCGATTTTGTTTTTCCCTTCAATATAAGTTGATGGATATATAATTGTATCTGCACCGATTTCACTGTCTTCAGAAATCCAAGTACTTGATGGGTCTACAATTGTTACCCCGTTGTCCATGAGCGAATTTAATTTTCGTTCATTCATTATTTTAGTTGCCGTTGCAAGGTTTTGTCGAGAGTTTATACCATATATTTCTTCGTTGTTTTCAAGAATGAAGGCGTTTACGCAAAGATTTTGAGATTTACCCCAAGCAATTATGTCGGTCAGGTAGTATTCACCTTGAGCATTATTACTTGTCAGTTGAGAGAATGCAGCACTTATCTTTTTCCAGTTAAGACAATATATGCCTGCATTTACTTCTGTTATCAACTTTTCTTCTGCTGTGGCGTCTTTTTCTTCTACAATACACTTAAGGGTATTGTCTTTTTCCCTTACAATTCTCCCATAATTTGTCGGGTCTTCAAATATCGTACTCATCACTGTTAGATCTGATCCACAAGAAATGTGGTATTCAACAAATTTTTTGAGTGTTTCTTCTGTTATTAGCGGTGTGTCTCCGCATAAAATTAGCACTAGTCCGTCAAAATCACTTAAATAAGGACAGACCATAGATACCGCATGACCTGTACCTAGTTGTGGAGTTTGAAGAACTGTTTTGGCATTAACATAGTTGTTTTTTACAAATTTACTGACATCTTCTGCGTGATGCCCCACTATTACAAACGATTCTTCTGATATATTTTTTACATTGTCCAAAACGTATCCAAGTAAAGTCTTGCCCATAATTTTATGAAGCACTTTTGGTGTGTTGGATTTCATTCTGGTACCTTTTCCTGCCGCTAAGATAACCGATTTAATTTCCATGTCTACTCTCCTTTTTTGCGTTAATTTTACTATTTGCAAGTGCTGCTGTCAAATAATATTTACTTTCCTCAGAAGAGTATTTGTGTTAGAATCTTAATATGGAAGATAGAAAAAAAATAGCGGTGGTCGCTTTAAGTGGCGGTGTAGATAGTTCTGTGTCAGCCTTGCTTTTACAACAACAAGGATATGAGGTCATCGGGGTTACAGGCAAGATGGTTAATACTGAGCATGCACAGCTTATTTGTGAAAATGCTAGACTTGTTGCTGATAAGCTTGGAATTAAGCACGTCGTTTTGGATTTGACACAAAAATTTCGTTCAGAGGTTGTGGATTATTTTAAAAAATCATATCAAGAAGGAAAAACTCCCAATCCGTGTATAAAGTGTAATCAATTTATTAAATGGGGTGATATTTTTGATTATGCAGTAAATATTTTAAAAGCGGATGTATATGCTACAGGACATTATGCAAAGATAAAATTTGATAATGGTATTTATAAGTTGTATCCTGCAAATGATGAGCATAAAGATCAATTATATTTTCTATATAGATTGAAACAGCATCATCTAGCTAAGACAGTTTTCCCTCTTTCTGAGTTTAAGAAAGATGAAGTAAGACAGCTTGCTTATGATTATGATTTGCCTCCAAAGTCTTCAAAAGAAAGTCAGGATATTTGTTTTATTCATAGACCCCTTACAACTAAAAAATATTTGATTGATAAATTAGGCGAGAAAAAAGGTGATTTTGTAGATATTTTGACAGGCAAAAAATGGGGTGAGCATTCAGGTTGCTATCAATACACAATTGGACAAAGAAAGGGAATTGGTATTGCTGCTCCATATCCGCTTTATGTTATTGACATTGATGCCAATAAAAATATTGTCTATTTAGGACGAGAGCAGGATAATTATAAAAGCAACTTAAAAATATCTGATTTGAATTTTGTCTACCCCCCTGCTAAAAAAGAGTTTGATGCGTTTGTGAAAATCCGTTATAATATGCAACATAAAAAAGCGCGCATATGTATTTGCGGGGATTGTGCAGATGTTCAGTTCTATGAGCCTGTAAATTCAATTACCCAAGGTCAGGCGTGCGTTATTTATGATATGGTTGATTTGCACCTGATTGGCGGCGGTTGGATTTGTAGATAGCTTTACTTTTATTTTTTATGGGATTATCATGTACTGGAGGAGAGGAAAATTATGTATAATCCAAAATCAAAAGAAGCCGAAGAATTTATTAATCATGAAGAAGTACTGGCTTCATTAAAGTATGCTGAAGAAAATAAAAATAATGTTAAATTAATTGATGAGATTTTAAACAAGGCAAAATTAGGGAACGGACTTACACATAGAGAAGCGGCAGTTTTGCTTGATTGCGATATTGAAGAAAAAAATAAAGAAATTTTTGAGTTAGCTGAAAAAATTAAAAAAGATTATTACGGCAACAGAATAGTATTGTTTGCTCCGTTATATCTTTCTAATTATTGTGTGAATGGTTGTGTCTATTGCCCATATCATGCTAAAAATAAACATATTCCAAGACGTAAACTGACTCAGGATGAAATAAGAAAAGAAGTGGAAGCACTTCAAGATATGGGACATAAAAGACTTGCCATTGAAGCAGGCGAGGATCCCGTAAATAATCCGATTGAATATATTCTGGAGTCCATTAAAACTATTTATAGCGTTAAGCATAAAAACGGTTCTATACGTCGTGTAAATGTAAATATTGCCGCGACTACTGTTGAAAATTATAAAAAACTTCACGATATTGGTATTGGTACATATATATTGTTTCAGGAAACTTATAATAAAGAAACATATGAAAGGCTTCACCCAACAGGTCCTAAGCATAATTACAAATATCATACAGAAGCAATGGATAGAGCAATGCAGGCCGGAATTGATGATGTAAGTATTGGTGTATTGTTTGGCTTGGAATTATACAGGTATGAGTTCTCTGCGCTTCTGATGCATGCGGAACATCTCGAGGCTACTTATGGTGTTGGACCTCATGCTGTTAGCGTTCCTCGCATTCGAAAAGCTGATGATATTGATCCTAGTGCTTTTGATAATGGTATTGATGATGATACTTTTGCCAAAATTGTTGCTTGTATTAGGATCGCAATCCCTTATACCGGCATGATTATCTCAACTAGAGAAAGTGAAGAATGCCGTAAACGTTTGCTTCATTTGGGTGTTTCTCAGATAAGTGGCGGATCTAAAACCAGTGTTGGCGGTTATTTTAACCCAATGCCTGAAGATGAAGATTCTGCTCAGTTTGATATTTCGGATCGAAGACCATTAGATGAAGTTATTAAATGGTTGATGCAATTAGGATACTTGCCTAGTTTTTGTACAGCTTGCTATCGAAGCGGTAGAACCGGTGATCGTTTTATGGAAGTCTGTAAATCTCAACAAATCCATAATTTCTGTCACCCTAATGCAATTATGACGTTGAAAGAATATCTTGAAGATTACGCATCTCCAGAGACTAAGACTATTGGTGATAAGCTAATCGAAAAAGAAATTTCAACTCTAGAGGATGAAAAAGTTAAAAGTATTGTAATAGACAATCTTAAAAAAATTGAACAAGGTGGTAGAGATTACAAGTTCTAGTTTTGATAAATAGATTTTAATGAATAGACAAATAAAAATGTGAGGAGCTTTCTCACATTTTTTGTTATGTTTATAAAAAGTTAATTTTTTTCGTCAAGGGAACGGATATCTATATCTATTCTATTTTGAAATTCATTTTTTAGTGTATTAACTAAATCGTTTGAAGAATTTACCCAGAACATAGAGGCTGTTAAAATCTTATGTTCTCCGTTGTCATCTTTGACTTTGAATGTCACAGGATCAGAGCCTGCATATTTGCAAAGTGTATTTTTTAGTAATACCAATTCTTCAAATTTTATTTCATCAAGTAATTTGATGGTGAATATATTTGAGTTATCAACGGTTTTAACAGAGTCAATAAGAATTACAGGAGGTTCTTCTTCACTCCGCCTACTTATTTTACCGGACACTATTACTCTTTGCTCATTTTGTAAAAAGTTACCATACTCAGCAATTTTAGAGTTAAAAGCGATAGTTTCAGTTTTTCCTGTCAAGTCTTCTATGGTGCAAAATCTTATAAATTTTGTAGGATCTTTTTTTGTTGGAATTTGTTTACTTGCAGTTACAAGTCCACAAATTGTGACAACTTTATCATTTGGTAGCTCTGAAAGTTCTGATATCTTGTGGGTCATTAAAAATGGGAGCTTATCTCTTATCGTAGAAAGCGGATGACTTGAGACGTAAAATCCCAAAAATTCTTTTTCGAAAATTTGTAATTGTCTTGCATCAAACTCTTCATCACTTCCTGATAGCTGAAATTCACTGTATCCGATATCATTGTCTTCACTTAAGCCCGCAAAAAGACTTACTTGTCCCAAAGCTTTAGCTTGGTTTTCGCGGTTGGCAGTGGCTACTATGTATTCGAGATTTTCCAGTAATTGTTTACGACTTTTTTCGATAGTACCGAAAGCGCCAGCCTTAATAAGTCCTTCCATTACTCTTTTGTTACTGCATTTAGAATCAACACGTTTACAAAAGTCATATACTGACTTAAATTCACCATTTGCTTCTCGTTCATTTAAAATTGATTCAACAACAGCTTCACCAACTTGTTTTATTGAGGCAAGTCCAAAACGTATATTGTTTCCGTCCGGTGTAAATTCAGCAAAAGACTTGTTAATATCAGGAGGCATTACCTGAATCCCATGTTTAAGTGCTTCCTCAATGTATAATTGGGTTTTTTCCTGATCTCCGGATACACTTGATAAAAGTGAAGCAAGATATTCTTGAGGGTAGTGACATTTAAGATATGCTGTTTGATAGGCTACGAACGCATAGGCTGCTGAGTGTGACCTGTTAAAACAGTAGGAAGCAAATTTTTCTATTTGTTCAAATAGTGCGGCAGCATCTTTTGCATCCATTCCGTGCCTTGCTGAGCCTTCGATAAATTTACCCTTTTGTTGTGCCATCTCATCAAGCTTTTTTTTACCCATCATACGGCGAACCATGTCAGCTTGTCCCAGTGTGTAATCAGCCAACACTTGGAATACTTGCATAATCTGCTCCTGATATACAATCGTTCCGTAGGTGTCTTTTAACACAGGTTCAAGTAGTGGATGGGCATATTTAATTTCTTGACGTCCGTGTTTTCTCTCAACGAAATCCTGTACCATTCCTGATTCCAAAGGTCCGGGTCTGAATAGTGCAACCAAAGCTCCTAGGTCTTCAAAAACGTCGGGACGCAGATCTTTTACAAGCTTTTTCATACCTGAAGATTCAAGTTGGAATACTCCATCGGTCTCTCCGGCAATAAGCATGTCATAAGTAGGTTTATCATCAAGTGGAATTCTGTTTATATCAAATTCAATACCTTTAGTACGTTTTAACAGCTTCATTGTTTTGTGAATCATTGTAAGTGTTCTAAGTCCAAGAAAGTCCATTTTCAAAAGACCTAATTTTTCAAGGTCTGCCATTGGGTATTCAGTTACAATGATACCGTCTTTTGAAGGCTGTACCGGTACAATTTCGTTTAGCGGTTTATGCGCAATAATGACACCTGCAGCATGGGTTCCTGTGTTGTTTTTTATTCCCTCTATGCATCTTGACATGTCGACAAGACGTTTAACTTCAGGATCTTCATCATATAGTTTTTTTAATTCCATTCCATCAAGCATTGCATCATCAATATGTGCTTTTGGCTCGTTTGGAATTAAGGAAGAAAGTTGATTACTTCTTGCAAATGGTATATCAAATACTCTTGCAACTCCTTTCATTGCGGCTTTTGCAGCATAGGTACCAAATGTTATAATTTGGCATACTTTGTCTTCTCCATATTTTTTTGATACGTAGTCTATTACTTCTCCACGTCTTTCGATGCAAAAATCAATATCGACGTCGGGCATACTATATCGTTCTGGGTTTAGAAATCTTTCAAACAATAAGTGATGTCGAATAGGGTCAAGGTCTGTAATTTCAAGTGCATAAGCTACAACCGAGCCAGCAGCAGAACCACGTCCCGGTCCAACAGGTATGTCATGCGTTTTGGCAAAATGTACAAAGTCCCATGTTATTAAAAAGTATGCTGAGAAGCCCATTTGCTCAATAATACCAAGCTCATATTTTACACGTTCCTCTATTTCCGGTGGAATTTCCCCATAGCGTTTTTTAAGTCCTTCATGTACTTTTAAATCAAGATAGCTTTCAACTGTATGTCCCGGTGGTACTTCGTAATGAGGAAGAGGACTTTTACCCATCTCAAGTATTAAGTGACATTTGTCTGCAATATCTACAGTGTTTTTTATACACTCGTCAAAAAGATTACTATCCATCCATTTGAAACTATCACGTAATTCTTCAGGAGTTTTTACATAAAATTCATTGTTTGGAAAATGAAATCTGTTTGGTTCATTTTTCAGCGCGTTTGTCTGTAGACATAAAAGTGTATCATGCCAGTCAGCATCTTCTTTTTTAAGATAATGGGAATCATTTGTGATAATCATTTTTATTCCCAATTCTTGTGCAATTTTTATTAAGTCAGGATTAGTTCTTTTTTGTTCATCAAGTCCATGATCTTGTAATTCAATATAGTAATCTTCTCCAAATAGATCCTGATATTTTTTTGCTGTTGCTTTTGCTGCTTCATAATCATTTTTAAGCAGATTTTGTAAGACTTCACCTCCAAGACAGGCTGATGAGCAGATTAGTCCTTCCGAGTATTTTTGTATTAATTCAAAATTAACTCTTGGTTTGTAATACATCCCTTCACATTGAGCAATAGATACAAGTTTTACTAGGTTCATATATCCGGTTTTGTCTTTAGCAAGTAATACAAGGTGGTAAAGCGGATTGTGTGCTGAATCTCTTATGTGAATATCTCCATCATGTACGTAAAATTCACATCCGATTATGGCTTTTATTCCTGTTTCCTTTGCTGTTCTGTAAAACTCGATAGCAGAATACATAACGCCATGGTCTGTAATCGCAACTGCTGGCATGTTGTTTTCTTTTGCAAATTCACACAATGCCTTTACTTTTATTGCGCCGTCAAGTAAGGAATATTCACTGTGTAAATGTAATGGTACGTATTGAGTATTCTTATCCATATAAAAATGGTATCACATAGATTTTAAAATTTAAACATAATATTACGAATAATTTGCGATAGTTTGCTCAATTAATTCTTTCATTTGTTCTCTAATAGATATCGGAGTACATACAGTGCAATTTTTGCCATATCTCAATAATCTATGAAGTAATATTGTAATATCTTCATTTTGATTTACGATAATCAAACTTCCTTCGTTATCAGTACCTTTGCATATTTCATTTTCTTTTAGTTCATAGTTTTCTGCAAGTCTACCATGTAGTTTAAATACAATGGAAGTTGTATGTGCCATTTGTGTCCCTGATTTTTGAGGTGATTGGATTATTGAGCGAATATTCTTCAATGCAATTTCGTATATTTGTGAATCTTTATGATTATATAATTTTAAAAATGCACTTCGCTTACCAAAATTTATTTCAAGAGGTCTTCCTGATACACGTCTTTCATCTCCTCCTTTTAATGCGTACAGGATATCTAATATTTGGTTATCAGAGATATATTTTTCGCATTCAGCAAGTTGTTCTTTCATGCTTTTGAAGTAAAATGAAAAATCCAGAAGGTCTGTTTTATCGATAGTATTTACAAGGGTTTGAGTGTTATCGTCGTATCTGTTTTCCAGTGCTTTAATGAATTTGTCAAAACTTTCTTTACTTTTTCCCTCCAAAATTAAGTCAGAACACTGTTTGAATTTTTGAATCGTTTCAAGTTCTTTAGCGGTGAAACTATAAGTATAAGGTAAATTATATGCTTCATATTTATCTTTATGTTTTTCTACTCGTATACCAATTATTTTAAGTGTATTTAAATACTTGCATAAACTTACGTGTACACTATTAGCCTCTCTTTGTTTGGGTGTGTCGTAAAAGAGTTTTATCACATCCTTTACTTGTGTATCACCTTGATATAACAAGCCAAGCAACTTTAACATTCGAACACCTGAGATATTGAATTTTTTCGGAAGTTTTCTCTTTGTTCTAATCATAATTACCTCTTATTTCTTTAAGCTGTTTTAAGAAATTTTCTTTATAATCTGTAGGGGATATTACGGTGCAGGAACTTCCATATTCCAGTAGCCTTTGATTTATATAGAAACTGTTGCTTCCTGATATCATGATCGTAGCATAAGATTGATCAATTTCTAAAAGTTTTTCTCCTGACTCTAAATCAGGTACTGTACCGTTGGTTTTAAGTTTATATATTACGGAAAGTTTAGGAGCTATTTGATTAGCTTCGGTATTTGTTACCTCCTTTATCTCCTTTATTTCTATGATTCTGCTAATTAAAAAATCAGTTTCATCTTTGTATTCAAGACCTTTTGCCCTTAGGTACAACTTATTATTATGGTATAAAAGTTTTTGAGTAATCATTTCAATGTCTTTTATGCCTGAATGAGGTGAATTATAGGATACTATAATTCGCTTTTTGGTTTCGCAACATTTTTGTAATTTTGTTACTATTTCAGTGTTTTCTCGTTTTAAAACTGAAACTTTTTTGTAATCATTTACAAAATTTTCGTCATCAATGTATTGTACTAATTTTAAAAGTAAGTTGTCCAGTTGAACTATTTCTTCTACTGCAAGATTTTGAGTTAGTGTTTTGTATATTTTAATTAGTGATTTTTTTTGTTCTGGAGTTATTTTTAAGTTAAATGGATTTTTGGGTACATAATATCGTGGAATTTTGTCTATGACAGTTTTTTCAACAGTGCATCCGGCAACTTTAAGAGTGTTTAGATACATTCTTAAAGAATCCATTGAAAATTGTTCTTGTATATATGGATTTGTTTCAAAATAAGATCTGATATCTTCATATGATTTGGGGCTTTCTGTTAGTAACTTGAATAAAATTAAGGCCCGATATCCTGTAAAGGAAATTAAATTGTATGTGACAGTATCATTTCTTAAAAATTCTTTCATATTTTTCTCCCTACTTTAATTATAGCAGCTATTTATGGAAAAACAATTATTTTTTTTATTTTTGCATGACAAATAAGAAAAATTGTCAAACTTTTTTTGATAATTTTTTACTTAATTTCATTAAAATTTCTTCATTAAGTTTTTAAAACACGAATTTTGTATATATATATCAAGGGGCATGGTCAATTGTAAATTTTATTTTACTTTTTTTTACTTGTCAAATATTTTACTAAGATTTACATTGTAACTATGGGGAGTGGAAATTCAAAAATTGGATGGATGGCTACCGATGGAAAATAGTATTAGTTGTAGAAAAAGAGGTGATGGCGTTTACGTTGCTGTAAGATGAGAATGATAGTTGAGGAGATTGAGGAAATTTAAGGTTAATGGGATGTTGATTAGGGATATTTTATAAGTTTAAATTGTATATTAGTAATAGTATTCATAGCTTGCCATGTCGCAAGCTTTTTTTTATTATTAAGATATGGAAAAGAACATGTTAGAACCCAAAAAAATTATAGGATTAATGTCTGGTACATCTTGTGACAGTATTGATGCCGGACTATGTGTTGTCTATCCGGATTTGTCTTGTAAGCTTATAACGGGTATAAATTATAAATATCCTGAGCACATCCGAGCAAAAATATTTAATTTGTTTAGTGGTCATGCAGACATTCAAGATGTATGTCAGATGAATTTTGCTATTGGTCATTGCTTTGCTGATGCGTGTAAACTGTTAATTTCAGAGCATGAAAAACCTGACTTGATAGCAAGTCATGGACAGACAATTTATCATTCTCCAAAAGATGAAAAGCTTGATGGAATCCAGTTAAAAAGCACTTTACAAATAGGTGAAAGTGCGATTATCGCTCAGCAGACAGGCTGTATGGTTATATCAAATTTTAGAGAAGCTGATATTGCAGCAGGAGGTGATGGCGCACCATTGGTTTGTTTTGCTGATGAAAAATGGTTTAAGCCTTTGAAAAAAAATGTTTGTATTCAAAACATTGGCGGTATATCTAATGTTACAGTTGTCTCAAAGGACAATGATACATTTGGGTTTGATACAGGACTTGGAAATATTATGATTGATTATTGCGCAAATAAGTTTTTCGACAGTCCTTATGATAAAAATGGCGATATAGCTAATGAGGGTACAATATCTGATAGTTGGCTGGAGTGTTTATTGCAAGATGAATATTATTTTAAAAACATTCCTAAAACTACGGGCAGAGAGTATTTTTCACCGAAATACATTGAAAATGCTTTGAAATTTGGTCCAAAAGACCCAAAAGACATTATGGCTACAGTGACGGCATTAACTGCTAAATCTATCGCACAAGCTTATGAAAGATTTGTATATCCTGTTGTTGATATTGATGAGGTTATTGTTGGTGGTGGCGGTGCCTATAATCCAACTTTGATGAAATACCTACGTCATTATTTGCCAAAACATGTAAATCTTAAAACTCATGATGATTATGGGATTTCTAATAATTTTAAAGAAGTAATGGCGTTTGCCCTTTTAGGATATTGTAATTATTACGGTATTCCTGCTAATTTGCCTTCTTGTACCGGTGCTTCAAAACGTGTTGTGCTTGGTAAAGTAACTTATTGTTAGTTTTTTTTAGTAAACTGAATTATTAAGTTTTGTCAACTTTTAGTTGTTTGTTTAGCAATATTTATTTTTACATGTTTATATAAGGATGTAGAAGCAAAGGAGATATTTTAAAATGATCAGTAGTGTACAATTTACAGGTAACCCAGCTAAAAAAGGTATTAAAGTTGTTCAAAATGCAGTAGATTCATATGTTGCAAGTAGAAAAAATATTAATATAGCAGAAGATGCAATGATGGAATCTCGCAAAGAATCAGCTGCAATGGTGAGAAAGCCTATTGGTAATGTCACAAGTGAAGGAGATGTTTTGGATATTCATCCTTCAATTGTAGAAAGAGAAAATTCTTACGCTCGTTCTTTTGGTGTTCCTGAGGATGTAATTAGTCCAAAAAAAGTTGAAGCGGAGTTGAATATTATTGATGAGGCTTTGGCTGATTCAACTGCTAACACTAAGATTACAGATTCAATTGACTACATTGCGTAGTAATTATTAAAAGCATTAGCAATATACCTGATTGTGTCATTTGCGGTAACGCAATGCTCAGTCAGGTCTTTTGCTGCCAGATTTCCCGCGAGTCCATGTAAGTATACACCTAGAGCTGCAGCATCAAATAAATTCATGTTTTGGGCAACAAAGCTGGCAATCATTCCCGCTAAAACATCACCACTACCCCCTTTTGCAAGTGCTGTAGTTTGAGTTATGTTTTTGAAAATTTTCGTTCCGTCGGTAACTATTGTTTCATGAGATTTGAGAACGGTTATGCAGTTGTATTTTTTAGATATGTTAATAGCGGATTGCTCTTTGGCTTTTAATACTTGTTCAAGTTCAACTTTGAGTAATCTTGCAGCCTCAAGCGGATGGGGCGTTAAAATTGTTTTTGAAGGCGTACTTATTTTTGTATTTGCCAAAATATTAAGTCCATCTGCATCTATTATCGTTGGTATTTTAGAGTTTTGTATTGCTTTTTTGAAAATTCTAACAGCTTTAAGGGATGTTGATAAGCCACATCCTATTAGCAGTACATCAAATGTTTTTAGTTTTTGTGCAAGCTCATTATGAGGGGCAAAAGTTATAATTGGAGTAAGTGCACTTACCGTTTTTATTACACACTCATCGCTCATAAGACAAACAAGTCCACAACCTGCTGTCATAGCTGATACTGAAGAAATATATGCAGCTCCTGGCATGTATTGTGAACCTGAAATATTTAATATTTTCCCAAAAGTCCCCTTATTGGAGTCCGGCTTTCTTGTCGGTAGTTTGGGGAGTTTATAATCCATTTTGCCTTATTACCTCATATGCTACAATTGCTACGGAGTTTGATAAATTTAGACTTCTTTGCCCTGCTTTCATTGGAATTGTTAGTGCTGTATCAGATTTAACATATCTTTCAGGCAGTCCTCTCGTCTCAGGTCCAAATACTATAAAATCTCCATCTTTAAACTTGATGTCAGTATATACCTTTTGGGTTTTTGTTGTTAGATAATAAAAAGTAGCATCTTTGTGCGCATCAAGCAATTCATCCATTGTATCAATTTTGTGTAAATCGACGCTATCCCAGTAGTCTAGTCCTGCTCGTTTGGTATACTTACTTGAAAGTGAAAATCCTAATTTCCCTACAAGGTATAAACTAGCTCCAGTACATGCGCATAACCTTGCAATATTCCCTGTATTTTGTGGAATTTCCGGCTCATATAGTACAATATTGATTTTACTAGCCATTTTGAGTCTCTTTTGCAAATAAACTTTTGCTTTCTACTACAACAGGAATACCTCTAACTACGCAGAATATAATGGCTGCCCAAGCAAAGAACATTGTAATACCATGGAACAGACCAATCTGAGGCCAGAATTCTATTCCCGGTGTGTTGGCGATAATTAGGAATAAAAATGCCACAACTTTTGCAACAGCGTAGCTTATTCTCATAAATTTTGAAGAGCAGATAAAGTATCCTAGCTTACTCTTTTGCATGCTTTTAGAACCAAAGGCTGTATATCCTTTAGACAAGGCGACGCTCCTTAAGCTATCGGTTGTAAATGCTCGAAATACACATATTAGAGGAAATAAAATGCTAATCCAACCCATCACGGCAAAAACAATCCAATATGATGATTCCACAATTCTATCTCCCATGATATCCAGCACTGAGCCAAGATCAGAAGTCTCGTTAAACTTTCTTGCAATATATCCGTCTACTCCATCCAAAGCAAAAGCTATAATGGTTAACAATAGCGCTAAAAGATAAGCCCAGGTTGTTCTAACATAGAGCAGCGCTATCGCAAATAACGCAACGAAAATTCTAAATATTGAAATAAAATTTGCCATTTTTATGTCTCCCTTAAGTTTAATTATTTGGCTAGAGTTATTTTTTTGTTCTTGATAGTGCAAAGTTTATTTTATCAAGTTTTTTAACCTTTTCACCAAGCATTATCTTTTCAGCTTCTTCCAAAATGCTAACTACAGCATATCCGTTTTCTCCGTCAGAACGCGCCTTTTGTCCTTTTTCACAGCAACTTATAAAATGTTGACATTCCAACTTCAACGGTTCTATCTCCAAGTAATCAAGTTCAATATTTTGAGTATTAGCCGGTACAAAGTTATCAAAAATTACTAATTTGTGTTCAGGCAATGTATCATCAAGGATTGCTGTAGCTTTAGTACCTCTGACCAGAAGATTCACGTGTTTTCTCGGAGTAATCCAACTGTCAGAGATGTGACCAATAACACCGTCTTCAAATTCGATTCCTATATGTGTAATATCCATAATTTCATTTTTATCAGAAGAACAGCCTATTGCGCTGATTACTCTTACTGGAGCTTTTCCTGTTACATAGCTTATCATTGAGACATCGTGAGGGGCAAGATCCCACATAACACTTCTATCATTTTTAAAGTAGTTGACATTTAAACGGTCGCTTTGAGCATACACTACATCTCCTAATGCGCCCTCTTCTATAAGCATTTTTAATCTGTTGACTGCAGGATGATACAGAAGTAAATGACCAACCATAAGCACAAGTCCTTTTGTATTAGCCAGTTCTGTAAGATCTTTTGCTTCTTGAGCCACTGTAGAAATAGGCTTTTCAACGTATACATGTTTACCAGCCTCAAGCATTGCTTTTACCATTTTATAGTGTGTATGGCTCGGCGTAACAACCACTACGCCTGTTATTTCTTTGCTTTGAATAATATCATTGTAATCTTTGGTTACTTTAACTCCCGGATATTGTTCTGTAACTTTTTTAAGGTTTTCGTCGTCAATATCACACACAGTATCTAAGGCATTTAGGTTGTAAAAATTCCTTACAATATTTCTGCCCCACACTCCACATCCTATTACTGCAATTCTTTGTTGCTCCATTTTTATATCCCTAATTTTCTATACTCTACATGTCAATAATATTATTATAATACGAGCAAAATTAAATTTGCAAATAAAATTTATCTTTTGGATTGTTTCATTGCCTCAACACGTAATTTTTTCATTTGCTCACAAGACTCAAAGAAGTGTTCTTTATCCTGAGGTGGAAAAAATTGAGCAAGTTTTTCCAAAAGTGGTTTCGGAAATTCTGATACTTGTACCATATAGTCAAGTGTTTCATTATTTAACGGATATAAGGATCTATAGTTTTTCAAATAGACCAATTTTGTTTCTTCCAGACACTTTTCTTGATTGGTATAAGCTTTTTCTCCGAGCTTATATGTCATAAAATTGTTTGGGAAATATATACCCTTGTATTTTTTCATCATTATTCTGATAATAAGGTCAAAATCAGCCATTGTTTTGAATTTTTCATCAAAATATCTTTCTTTTTCAAGCATTGTTTTTTTGAAGAACATGCCTTGTCTTGCGCATGGCATGACTTGAAATACGTTGTATATTGCTGGTTCGAAGAGGAAAACAAAGTCTTCAGGATGTCTACAGTACGCAGGTGAAAAACAAAAGTCAGCCTGCTCTGCCTCCATTAAATTTACAACGTCTGTAATCGCCGTAATATCATGGTAAAAGTCGTCACAACTCACAAATGATATATATTTACCCTTTGCTCTCATAATGCCTTTATTGTATGCTGCAAATTTACCAGTATCTTTTTCTGAGTAAAAATTCAAGTATCCTTTATTTTTGTAATTTTTTAATAATTCTGCTGTTCCATCATTTGAAGCATTGTCAACTATGATATGTTCAATTTTAGGATATGTCTGCCTATCAATAAGGGAGATAAGCAAGTTAAAATCGTCGATTTGTCCTTTTTCTATAATATTATGCGTTGCAGTTAATATACTTACTGTAGGTTCCATTGTTAATTCCTTTTTTTTAATATTGTATCATATTTTTGCTTATTCGTTAAATTGTTACTGTTTTTTAATAATTGCTATATACTGCTCTAAGAATATATTCTTCAAGCATTTTTTTATCAGCAGGTGTTGATTTTGAATCGTCAATCATTATATCAAAAGCTAATTTATTCCCTTTTTGTGTTGAAATATATCCGGCAAGAGCGCTAACATTAGATACTGTACCTGTTTTTGCTCGTAAGTTTCCTTTGAAATATAACATTCTGTTTTCCAGTGTACCTTCTGAAGGTTGAGGAAGGTTGTCGATAAGGATTTTGTTGTTAGCTTCTTTTACTAGAAAATTAGTCATAAAATCGCTTGTCATAAGATTATTCTTAGACACCCCGCTTCCATCAACAACTTTAATATCAGCAGAATTTAATTGTTTTTTTTCAAGATAAGCATCAAGCATTTGCTTTGAGTGGTCAATTGAGCCGGTATTGTTTACAAATTTACCTCCTGCTATTTTGAAAAGAGTTTCGGCAGCAAAATTACTGCTTTTTTTTAAAATAGCTTCAGTTGCTAAAGAAAGATCATGTTCAATACTGCCCACAAGGTAGATATTCTGTTTTGGTAATTTTCCCTGTTGAAAGTTTCCGTAATATTCTAAGTGATGTTCCCTTATCGAATCTTCTAGTCGAAGTAAAAAATATCGTTTGGGATTATTTGTCGGGATTTGCATTGAAAATTGTTTTTTAACAGACCCTTTAGCAGTGATAACATTTGGAGATATAAAATTGGTTCGACTTAGCTCAACATCATTTGTATCTCCAGTTGTCACAAGATTTATAAAGGTTAAGGGATAGAATGTTGTTAAATAAATTTGTGCAGGGGCACCTTTAGCGGTAGGCTCTATAGTTATTTCGAGCAGATTTTTGTCAATATTGTATGAACTAAATTTAGGCATGAGAATATTTAGATCATCGTCCCATTGCCATCCTTCTCCCCATTCATTGCTGTCTATCACAAAATCATCAATGTAGAATTTTTTAGGTTCGGAGATTTTCTTTTGTTCGGCTTTGTCTATCAAAGTGTCTAAGTCTTTGGATGTTAAAAATGGATCAGCCGCTAATTTTAAATAAAGTTCATTATTTGTTGTCTTGTATAAGTCTGTTTTGAATTTGAAGTCTTTTCCCAGTGTGTCTAAAGATGCCGCATATGTTACAAGCTTCAGTGTTGATGCCGGAACCATAGGTCTTTTTTCATGTAATTGATAAACGGCTTTCCCTGAGTTTACGTCTCGTATGGATATTGATATTGCACTTTTATTTATTCCACAATCACTGATTGCATTGTCTATAGAATAGCCAAATGCGTTAGAGCCGCAGATTATTGTGACTAGTAATACAGTAAAAATTTTGATAATCTTATTCATTATATTTTACCTCGTATGATTTTTTTATGTCATCCAAAATTTTACATTCATCTCTGTATTTACGCAACGGTGAAAAATCTAAAATTGCAGACATAAGTCCTTCTTTTTGTTCTTTTATTTCGGTAATTGTATTGCCCAAAAAATCAAAAATACGAGAATGACCTATGTTCCATTCATTGCCTGAAATTTGTCCGGATTGGGTGAGTGCAACCAAGTATGATTGGTTTTCGATAGCTCTGCATCTGGTTAAAGTTTCCCAAGGTATGGGTTTTCCAAGTCCCCAAGCAGCCATATTAATGAGTAATTCTGCTCCAGCCTTTCGATAAGCTCTGAATATTTCAGGAAAACGGATGTCGTAGCATATTGTAAGTCCCGTTTTTATACCTTTAATATTAACCATAATTGGGCTTTCCCCAACTGTAATGTATTTGTTTTCATCGGCTCCATATGATGAGTATAAATGATTTTTTGAATATTTTGCAATAAGTTTACCTGATTTATCAATAACAGGTGATGTATTAAAAAATAACCCGTCTTTACTTTTTTCGATAAAACTTCCTCCTATTACATATGTATTGTATTTAAGAGCAATATCAGAAAGTAATTTAATAGTTTCGCTTTTGTCTATTTCCTCTGCTGATTGTTGAAAATATTTACAATCCCAGCCCACAGTCCAAACTTCGGGTAAGATAAGCACATCTACATCATTATCCAAGTTTGTATTAATCAGTTTTTTCAATTTATTGAAATTATAATACTTGTCCCCAACTTTTGAGTTCATCTGCAAAGCAGATACTTTTATTTTTCTTGTTTTTTCTTCTGCCATAGTTTTGCTTTTTTAGCCTCTTCCCATTCCGCCGGAATCCTTGATTGAAGGTCTTCAAGGGATTTTTTTATTATAGCTTTGTACTCAGCATCCTGCTCTGGAGTTGAATCAGAAGGTATGTATATGGGTTCTCCGTAAAGATTTAATATCTTTGTGTCTAAAATGGGGGTAGTCATTTTGTCCCAAGAAGGAAGTGCCACAAAATTAAATTGTGGAGAATACCAACAAACAGGTACAATTGGAGCTCCTGATAATTTGGCCAATTTAATGGCTCCATTTTTGACTACATGCAAAGGACCACTAGGACCATCAACCATTATTGCTACACATTCTCCATTTTTTAACCGTGTCAGCATTTGCATTGTGGCTTCTACCGCACCTTTTTTCTTGGATGAGCCTCTAACTGTTTTAAATCCTAGTGCTTCAGTCGCATATGCTACAATTTCACCATCAATTGAATTGCTAATCAGTACGCTAAGATGAGATTTGTCTTCAATGCCATATATACAAAATTGGTCGGAGTGCCACATAACGTATATGCATGGTTTTAACTCTCTATTATTGACCTCTACAATATGTGTAAAAGGTTCTTGGCATTTCATGAATCCTTTTACTAAAGCTTTAAATATCCCTATATTTTTTTTGTTTATCAATCTCATACATGTTATTTTACTATAAATAAAAAATATGTGAAGTACTCCCATAGTATGACTTGCACAAATTCTTTTTTGAGATATCATTTAAAAAGATACATGAGAAAAAAGGATTATGAAAATGAAAGTTACACTAGAAAAAGAACAAGAAAATTTAGTAAAATTGGATATTACTATTCCGGCAAAAGATGCGGTTGATGCATATAATCAGGCTGTAAGAACTATTTCTCAATACGTTAATATTGATGGATTTAGAAAGGGTAAGGCTCCAAGAGCTGTTGTTGAAAGACATGTGGGTGTTGAAAGAATTAAGCAAGAAGCTATAGAAAAATTGATGCCTAAAGCAATAAGCGAAGCTATTATAGAAAATAAACTTGATATAATTACTCAACCATACATAACATCTTATGATTTTAATGTTGGAGAGGATTTGAAGGTCGTTGCAAAGGCTGAGTTAAGACCAGAAGTTACTCTAGGACAGTACAAAGGTTTAACTGTCAAAGTTGAAGATGCTGTTATTGCTGAGGATGCATTAGATAAGTCTATTGATGCCTTGCTAAGACAACACTCAACATTGGAATTAGTTGTCGATAGACCAGCAAATGATACTGATACTGCGGTTATTGATTTTGAAGGTTTTTCTAACGGTGAAAAAATTGTTGGTGGATCTGGGAAAAATTATCCGCTGGATTTGGGTCATTCAAATTTTATTCCTGGGTTTGCAGAACAAATTGTTGGACATAACTTAAATGAAGAATTTGATATTGATGTTACATTCCCCGAAGAATATCATGATGAAAAATTGAAAGGTCAGCCTGCTACTTTTAAAATTAAGATAAATGAAATAAAAGAAAGAAAAACTCCAGAATTAAATGATGAATTCGCACAAAAAGTTGGTAATTTTAAGACTGTTGAAGACTTGAAGGCTGATGTGCAAAAATATCTTGAATCACAAAGAGAAAGAACAAATAAGACAAATTCTGAAAATGAATTGTTTAAAACAGTTGTAGAATCAGTAAAGGTTGAAATACCTCAGTCTATGATAGATAGAGAAACTGCTTCTTTGACTGAAGATTATAAACATAGACTCGCTTCTCAAGGTATTGCTTGGGATAATTTAGTTAAAGCTCAAGGTAGTGAAGATGAGATTTTGAAAAATATCAAAGATGATGCTGTTGTAAGAATTAAAAATTCTTTAGTGATTGACAAAATTGCAAAGGATGAGAATATTAAATTGGAACAGTCTGATTTGGAGAAAAAATTTGCGGAGTTGGGTAATGCTTATGGTATGCCTCCTCAGGAAGTTATTAAGCAGTTTGGACGCAACGCAGACTTTTTAGCTTCAATTTCTCAACAAGCTTTGAATGATAAAGTTAGAGACTTTTTAGCTGCAAATAATAAAGTAGAGTTAGTTGCACCTGCGAAAAAAGATGACAAGTAGACATTAAATGAAAGTAGTTTTATAATTGAATAAGAAAGGGAATTAATCATGAGTTTTGTACCTGTGGTAATTGAACAGTCCAGCAGAGGAGAAAGATCTTTCGATATTTTCTCAAGGTTGTTAAGAGAAAGAATTATCTTTCTGGGAACTCCTATTGACGACATGGTAGCTAATTTGGTTGTAGCTCAGTTGTTGCTTTTGGATAGTGAAAATCCGGAAAAAGATATCATGTTATATATTAACAGCCCTGGTGGCAGTGTAACCGCTGGTTTTGCAATATATGATACTATGCAACACATTAGAGCTGACGTTTCAACAATTTGTCTTGGTCAAGCGGCTTCAATGGGGGCATTTTTGTTGTCTTCAGGTGCTAAGGGAAAACGTTTGGCTCTTCCTCATTCTCGTGTGTTAATTCACCAACCTTTGGGTGGCGCTCAAGGACAGGCTACTGATATCGAAATTCAGGCTGCTGAAATTATAAGAATTAAAAAAGCCTTGAATGAGATATTAGCTTCTAATACTGGTCAATCTCTTAAGAAAATAGAAAAAGATACCGATCGTGATTATATCATGACTCCTCAAGAAGCATTAGAGTATGGTATGATTGATAAAGTTGTCACTCGAGATGAAATAAAGTAAACTGGGAGAAATTAGATGCCTAAGCATGATGACAATAGATTAAAGTGTTCATTTTGTGGTAAAACTCAGGATCAAGTAAAAAAGTTGATTGCTGGACCTGAGGTGTATATTTGTGATGAATGCGTTGAACTTTGTAATGAGATTTTGGATGAAGAATTCTTTGAATCAAAAGAAAAGGAAGGAACTGATGAGACTAATGAACAGTCTGAAAAACCAATTCCAAAACCTCATGAGATAAAAGCGTATTTGGATCAATATATTGTCGGTCAAGATGATGCAAAAAAGGTGTTGTCAGTTGCTGTATATAACCACTATAAGCGCTTAAAACATAACAAAGCTAATGATAAAGAAGGTGTTGAAATACAAAAATCTAATATTTTGCTTGTAGGACCTACAGGTTCAGGAAAGACACTTTTAGCTCAAACTTTAGCTAAAATGTTAGATGTTCCTTTTGCTGTTGCTGATGCTACTACTTTAACCGAGGCAGGCTATGTAGGTGATGATGTAGAAAATATTCTTTTAAGACTTTATCAAAATGCAGAGTTTGATTCTTCAAAGGCGGAAAGAGGTATTATCTATATCGATGAGATTGATAAGATTTCAAGAAAATCTGAAAATACCTCTATCACTCGTGATGTTTCTGGTGAAGGTGTTCAGCAGGCATTGTTGAAGATGATTGAGGGAACTGTTGCGCATGTTCCTCCTCAAGGGGGAAGAAAGCATCCTCACCAAGAGTTTATAGAAATAGATACTAGTAATATTCTTTTTATCGTCGGCGGTGCTTTCGTTGGTTTGGAAAAAATTGTTGAACGTAGGGCAGGCGAAGGTACGACTGTAGGTTTTGGAGCTAAAGCTCCGCTTACTCAGGCTGAGAAGGAAGCTAATGCAGTAAAAATGTTGAAAAAACTTCAACCTGAGGATTTGCTTAAATTTGGTTTGATTCCTGAATTTATTGGTCGTGTTCCAATTTATGCTGTGCTGGATCAGTTGAATGAAAAGACTTTAAAAATGATTTTAACTGAGCCAAAAAACGCAGTACTAAAGCAATACAAATGTTTGCTTGAGATGGATGGCGTAGATTTGGAATTTGAGCCTGCAGCGGTAGATTTGATAGCTCAGGAGGCTATGAAGAGAAAGACAGGTGCTCGTGCATTGCGCTCTATTGTTGAAGAAATTATGTTGGATGTTATGTACGATGTCCCAACGAAATCTGATGTTAAGAAGTTTGTTGTTACAGAGGAAATGGTTAAAAATAGGAATAAGGCAGAGTTGATTAAGCTCCCTACTAATGGCAACACTTCTAACGAGAGCATTGCATAAGTTATTTTAATATAGGGGTTAGGGTATATGGAGCAGAAGAAGACTCTTGTTTTGATTGATGGTCATGCTTTGGCATTTCGTCAGTATTATGCATTAGAACGCACGCATATGAGTACTTCTGATGGTACTCCTACTTGGTGTGTATTTGGCTTTTTTAAGGCAATTTTTGAGTTGTTAAGAAATAAGTCATTCAATGTTGATGCTATTGCTGTTGCATTTGATGTTAGTCATAATACTTTTAGAGTGGAAAAATACAGTGAATATAAATCAAATCGTAAGGCTATGCCTGATCCGATGAGAATTCAGATGGATTTAATAAAGCAAGGGCTTGAAGTTTTTAAAATACCTGTGTATACAAAAGAAGGCTATGAAGCAGATGATGTAATCGGTACAATTTCGAAAAAAGCTTGTGATTTGGGACATAATGTTTTAATTTTAACAGGTGACCAAGATTCATTTCAGTTAATAGATGAGCAAGGATGCGTAAAGGTCATTTTGCCATCAAAGGGTGAGCTTACGACCTATGATTGGGATAAGGTTTATGAAAAATTAGAAGTATATCCAAACCAAATTGTTGATTACAAGTCTTTGTGTGGGGATTCGTCAGATAATATACCCGGTATTCGTGGTGTTGGCTCTAAATCAGCTGTTCGATTATTGAAGGAGTATGGAACTTTAGCTGGTGTACTCGAAAATTATGAGCAATCTGAAAAAACTTCCATTAAACGAAGCATTCAGCAAGGTCAAGATATGGCAAAGTTGAGTTATTTTCTGGCTACCATAATTAGAAATTTAGATATTGAATTTGACTTCAATAAAGCTTGCATTGAAGTTCCTGATGTTAATGCTGTAACTGATTTTTTTAAAAAGTTGCAGTTTTATTCATTAATTAAGCAAATTGATTCTGTAATGTCATTGTTTAATAATGTTACATCCTGTGAAAAAGAACATGATGTTTCTAATTCTTCATCTGAAGCTGGTCAGTTACGTTTAAATTTTTCTACTCATCATGAGTTTGATGGTGTAAATAACTATTCTTTTGATTTTGAATTAATAGATACTGATGAAAAATTAAAAGCAGCCATTTTGCAGTTAAAAGATAAATCATTAATTTGTTGTTATGTTGACGCAGATATGAAAGATATTGTTGATTCTGCACTTACCGGTATTGCATTTGCATACAATGATGGTATTACATATCGTGATGGTTCGATTTTATCTCAAGATGTATTACCAAAATCAAAAATTTATTACATACCTTTGGGACATTCAAATACTACAGCGAAACAGTTGGATTTATCTGCTGTACTACCGGAGATTAAAGATATTCTGGAGGATGTAAATATTAAAAAAGTCACGCATAATGTAAAGACTCACTATGGATTGTTGAAGAATTTTGGAATAGAAAGTCGTGGTTTTGTTTTAGATGTTCTTTTAGCAAGTTTTGTTAAAGACTCTTCCAGAAATCATGAACTAGAAGTTCAGGCTATTGAAAATTTAGGGCGCACTATTATTGATTATCATGGTGCAAGAAAAGGACCTAATAGGATACTTAAGCTTAAGGACTCAGATTTGGATATTGCAAGTATCTATATTGCAGAGGTCGCAGATACTATACTGCGTTTAACTCAGTATTGGATAGGGTGTTTGACAGCTAAGGAAAATGAAATTTTAGAAACTATAGATATGCCACTTTCATATGTTCTTGCAGATATGGAGTTAACAGGTGCAGCATTGGATGCTAAAATGCTAGCTAAATATGAAAAGGTATTGGGCGAGAGGGTAGAGTTGGTTGTTAAACAAATTTATGATTTAGCAGGGGAAGGTTTTAATCTAAATTCTCCACGTCAGATATCAGCAATTTTATATGATAAATTGCAAATATCAAAACGTAAAAAGCGTTCGACAAGTGCAGAGGTTTTGGAGGAGCTTTCTGATAAACACGAAATTTGTAAATTGATATTGCAGTATAGGAAATATAATAAGTTAAAATCTGTATATGCTGATGCATTACCACAGTTAGCAAGTCCCAAAGATGGACGAATTCATACAACGTATAATTTAGCTTCAACAGTTACAGGTAGGCTTTCTTCTTCAAATCCAAATTTGCAAAATATTCCTATACGGACAGAAGATGGTAGCATAATTAGAAGTGCCTTTGTACCTGGAGATAGAGAAAACAATTTAATTTTATCAGCAGATTACTCACAGATTGAATTGAGAATTTTGGCACATATTTCGGAAGAGCCGCATTTATTAAATGCATTTACAAATAATGTTGATATACATACGCTTACTGCATCAAATGTATTTGATGTTCCTGTAGAGGAAGTTACTAAACAAATGAGGTATAGGGCAAAAGCAGTTAATTTTGGAATTATATATGGACAGACAAGATTTGGATTAGCAAAGGCTTTGGGAATTTCCAACAGTGATGCAGAAAACTTTATTGAAAGGTATTTTAAGACTTATCCTAATATAAAACGTTATATGAAAAGAATAACTGAAATGGTCGAAAAAGAGGGTTATGCAGAAACATTATTTGGAAGAAGACGTTATTTTACAAAAGAATTAGATAGCCCGATAGCTTCAGTCAGAGAGTTTGCCCGACGAGCTGCGATAAATTATCCTATGCAGGGAACCGGGGCTGATTTGATAAAACTTGCGATGATTGAATGTGATAGACGACTCAGGGAATTAGATTTAAAGTCTAAGATGATAATTCAAGTTCATGATGAGATTGTTATTGAGGTTTTGAAGGAAGAATTGGATCTTGTTAAAAAAGTTGTTGTTGAGTCGATGCAATTAGGTCAACCTTTAAAAGTACCTTTAGTAGTGGATGTGAGCGTAGGTGAAACATGGAAAGATTAATTGTTGTTTTGTCTTTAGTTATAGTTTTATTGAGTATTTCAGGTCAAACTATTGGCGAAGAGGTAATGAGTATGAGTACATTGGTCACGCCGCAGAAAATGAGTTTTGAAGATTGTAATAAGTTGTATAAAATGCCAAGTGACAAACTTTTTTATCTTGCAATATCGTCAATTAATGCAAATAGATTTACTGTTGATGAAATTCAATCAAAGACGGGCTATATATTATTTACAGCTGTAGGAAAACAATTTCTGGCAAGTGTTGTAAAAGTAGACAATAATCGTTCAATATTGAAACTTACACCGGCAGATAATGTTTACTATTTTCAACCGGGAATAGTGTTAAATGTGTTTAAATATATAGATGTTAATTCTCTGGAGCCATTAGTGCAAATTCCCCCAAGAAGCTAGTTTAAGTTAAAAAACGCATTTTCTACGATATCATTAACGCTGTATTCACAGTTAGAGTTTTCACTGGATAACCATATCAGATATTCAATGTTACCGGAAGGTCCTTTGATTGAGGAATATGTAAGTCCTTTAATTCCATAATTAAGTCCTTTAGCACAGGTGATTACTTTTTCTATTACTTCGCAGTGTACTTTTTTGTTTTTTACGACACCGCCTTTTTCGACATTGTCTTTCCCAGCTTCAAACTGAGGTTTTATAAGGCAAATCATTTCATGGAAGTTCGGATTTAGCAACTTTTTGAGGTTTTCCAAAACTTTTGTCAATGAAATGAAAGATAAATCACTTACAAGTAGATCAGCAATCGGTTCGTTTTCTGCATAAATTTCGTTAAATGAGCATACTTTCAGATTCGTTCGTTCAATAGGTTTAACCCTAGCATCGGAGCGAATTTTCCAGTCTAGTTGTCCGTAACCAACATCTACGGCGTAGACAAATTTTGCACCATTTTGCAGTAGACAATCTGTGAATCCTCCTGTTGATGCACCGGCATCTATACAAATTCTGTCTTTCGTTATTATAGGAAAGGTATCCAATGCCTTTTTCAGTTTGAATCCTCCTCGTGAAACGTAAGGCATTGATTTGACGTTAATATCGTATTCTTTATTTATGTTAATTTGAAAACCAGCTTTTGTTATATATTCGTCGTTAATTTTAACATTCCCAGCCAATATCGCTGCAGAAGCTTTACTTTTTGTTTCAAAATAGCCAAGATCAACTAAATATTTATCTAATCTTTCCTTATTCATATTTGAAAATTAAAAATCCTTTCTGCATTTTCAGAAGTAGCGAGAGCAATTTCTTCAACTGTAATTTTTCTTAGGTTCGCAATTTCTTCTGCGACGAACTTAACATAGGCTGGTTGATTTTCTTCTCCCCTGTATGGAACAGGTGTCAGGTAGGGCGCATCAGTTTCTAAAAGTAAACGCTCAAGAGGAATTCCTTTTGCTACTTCTTTCATTTTTACTGCATTTTTGAACGTTACAACACCTCCGATAGCAATGTAAAACCCAGCATTGATACATTCTTTCGCAAATTCAATGCTTCCTGAAAAACAATGCATTATTACTGTTGAATTTTTATTGTATTCGGTTAATATATCAAAGCAATCCTTGTGTGCTTCTCTATCGTGTATATTGATAGGAAGGTTAAGTTTATTTGCAAGTTGTATTTGTTTTATAAAAACTTCTTTTTGTACAGCATTAAAACTTTTATCCCAGTAGTAATCAAGTCCGATTTCTCCTATTCCGACTATTTTTTTATTAAAGGATATTTCGTTTTCTATTTTTTCAGCTAACGAGTCATCCCAATCTTTAGCTTCTGAGGGGTGTACACCAAGATATGCATATATATTGGGGTAAGAAGCTGCGATTTGAGAAATTTTATCTATATCTTTCGGGTATGCACATGGGAGTATAATTTTTGTGACATTATTTTGGTCTGCATTAGTAATAACTTCTTCCAAAGTTATTTTTTCAATCATGTCTATATGTGAGTGTGTATCGATAAAACTATATTTTTTTTCCATAAAAAGATTATAGCATGAGCAAGATTTGTGGTATAATTTTGGCGGAGAATCTTATGAATTTAAAAATATCAATAGCGCATTTATATCCTGAATTACTTAATTTATATGGAGATAGGGGAAATATTATCACCTTGATGAAACGTTGTGAATGGCGAGGAATTGACGTTGATTTTAGACAAATTGGTATTGGTGATAGAATAGAATCTTTTGATTTGTTTTTTATCGGTGGTGGTCAGGATAAGCAGCAGGTTGAAGTTGCGAGTGAGTTATACTTGCAAAGGGAAAATTTAATTTCACAAAGAGATGAAGGGGCTGTATTTTTAGGAATTTGTGGTGGATACCAATTAATGGGGCATTATTATCAACCATTTGAGGCTGATAGATTGAATGGTATAAGTCTTTTGGATGCGTATACAGTTGCGGGTAAGAGGCGTTTTATCGGTAATGTGACTGCGGTTAGTGACTTTTTAACTCCTTCAACGCTTGTCGGATTCGAAAATCATAGCGGTCTTACATATATTCAAGGGGAGACCAAACCTTTAGCTGTTGTATCTGTTGGTAGTGGAAATAATGGTACTGACAGGACTGAGGGTGCAAGGTATAAAAATGTTTTTGGAACGTATTTACATGGATCGTTACTTCCTAAAAATCCGCATTTTGCTGATTATTTGTTAAAATTGGCTTTGCAAAAAAGATATTCTGATGAAATTGATTTACCACCTTTAAATGATGATTTAGAGATGCTGACGCATAATTCACTGGTTGGAAAATCATATTAGTATTTGTTTTCAAAATTTATAGAGTATTGATATTTTGTTGTGTCCTTGATAAAATTATTTGCATAGTACGAAATATAGATTAGAGGGATTGAAAATGAAAAAAAGAGTTTTATTGTGTATCATGGACGGTTGGGGAATTAGTACTGAACATCCTGAATATGACGCAACGTTGTTATCAAAGCCTGAGCATGTAGAGCGTTTGGAAAAGGAAGGAAAGTTTGTAAAAATACATGCAGATGGTGAGTATGTAGGGTTACCTGCAGGACAGATGGGAAACAGTGAAGTAGGTCATTTGAATTTGGGTGCCGGTAGAATTGTATATCAGGATTTATCTAAGATTAATAATGCTATAAAAAAAGGTACTTTTTTTGAAAATAAAGAGTTTTTAAATGCAATAGCACATGTCAAGGAGAATAATTCAGCTCTTCATATATACGGACTTGTTTCAACAGGAGGAGTTCATTCTTCATTAGAGCATGTTATTGCATTGATTAAGTTAGCTGCGGACAGTGGATTGAAAAAGGTTTATGTACATGCCTTTTTGGATGGACGTGATACTCCTCCTCAAAGCGCTTGCATTTATTTAGAGCAGGTTGAAGCTGAGCTGAAAAAATATAATTTGCCGCCTATTGCTACGGTTATCGGTCGCTATTATATAATGGATAGAGATAATCGTTGGGAACGTGTCGAAAAAGGCTATAATGCTTTGTTGCTTGGCGAAGGAGAGAAGGCAAATACGGCTTGCGAAGGTGTTCAAAATTCATATGCCAAAGGTGAAAATGATGAATTTGTATTACCAACAGTAATAGGTGGTGAGGAATCTCGTATTCATGATAATGATGCAATAATTTTCTTTAATTATAGACCTGATAGAGCCCGTGAAATCACAAAAGCTATTAATTTTAATGATTTTGACGGATTTAAAAGAAAAGCAGTAAGAAAGAATCTTTATTATGTTTGTATGACTCAGTATGATGAAACTTTTACTTTCCCTGTTGCTTTTGGAAAAGAGCATATGGTAAATATTCTTGGGGATGTATTGGAAGCGAACGGTGTTAAACAATTCCGTACAGCTGAGACAGAAAAATATGCACATGTTACATTCTTTTTTAATGGTGGGGTTGAGGAGCCTCAACCGAATGAAACAAGAGTGTTGGTGCCATCACCTAAAGTCGCTACTTATGATATGCAGCCAGAAATGAGCGCATATGAAGTGTGCAATAAGGTGCTAGAAGCTATTGATAATCCTGAGTATGGTTTTATTCTTGTGAATTTTGCTAACCCAGATATGGTTGGACATACGGGAGTTATTGAAGCTGCAACAAAGGCTTGTCATGTGGTAGACGAGTGTGTTGGTAAAATTGCAGACGCTTGTAAAAAACATGATATAACAATGATATTGACGGCTGACCATGGTAATTCTGAAGTTATGGTAAATTCTCAAACTGGAAAACCTCAGACTGCTCACACCACTAACGAAGTACCTTTTGTAATTATTAACGGTGATAGTGATATTGAGTTAAAAGAAGGTGGCGCGTTGTGTAATGTCGCTCCTACTGTACTTCAATTAATGGGTATTAAAAAACCTGAAGAAATGGAGTGCGAATCTCTGATTAAGTAATTATGTGATTATAGACTGGAAATTTATGCAAAAAAATTATTTAGATATAGATTTTTCATTTAAAAAAAATAATGTAGATGAGTTGTTTTTCAATCTTTCTGAAAATCCGGAAGGGTTTAAAAATAAGGACTTTAGGTATACTTTGAGTCTTATTTATCAGACGATTGAGGATGAGTTTGAGGGGATTTTTTTAAGCCCTCATACTCCGGCTCGGAATACTGATTTTTTTATTGTTAATGACAATGAAAAGTTATCTTTTTTTGTTACTCCGACAAATAATTTTGAGTATTATTTAAAGTCTAAAGGTTCATTATTTCGTTTCCGTTCGGTTGTATTAGCAGATAAAGTCGGATATGCAATGAATTTGGATGTTGTACTAGACTACTTTGGCGGTTTTGGAAATGTAATAGATATAGAAAATTTGTCCCCGACTTTTGTCTATATGAATAAGCTTACATATTTTGTGATGAAGTTAATAGAAAAATTGTACTTTATTCCGACAGTAAAAGTCAAAGGAAATATGTTTAAGATTGTCTATGAGCCGCTTATTACCAACCAGCAACTTGCTAGAATTATAAATATGTTTGAGGAAAATATCCCTGACAATTTGTTTATTAAGGGTGAAAAGCCAAAGAATTTTGTCAACGATTTTATATATAACTATCTTAATTATGTTATATATAAGTTTTTGGGAATAAAGGCATATAAGTTTAAAGATGTAAAATCTGGAACTTACATGATAAAAGAGCAAGAGCAGCGCGCAATTATGAAAGGGATGAATCTTGCAGAAAATATTTCTCAGTGGTTTGATGAGTTGTATTTAGGTAAATATGATGTTATTCCGTTTTTCAAAATTGATAAAGTTGAAGATGAGTTATTCAGACTGAAAGTACATATCAAGAACAGAAAAACTGGGGAAAGCGTATTGATTGATCGCTTGTATACTGATGAGTCCGTATTTGATGCGAATGCTTCTGATATAGCTCGTATTGTCGAAAAGCAGTTGAATTATGCCATTAGGTATATGCCGGAGTTAGAAGATTTGTTTGAAGATGAAACAAAATTGGCTTTGGATCTCAACTTAAATGAAGTGTATAAAATTATTACGCAGACTGCTTATTACCTGCAAAAGGCTCAAATAGAAGTAGTTTTACCAAAGGAGCTTGTAAATATTGTTGTTCCTAGGGCATCTATTAATGCAAAAGTTAAAACTGCTCGAACTCAAGAGCTAAGGGATATTTTCAATAATCCGTCATCTTCTGCTATATCCTTAGATGATATTTTGGATTTTTCATATGAGATTGCAATAGGTAATGAAAAAATTTCACTCGAAGAGTTTAATGAACTTGTTAAAAATAATAACGGCTTAATTAAATATAAAAATAAGTATGTATTAATTGATCAAGATGAGAGTAAGAAAATTTTTGAGCAAGTTGCAAAAGCTAATTTTAAATCTTTATCAAGGATGGAATTAATTCATGCTTCTATGTCAGGTCAACTGGATCAATACGATTTTGATTATGACAAAGCTTTTGCTAAGATAATTCAAGATTTTAACAGACCAGTAGAGGTTACTCCACCTTCGAATTTAAATGGTGAACTCAGACCATATCAGCAAACCGGACTTAAGTGGCTTTGGACAAATGTGTCTAAGGGGTTTGGAGCTTGTATGGCGGATGACATGGGCTTAGGAAAGACTATTCAAGTCATTAGTTTGATTTTGAAAATGAAGGAAGAAGGTAAATTAGATAAACCTGTGCTTGTAATCTGTCCGACAACTTTAATGGGAAATTGGACAAAAGAAATTCAGATGTTTGCTCCATCTTTGGATGCGGTTGTATACCATGGAGCTGAACGTCAGTTGGATTTAAAACATGATGTGATTTTGACGACTTATGCAATAATGCGTATAGACGTAGAAGAGTTGAAAAAACATACTTGGGGTATGATTATAGTTGATGAAGCTCAGAATATAAAAAATCCTGATACGGCACAGACACTTGCAATAAAGATGTTAAAGTCAGATGTGAAAATAGCAATGACAGGTACTCCGGTAGAAAATAGATTGACTGAATTGTGGAGTATATTTGATTTTATAAATCATGGTTACCTTGGCACATTAAGAGAGTTTCAAAAAAGTTATGCTATTCCAATTGAAAGGTTTAAAGAGAATTCTCGCGCAGCAAAGCTCAAACTTTCGGTTTCACCTTTTGTACTAAGACGTTTGAAAACAGATAAAAATGTCATTACTGATTTGCCTGAAAAAATGGTGATAAATGACTACTGCTACTTGTCAAAACCGCAAGCCGTTTTATATGAAAAGACATTAAATGAAATGATGGAAAAGATTAGCGGATTTACCGGAATAAACAGGCGAGGTAATATATTCAAACTTATAACAGCTTTGAAGCAGATTTGTAACCATCCTTATCAGTTTTTAAAGGGTGGCGAGATGAGTAAAGAACAGTCTGGAAAAATGGATAAGTGTATTTCAACCGTACAAAGTATCTTAGAGAATGGTGAAAAGACTCTTATTTTTACGCAGTATAAGGAAATGGGTGATATATTATGCCGTGTTATAGCCGAGGAGTGCAACACTGAACCGTTATTCTTCCATGGGTCTTTAACAGTTACTCAACGTGAGGAATTGATAAATAAATTCCAAAATGATGATGATGCAAAAATTATGATTCTGTCTTTGAAGGCCGGAGGTACAGGACTAAACTTGACGAGCGCTACAAATGTTATTCATTATGATTTGTGGTGGAATCCGGCTGTTGAAGATCAGGCAACTGACAGAACTTATAGAATAGGTCAGGATAAGAATGTTATGGTGCATAGGATGATTACTCTGGGTACTTTTGAAGAGAAAATAGATGAAATGCTGAAATCTAAAAAAGAACTCGCTGATCTTGCTGTATATGAAGGTGAAAAGATTATTACAGAGCTTTCTGATGAGGAAATCTACGAAATCTTCACACTTACTGGTTGATATACTTGAAATTTTTTCAAATTTGGGTTATAATAATTATACGAAACTGTACACAAGACTTTTAAGGTGGTGAAAAATATAAATGGCAGAAGTTAAAGTTGGCGAAAACGAGTCAATTGAAAGCGCATTGAGACGTTTTAAGAAAAAAATACAGAAGGCTGGTATTCTTTCAGAAGTCAAAAAACGTGAAAGATATGAAAAACCAAGTGTAAAAAGAAAACGTAAATCAGAAGCTGCTCGTAAAAGAAAAGTATAATTGGTTTTTGTAAATAACAAGAAGTGCTCGCAAGGCACTTCTTGTTTTATCTATGGCATCCAGAAACCGCCATTACCATCAGATCTGATATGTTGCCCATCTTTCCAGAAGTCACTATTACCGTCTGATATAATATGTGCGGTTAAACCGGTATTTGCATAAAAAATGAGCAAAAGCAGAGTAACAAAAATTTTTTCATAAATTACCTGTTTATTTTGTTTCAATATAATTTGTATTTGGTATATATGAAGAATGTTTTTCGCTAATTTCAATGTTATTAATGATGTTAGCGCGTTTTTTACGGAATAGCATATCAACAAAAGCTTCCAATCTTGTGATAAATCCAGCTTCGCCAGTTTGTTCATCAATTGTAAGGTTTAATAGTGGCTTGTTGAATCGTTTAGCTTTTCTTGTAATACGTTCAATCATCAAAGAATCAGGTCCGCATCCGAAAGCTGTTACAGTAATGATTCCGTCAATTTTATTATCTTTTAGGTAATGCCCCGCAGCCCCTGTCATTTCGTATTCATTAGCCCAGTATAGCTCTTGCCCTAAAGATTTGATACCATCTTCCATTTGCTCTTTTGAAAGTTGAAGGGATGAATATACTTTCACATCCATTTTTTCAAGTTTATCAAAGATTTTCATAGAAGTTCTATCATCGTATATATTATATCCATGAGAAATTAATGCAATAGAAATAGGATACTCCTTTGTTTCGCTTTCAATGAACACCTTGCCTTGAAGGGCATAGCTAAGAGCTTTTTGGTAGCTCATACCTGATTTTGACATAATATGAAAATTATTATAAGTCCTCCAGCCTGCTTTGGAAGCTCTTTTTATGACAGCTTCATCGGTTATGCCAAATGGAGCTGCGCATTCTTTTAAAAACTCATACAAACCTTGATTTTTTTCAGATTTATCAAGAGTTGGCTCAATTAGTGTAAAATCTTTTTTTACAACATTCCTTACCAGATCAGGAAGTCCTCTGATTTTAGAGCAGTTGTAAATTTTATGAGATACTGATTGAAGAGATGGGACGAGAATTTTATCCACTCCCTTATCAATTAAATTAAGCACATGTCCGATAAATACCTTGATTGGTAAGCAAGTTTCTGTGACGACCAGGGCTGATCCTGCGGACATTTTCTGTTTGGTTGTTATATCAGACAAAACGATTTTTATACCGAGATCAGTAAAAAATCCATAATAAAACGGATAGTTGTGATAAAAAGACATTGCTCTTGGTATACCTATTACTTTATCATTTGCGTTGTTTATGTTTTTCATAATCCCCTTTGTTCCTTAGAGTTTATATTACTACTACAATAATAATTCAAAAATAATTTTTTTTCCAGTAACTTAATATAATTTTATAATAAATTTTTATTCATGTTTGTTATAAAATGTGTAAAAAGGAGTAAAAATGCCTCATTTTTTTGTCGAATCAAAATCTAAAAAAGGTGAAAAAATAATCATAGCGGATGCTGATAATTATAGGCATATCGCGCGTTCGTTGCGTGCGAAAAGGGGTGAAAAACTCTTGTTGATTGATGAAAATCAAGTTCAATATGAAACAGTAATTGAGAAAATTGATAATAATTTAATAGAAGTGTTGATAGAAAAAAGTTATAAATCACTACGTGATTTAGAATTTGATTTGTATTTGGCACAAAGTCCATTGCGGAGTGAGGCACAGAGTTTTGTAATAGAAAAGGCAACAGAACTTGGAGTGCGTGGAATATATCCGATTGTTACTGATAATTGTGCGTTGAATAAGTCAAATGTAGTGAAAAAGATTGATAAGTGGCAAAGAGTTATGTATGAAGCATCAAAACAGTGTGAGCGGGCTTTGATTCCTAAATGTTATGATGTGTCGACTCTTTTTGATATTGTAAACCTTCAGAAATTTGATAAGATAATTGCATTTTGTGAGCGTTGTGCAGAGCAAACTTTGAGAGATTTTGTGCAAAAAACACCGATAATGTCTGGTGAGAGTGTGCTTGTGATAATTGGTCCTGAGGGGGGATTTTCCTGTAAAGAATTTGAGTTTTTTGATAAAAATTCAATTCCTAAGATTACTTTAGGAAATTTGATATTGAAGGCAGAAACAGCGACTACGGTGGCGTTAGGAAATATAGTCTATGAATTCGAAAATTACAGAAAAAGTTAGATCTGATGAAATTTTAGCAAAAATAATTGCACAATTTGATAATGAGATTTATCTGGTAGGTGGTGCTGTCAGAGATTTTTTGCTTGGTAAAAGAACTTATGATAGAGATTTAATTGTATTAGACGAGGATGCAAGAGCTTTTGCAGTTGAGTTAAGTAAGTTTTTAGATGCGACTTTTGTACCATTAGATGAGGAAAATAAAATTTATCGTTTAGTGATGTCTGATAAGATAAATTATATTGATGTAACTAATCCGATAGAGAATTCACTTGAACGTGATCTTATGCGCCGTGATTTGACAATAAATTCTATCGCAGTTAATTTAAAAACTTTTGAAGTGATTGACTTGTGTGGAGGTATAACCGATTTACAGCATGGAGTGCTTGATTGTATTAATGTACAGAATTTTGAAGACGATCCGCTTCGTTTACTGAGGGTTTATCGGTTTCAGGCTCTTTATGGTTTTGAATTATCACATCAGGTAATAGAGGCTGCTTGTAAGTATTCTGATATGGTTGTAAAACCTGCTCAAGAGAGAATAACATGCGAGATTATCAAGCTTTTTTCAGGGCCATTTGCTTATAAAGCTCTTTTAAATATGGATAAAACATGGATTTTAGAGAAAATTTTTCCATTTGTAAAGGAGCTTAAACAAGTGCCTAAGAATACTCATCATCATTTGGACTTGTTTCATCATTCAATTGAGACTGTAAAACAGTTATCAGGTATATATGCAAATTCATCACCCGAAATAAAGGAGCATATGAATAGGATTGATTTCGGTGGTGCAAGTAGAATTGCTCATTTGAAACTTGCAGCATTTATGCATGATATTGGTAAGTTTTCAACTTGGACAATTGAGGAAGATACTGGAAGACACAGGTTTATAAAGCACGATGATGTAGGGGCTAAAATGACATACCAACTTTTAAAAAGAATGTCATTTTCAAATAAGCAAATTGATTATATTGCATCAATGGTGAAAAATCATATCTACCCTTCTCAAGTGGTTGCCTCACCGGAGGTTAATGACAAGGTTATGATGCGTTATATTCGTAAAATGAGTAATAATTCTATTGATAATATATTGCTTGCTCAGGCAGACAGACTTTCAGCAAGAGGGGAAGCGGTTACTGATGAAATTGTCGAAAATAATATAAATAACTTAAATCGATTGATGCAGTTTTATTTAGATGTGCGTGAAACCCTTGAACCTCTACCTAAACTTCTTGATGGAAAGGAAGTTATGCAAATTTTGAACATACCGCCTTCACCCAAATTAGGTGAGATTATGGATGCTCTGCATGAAGCTCAAATTTCGGGTGATGTTGTAGATAAAAATATGGCTATAGAATTTATTAAGGATTTTCATCGTAATACATAGCTATACTGTTGTTATAAAAATAGATAATTTAGCTTAAAAAAATAGAATTATGTAAAAAATAAATGTGATGTTTATGATAGAAAGGATGGAGCTCTAAATGACTAAAAAACGAATTGAAAATTACTCAGATCAATGTAGAAACGCATTTACACTTGCCGAGGTGCTAATAACTTTGAGTGTGATTGGAATAGTTGCAGCACTGACGATTCCAAGTATGATAGAGAACCATAACAACAAAGCTTGGGCAACCGCAAAAGACCTATGGGACAAGAAACTTGTCGAAGCGACCCGTCAAATGAACATTGACGGCGTGATGACAGGAGTAGCAAACAGTACAGAAGATTACATGAATTATTTTAAGAAGTATGTAAAAGTAATCAAAACTTGCGAAAACGATAAATTAGAAAACTGCTACGCACCGAAGTTTGTCCAAACAGGCGATAAAGAAACCGAAGTAGAAGTAAGCAGCTTAACAACCGCAAGCAAACTAGGACAAAAAGAGTGGGGCACAAATACAATGGGATTTGTAATAGCAGATGGTACAACAGTCGTGATGGCATACAATCCGAATTGTAACAGTGTCGATCCATTCAGCGCAGAAGGTCAAAACGGTCAGGTAAGTTGCATGAGTATGTTGATAGATGTCAACGGTAAGAAAGGACCGAATAGAGTAGGCGATGATATCCAATTAAAGAATGCAACAATCTCAACGTGCGATATGAAATTCCAAGACAAATGCATAGCCGCAAGTGATATCTATCCAATAACCCCAATAAACACCTGCGATGGTAGCGCTGACTTGGAATGGGATGATAGAGGCAGTACAAATAGATACTGTACAAATAACTATTGGGCAGGAGGTAAGAAAGCATGCGCTGCGAATGACATGAGAGTGCCAACAATGCAAGAATTAGCTGACGTCGCAACATACATATATAGACAGGAGGATACTCCTATTGGACGAGTTGAAAAACGAGATAATTTAGTGGTAGATTCTACACGTGTATCACAGCTTAATTGGTCTATCAATGAGTACTATTGGTCCAGTGAACCATATGATTCTAGTTATGCGTATAGACGCCGCTATAATCCTGATAGTAGTTACTCTGATCAGCGTAGTATGTCGTATTGGGCTTTTCGTGTTAGATGTTTTGGAAATTAATTATTTTCTATGAATAATTTTTTAATAAATAACCTCTAATAATTTAAAAAGTTACTTGAAGTACGATTTATGTATGCTATGACAATAAAGTTAATTAATTTCTGTTTTGAAAACAAATAGCAGAAACTACAGGAGAATACCTAAAAAAGGCACTTGTGTGGCTTAATCTCAATTTTTAGTTATTGGTAAAAAGGTTTAAAAATCTTCATGCTATAATGTAGTAAAAAGTATAGGAAGCTTGGTATGGGTGATGAAGATAAGCAGTTTGACGCCACGCCGCGAAAGCTGGAACAGGCGAGAAAAGAAGGGCAGGTAGTTAAGTCTAAAGACTTTTCTACAGCTATTTCTCTGCTTATTTTATTTTCTGCCATTGTTGGACTTGCTCCATTTGTCTGGAATCAGATTGTTCAATTGTATACACTTTTGTATGAGCAGATACCGAATGCTCACCTATCCGAAATCGGTATGACTTATATTTTTACGATTACAGTTAAAACTGCTGTCTTAATCATTGGTCCGATTTTATTTTTAGCTTGGTTTGTCGCGATTATGGCGGATTTTATTCAGGTCGGTCCGTTGGTTGCGACTGCTCCTTTGATGCCTAAGCTCGATAAGTTGAATCCTACAAAATATTTTAAAAATATTATGTCTATTAAGACTCTGTTTGAGTTGTTTAAAAATATTGTCAAAGTACTTTTACTCGGATATATCGGTTGGAGCGTATATTCTGCCCATATCGAAAATATTTTGATGCTTGCGGCTGTTGATAATAATTTTGCTGTTATGATTGAGTTTGGTAAACTTATTACTGATTTTATTTTTAAAGCATGTATTGCGTTTTTGATTATTTCTGCAGCTGATTATGGCGTCACTAAGTGGAAGTTTTTAAAAGATCAGAAAATGTCTTTTAAAGAAATAAAGGATGAGTATAAAAACACAGAAGGTGATCCAAATGTGAAAGCTGCCCTTAGGCAACGCCGTATGCAAATGCTACAAAGAGGTATGATGGATGCAGTTCCAGAAGCGGATTTTGTTGTCACTAACCCGACTCATATTGCTTGTGCCTTAAAATATAAGGCTGAAGAAATGGCATCACCTATGCTTATAGCAAAAGGTACAGAGCTCGTTGCTAAAAAAATTATCAAAATTGCGAATGAGCATGCTGTGCCCGTAATTGAAAACCCACCGGTTGCGAGGGCTCTGTTTAAAATGGTCGATTTAAATCAGATGATCCCACCGGAATTGTATAAAGCTGTTGCAGAAATTTTACTTTTCGTGTACAACTTGAAAAATCATACAAATAAAGGTAGAATTAAGTAGGACTTATGCTATTATTATAAAGTCATGATTATGCAAGATAAAAATAAATTACAAGAATACATTGATATAGTACAAAAGGTTGCGCGTGTGGAGTATAGGCGTATACCTTCTCATATGGTTGATTATGAAGAACTTGTGTCAATAGGAATCCTTGCTATTCAAGCTTTGATTCAAAACAAAACCCCTGAACAGTTAGAAAAGTATAATGCAGCTTATATTGCAACAGCTGTTCGTTGGGCTATAAGAAATGAATTGAGAATAAGGTATAAATGGTATTCTCTTAAACATAAAAATGAAGAAGAATCTGATGAATCTGCATCTGATGGTGAAAGTCTGGATGAAAAGTCTAAAGTTCGCGAAGCTGTTTATGAAACCATTTTGTCAATTGATGGTTTAGCTGCTGCTGCAAGTGATAATGATTCTCCTTTTGATTTCATAAAAGATACGCATGCCATGCCTGATGAAAATGCTGAAATTACAGAGTTAGGTCGTATGATAAGAGAGGCAATTACAAAGCTCCCTCCTAAGGAAAGAACTGTAGTTGAATACCGTTTTTATCGTAATATGCAAGTTAAGGATATTGCTAAACAAGTTGGTCTATCATCTTCGCGTGTTACACGTATTGTACAGGCCTCTTTAAATTCTATCAAAGAATATCTTAATTCGCGTGAGCAGTATGGCTATTAGTGCTTGATATTTGTTTAGTTTTGTGTGAATATACTCTTGTGTAAAAATATTTAGGGATTTGATATGCGCGTCAGTGCAAATTATGGAGTTAGATTTTCTGCTGATAATTCTTATTCCTCTTCGTTAAAATTGGATAATAGAAAGTATTTTTTGCCTGTTCAAAATGATTCGGTGAATATTTCGAAGCAAAAGGCTACTTCTTCAAAAAATAACGCCTTTCTCCTTTCGGCGGCAGCACTTTTAGCTGTTGTTGGTTGTGTCGTTGGTGCTAAGGCTTATATTCGTCACCTAAATACTAAATTACTGGAAAATTTGCCGACACCTTTACCTGAAGGACATATCGCAGATTCTTTTTCTGATACTTTAAAAAAAGAATTATCAATAAACCATCGTTTTGATAAATTGATGAGTTTTATTGAGCATCCGCAAGAAGATAAAATTGCTGGTACCGGCGCTAATTCAAAAGTCTATAATTTACCTTTTTTAAATAAGTATGTACTTAAAATTTTAGATCCGAGAAAAAGAGCTGAACCTAATCAAATTCCTATAGGAATTTTCCCTGAAAATGTTAATTTAGGTCAGCCTGTTTGGGTGCATCCTGATAACTTTAGAATAATGCTTTTGAAAAAAGTGTCGGGAGAACCTCATTCTATAGCTGATTGGTCATCAACAATTTGGCATAAGGACTTACGTAAAGCTCTTACAGTCTCAAAACAACAGGCTGAAGATTACTATGGTAAAGTTATAAAAATAGCGTCTTTGAAGCAAAAAGTGTATAATGATCTTGCTTATCAAATAAAAATTCTTGATTCTACCCCTAAGTCTCCTAATGATTATTTTATTGGATTTAAGACTGATTCTATTAATCCTAATAATTTGCTTGTAGATCTGAAAAAAGAAAAATTAAATTTTATAGACTATTTTGGTAAAAATAATCCGGAACATAAAAATTCTTATCTGGATATGGTTTCTGTCATTACTGACTTTACGCTTTTTAGGGAGTATTATGATTGGCTTGAACCTAAAAAACAAAAATTACTCCTTTCAGCAATAAAGACTATTGATAAAAAGTCCTATCTTGCAGCCAAAAATATTGATTTAAGTACTGATAAAAACAGGTTTGTTGATTTTATTGATTTTACTGACAGGTATTTTCATGTGTCAAGCGTTCCAAAACACGATGGTCATGGAGAGTATGTACGCCAATATGGCATATCTGCAAAATACATGTTAAAATTATTGGATAAAATTAGAAATGACAATTCTATTAAACTATTAAATTAAGCTTGTTTTTGTGCTTCAATGATAGTTATTCTGTGATCATCTTTTATTTCAATTGGACTTTGCATTTTTTTGATGTAATTACATGTTAATTCATCTTTGTCAAAGTCAAAGATTTTTTCTATGAAATTAGGGTTCCTATCCGCAAAATATCCATCTCCTCCAGTTGCTGTGAAATCATCCATAGCTACTTTATAAAATTTGTCAGTTCGTGGGTTGTTTATATCAATAGAATGCTCATTTTTGTCTTTGTCAATAAATTTGAGTTCTAGCAAATTACCATTTGTATCTGCTGTATACTTTAAGCCTGAAACATAGAATATACCAGGTTTATTACCCACATTGACAAATGACTTAGTGCCAACTTTTAAAGCATTGACCAACTCTTTTTCTGACACATTTGCAAGAACCATTTTATCTTTAAAAGGTGTAATGTCTGAAATTAATCTTGAATCGACAGTTCCTACATCAAAGTTCCCGCGAACATTGCCTGAATTATGGAGTGCTATATCAGCATTAATACCTTCTTTCATTGCATCAGCTATTATTGCAACATTCGCATTATGGCTGATTAATCTGTTTTTGGGAGGTGGAGGTACTGATTTTATTTCGCCAAGTATTTCCGGTTTACCGAGTATATTTTCTACGGCGTATTTTATTGGTAAAATTCTTCTGAATTCTCTTGTTGTAGATAAGTTGTTCTGCGCTTTGGTGATTACACCTTTATCGTTAAATTCGAGATTTAATATTCCAAATTTTTCACCATCTTTGCCGGCTTGAGTTATTACGACTGGTTCTCCGTCTTTTGAGGTAAGTAAGTTTACTCCTTCTTTAATATTTTCGAGTATATTATGGGTGTGTGCGCCTAAAATTACATCCAAGCCAGAGGTGGATTGGGCTATTTTTTTGTCGTTTTCGTATCCGCTGTGAGAAAGAAGTATGATTTTATTTATTCCTTGCGATTTGAATTTATCGATTTCTTCTTGGACTGACTTAATTGTTGACTCAAGATCACTAACATGAATTTCTTCTACTGATTCATTATATTTTACTCTATCAAGTACGTCAGATGGAGCAATACCTATAATACCGTATTTGTTGCCGTTATGTTCTTCTATGAAGGATTTTGTAATTTTGCCATCCATAGGGGTGCCTTTATCTACTGTAACGTTTGCACCAAGTAGTTTGTACTTTGCTGTTTGCATAAATTCGGAAAGTTTTGGAGGTACGACATCTAACTCATGGTTTCCCAGTGCGGTAGCTGTAAAGCCCGCCCAGTTCATAAAGTTGTGAGCTACCTTATTTGCCAATATGTTAGCTCCAAGTATGATATCTCCTGAGGCTAGTTTTAATTTATCTGTCTGATAGGAAGGTTGAAAGCTGTCAAATTGCTGTGCTATTGCGTATAACCGTTCCATATTAGTCATTTTACCGTGCAAATCATTTACATAAAAAATACTTGTATATGTTTTGTTTGATGAAGATTTTTGATTGTTTTGTACAGAATTCTGCTGTGGGGCTGTATATTTATTTAAGAAATTTGTTGAAGATATGCTGTATGTCATTTTTTAAAATTCCATTACTACCTAATTTTTCAAAACTTGTAAAAAAGAAATTTGCGCTATTGTAATTTTTTTGTAACATTATGCGGCTTGTTTTTTCATTTCTTTGTATGATTTAAGACCTTCAACCCAGTTCTCGACGATATTTACATCATTTTCTATAACACTTTGCGGGAGTGCAGCATGGTGTATTTTAGGAAGTAAATAGTCTTCAGGGTATGCTATTGCATCAGGATAGTCATCGTCAGTGTCGTTGCATATGAAAATTAATTTTCCATCTGGAGTCTGTTGAACGCCTGTTATTGTGATTTCATGTCCGTTTATTATTTTATTTGTTTCATCGGTTTGAGTGTAGCCAATGATTACATTTTCACCTTTTGCGAGTGCTGATATTATTTGTCTTTTCATAGTGTTGAAGTCTGTTTCATATCCTGTTATACGTGCATTTTCATCAACCCTTTGATATGTCATTGAAATTTTATTTTTATCTTCGACGACTGATTCAGCGAATGTTTTTTCAAATTCAATTAGTCCTTTATCATTTTGATTAAATTTTCCACCACGTGTATCAGTCAGTGTATCGTAGGTTTGTTGGGAGCCTACTTGCATTAATGTTGATTGCATTAACACATCGATTACAGAACGTTCTTGGGAGGTGCGGTGATTGTTTTGAATTTGAGCTCTGAGTAGTGCATTTTTATCAGGAGCAAATGTTAATTTTGCAGAATCAAAATTATCGGCTTCATATGGGATTTCAAAAGCATTTAAAAGCCATACTGCATCTAAGACGTTATCAGCCAGATTTTTTAATTTAATTTCTTTTTTGACAGACATCTCAGGTGAAGTAAGTCCTTCGGCAAACCTTGCAAACTCTGCAGGATGTTTTTGTGCTAGATTAAATTCAATGCTTGCAGCTACGCAGGTTCCTGAATGGTCGAGGTTTATGTTGGCTTTTGCTAGACCTTTTTCAAGTAAGTTCGTCGTACTTGGATCGAATTCGGTATGTTTTTGTGCATATAGAGAAAGTGCCTTGTCTTGATATTCACTAGGAATATTTCCGAATTGTTGCGTAATAAGGTAAGGATTAGCGATTGTCTCGATTGCTTCTTTTAGTATTACACCATTGTCAAGACCTTCTGCACGTGGAGTTGTTGCAATTTTATATAAATTGTCAAGAACAGATGAATTATCGTTAGAATCATTTTTTAGTAAAATTCCTGATTTTAATAATTTGTCAAGCAATTTTTTAGTGTTTTTATCAGTACTTGCGGTTAAAAAATTATACTTTTCTTTTTCATCTTTTGTTGAAAGCCGTCCCCTAAATGTAATCAATCCGGAGTTATTCATTGGATTGGTAATATAGTTTCCACTTGTATTATCAGCTCTTGTAAATACTTTTGTTGCAGGTTGATTTTTTACATTACTAACCTTATTTGTTGAGCTTGTGTTATAATTATATTGTTGATAATTTGAACTAACTAAATACACGACAATAACTCCACTACAATTATATAAAAAACAATTAATAAAAAAAGTTGCTTAATGTTCGTGTTTTGGTAAATAAATGTAACAAGATATGTTAGATGTAAAAATAAAACCGCTTACAAAAGAACAAATAATTATATCTGTTGATAGATTAACACGTTTTAAAGAGACAGAAATAAAGTACTATCGTGTTTTTAGCGAAATAATTTTATTGAATCTCATAGAACCCAAATATAAAAAATCTGATTTAGAAAAAATGAGTTATAAGCAGATGAAAAATTTTGCTCAAGAAATAATAAATTACTCGCTAGAGCATTTGGGTATCGAGTTAGTGCAAGATTATTCTATTAATCAGAAGTTACTTGATTATGAAAATTCAGTTTTTGTACTATCTGAAGATGTTGAGTCTTTTTTGAAAAATAAAATTAATTATCGGGCAATTTTACAGTTGATACCTGAAGATACTTCAAAAAATTTGCAGTGGTTAAAGGCATTGGGTCATAGTGATGATATAAAAGAAGTTAGAGAAAATAAATCTTTTTGTTTTCCTATCGAAAAGCTATTCTTAGTGGAAGGGATAACTGAGGAGACTTTGTTACCTGAGTTTGCTAAACTTTGTGATTTAGATTTTGATAAAAACGGTATATATGTAATTTCAGCGGGTGGAAAAAATCAAGTTGTTAGGTATTTTTATAATCTTATAAGTACTTGTAGACTTCCTATTTTCGTTTTGCTAGATAAGGATGCGTGTGAAAACCTGAGTGAAATTTCGCCAAAACTTCGTGATAAGGATAGGGTGCATATTTTGAGGGCGGGTGAATTTGAGGATATTCTTCCTGAAGCTTTGGTGCTACGTACTTTGGATTATGCAACCAAAAATATTTCGCTTGCTCCGACTGATGAGATTGAATTTACTGGCTCAAGAGTTGAATATTTGGAAAAATATTTTAAACATAGAGGATTACATGACTTCAAGAAAGCCGAATTTGCTGAGTTAGTTAAACAAAATATTATTGGTAAAAATGATTTGTCTGATGAAATTTTGGAAATATTTTCAGAACTTAGACAAAATGTTTTAGTGAAATAATTTTGGGCGGTATAATTTTATGTCACTCATTTCAATAGCAGTTTTGTTTTTGCAAGCAATAGTAAGAGTCATTGTTTTTGGATTTTGTGAAACGATTTTTCCCGCTGGAGCATTTATTCCGTGTATAACTCTCAATTTGTAAGGGTTTGGAATAAAAAACTTTTTTCCTATTGTGATGTAGCAAGGAAGCCAAGGGTGAAATGCTCTGATGTGTGCGTGTATTTCTTCTGCTGTTTTTTGAGTGAAGTCTAGCATCATTTCATCAGGGGTTATGTTTGGATAGTAACTGGCTTTACTTTCATCTTGTTTTATCGGTTGAATTATTTGGAATTGTAATCGTTTAAGTGTTTCACAAATAAGCATTCTTGCTGCAAAAACGGTCTTTTCTTTTAATTCTTTCCCGGTATCACAGGGAAGTATCTCAACTTTTTTTTGTGTGAGTATTGCACCTGTATCAAATCCCTCATCCATCAGATGAAAAGTTACTCCTGAATGTTTTTCCATGTTTTTTATTGTTTGTAGGTACGGATTTGGACCTCTGTAGGCTGGTAAAAGTGATGGATGTACATTTATTGTAGCTATAGAGGGAATGTTGTACGTTGATTTTTTTATTTTTTCTCGCCAAGTGCCTACAAACATTATTTCGGGGTTAAGTTGCAGTAATTTTTTTCTGAATGTTTCAGAATTCGCTGAGGTACATTTTATTTCGTGCAGGTTATGTTTTTTGATGAGGGTAAGATCGTGCGATGTTGTAAAAAAATCGTGAAAGAAGCGTCTGATAGGGGACAGTGATGTCCTTTCATACCTAAATACTCCTACAATTTCGGCGTTTGCTTTAAGTGCTCCTTCTATTAAATTCGCAAGCATTTCGCCTTTGCCCAGTATTACAATTCTCATATGAACCCCATATTATTCTGCAATAAGATAATTCTATATTGTTTTAGCTATTATAGGCAAGTTTGTTACCATTTAATTTTGGATGCTCTTTCCATTTCTCTGTTGGCAGACTTTTTAGCTATGTCGTCACGTTTGTCATGAAGCTTTTTACCTTTAGCAAGACCAATTTCCACTTTTGCAAACCCTTTAGTTATGAATACTTCGAGGGGAACAATGGTGTAGCCGTCTTTTTTGATTTTACCAAGCATCTTTAAAATTTCTTTCTTGGTTAGCAATAATTTTCTGGTGCGTTCAGCTTCATGGTTGTAGCGATTTCCCTGTTCATAAGGGGAAATATGGCAATTATAAAGAAATATCTCGCCATCTTCTATTTTGCAAAAGCTGTCTTTTAGGTTAATTGCACTTTTTCTGATTGATTTAATTTCTGTACCTGTCAGTACAATTCCTGCCGTAAACTTTTCAAATATTGTGAAGTCATGAAAGGCTTTTCTATTAGTTGTTATTATTTTTTTTTCCATAAATTGATTATAGCACAGAATTTTTACTATATCTTATTTTGTGTTGTTCTCTTTGACACTGTATTATTCCAGATAATAAATTTTCGATGTACTTAATTTTTTTCGTGAATTGAAATGCTCCGTATTTAGTTAAGTCTGCATTGTAGTTAATTTCTTTTTTATAGATCTTTTCAATTTTTCTTTGATAGGGATTGCTGTGTTTATAAGCATTTTGCTCGGTTAGTAGTTGATACCTGCAAAATTGTAAAAAGTCTATTTGTTCATTTGGTGTTTTTTGCTTTAAAAAATTTTTCAGTTTCTTTTTGTTAAAATTTTTGGATATATAAATTTCATTTATGTAGTAATCAAGACTTTCAGAGGGCGAATTTGAATTATTTACCAAATTTATTCGTCTTTTTATAATTTTGGGATTTAGCATAAAATCGAATAGATGCTGAGTTTCGTGCATAAACGTTGAAGTCTTGCTTAATTCTATTTTTTTCGACCATCGGTTAAATGGTAAAATTATTTTATAACCGGAAAATCTTTTTCTGGAATTAATATCAAAGTATATTGAAGGTTTTTTCTCATCTTCAATGTCTGCAAGATCTATGACTTTTGCTTTTATATTTTCTGGGATTATCTTTTTTAGTTTTTTAAGAAAGTTTTTAGGATCAATTTCACGATGGGTGAAAGAGTCTTTTATTTCTTCGAAAAACGCATTGTTAAGTTCCCTTGAACGTTTCATTCTCTCAGGAAATGAACCTTGTGCAAGTGGGAGTGGGGCAATCATTTTATTTCTAATTATTCCTAGCATACTTGGTTAAAATCCCTGAATAAAAAAAATTGCTTATTCTTTATTACTATATAAAAAACACTTAACATTGTGTCTTTCAGTGAGAGCTGTGACAGGAGGAATATTACACTCACATATTGGCATAAAGTTTGGACATCTAGTGTGAAATTTGCAACCTGAAGGCAGATTTTCAGGAGACGGTAATTCTCCTTTAAGCATATTAGCTTGAAGCTTTTTATTAAAATTTGGTACTGCATTTAACAATGCCTTTGTATATGGGTGTTTAGGGTTATTAAATATACTTAAAGTGTTTCCCAGCTCTACAATTTCCCCGAGATACATTACAGCTACGCGATCAGCAAGATATTTTATAACGCTCATATCATGAGTTATAAGCAAAAATGTTATGTTACACTTTTCTTTTAATTCTTTTATAAGATTTATAATTTGAGCTTGAATACTAACATCTAGAGCACTTACGGGTTCATCAGCAATTATAAAATCAGGGTTAAGAACGAGAGCTCGGGCTATTGCTATACGTTGGCGTTGTCCTCCTGAAAATTCATGTGGATACAGTTCAAGACAGCTTTTGTCCAGTCCGACCATTTCTAGTTTTTCTTGTATAATTTGGGTTATTTCTTGGTTTGACAGTTTTGTATTTATAACGAGTGGTTCTTTCAAAGTATCAATAATTTTCATTTTGGGGTCCAGACTGGAATATGGATTTTGAAATATCATTTGTACTTTTTTTCTGAACTCTTTTAATTCCTTTTTGTTCATTGAATGAATGTTTTTGCCATCAAAAGAAATTTCGCCGTGTTTGATTTTTTCAAGTTTCATGATGGCTTTTGCGAGTGTAGATTTTCCACAGCCTGACTCTCCTGCGACGGCAATTATTTCTCCTTGCTTGATTTCCAAAGTTACCCCATTTACCGCATGGACACTCGTTTTTTTGCCTAAAATTCCCTTGTCAGCTAGGTACTCAACATATAAATTTTTAACATTTATCAGACTCATAAAAAAAGTATATCTCTTAATTGATTGTGTATCAATAAGTTAATAGGGCAGTGCGTAAAAAATTACACTTCACGTCTGCCTTCAATAGCTTTTGCAATAGTTATTTCATCGGCATATTCAAGATCTGAACCTACAGGTAATCCAAATGCTATACGAGAAATTTTTACACCAAAAGGTCTTATCAATTTGCTTAAATAAAGACTTGTTGCCTCGCCTTCGACAGAAGGACTTAGGGCTAGTATTATTTCTTTGACTTCTTCATTTGTAAGGCGGTTAAGTAATTCTTTTATTCTGATATCATCTGCGCCAATACCGTCCATCGGTGAAATTAACCCTTGCAATACGTGATATAATCCTTTGTATTCGTTTGTTTTTTCAATAGCGATAAGATCTTTTGTCTCTGCGACAACACATATCGTCGATCTATCTCTTTTGGTCGATTGGCAAATTTCGCAAGGACTGGTTGATGATAGATTAAAACAAATATCACAAGTGTGTGTGTTTTGTTTGGCATCGATTATGCTTTGAGCAAACTTTTGCACCTCACTCATAGGCATTCTTAGCAGATAAAATGCCATGCGTTGAGCTGACTTTGGACCTACAGAAGGAAATTTTTGAAAATGCTCAATTAAAGCTGCTATTGATTTTGGATAAATCATTAGAACAATCCCGGAATATTTAATCCACCTGTAACAGCTTTCATTTTTTCTTCCATTTGTTTAGTAGCTTTTTCACTTGCCTGTTGAATAGCTGAAGTTATAATATCTTCAAGCATTTCAATAGATTCTGTGTCGACAGAAGAAGGATTTTCGGAATTAACCGCTTCTGCTGTTAATTTGATAGATTTAAATTTTCCTTGTCCGTCACAAACTACTCTTACAGCACCACCTGCAGCTTCTCCTGTGATTTCAATGTTTGCAAGTTCAGCTTGGGTATCTTTGAGTTTTTTTTGTAAATTTTGAGCCTGTTTCATCATTTGCATAATGTTCATTTCTTATAATCCTCCATAATCTGGTATTACATGCTCTTGACATGATAGAAATTCGTATGTTTTTAGTATACAATAAAAATATGCAAAAACACACTTACTTGAATGAATCATTAAAAAACGGAAGATTGATGCGTTGGACTTTTATGCCGTTAAAGGTATATATTGCTCCTATGAAGTTTTATTCGAAGCAGGGGCAGGATTACCGTTATAATCAAATGGTAAGAAATGCACTCAATGAGTGGCAAAGTGCTTCTGAAGGGCGTGTTAAATTTCAAGTAGTTCAAACTTTGCTTGAAAGTAATGTAAATATTGATTGGAAACGCGTAGAAAGAAAGGCATTGGGTTTTTGTTATTTTAGTTATGATGCTTCAAACAGGTTATATGGAGCAGAAGTCTCAATTGGTTTAACTGAAGGATTAGTTCATAGTGCTTATATGGATGAAAATGAAGTATATCATACTATTTTGCATGAAATTGGGCATGCATTAGGACTTGGACATAGTAAAAATAAACAAGATATTATGTATACGCCTCACCAAAAAGGAATTATAAATATTTCAAAAGGTGATAAGCTGACGTTGAAATGGTTGTATAATATGCCTCAAGGCGCTTCGGTATCAGAAATTGCTTCAAAGTATGGAGTTGGTGGAAGTGATTTGGATGAAATTGTGGCAAAAATAATGAGTAAGACATCAAAAACAGAGTTTGAAAAAGTTAAAGATAGCGTAAAAACCCCACAAAGAGATCTTTTGGATGAGCAGGAAAAAATTGCCCTGCTACGTAAGTATCATATGTCTTTACAAAATATTAAAATATCTGAAGATATGCGTAGATTTTTTGTAAATAAGCCTAAGTCGGATTAACAGTGTTGCCAAGTTTTATTTTTAGAGTATAATCAAGGTGTATTATATTGTAATTTACTTAAATTTGATTATTTAATAGGGATAAAAGATATGACAATTCAAGATTGGTTTGAAAAGAGAAAAGAAGCTCAAATACAGCGCAGAGCAATGGAGGCTCGTGTTGAAGTTGATATGGATCCTAACCTTTGGACAAAATGTGTACACTGTGATGCACAGTTGTTAAAAAAAGACTTGGAAGATAATATGATGGTGTGCCCAGTGTGCGATTATCATTTTAGGATAAATGCAAGGAGAAGAATTGCTCAGTTGTTTGATGATGGTTCCTTTGAAGAACTCTATTCTGAAATTAGACCGACTGATCCTCTGGAATTTATTGATACTGAACCTTATGTAGATAGATTAGAAAGAGCTCAGGGTAAGACAGGCTTGAATGACGCGGTTGTTACTGGATTAGCTTCAATTGAAGGTCATAAGTTTGCTACAGCCATAATGGATTTTGATTTCATGGGCGGTTCTATGGGTAGTGTTGTAGGAGAAAAGGTTACTCGTATTATAGAAAAAGCTATCGAGTTAAGACTTCCTGTTATAGTAATCACTTCTTCAGGTGGTGCAAGAATGCAGGAAAGTGCATTAAGTCTTATGCAGATGGCGAAAACTTCTTGTGCTTGCTCAAGGCTTGATGATGAAGGATTGTTGTATATAAATTTATTGACTGAACCTACATTTGGCGGCGTTACAGCCAGCTTTGGAATGCTCGGTGATATAATTGTTGCAGAGCAAGGTGCAAGAATAGGTTTCGCAGGTCGCCGTGTAATTGAGCAGACGATAAGACAAAAACTACCATCAGATTTCCAAACAGCAGAATATTTGATGAAATACGGTCAAGTTGATGTCGTATCTGCAAGAAAAGACTTGCGTAAGGTATTGTCAAATATACTTTCGATGCATGAAAAACAGGATTAGAATTTTAAAAGAGGTATTTAATCATGACAGCAGTTTTGGATTTTGAAAAACCAATTGCAGAAATTCAGGAAAAAATTGAAGAATTAAAAAAGATAAGCTTGGAGTCAGGCATGGACTTAAACAAAGAAATAGAAACATTTGAACAGCAAGCAGATGATTATAAACGTGAATTGTATGCTAATTTGAAACCTTCACAAAAATTACAAATAGCTCGCCATCCAGAAAGACCAAATTTTTTGGATTATGTGAACCATATTTGCACAGATTTTGTTGAATTGCATGGTGATCGAGAAGGTATGGATGATAGGGCAATAATTGGCGGTTTGGCTAAAATTGACGGTAAACCTGTTATGATTATAGGTACAATGAAAGGTAAATCAACCAAGGAAAATTTGGAGTATAACTTTGGCATGCCTCAACCACAAGGATATAAAAAAGCATTGAGGCTTTTTAGGCATGCAAGTAAGTTTAATATTCCAATAGTAACAATAATTGATACCCCGGGGGCATATCCAGGTATCAGTGCAGAAGAGACAAATCAAGGTCGTGCAATTGCGATAAATTTAAGAGATATGGCAAAGTTAAATGTTCCTGTGATTGCTATTGTGTCTGGTGAAGGCTGCTCAGGAGGTGCATTGGGTTTAGCTGTAGCAGATAAAGTTTTTTTATTGGAGCACGCTTATTATACAGTTATATCACCTGAAGGATGTGCTTCGATACTATGGCGTGACGCATCAAAAGCTAGTGATGCAGCAGATGCATTGAAAATTACAGCACCTGATTTGTTAAAATTTGGAATAATTGACGGAGAGATAAAAGAGCCTTTAGGCGGAGCTCATGTCGATTATGAGGCAATTTCGGCAGAGATGAAAAAGACTATACTCGATAGCTTAGAAGAGCTATCTGCATATTCACCTGCGGAATTAAAAAATAAGCGATATGAGAAATTTAGAAAAATGGGTGCTTTTATAGGATAATGGCTGATTATATTGAATTACAAATAAAAATTAATCCTGATATTGAGGATGTTGTGTCAGAAATTTGTTTTGAAAGCTTTGACTGTGAAGGGGTTGTCCTCGCTGAGGAGACTTACAAGGACCTAGAGATGGTATCTACAACTTCAGGAACTTTGCGTGTGTTTATTAAGGATGAGCGCTCACCGGAAGAATTAGCGGATGAGGTACAAAATATAAAAAATATTCTTATATCAAGAGGTTTGAGCGACTCAGCTACTGGTACTTTTGAGTGCAAGGTAATTCAATGTGAAAATCAAGACTGGTCCAAGAAGTGGAAAGAGAAGTGGAATATAACCAGAGTATCTGATAGAATTGTTGTAGTGCCTGATTGGCTTGATTATGCACGGCAAGAAGGAGAAATTATAATTCGTTTGGAGCCGGGGTGTGCTTTTGGAACGGGAACTCATGCAACGACTCAGCTGTGTATGCGTGCAATTGAAAAGTATATGCCTAAAGATGCAAAAGTTGCAGATATAGGAATGGGGTCAGGTATTTTAGCTATTTGTGCTAAGAAATTTGGTGCTTCGTATGTGTATGGCTGTGATAATGATGAGACAGTTATAGATGTCGCAAAAGAAAATGCATTAAAAAATCAAGTAGATTGTTTCTTTGAATTGAATACAGCAGATAAAGTTACTCGAAAATTTGATTTCGTTTTAGCTAATATTCTTCATAATGTTTTGGCTGAAATAATGGGTGATCTAAAGGAATTAATGAAACCTGAGGCTGTTTTGGTGTTGAGTGGCATTTTGAATGAAAAAAAACAGGTTGTTTTAGATGCCATAGTACGTGAAGGACTTGAATTAGTTGAGGAATGTCATCAGAACCAGTGGGTTGCATTTGTCGTAAGAAGGATATAAATTTAGGAAAGATTAGTTATTAGGAGAAATATACAATGGGACAGACAGCAATAATAATACCAGCAAGATATGGGTCAAGCAGATTGAAGGGAAAACCATTGATAGTGGTGAATGGTAAGCCTATTATTCAGTGGGTTTTTGAAAAGGCTGTCAAGGCGCGCTTTGCAGATAGGGTTATAATTGCAACAGATAATGAGGACATTTATAATACAGCCTTGATGTTTGGTGCTGAGGCGGAGATGACATCTGAGCATCACAATAGTGGAAGTGATAGAATAGCAGAGGTAGTGAAAAGACATCCAGAAATCGAGTATATTGTTAACTTACAGGGTGATGAACCTTTGATAAAATCAGATAGTATTGATGAAGTTATAAAAAATGTAAGAGATGATGAGAAAGCTGATATATCAACATTAGTAAGAGTGTTGACCGATAAGAAAGAAATTGAAAACCCGAATCAGGTAAAATGTGTTATTGATAATGAAGGTTATGCCCTTTATTTTTCACGTTCAAAAATTCCTTATGAACGGAATGAAGGTCATGCCAAATTTTACGGACATTTGGGTATTTATGGTTATAAGCGTGATGCATTATTGAAAATGACAGAATTACCGCAGTCAGTGCTTGAGTTGTCAGAGAGTTTGGAACAGTTGCGAGCATTGCAGTCAGGTATGAAAATTAAGACAGCTGTAGTAGATTTTATACCTGTTGGTATTGATACAGCGGAAGATTTAGAAAAGTTTAAAAGCATTATAAACTCTCAATTTGCGTAATTTTTAGTTAAAAAAAAGTCAAAAATTTCAAAAAAAAATCAAAAAAGTGCTTGCAATTTTTGAGAAATTAGGTTAATATATCGTTATAATTATTCAAAAAATTTAAAATAAAGAAATATTTTGTAATAATTGTTTAGAAGTATTTGGTGGTGTAAGAATTTTATTAAATTAATAAGGAAAAGACTATGGCAGAGAACACTGAAGTTACTAATGAAACAGATGATCGTCAAAGGATTTTGTTGGCGGATGATGAAGCTAGTATCAGAAGAATTTTAGAGACCAGATTAAAAATGGTTGGTTATGATGTATATACAGCAGCCGATGGAGAAGAAGCTGTAAATGCATTTAATAAGTATAATCCTGATTTGGTAGTGCTGGATGTAATGATGCCAAAGATGGATGGTTATGGAGTTACACGTGAAATAAGAAGGACAGCGGATGTTCCGATAATTATTTTGACAGCGCTTGGAGATGTTTCAGAACGTATAACGGGTTTGGAATTAGGTGCAGATGATTATGTTATAAAACCATTCTCCCCAAAAGAGTTGGAGGCTCGAGTAAAGGCTGTTTTGAGAAGAACAAATAACAGAGAAACTATTGCCCCAACCGGTAAGGTTACCAAAAATGTTATAACAACTGGAAATATAAAAATTGATACAGCTCGTCGTCAAGTGTTCAGAAAAAATGAAAGAATTAGATTAACTGGTATGGAATTCAGTTTACTTGAATTATTGGTAAATAATTCAGGACAGGCATTTTCAAGAAATGAGATATTGCAGCATGTATGGGCATATCCACCGGATCACAGAATAGATACGAGAGTTGTAGATGTTCATATATCAAGATTACGTTCAAAACTTGAGGCTGATCCTGCTAATCCTGAGTTGATATTGACTGCACGTGGAATAGGATATATGTTTCAAAGAATAAGTTAAAATAGCGAATTAAGTAATGAAGGGAAACCGTCAGCAATGGCGGTTTTTTTTATTTGAAATATAGACATTTTTTTTTTTTATGATATTATAATCATGTAGATGTTGTATGGCGCCAGTCGTCAAGCGGTTAAGACCTCGGATTGTGGTTCCGATATGCATGGGTTCGAATCCCATCTGGCGCCCCATTT
>CALUVH010000005.1 GCA_944324175.1 Candidatus Gastranaerophilales bacterium | reverse complement strand
GTCAGATTAATAAAAATAAAGGAGGTATAAATGACCCAATTTAGGAAAAAGCTTGATTTGAACAAGAGTGAAACTGCCTTTACACTGGCAGAAGTTTTAATCACGCTGAGCGTAATCGGCATAGTCGCAGCGCTGACAATTCCAAGCATGATAGAAAACCATAACAACAAAGCTTGGAAAACTGCAAAAGACTTGTGGGATAAGAAACTTGTGGAAGCAACCCGTCAAATGAACATCGACGGCGTAATGACAGGAGTAGCAAGCAGTACAGAAGATTACATGAACTATTTTAAGAAGTATGTAAAAGTAATCAAAACGTGTGAAAACGATAAACTAGAAAACTGCTATGCAACAAAATTTGTGCAAACAGGTGATAAAGAAACCGAAGTAGAAGTAAACAGCCTAACAACCGCAAGCAAACTCGGTCAAAAGAATTGGAATACAAATACAATGGGATTTGTGATAGTAGATGGTACAACGGTAGTTATGGCATACAATCCGAATTGCAGTAGCGTAGACCCATTCAGTAAAGAAGGTCAAAGCGGTCAAGTAGGTTGCATGAGTATGTTGATAGATGTAAATGGAAAGAAAGGTCCAAATAGAGTGGGTGATGATATCCAATTAAAGAATGCAACAATCTCAACTTGCGATATGAAATTCCAAGACAAATGCATAGCCGCAAGCGATATCTATCCAACAACAGCAATAAACACATGTGAAGGAAGTGCAGATAGAGAATGGGATGATCGTGACCTGGAAACTGTATATTGTTCAACAAACCATTGGGCAGGGGCAAAGAAAGCATGTGCAGATAATGAGATGAGATTACCAACGCTACAGGAGCTGGCGGATATAGCGACGTATATATACAAACGAGACTATCCAATCAGAGCTGAGGAACGTATATACGATATAACTCCAGATGCAGATCGAGCAGCGGAATTGAATTGGTCTATCGACTGGGGCTATTGGTCGAGTGAGTCCGACGGTAGTAACAACGCATACCTACGTCACTTCAACTCTTCCCGATGTCTCTGGAGCTTCTACAGTGTGAGTTTCTCTGATTACCGCGCTAGGTGTTTTAGTAACTAGTGATGGTGCTCTTATGCAGTGTGCATAATGCAAATGAATATATTGAAATAACATTAACAATAAACAGGTGCCTAATTGCAGGCGCCTGTTTGTATTATCAGTTACTGTAGGTCGGATTTACCAATCCGACGATAAAAAACGATAATAAACTCAATAAGTCTGATAATGGTATTTTTTTAGAGCCTTCTGGCTCAGCTGTTAATGTAGGTCGGATTTACCAATCCGACAATAAAAAGAACTATAAAATCGCGTTACGCGCAAGCAAAAAACAATCCCAACACGCAGGTGCCTAATTGGCACCTGTTTGTTGTGCTATGTTATTTCTTGAATTTTTTTATACAATTCAATTTGTTTGTCGCTTAGATTTTTAGGGATAATAATTTTTATTTTCGCATTGAGATTCCCAAATCCGCCTTCCTTTTTCGGTAATCCGAGGTTTTTGAGTCTGAGTACCCCAACAAAAATATCTTTTCAGGAACTGAAAAATGAGCTGCTGAAATAAATTCAGCATGACGATTGATACGCCTATTTATAGTCGGGTCAGTCTATGATGACGGTGGACAAAAATTTTAACAAAACAGGTGACAAATTCCATGGCAGTAGTGATTATAGTTGTACTTTCTATGGTTTAGGTTTTCATTTTATTTACTATATTGTAATTATATTTAGGATGTGTGCTACTTGAATATTAATTTCGGATGTGGTAAATGTATTATTGGACATGAGGTGAGTGTGAAAAAAAACGTTCTTAACATCTTTTTAGATAGAATTTATAGGTTTCCGTTATGGGTTAAACAGGTTATTTTTGTAAAGTTAAAGAGAGATTTGGAAAAACATAATTTTAATACGATTTGTGAAAATAGTTTTTCAATGTATAGTCCTGTGATAACTTTTAGTGGCAAAACTGAATTATTAGAAAAAAAATGTGGGTTTGACAGTAATATTTACAGCTTTTTAGAATACTGCGAAAATAATTTTTCTATCCTTGAGATTGCGCTTACAAACTTTTGGTCAATGGAAGAGGTGGCAAAGTATTTTGAGTTCTGTGCTGAGCAAAAATTTATTACAGTGCCTGATTCAAAAGAAATTTCAGCCATGTGCGGATTTATTGCAGGAAAATATCGGATAGGAGAATATTTTTTACACAAGGGTAGTATAACTGAAAAAGAGCTTTCTCAGGCTGCTTCGGTGGCTGAAAAATCAGATAAAAAGTTTGCTCAAATTCTTGCAGATTTAGGATTTATTTCTTATAATGACGCAATATCAGCATTAATGTTAAAGCAAGAAGCACAAACTCGTTTTGTGCTTGATTATAATATCGCTCCTGAAGTAAAGCAGGAATTACCTCAAGACAAAATTTGCTCGAATGAGCTTGAGAATTTGAGATGTGAGAATGCAAAATTAAGACAAAAATTATCACATCTTTTAGAACTTGTAAAATCAGGTAGTGATGAGTTTTAGTGTTTTTTATAATTTGCCGTCAAACCAGCTTTGGACATCTTTTTTATATGCATCTATTGTCCCTTGGTTAAGTTTTTCAGACTTTGCGGATTGCAGTCCTTCTTGGTAGAGCTTTCTTGCTGCATTAATTACTGCATCAGATTTGTGTTCACCTGCAAACATCGCCATTTCATATAACCGTCTTTTGGTCAGCCCATTCATCACTTTGCCTGTCTTAATTGAACGATTATAAGTAAGATTTGTCGCTGCTTTGTCGAAATTACCCTCGATTAAACCTTCTCGTAATTTTTTACAATGCTTGCCATTAAAAGTTCCCTCTCCTCTGCTAAATACAAAATCAACCAATGCTTGTTTTTGCTTTCTGGAGAGATTTTCATAATTCTCTGCCCCGATAGATATTCTTATGGAATTTTCTGCTTTTATAAGGTCCTGTGCAAGTAATGAATATATCTCTACATCAGATAACTCACGATTTTTATAATAATTCCGTTCAAACTTTGTATAGACCAGATGTCCATAACCGATTGTAGGGTTACCTATACCGTCCTTGAATGTTTTATGTACATCTTTTTTACCCTCGAATGTCATTAAATCTTCAATAAATTGGGTAGAAAAATTGAGTAATTCCGCGACATCTTCTTTGGTTTTCGGGGTCCCTATGTCGTATCTTTCAGGGATTTTAAGGGTTTGACCGATTTGTAATCCCTTTGATGCATCTATTTTATTAATATAAGCAAGTTCACCTGAACGAAGTCCGTATTTTTTCTCCAGTGAATATAAACTTTCACCTTTTTCAACTTTGTGTGTTTTAGGTGGAATAGTTAGTTTATTCTTTATTGTAGCAGCTCCTTCATCTTTTGGTATTAAAGAATACCGGCTATTTGTTTTATTTTTATTCGTTGGTATTATTGATACATTTTCGGATTTACTTTTTTGTGGCGGAATTTTTAGTGATTGTCCTATGTCAATTAAATTATCTTTCCCTATTTTATTATATTTACGCAATTCCTCTACAGAAACTCCATACTGTTTTGCTATTGAATATAAAGTTTCATCCTTTTTGACTTGATGTACTTTACCTTGTGGTTTTTTATCGTTTTTTCTCCCTTGTTTTACTCCACCTATTTCGAAAATTGTCATATTTATACTCCACTTACCTACAGAAAAAATATCGGTATTTTCAATAAAATCTTTGAAAAATACCGATATTTTGTAAAGAATATTTAATATTTTTATTATCTGACTTTGTTTTCTTCACCACGTAAAAGTCGTCCGATGTTTTCGCGGTGCAAATATACAATATAAATTGCTCCAAGTAGACAATATCCGACATATGCCAGTCTGCCGTCCAAAAAATACATTAAAATTGGAGAAATTAAAAGTGCGATAATTGAACCTAGTGATACGTACTTTGAAAAATATGTAATTACAGCCCATATTGCTGCTATTATCAGTCCGACGTGCCAGTTAAGTGCTAAAATTGTTCCTACACCTGAAGCTACTGATTTGCCTCCTGTAAAATTTAAAAATATTGATTTACTATGACCTAAAATTACCGCAATTGCTGCTACTACAGGTAATAGTCCGATTCCTGTAAATGATTTCGCAAACAATTCTGCCAAAACAACCGGTAATGCTCCTTTAAATGCATCTAAAAGTAACGTGATAAAAAACCATTTTTTACCCATAACCCTTTTTACATTTGTAGCTCCTGTCGAACCTGATCCGATTTTTCTTATATCTTCTCCTTTAAAAGCTTTTACGATTATATATCCTGTTGGTATTGAACCAATCAAATACGCTCCGATTAAAATAATCAAAAATTCAATAATTTTCTCCATTTTGCCAACCTCACAAATGAACTATTTTGTACTTTCTACCGTTTTAATTGTATCATAATTTTAAATTTGTAGCAAATAGGACAGTTAAAATTTGAAAAAAGCTTGATTTTTTGATAAAATTACATTAAATAAAAGGTCGGTATGAAAAAAGTTATAATTTATTTTCTTTGCATATTATTAGGATTTATTCAAATAGCTTATGCTGCGGATATTTATACAGATTATGATTTTTCTGATGAAGCACAAGCTGAATTTGATCGTCTATATTTAGACCCCAGTATGTACAACCCCGTATCTGAACCTTTGCAAATAAAACAGGATAAACATATCATAAAAAGTAACTCTAATAAAGTAGAACATGATCCATTAATTTTTGAATTTGAACCTAATCAATATGTATTACCTGAAATTCAAATTCCCGACAGTGTAAAATCTGTCCATCAAGGGCATGTTATAACAGTACCTGAGGGTGCAGTGTTAAATGCAAAACTTCAATCCGGTGTCAGCTCTGGCAGTTTAGATGTAAATGATCAAATTACAGCTGCGCTATACAAAAACTGGGAATATCAAGGTAATGTAATAGCACCGGTAGGTAGTATTGTATATGGAACTGTAACAAAGGTGGATGCCGCAGGGTATGCATACGGTAATGGTATGTTAGAAATTTCGTTTAACAAAGTTATGACTCCAGAGGGTGTCACTTACGATATTTCGACTAAACCAATTGAGTTGAAAAGTGAAAATATACGCACCAAAAGCATGGCACGAGATATCTTGATAGGTGCTGGTGTTGGCTTGCTTGCTGCTGTACTTGGGTCTGCATTCTCTGGTGATAATTGGGGACGGAATATGGCTATATTTGGAGGTATCGGAGCCGCAGGCGGTGCTTTAAAAGGTACAATGCAAAGAGGTATTGAGGCTAATATTCAATCTGATATGCCTTTGGAACTCATTCTTTCAAAACCTGTAAATGCCGCGGTATACCAGCAATTATAAAGTTTGCGTCAATTCTAAAAATGTGTTATATTTAGACAAAAAGGAATGTTATATATGAAATTAAATAAACGAGTGATTACGATAGGATTAATAATTCTCATATGTGCTATTGTAATAAAACTTTTATGGGTAGGTCTTTCACATATCAAAATAGATGATTTTAAACCGGCGGGAGTTGTCTTTGTAATTGACTCATCCGCATCAAACCAAAAGAATTTGCCAGAGCAAAAGAAATTACTTAAACAAATTTGTAATGTACTGGATCCTGAGGATCAAGTAAAAATTTTACGAGTATCAGAAGATGCTTATCTAATATATGAAGGTGCTCCTACAAATGGTAGCGCTATTACTAAAGCTATGGATGCATTCACTCAATATGACGAAAAAGATTATGGAACTGCTTATGGTTTGGGGCTTAAAAAAGCTTTTAATCACTGCCTTAATCTTAAAAAATCAGGATATGTACCTGCTGTTGTAGTTATCGGCGATTTGGAAAATGAGGGAGCAGTTGAAAATCAGATAGATTGGAAACTTTTACCTGAAAATGTAAAAAGTATAATGGAGTATGTACCGGATTTATCTATGATGTTTTTGAATGCACATCCTGCAAAATTGGATCAGGCAAAAGAAACATTAACTCCAATACTTGGTGAAACTCATTTGATTGTAGCTCCTGAGCAGACAAGTGACAAAGCTGTAAGAAAATTTTTAACAGCTATCGGAAGATAAAAATTGAGAGGAAATAATATGGCTATAATAGTTTCGACATCAAAGCAAGAAAAGATATTTACCGATAAGGATATGATAAATGTCGGTACCAACCAAAATTGCGATTTTGTTTTAGAGCTTGATTTTGACTTATTACTCACTATTCAAAATGATAAGATAAATAACAAATGTACAGTAATTAATACTTTTCACAGTGACAGAATATTGTTTAAAGGTCAGGTGGTACAAAAAGTTGAGGTCGGTAGTGTATGCAAATTGATGCTTGCCAATTCTGATGAGTATATTAGTGTGAAAATACTCGCTGATGAACCCGTATCAAAAACCGTTTCTTCTATAGCAAAAGAAGAATTCACCGAAGAGGACATAAAAGGATTATACGGTAAGGATGTTAACGCAATAACTAAAGTTAAAATTGAAAAGCAAAAAGAACTTATAGAAAAAGATCGCGTAGCGATAATCAAGCAGGTCGGATTTACTATATCGGATTTAAAACAAAAACTTACTTCTAATAGAAGAACCGCCGTATTCCTTCATATTCTTATGTTCTTTTCTGCCCTATTGACTTCTTTTGGGCTGTCAAATTATTTAATGGGACTTCAAGTCAAAGAAACAGCTTCATACTTACATTTGCCTACAAACATAAAAGTTTGGATTATTTTCACGTTAATAGTCTATGGAATATGTCTATTGCTAAAACAAGGTATATATCTGTTTTTGCAATCAAAAATCAATGCCAATATGTCTAAAACAACTCCAATTGCGCAAAATTTTATGATTGCTTTTTCACTACTGTTCATTATTGGCATATATGTAATTAACCTTATTTATTACAAAAATGTGAATGATTTTATAACTTTTGCATTCTTCTTGGCACTATTTTTTACAGGTATAATGGCAGTACTCGCAGTTTCTTGCGGATACTTTAAAAGTGTAGGAAATGAAAGTTCTGCAACTTTGGATAAGTACGAGTATCGCGAAGATTTTGAGGACGTTTTGAAAAACTATAGAACTTGGATTGATCGATATATAAATAGTTTGAGCAATACAAAACTGCAATATATAAAAGATAAACTATTCAACTTACAACTAAAATCAGTGGGAGAGACAATTATTGGAATTATAACGGCACCATTCCTTGCATATGGTGTATCTAATACTCTTGCAATGTGTTTCCCTGAAGCAGCAGGCTGGATTAGAATTTCAGGACTCCGTTTTAGTCCGGTATTTTTAGTCCTTGCAACTTTTTTAATTATTTTCGCTTTCTTTTCTTTTGTAAGCGCATTTTTTGCAACAAAAAAAATTCAGGGTTCACAAGTAATTAAGCAGGATGGATTTAGCGATTTTATTGAACACGGTGTATCTATTTACGGTATTGAAGGTGTTAAAAAAATAGAAACTGAAAAAAATCGTGCATTGGCGATTGCTTGTGCAATCATATTCATTGAATTTGCTATGAACGTATCCTACTTTATGACTGAAATTGGTGGCGACTTGCAAGGAATGTTTTTGAGTTTAGTAGCAGCGTTAGTCCCTACAGCATTGTTGATAGCTGAAACACTTATGCTAAGTCAGACAAAATTTGAAATAAATGCTTGCGATGAGTTACTTTCAAAAGTTGATAAAGATTGATTATGAATATAATAAAGACGATACTGATAATACTATTCGTAATATTTACAGCTTACGGCTTTGCGACTAATACCCAAATGCATAAGCCCCTAGTTGTGACGGACTACAATTATAAAATTCAAGAGCAAAGTGAAACCACAAAACCACAAACAAAAGTAAAATATGATGTTCAACCTGCAACTCAGGAAGTGAAGACAACGGAAAATCAACAGCCTCAAAAAGTAATTGTTCAAGTCATCGAGGAACATATAAAATCAACTCCAAAGACTTTGAATACTCAATCAGAAAATACAAACGTAAAAACTCAACCGATAAAAACGTCTCAAGTAAGTACAAAAACTCAAAATAATAATAAAGATTTGCTTGAAAGAGTTATGAAAAATGCTCAAGCTCCAAAAGAAGTTGAAAAAGAGAAACCTCCAACTCAATCTAAAATTGAGCAAAAACCGACTCAAATTACAAAAAATATTGCTGTAGAAAGTAAACCGCTCACAGAAGAAGAGGAAATAATTGTCTGGAACAAATGGCGTAGTGATCTACAAAATCAAGTTATGAAAGATTCAAAAATTGCAGCTCCTTACGGTACTACATTTAATTTTTCTTTTACTGTAGATAAAAACGGTAACATATCCAACATAAATACTTGGTCGGATAACGATATGTACACACCTATGGCAAAACGGGTAATAAAGCCCATTTTAACCAGTTATCAGCATACAGCAATACTTAAATTTCCTGCGCGCACAAAACGAACCATTGTTAATGTTAATGGTGGTTTTACAATGTCAAATACAGAAAGATATTCGACACCTAATGATTATTCTGATTATGAAAGGATTACCCGATGAAAAAAATTCTTACGCTATTAATAATTTTTTCTATTATTTTTTTAACTGCTTTTGTAGCGAAGGTTAATCCTCAAATGCACAAAACATTCCAAATAGAAAGAATTATAATCAAAAAAGGAGTGAATTAGTTGAAATTTAAATGCAAAGAATGCGGAAACGTATACGATAAACAAGTTGAATATTGCGAATGTGGCAATAATACTTTTGAATTTATTGACACCTCTAAATCGCAAAAATTATTACAAAACACCATTAATAAAGATGATATGCTGTCTTGGGTAATCTTTTCATTTTGCATAATCCTTTCGTGTATAATTTTTTTGATACCAGTCCCTAAAAATAATAAATTACAAGAAGTAACTACTCAAGAAAAATCAGAAATCAATATCCCTGATTTTGAGCGAATTTGGAAAGATTCCACTCCGCCAACAAAAGCTCAAAAATCAGAGTCTGCTATGCCCTCACCTGAGCCAATTGTGATTATTCAAAAAATTATAAGGAAAATTGATCCCGTTGAAACTGGCTCGCCTAAAAAAACAACTTCTAATTCCTTAGTAAAAAAAGATCAACCTGAACAAAACATCAAAAGACAAAATCCAACCCCAAAGTCAACTCAACAAATTACTAAATCTGTTCCAAAAAACGAAGCACAATCTATAAAAACTTCTCAAGTGGCAAATGAAAATGTTAGACCTAAACCTGATAACAGCAACAATCCTGAGCTTATCAGATATAAAAATATTTTGCGTGAATTACTTTTATCTAAACTTACTGTGGGGAATATTTCAGGTGAAGGAACTTGTATTATTGAATTTGGAATAGATAGCACAGGTAAATTGATAAATAGAAAATTTGCACAATATGCTAACAATAAATCAATGAATGATGCTATTTATTACATGCTGATGAGTGTACCGAAATTTCAACCTCCTCCTGCAGCTTACAGCGGAGAAACTATCAGAATGAAATTTTATGTTAACAATGGCGCTTATGAAATAAGCTTTCTGTAGTTGATAATATGCAAAAAATTAAGCAATATTAAATAAAAGCAAGCAAATTTTAAAGTTTTAGCGCAAAAAATCCGACATGAATATTGACTTTTTGTATAAAAACATTAAGTCAATAAAAAAAGGATTACGGATATGTCGTCAATTAATGCGCTAAATGCAAGCACAAGCATTAGCTGTGCATATAGCATTAAGTCAAATCAACTTAGTGAAGAAACAAAAGCTAAACTGCAAGCTCTAGGTATAGATCCGACAACAGTTTCATCAGAAGCTGAAGCACAAAGTCTTATTGCGCAAGTAGAGGCAATGTCAAAAACTGATCAGGCAAGACCTCAATCAAATTCCTCAGATCAAACACTTTTAACTCGTGCTAAAGACTTGGCCGAAGAAGTGGGAGTTAAGGTATCACAAACGGATACAACTGATGAAATTTGTGAAAAAATCGCACAAAAAATAGAGCAACTTGTTGCGCAATGTGGAAATGACAGTTCTCAAATGAGTAACATAGAAGAATATCAAAGAGAACTAGCAAGCATAGATAGCAGATATTCTACCAAAATTGATTCTCAAGAGAGTATTTTTGCTGCAATGAATATGATTTCAGCTAGCAATAAGTACGCTCTTGGACTTAAATAACTTGATTTTTTACAAATACCGATTTATAATCGAAGTGCGAGTCATCTGATTTGCACTTCGCTGTTGTGTGTACAAAACAAATTAAAATATATCGGAATGTAGCGCAGCTTGGTAGCGCACCGTGTTCGGGACGCGGGGGGCGCAGGTTCAAATCCTGTCATTCCGATTTTTTGTTTTACAGTAATCAAAAAAATTATGCATTAGGTTAAATTAAAAAATTTTTCAGCTTTTGAAATAGCCATTTTTTTAGGCTTTTCTTTCATATATTTTTCGATGTGGGTACGCAAATCTCTAAAATAGATTTTCTTTGTCAGTTTGATAAATTCATCAAAATGCTTACCACTAAAAAGGTATAAAACGGTTTTTTCTTTCCCCTTTTTTACAGCGAGTGTCAAAATGTCATCGTTTGCTCTTCGAACTTTGTCTCTGAATTTTTGAATTTTAACCGGATTGTCTTTTATTTTTACAAACTTTTCAAAACTAGGTTGGCTACTGGCATGAATACTGTCTAATTTCATTTAATTCTCCTTAGTTATATTTGTTAAGATAAAAGTTCGAAAAAATTTTTTTTGCCAGTAATTGTTAAAAATTGGTTAATTCTGAGGGAAAAACAAAAAAAAGAGTAATAATAAGAATGTAAGAAGTAAGTGGTATTAAATATGAAAGGAGAACATTATGAAATTCTTAATTAAAAAATCACCAGATGGATTTATAAAATCCGTAAATGATGAAATCAGTTCTATTTTAAACAGAAACTTTGACAGCTTCTTCCCAGAATACATATTCAACGAAGAGATGGACAAGTATGCAATGCCTGTTGAAATCCACGAAAAAGAAAAAGAATACAGTGTAAAAGCAGAGTTACCCGGTGTTAAAAAAGAAGATCTCGATATCGACATTGACAAAAATCATATTACAATAAACGCTAAAAAGCACGAAGAAAACAAAGAAGATACAAAGGGATTTAGGAAATCAGAATTTAAGTATGGTGAATTTTCTAGAACTGTATACTTCCCTCAAGAAATTGATGTCGAAAAAACAAAAGCTAAGCTTGAACACGGTATTTTAGCTATTGAAGCTCCGAAGTTAGCTGCAGAAAAAGAAAACATTAAAAAGTTAACTGTCGAATGATAACCAAAACTAAATATACATGATTTAAGCCCTGATTTTGATAAATCAGGGCTTTATTTACAAAAAGCTGTTGCATAAGAAAATAATTGATTTATAATAAAAGAGTAGGTGCCGATATAGCTCAGTTGGTAGAGCAGCTCATTCGTAATGAGCAGGTCGTGAGTTCGAGCCTCACTATCGGCTGTTTTCAGAATTTATGAATATTAATATTGAAAGACTAAAAATAAGAAAAGAGCTTGAGAGTTTGGCAGAAAAGGATTACCAAAAATTTTCTTCTGCACTTATACCTAATGTAGAGAATGTGTTAGGCGTAAGATTACCAATTTTGCGAAAACTTGCCCAAAAAGTATATTCTTCTCAAAATTTTGAATGGTATCTCAATGATAGTGAAACAAAATACATGGAAGAGGTTATGCTAAAAGGTATGATAATCGGATTGTGTAATGCGGATTTTGAAACTCAACTAAAGTATATTAAAAATTTTATTCCTCAAATAAATAATTGGGCAGTGTGTGATAGCTTTTGTTGCGGGCTAAAATGTGCGATTGAAAATCAAGATACGATATGGAGTTTTATACAACCATATTTAAAATCCGAAAAGGAATATGAAATTCGTTTTGCTGTTGTTATGATTTTGAATTTTTTTGTGAAAAAAAAATACTTGCTACAAATATTTAATCTATTGGAAAAGATTAAAACTGATTATTATTACGCACAAATGGGTATTGCTTGGGCAATATCTATTTGTTACAGAGAGTATCCAAAAGAAACTTATGAATACCTGAGGCATTCAAAATTGACTACAGTGATTTTTAATAAAACTATACAAAAATGTCTAGAAAGTTTAAAAACAGATAAAAAAAACAAAGAAAAATTACGTATTCTTAAACGTGAAAGTTAAAAACTAAATTATTCTACCCACTTTTTGGGGTCGAAACGAAGGTCTTTTACGTTCATTTTTAAAGATTTTAGATAGGGTTCAAATTTAACAAGAAGTTGAGTTTTTTTTAACATTAATTCTTGAGCAACGATAGCGTTTTCACAAGCTATAACCATTATACCTCCAGCGAGCATTGAATAGGGTTTTGATTTTTGTGCAAATTTATTTCCTGCGACTTTTTCCCAAAATTTATATAGATTATTTCTTGTTATTGCTTTTTTAATCTCTGTTTTGCTGAGCAGTTTTTCTATTAGATCTTCGGTTGTTGTAAAGTTTGTGTATAAAATTTTTTTTGACATAGGCTTAGAGTTTTTTTTGTGCTAAAATCTGAGAATGGATTGTGTTATTAGATTAAATGATATCATAAAATCAGCTAAAAATATACTTATAGTTTCTCATATCAATCCTGATGGAGATACTTTGGGAAGTATGTGCGCTTTGTATTCTGCAGTAAAGGATAATTTTAAAAAACGATGCGATATGGTTGTACTTTCTAAAGTTCCGAGAATTTATGAATTTTTGCCGAATGTTACATTTGTTAAAAATGTTAATGAGCTGGACCGCTCACTTGTGTATGATTTAGTTATTTGTGTTGATGTAGCTGCGCAAAATCGTTTTGAGGAGGCAATGGAACTTTTTAATCGTGCACATTTTACGATTAATATTGACCATCACAAGACTAATACTAAATATGCAGATTTGAACATCATTGATAGTAATGCCAGTTCTGCGGGTGAATTTTTATACAAGATTATGCGACAGTTAGAGTGGAAAATCAGTAAGGATACTGCTACTGCTCTATATACCGCAGTTCTTACTGATACTGGATCTTTTAGATTTAGTAATACAACTTGCGAAACTTTTAAAGTTGCTGGCGAGCTTTGTGATATCGGAGTTGATACGGTTGGTGTGTATAAAAATTGCTATGAAAACAATTCCAAAAACATGATAATGTTTCAGGCATATTGCGTTAGTAATGCGAAATTTGTGGATGATGATAAAGTTGTATATTCCGTTATTTACAAAAAAGATTTGGAGAAATTTTCAGCTGGTGAAGACGCTACAGAGGGCTTGGCTGAAAAACTTCGAGCGATAGAGACGACAAAAGTTTCTTTTATTGTAAAGGAACTTGGAAATCGTTTGTGCAAAGTGTCAATGCGTAGCAAAGATGTGGATGTCGCTGAGGTTTGTGCAGTGTTTGGAGGTGGAGGACATACTTGTGCAGCTGGTTGTGTCGTAAAATCTTCAGTTCAGGCGACTGTAAAAAAGATTTTAATGGAAATAAGAAAGCAGGATTTTTAAAAGTGAAACGAGCTTTTGTAAGAGGTATAAAAAGACTTATAATCTCAGTCATAAAAAATGATTTTTATGGCATGGCGGCAGAAATGGGATTTATGATGGTTATTGGTATTTTTCCATTTATGCTGTTTTTGATGGCTGTATTTGGTTGGATGGGAAACAAATCATTAATGGATCCTATATTACGTTTTCTATCTTCTATTATGCCTGCACAGGCAATGGATTTGATTTATACCGTGCTTTCAGAAGCAATGATTTTTTCGCATGGCAAAACAGTTGCGATAATTGGTTTTGTTGTTACGTTATTCCTTTCTACGAACGGTATTGCCGTAGTACTGAAGGGATTAAATCGTGCTTATAAAGTTAACGAGACAAGAAGTTTTATTTACACAAGATTTTTATCTTTGCTTATGGTGTTTGTGGATACTTTGGTGATGTTTTTGAGTATAAACTTGATAGTATTTGGAAAAGTTATAATTCATTTTATGACAACTCATTTACATATGTCATGGGCAACTGCTGTATTTTGGTTAATATTACGTTGGCCTATTGCTTTTGCGGCGTTGTTTCTTATGGCATTTTTAAGCTATTACATATTGCCTGATTTACGTGGTAATGAGAAATTCAAAATGGCAAGTGCATTGCCTGGAACATGGTTTTTTTGTACATTGTGGCTTGTGGGGTCTTGGGGGTTTTCAATTTACGTTAATAATTTAAAAACTTATAACATGGTATATGGTACTATTGGTGCTTTCGCTGTGTTAATGGTTTGGTTGTATTACACCTCAATTTTGATTCTTATTGGAGGTGAGATAAATTCTCAGGTGTATAATCGTCTGAGTAAAAAAGCCGATGAAATCAGAGATTCTTTTAAGGCTTTAGAAAAAATTCAAAAGCGAGCTTAAAAAATGTAAACAAGTTGCCAATTGCAATTTGTTATTATAAAATGTTAATATCTTGGGATTATTGTGGAGGTAGTTTATGCCGGAATTGGCTAAGAAATATAGCAACTCTTATTATAACAGTTATAATAGATCTTATGCGCCAACTTCAGCTTATAGAGATTCTTACCGTGAAATGCAAAGACAAGGGTATTCTAAAACAGTGCCTTTGCGTCGTAATGTTAATCAAAAAAAAGTAGAAAGAAATCATTTTATTCATAAAATTGTTTCCATCACATTAGTTTGTTTGATTGGATTTTTTATCCTTCCTCAAGGATTCTTGCATTATGTCTTGCCTATGTTTAAAGGTGGATCTCTCTATCCTACAATCAAAGCCGATTATCAGCAGTTGAGATATCCGACTTCAAATTACTTGGCTAATGATTGGTACTTAGGTACGCGTATGTTGAGAGGTGCAGAAACTAAAAAACCTTTAATGGAGTCGATTAGTGAAAGTGCTAAAATTGAGAGTTTACAAAACCAGTTAATCGGTTTGGCAGCTGCCTATCCTTCAATTCATCCTGCGGTTTATGTATGGAATTATGAAGATGGTAGTTATGTTGATATTAACGCGGATGAGGTTTTTGCGACAGCAAGTATAATAAAGTTACCTGTTTTAGTCCAATTATTTAGAGCAATAGAAAGGAATGATTTATCAATTTATGATGAAATGACTTTAACTGAATATTATCGTACCGAAGGCTCAGGTAGTTTACAGTTTAAAGCAGGTGGTTCCAAATATTCAATTGATGATTTAGCAAGAATTATGATTACTGAATCGGATAATTCTGCAACAAATATGTTGGTTTCAAAACTCGGTTCAATGACAAATATTAACAGTGGTATTAGAGAGTGGGGTTTGAAAAAAACTCATATTCAAACTTGGCTTCCTGATTTGGGAGGTACTAATAAGACTACTGCCCGTGAAATGGCAACTATACTTTATAATATTGATAGTCCTAATTTCTTGAGTACAAGTTCTAGAGAACGAATTTTTGATTATATGGGTCATGTTCACAATAACCGTTTAATTCAGGCAGGTTTGGGTGTTGGTGCTACCTTCCTACATAAAACCGGTGATATCGGAACGATGCTTGGCGATGCCGGTATAGTTTATACTCCTAATAATAAAAAGTATATTGTTGTAATACTTGCTAATCGTCCTCATAATTCACCGCTAGGTAAGGAATACATTGTTAAAGCATCTGAAATTATTTATAATACACTTGCTAAGTAAATATGAAAAAATAAAATAAAAAGCCGGTATATTTTGCCGGCTTAAAAATGTTAGTGTAATTGTAGTGTTTATAAATATACTATCCCAAATCTAACAGCCTATGCTGTAGTTTCAATCTTTTTCAATATTGCTTCAATTTGTTCTTTAATTGCGTTTAAAAATAGTGCGATTTCATTTTTAAAGCTGTAAGTTCCTGGCATAAATGAGTATCTATACATTAGGTAATCTCCATACATAAGCTAAATTCTCCTTATCAATACTACTTACAAAAAGTCTATCGGTACTCATTGGGGAAATCTTTAGTTAATAATTGGATATTTTAATAATTTGTAACAAACAAATTAAGAGTGTCAAAAAAATATATTTACAAGTATTAGTGTAAAAAAGGAGTTTAGCATGGCTGTAGTAGGCAGACTGATTAATTATATAGGTGGTTTGAATTCAGGGGCAAGTGTTACAACGAAATTGAAAAGCGGTAATTTAGTTACAATTACAAAATCAAAGGTTAATGAAGCTGTTGAAGTCGCGCGTTTGAGAACTGATGGAAGAAAGTTTTTAACAGTTTATAAAAAACAGGCAGATCAGTATGTCCCTACTACTGTAGACGAAATATTGCCTTGTGGAATTTTTCGGATGGATTATAGAAAAGACGGATCAAAGCTTCTCACCCTCAAAGTCTCAGATGGTTTACACGGCAGAAAACAAAGTGCTGAAAAAGGTTTTTACAAGATGTTAACAGAGAAAATTCTTTACCCAAAAGGTAAGATTTTTCGAAGTTATGACCAAGAAAGAAAACTATCCAGTGAATTTAAAAAGGCAAATCTGGAGATTTTACAACGCTTACAAGCCCTTAGAAAAGGTAAAGCACTTTCAATGTTGAATGATTAGATTTCGCTGACTGAAATACTCGTTACTCCTGCGTTTCTGGCGCTGTCCATTACCTTGACAATAGCTCCGTGAGTAGAGTTAGCATCTGACTTTATCATTAAGCCGTCAGGAAAATCTTTTGCCTGATTTTTTATTGTATTTTCAAGATTGTTTGTTTGAATTTCTTCATCGCCTATGTAAAACTTATCATCGGCAGTTACCATAACTGTAATAATTTTAGATTCTTTATCTGTGACTTGTTCCTGAGCAACATTTTCGGGTACAGTCAAATTTAATCCTTGCTGATCCAACATTGGTGCTATTACCATCATAATGATTAATAGTACAAGAAAGATATCTGTAAGTGGTGTTATGTTTATTTCATTAAATGTATCACGGTTACGGCTCATGATTATCCCTCAATGTTATTTTTTGAATTTTTTTCTAATTCTTTTTGCTCTTTTTTACTAAGTGGCTCACCAGCTACAATAAGCTTTTTATATTCAGCATCTTGTGCAGCGTTCATTATTTTCATAATTTCTGAACTACGAACCTTTTCATCGGCCTTTACAACAACTTCAGGTTTTTCTAGAGTAGCCTTTAGGGCAACAAGTTCATTGGTAAGTTGATCTTCAGTTATCGGTTTCCCGTTAATATACAAATTACCTTCTTTTGTAACTGAAATTGTAGCATTTTTTTGCTCTATTGCTACACCACTATTTATTTCAGGTATGGTTATAGCATTATCATTTGACTGGAATGTTGGAGCAACAACCATCATAATGATTAGCAGTACAAGGAAAATGTCTGTTAGAGGTGTGATATTTATTTCTGTGAACAGGGCATCCTTACCCTTATTTGTTTTCATTGCCATGTTTTATCATTTCGGTCTTTTACCTTAAAAGCCGCCTTTCATTATTATTGAGTTGTTAGAAATATTTTATCATTCTTTTTTAATTAAACAAAATTATAAAGAAATATTAGAATTGCTTGGTGTTGTACTTTCGTCATTTGAGTCAACAAAACTTAAGAACAATAATTTGATTAGTTGGAAATCATCTTCATATCTTTTAACAATAGATTGGAATGAGTTGTAAAAAATTACAGCGACAATAGCAACTCCAAGACCAAAAGCTGTAGCAATCAAAGCGGATCCGATACCCATTGCAACCGCAGCTGATTGGTTACCTTGAGTTGCAAGATCTTGGAATGTATATAAGATTCTTACAACAGTACCGAATAATCCTAAAAATGGTGCTACACCTCCTATTGTACCTAAAATAGTTAAATGGCTTTCAAGTTTTCTTGCTGCAAGAGCTGCTGCAATATCGAAAGAACGAGAGAAACCTGATTTTTGTTCGGAAAAAATTCTCACAGCCTCTTCGGTCACTTCTCCGATTACACCACCACAATTTACCGCAAGATCTTGAGCACCTTGAAGGTTATTTTTAGCTAATTCTCTTTGTAGTTTTGGAATAAATAGAACAACATCCCTTTTATTCTTCTTATAGTACGAAAATCTGTTAATAACAACTGCTACGACAAGAATTGAACATACCAAAATTGGCAAAAGTACCGGCCAGTCTAGTTGAATTGAGTGTAATAATAATTCCATAGTTTTATCCTCTTTTTATGTAATACATTTATTTTTGTTTTTTTAATATCCAGTTGCTCCAAATACGTTATAATCAAATGTAAACTGAATATCAATACTTGAACCTTTATATTCAGCCGGAAGTGGTCTGAAAGGTGCAGTGGATTGAACGGCGTTAATTGCAGCTTTATCACAACTAGGTAATCCTGATGATTTATATACACTGCATGAAAGCAGTCTGCCATCTTTAGCTATTTTAAATAGTAAGACTACACGTTTACTTTCATTACCCTTAGGTGGATCCCAATTCATTTTGATACGTCTTTGGAGTTCTCTCATATAAGGTCCAAAATCAGGTTCTCTTATTGCATCAATACCAGGTCTGCCATTAGGATTTCCCGGACCAGGGTTTCCTCCGCCAGAGCCCCCTCCGCCACCTTTGGCAAGTTTAGACCCACTTGATGAGCCTCCACCTGTAGGAGCTAACATTGGTGCTGGTGAAAAGCCTCCACCTGCTCGATTACCACCTGATGATGAGCTTCCACCTTTGGATGAACTTCCTGATCCGCTTATAGGACCTGTAGCATATTGTCCTTGTTTGGTACCTCCAGGAGGAATAGGGACATTAAAAGGTGATGACGGTCTGCTCGTTACTTTTGGCGTCATCGGCGGTTTTATTGATGGACGTGCTGTCGGTGGTTGTGGTTTAGCTTGTTGCGTTGTCACCGGAGCTTTTGTTTGTTGTGCTGGTGCTTTTGTTGCTTGCTTTTGAGGTTGTTGGGTTACCTGCTTAATCATTTTTTGTATAGGGTTTTGTGGTTTTGCAGGTGTTTTTTGTACAGCCTTTTGTTGTACAGCCTGTTGAGATGTCTTTTGTACCGGTCCTGGTGACGGTGATGGCATTGAAACTTTGCGTTTAGGGTCGTGATGACCTCCTGCACGCGAATTCCTATCAGCACGATATGGAGTGTTTTTATTTATTGGTGTGTCTTCCTTATCTACTAATACAAATTCTATATCCTTCATTTTAGGCTGTGGTTTATCAAATATTGTAAGTTTTATACCAAGCAGCATAAGTATCAGCATTATCAAATACACTGCTCCCGCAGTTGCTGGATGAAGAATTGTAGAAATTATTATTGATTTTTTTAGGCTAATTTCTTCATCATCCCGTGTTACTGCAGGGGTTGTGTATGAATTTTCTTCTTGCTTTTCTTCTTCTAATGTGTTGTATTTTCCTAAGATAGACATATCTTTTCCTATTAACGAACTAACTTTAGTTCTTGATGTGTGTTCGGTAATAATTCTATGTTAAAACTTAAAATAAAATTATCACCTATTTTACTATTAATTTTGATTATATGATGCCGGATTAACGGTAATCGGTTGGGTAAGTAGCAGTTCAATAGTTGCGTTTACAGGGATTTCAACATCGTCGCCCTTATCCCATATAGATTTTACCAGACCGCCACCTGCACCAACTGCTGTACCTAAAGCAGCACCTTTACCGATGTTTCCTCCTGCAAGTGCTCCAAACACGACTCCTGAAAGTGCTCCTGCACCTGCTCCAACTGAGAGGTCTTTACCGTAATCTTTTACTACATCAACTTTTGTGCCTCCGATTAAAACTCCCGTATTATCTTCAGTTTTGATTACTGCAGATATAGGAATTTGTATTCCATAAGGTGTTACAATTTGAGTAAATCTTATACAAAGTTTTCCATTCATACTACCATGTTTTGCCTTGGATACTTCAAGTACATTACCTGAAACTGAGCTTCCGGCTTGTGCAATAAGATTCCCGTTGTAGTAAAAATCAGATCCGAGTGCAATTGTAACACTTTGTCCGAGTGAAAGATTAGCTGAACTTAGCGGGGTTGTGACAACTGCCTGAAAAGACTGACCGGCAGGTACTGTGACAACTCGTCCTTTTAATGTCCCGCTATTACCTGACACTGTAGGTGATAGATAGTAGTTCGGATTATAAGTCGGGTTTGCAGTCGGCTGTGGTGTTGTATAATTGTAATTACTGTCAGCGTATGCAATTGAACTACTTATTAATAAAGCGGTTAATAAAATTTGGATTTTTTTATTCATATACTCTCCCTTTTATTTCAAGACGTAATAGTATTTTATTAATTTTTTTTTATTTTGTCAATTTGTTAAGGTGTGGGTAATCCACAAAGGGTCTGTTAAAATTATCAGTTTATTTTCTCCTGCTCTAAGGGTGGTATGTACTCCCATTTTTCTTTCTCTGCCTGGTCTTAATTGTAATGTAGCGGCTTTGTATCTGGTCTGGTAATGTGGCATTTTTATATAATTTTCAGGAGGTGTTAGCTCTCCTCCCAGAATATTATTGTTACTGGTATATATATATCCCCTTACCGCTGTTTCAAATCCGTCTGGATATACCATTTTTACAATTTTAATTTTCATTGAACCATTTGTTCCAATTACAGGTTCATGTAAATCTTCTACTCGACCATAGAATATTGTATTTTTAGGGATTACATTTACTTCTCCAAGATACATGTCGTTTGTTGATATAAAAACCGTTTTAAATCCCTCGGGGCAATTTTGAGTAGAAACTTCCGTTGTATTCATTACAGGGATAAAAGTTCCTGTGTCCAGTTGTACCCCGTCATAATCCCTTATTTCGAATTGCACATTTGGAAGGGTTTCTTCTGCGTTACAATTCAAGCATATCATTAAAAATAAACTGAGTGTTAGTAAAATTTTTTTCATAGTATGTATTATAACATTTTTTTTGAATTATGCAATTTTTTGGGATGTTATTTAATGAATTGTAAAAATGTTTGTAAAATAAAAAAAAGCCGTTTTCTTAGGAGAACGGCTACCAGACTTGGGGAGGATTATGAAAAAACAAAGTTTTTCATAACTTATATTTCATAGCTCGTTCAAACATTTTCTAAACTTTATTTAATTGCAAAAATCTCCTCTATTTGGAGGAGATTTTTATTCTTTATATACTTCCAGCTTTACACTTGAATATCTTTTTCAAAGCCAAACAGTGAGCTTACAGACTCATCGTCATGAATTCTTGAAATAGCTTGACCGAGTAATGGTGCTACTGATAATTGTTTGATATTTGGAGGCATTTTAGTCATATCAAGTGGTATTGTGTTTGTCACAATACATTCTTTAATAGGTGCATTTGCAAGTCTTTCAATTGCAGGACCAGAAAATACAGGGTGTACAGCACAGACATACACATCTTTCGCGCCTTCTTTTATAAGCAATTTGGAGGCTTCACATATTGTACCTGCGGTATCTATTAAGTCGTCAAACAAAATACAGACCTTATTTTTTACATCACCTATTACATGGCTTGCTATTGCTTCATTGTGCTTATCTCTGCGTTTATCAATAATAGCAAGTGTAGTACCGATTTCTTTAGCCAAGTGCCTTGTCCTTTGAACACCACCTGTATCAGGGCTTACGGCTACCATATCATCAGGATTTATGCCCAATTTTTTTATGTAATTTACAATTATTGGCATGGCAAAAATATGATCAACAAGAATATTGAAAAATCCTTGTATTTGACCGGTATGAAGATCCATTGCAAGCACTCTATCGGTACCGGCAGTTGTCAGAAGGTCTGCAACAAGCTTAGCAGTAATAGCTTCTCTACCGGATGTTTTTCTATCTTGTCTTGCATAACCGTAATATGGAATTACAGCGGTAATTGTTTTTGCGCTTGCACGCTTGAATGCATCAATAATGATGAGTAACTCCATTAAATTTTCATTTACAGGATTGCAAAGTGGTTGAATTATGAATACATCATCTCCGCGAACACTTTCTTTTACTTGGACATAAATTTCACCATCTGCAAAATTCTTTACGACCATGGGTCCGATAGTTGTTCCAAGATAATCGGCGATTTGTTGTGCCAGTTGAGGGTTAGAACGACCTGCAAAAAGTTTAATATCATGTGTTGGATTTATTGTACGTTCTAGCTGTTTAAGTGTTGCTTCCAAAACCATTTGTCTTTCCTTTTTTATTCTGTATTGCCTAAATATTATAAAACTTAGAGTATGTAACCTCAAGTTTTTTTTAAGTAATATTACAGTTTAATTTTTACTTATGCGTAAAATTTAAAGTATATGAAAAAAAATTTTTGCTCATTGTAGAAATTTATTGTAAAGAATTTGAAATTTTGCAAAAAACAGATTATAATGCAGACATGAAAATCGGATTTATACCCATAGATAATAGACCTGTATGTTATGATTTGCCGCGAATGATTTCCGCAATTGATGATGAAATAGAGCTTTTTATGCCTGAAAGAAGTTTGCTTGGAGATTTAACCAGGTATGCAAATTCAGCAAAATTATTTGAGTGGCTTGAAAGTCTGCCAATTCTTGATGCAATTATTATTTCACTGGATACTTTAGCATATGGAGGTTTGATATCTTCACGCCGTTGTGAGGATAGTTTTGAAGAGATTTTAAAAAGGGTTGAGCGACTAAGGAAAATTCTCAAAAAAAATAGGACAAAGGTCTATGCTTTTTCAAGTATTATGAGGATTTCTAACAACAACATTAATGAAGAAGAAAAAGAATATTGGTCCAAGTACGGCAAAAAGATTTTTGACTATTCTTATTTAACCCATAAATTAGGTTGTGAAAGTTGTATAGCAAATGTTATTCCATCGGATATTTTAGATGATTATCTTGCGACAAGAAAACGTAATTTTGAAATTAATAAGGTATATTTGAATTATCAAAAGGAAGGCATTTTTGACACTTTGGTGTTTTCAAAAGATGATTGTGCGGAATATGGTTTCAATGTGCAAGAGGCAAAAGCTATTGAAAAGTTAGGCGGTTTTGTTAAAACCGGCGCGGATGAAATACCTTTAACGCTACTTTCCAGAGCTTTGTGTGATTCTAACAATAAAAAAATTAAAATTGCACCGATTTTTCTTGAGCCAACTCAAAAGGATTTAATCTCGAATTATGAAGATGTTTCTATTGAAAAATCTGTAATCGGGCAAATCGAGCTAGCAGGTTGTGAAGTTGCTAATAAAGATGCGGCGGATATTTTTCTTTATGTAAATAATTTTGTTGAGTCGCAAGGGGAAATTGTTATGAAACGAGGAACGAAACCTTTTGCTGGTAACTGGGAACCTCCTAAAATGCCGTATATGGTGGCAGATGTAAGGTATGCTAATGGCGCTGACAATGAGTTTGTTAAAACACTTTTTTCTAAAGGTTTTGAGGGAGGATATTTTTACGGTTATTCCGCATGGAACACTTCTGCGAATACTTTGGGAAGTCTTATATCTGCTGCAGTTGTCAAGTGGTATAGTAAAAAATATGACAAAAATGCATTTATTACTTTGCAAAAAGTGAGGTTTTTAGATGATTGGGCATATCAAGCAAATGTGCGTCAGCAGCTCGATTCTCCTGATGTCAATTTGTTACGAGAAAAAATGAAGGTGTATGAAAAAATTGTGTCTGAACAGTTGAATACATCTGTTAATGTTGATTATAATTTCCCTTGGAAAAGACTTTTTGAGGTAGAGATAAATGAGTTGGATTGATATAGTGTTATTGGCAGTAGCTTTGGGTGTTGATTGTTGCATTGTATCTTTTTCTCAGGGGTTAATTTTTAAAAATAATAGGCTTAAGAATTCTTTATTTTTGGCTTTAACAATGGGGATATTTCAGGGTTTTATGCCTTGTATCGGATATACAGGAGCCGGTGTAGTTCACAGATACGTTGCCCAATTCAGCAGTTTATTAGTATTTTTGATTTTTTTGATTTTGGGCATAAAGTTTATTGCTGAGGCTTTTCAACCTAAAGAAAATGAAGTCAGGTGTATTGGCTTTAAATGTCTTATTGGGATGGGGATAGCGACGAGTATTGATGCTTTAGTTGCAGGTGGTAGTTTAAATTTTAGTAAAACACCACTTATGGAGCCAGCTTTTGTAATTGGTTTTGCTTCATTTATACTTTCAATACTAGGTTTTTGGAATGGAAATCTTGTGAAAAATTTCCCATCGAAATATTTGGAAATATCTGGAGGAATTATACTGATTATTCTTGCAATTAAGGCTGTTGTTTAATGTTTTAAATATGTTAAAAATAAAAAGGCATGGTGTACTACTTTTACATACATCATGCCTTTTTTCGATCGTCTTGCAGGTTTTCAACGTACTTCCCCGCTAACTAACGACGACCGTCCGAGCCCTGCCGCTAATTTGTACGCCCGAAAATATCACGGATGATTCGGCTTTAGGACACGAAATTTATATGTTATTTTTCGATTATTGTTAGCTTTTTATTTTCAGTGTGCTTTGGTTCTTTTTTAGGAATTTTTATTGTGAGCAGACCATTTTTATATTCTGCAGTCGCTTCATTTGCATTTATCGGTTGATCAAAAGATATAGTGCGTTTATATTTGCCATATCTGAATTCACTTGTGTGATATCGAAGATTTTTTTTGTCTTCTTCTTTTTCTTCTTTTTCTTCTTGAATTTCAGCTGTAAGTGTTAAAAAATCATTGTCTAATTCGACTTCTATATCATCTTTTTTTACACCTGGCAGTTGGACTTTTACTTTATAATTCTTATCACATTGGCTTACCTCAATTGCAGGTCGCCAAGTTGATATTTTTTTTATGTTAAGTGGGTTTGCAATAGAGTGAGATAAGAATGTATCGCGTAAGAAGTTATTTAATTCATTATGGATACTGTCAAAATATAATTCCGGTTCTCTTATCATTAAATCGTGTTTCATAATTTGAGCTCCTTTCATATTTTTACTCTAACTTTTTTTTATTTTGAATCCATTCTCTTTAGGTGGAATTTTTGTATCCGCAAAATATGTCCTTTTGTCTAATAGAATAATGCTTATAAGCTATTAATAATGCTATTAAAGATGATTTAGGGAGAATGTTATATGTCTATTAATATGTTAGTTTTTGAATATCGAGAAACAGAGCATGCTTTTTTTGAGAATAATTCATTGAAGAATTTTAATATAAAGTTTTTTACCTCCCCGCTGAATGAAGAAACCTTAAAGGAAATTCCGCAAGAATTAGTTGATAATGCTATGATAATAAGTGTATTCATTGAATCAGAAGTGACAGAGGATGTGATAAATAAATTTAAGAATTTAAGAATTATCTCAACACGTTCAACCGGTGTAGATCATATCAACTGTAGGGCTGCAAAAAATCGGAATATATGTATTATAAATGTTGAAAATTATGGCAGTACATCTGTTGCACAGTTTACTTTCGGGTTGATATTAGCACTGGTTAGAAAAATTGTGATATCTACAAATTGCATGAAAGAATTGCAAAAAAGTTCAATGAGCTTTGTCGGACGCGATCTTTCAAAGCTTTCTATAGGGGTAATCGGTACAGGTGCGATAGGAGGGGCTGTTTGTCGCCTTGCACATTTTTTCGGTATGAAAATTTTAGCCTATGATCTCAACGAAAAACAAGAGTTAAAAGATAAGTTTTCTGTACAGTACACGTCACTTGAGAATTTATTGCAAAAATCTGATGTTGTTACTTTACATACTCCATATACTGGCAAAAACAAGAATATGATTTCCTATCCGCAATTTGAAATGATGAAAAAAACTTCATATTTTATAAATACTTCTCGTGGAGAAATTGTTGATACTAGGGCGTTAAAAAAAGCACTGGATGAAAATCAAATAAGTGGAGTTGCTTTAGATGTTGTAAATTGTGAATCATATAGTCTAAAGTGTGAAGAATTAATCTCTAAAATTGGTGGTGTTCCAATGGAATGTCATGAAGAGGTTAAAATAATTAATGAGATAGTTAAATACCCGAATGTTATTATTACTCCTCACATAGCTTATGAGACTCAGGATTCGATAGATTATATTTTGCAAAAATCTTTTGAAGGAATTGTTGATACAATTAAAGGTGGTAGCAATTATTTTGCAGTTTAAAATTAACAAAATAAGGCTACATGCCTCAAAATTTACAATTCTTAATACCTTTTGAAATCATGAAAAACCATGCGCAGTGCATGATTGCATGTTCTAATTTTGCTTCAATCATGTCATAGCTTATTTTTAGGGGGGATTGACTCGGCAAAAGTGTTATTATATTGGGATTTTAGCCCCTTGTTACAAATGTTAATAATATCATGTTTCGCCCTTGAAAAAATATCCTTATCTCCTATAATAAAAATATCGGGCTGGTGAAAACCTTTTCCGGGGAGGAGATAGCGACATATTGGGAGTCGTTAATCTGCGTTTTAGAAGATAGTTAATTGGAGAAAATTATAAGTGTTCAGAAGTAGGGATATGGGTAGAGCTGTTGCTGTAAGGAGATGGACACCAACGGCTTTGGAATGTTATAAAAGAGGTTGTAATTGTGAGGGATGTTTTTACAAAGACTTTTTCAGTGGATCATCCCAAAGATGTCAGATGAAAGCTTCAGTATTGGAGTTAGTTAGAGTTATCGGTACACCTAACGTAGAATTGCAGCAGTTTATTATTGAAGATTAGTGATAGGCTGTTGAACCTTTATTTTTTGTTAAAATTTGCATAAAAAACTTACTTTTAGGTTACTTTTTTTTGATTTTGCACTTGGCAAATATTGAAAAGTATGGTATAATAATTAAGCAGTATGTTATATGGAGGTTCACATGCATATTTACGTTAATGGTAGAAACATCGAGATTACCGATGCTATCAAGGCTTATGTCAAGGAAAAGTTTGGTAAGGTAGTAAATCACTATGACCAGATCCAAGGCATAGATGTAGTACTGTCAGTTATCAAAAACCCTGCAGCTTCAGGAAAGCATGTAGCAGAAGTTTCTTGCAAGATGACATCTGGTGTTGTACGTTGCGAAGAATCAGCAGAATCAATGTATGCAAGTATTGATTTGTTGGCTGATAAACTTGACAGACAAGTTAAAAAGTTTAAAGATAAGACATTGGGCTCAGACAAGTCATCCATTAGAACTGATGCATCTTCTGAACAGGCAGAAGATGGCGCAGAAGATGAAGAAATGACGGTTGAGGCTATAGAAGAATAGATTAGTGGAATAAAAGGTGCTTACGGTAAAACGTAAGCACTTTTTTTACGGGAAAAGAAATGATTAACGGGAAAAAAGTTGTAATAATAATGCCTGCCTATAACGCAGAAAAGACTCTTAAACAGACTTATGACGAAATTTATAAAGATTTTGTCGATGAAGTGATACTAGTGGATGACAATTCGCAGGATAATACTAAGATTGTTTCAAAACAGCTAAATATCACGACTATTGTACATAAAGAGAATAAAGGTTATGGTGGGAACCAAAAATCTTGCTATAAAGCAGCCCTAAAGGCAGGAGCAGATATAGTAGTTATGTTGCATCCTGATTACCAGTACACCCCGAAACTAATCCCTGCAATTGTTTCAATGATGGCGTTTGGCGAATACGATGCGGTGCTGGCTTCAAGAATGCTCGGTAATTCTGCATTAAAAGGCGGGATGCCACTTTATAAATTTGTTGCAAATAAGTTTTTAACGGGGTTTGAAAATTTATTTACAGGGGAAAAGTTGTCGGAGTATCACACAGGATTTCGCGGATTTACTCGTGAAGTGCTAGAAAAATTACCTTTGGAGGCTTGTGATAACGATTTTATTTTTGATAACGAAATGATAGCCCTGCTATTTTATCACGGTTTTCGAATTGGTGAGCTGTCTTGTCCTACGAAGTATTTTAAAGAAGCTTCATCAATAAACTTTTTACGCTCGTGCAAGTATGGTCTTGGAGTGCTAAGTGTGAGTGTAAAATACAGGCTTGCAAAAATGGGGCTATTATCAAAGATTTTTAAAACTGATGCTCAAAAGCTTGATTTAGATTCTGAACTTGAATACTATTTTCAGTAATCTTTACAAAGTGCTTTGTAACGAAAAATAAAGCCTTACTTTGTTGAGAATTGAGGCTTTTTCTCATACAAAAGAATGAAATTTACCTCCCCCCTTGCGAAGTAGCGAAAAATACGTTATAATCAAAATATGAGTATTACGTTTAGAAATACAATCAGGTTGGAAGAATATGCAGGCATGGAGTTAATGTCTGTAATCCCTTGCGTAGAGCCAGTTTCACGGGGGGGGGGGTATTTAGAGGCTCTATAAGCGGCTTTTCGTCTATAAAAGAAATTGACACAAGTAGCAATGCTTGTGTGCTTTGCTATGCAAAAAATTACAAAAATCATATTAGTACAGTACAAATGAAAGGAAATGAAGGAGGTAAGAATATGATTGCAAAAATTACAAAACGCAAAAGTGCATTCACATTCGCAGAGGGTGGTCGAAGACCACATTTGAACTTAGGTCAACGCAAAAGTGCATTTACACTGGCCGAGGTGTTAATCACGTTGAGTATCATCGGAGTTGTAGCAGCCCTGACGATACCTAGCATGATAGAGAACCACAACGACAAAGCATGGAAAACTGCAAAAGACTTATGGGACAAGAAACTTGTCGAAGCAACACGTCAAATGAATATAGACGGAGTAATGACAGGAGTAGCAAGCAGTACAGAAGATTACATGAACTATTTTAAGAAGTATGTAAAAGTAATCAAAACTTGTGAAAACGATAAACTAGAAAACTGTTACGCAACAAAATTTGTACAAACAGGCGATAAAGAAACAGAAGTAGAAGTAAGCAGCTTAACAACCGCAAGTAAACTAGGACAAAAAGAGTGGAATACAAATACAATGGGATTTGTGATAGCGGACGGTACAACGGTGGTTATGGCATACAATCCGAATTGTAGTAGCGTCGACCCATTTAGTAAAGAAGGTCAAAACGGTCAGGTAGGTTGCATGAGTATGTTGATAGATGTAAATGGAAAGAAAGGTCCAAATAGAGTAGGCGATGATATCCAATTAAAGAATGCAACAATTTCAACGTGCGATATGAAATTCCAAGACAAATGCATAGCCGCAAGCGATATCTATCCAACGACAGCAATAAACACTTGCACAGGAAGTGGAAACGAAGAATGGGATGACGATCGAGGAAGCACAAACAGTTATTGTTCATATAATTCTTGGGCAGGAGCAAAGAAAGCATGTGCAGATAATGAAATGAGATTACCAACGATGCAGGAATTAGCAGATGTAGCAACATACATATACAAACAGGAAGACAACCCGATAGGAAGATTGGAAAACCGAGACCACATACCCCTAGATTCAGATCGAGCGACTGAACTCAATTGGTCCACTAACGGCTGGGGCTATTTGTCGAGTGAGCCCTACGGTAGCAACAACGCATACAGGCGCTACTTCAGCTCTTCCGGCAGTAGCTGGTACGACGGCAACGTGGACTACCCTGGCCACCGCGCTAGGTGTTTCAAATAGATGCAACGATGCGCTGTCTTGAATTTTACTGTCTGAGGGCGAGCGATTTGCTAAAACTACGTTAGTCGCAAATCTCGCCCTCAGACTCTCGAGTTCGCTCGCTACGCTCGACTCCACTCTTACGTAAAATCCGCCTCGCGATATTCTTACTCGTTCGCGATTAACGGGTCTACGGGCTGCTTCGCCGTCTCCTCGCCGCCGTGTGCAGCCCTTCGCCCTCAGCTCACTCGCGCAACGGCACCGCTCGCGCCAACACCGAAAACTCAACGTTTCCGTTGATTGTCGCTCGTCTGTCGCTGCGCTCCTGCCTCTGCTCGGCTTGCGCTAGGTGTTTTAGTAAATAGTGACGATGTGCTTGTACAATGTACATAATGCAAATAATGTTTTGAAACAACAACACGCAGGTGTCTAATCGGCACCTGTTGTGTATAATTATATAATAGAGCCTTACGGCTTAGCTGTTTTCTAAATTTGTGGTTTCTACCCTAACGAAATCTTACTTAACGGATTGAGCTACTTGAGCGGTTATGTCATCTCCGCCAAGCAATACTATATTTTTAGGCAGTACAAGGTTATAATTCATTGCCCTTGCTTTTTCTATCACTGCATTTCTTATGTTTTTATCAATTTCGTTAAATTTTGTATTGTATTCCTGTTCCATGGCAGTTTTTTGACTATTGATGTCGTTTCTGTATTTTTCTTCTATGGCTGCGAGTTTGTCTTTATCAGTTTCTTTTGACATTTCGACTCGTGCTTTTTCTAGGGTGGATTGCATTGTCTGCATTTTCTTTTCTTGCTCTGCTTTGAGCTTTTTGACTTCATTTGAGTTTGAAATGAGTTGTTGTAAGTCCACGACTGCAATTTTGTAATCCGTGTCACCTGAAATCGCTTTGTTATTTAATGAGTATCCGCAAGTGAATGCCAGTATTGATATTGATAAGATTAGAATGTATTTTTTCATTTTTCTCTCCTTTTTTAAAAATAATTTAGCTTAAGTTTTTACTATTTTGAATTACGCAGTCGGGTAGTTAAGGAATATAAAAGTATCATTGCGTAAAATTTTTGTTTTGTGTAAAATTTACTTGCGAAGTTTTAAATAAGGAGAAAACTTATGAAAAAATCAATTAAAGATTTAGGAGACATTCAAGGAAAAAGAGCATTGGTGAGAGTAGACATCAACGTACCTTTGGATGTAGACAAAAATGTAACTGATGATACCAGAATTCAAGCTATTTTGCCTACAGTACAATTTTTGAAGGACAAAGGGGCAAAGATTATTTTAATGGCGCACTTAGGCAGACCAAAAGGTGAAAGAAACCCTGAATTCACATTGGAACCTGTTGCAAAATACTTATCAAAAGTATTGGGTGAAGAAGTGTTGTTCGTTGCAACACCTGTAGGTGAAGGTGCAGAAAAAGAATTGGAAGCTTTGAAAGACGGTCAGGTAGCTTTATTGGAAAACATCCGCTACTACAAGGCTGAAGAAGCTAAAGATGATGATATGACATTTGCAAATGAGCTTGCGAAATTAGGTGATTTTTATGTAAACGATGCTTTCGGTGCTGCTCACAGAAATCACACTTCAACTGCGAAGTTAGCAAAAGTTTTAAAACCGGCTGTTTCAGGGCTTTTGATGGAAAAAGAATTGAGATGTCTATCTCAAGCATTAGACAACCCGACTCGTCCTTTCACAGCGGTTGTTGGCGGTGCTAAAGTTTCATCAAAAATCGGTGTGTTAGAAAACTTGCTTGACAAAGTTGACAACATGATTATCGGTGGTGGCATGGCTTATACATTTGTAAAAGCAAACGGTGGTAAAATCGGTAATTCAATTTGCGAAGATGACCAGCTTGAAGTAGCTAAGGCTATCGAAAAGAAAGCTGCTGATAAAGGTGTTAAGCTTGTTATGGCTACTGACGTACTTGTTACAGATGATTTTTCAGGTAACGGTACAAATAAATTTGTTAAAATCAACGAAATTCCTGACGGATTTGAAGGTGTAGATGCAGGTATGGAATCAAGAAAAGCTTTTGCGGAAGTTCTTAAAAATTCTAAAACTATCTTGATGAACGGCCCTGTAGGCGCATTTGAAAACCCTGCTTTTGCTGAAGGTACGAAAGCTGTATTGGAAGCTATTGTTGAAGCTACCAAAAATGGTGCAACTTCTGTAATCGGTGGTGGTGATTCAGTTTCAGCAGCTAAAAAATTCTGTAAAGCTGAAGATTTCACACACGTATCTACAGGTGGTGGCGCTTCATTAGAATTTATCGAAGGAAAAGTGTTACCAGGCGTTGCTGCTTTGGATGACAAGTAATTCTATAGAGAACTTATATTTTTGCGGGAGATAAATTTATTTATCTCCTGCTTTTTTAGTGTTGAATATAGAATTTTTAAAAAATTAGTGATACAATTCATGTTGTAGAAGATATTAAGGAGAGTTTTTATGTGGGAAAAAGACATTAACATTAACGAAGTACGCGAAATACGTACAAGAACCAGTGTATTTTTTGGTGTTGGGGCGATACAAAAAATCAATGACATCGCAAAAGATTTGAAATCAAAAGGTATTGACAAAGTTATAGTTATGTCAGGTCGCAATGCTTATAAAGCAACCGGTGCTTGGGATTATGTAGAAAAGGCATTGAAAGATAGTGGTATCGGTTATGTAAATTATGATCAGGTAACTCCAAACCCGACTACTCATCATGTAAATGATGCTACTAAAATTGCAAAAGAATTTGGTGCAAAAGCTGTAATAGCAATTGGAGGCGGTTCTCCTACCGATGCGGGTAAATCAGTTGCAATTTTGCTTGAGTATCCAGACAAAACTGCTAATGATATTTATGAATTTACATTCACACCTGATAAGGCTGCGCCGATTGTATCAATAAATTTAACTCATGGTACTGGTACAGAAACAAACAGATTTGCAGTTGTGACAGTGCCTGAAAAGAATTTTAAACCGGCTATTGCTTATGATTGTATTTATCCAATGTATGCAATTGATGATCCTCAGTTAATGGTGAAATTGTCACCGAAACAGACAAGATATGTTTCGATAGATGCAGTAAACCATGTTGTAGAAGCTGCTACAAGTGCTGTGCTTTCTCCTTATTGTGTGACACTTGCAAGAGAAGTGATAGCACTTGTACATCAATATTTACCAAAAGCTATTGAAAATCCTGATGATTTAGAAGCAAGATATTTCTTAGCGTATGCTGCTATGATGGGTGGTGTATGTTTTGATAACGGATTATTGCATTATACTCACGCTCTTGAACATCCTTTAAGTGCGGTTAAACCTGAGTTATCTCACGGTCTTGGACTTGCGATATTACTACCTGCTGTAATCAAAACTATTTACAAAGATAAGGCAAATATCTTGGCTGATATCCTTTCACCGATTGTATCAGACTTGAAAGGTGATGCTTCTGAAGCTGAAAAAGCTGCTAAAGGTGTACAAGAGTGGTTAAAATCTGTGGGGGTACCTGAAAAACTTGAAGATGAAGGATTTAGCGATGCTGATGTTGAAAAATTGGTAGATTTAGTCTATACAACTCCTTCATTGAGCGGGTTACTTGATATCGCGCCTAGTGGTAACGGACGTGATGTCGTAGAGGCAATTTATAGAAACTCACTAAGACCTCTATAAGTTATAATTTTTTAAGATAAGTTAAGAAACCGTCTTATACAAAGACGGTTTCTTGTTTTTTATATATAATTATCTCGGAAGGAAGATAATATTATGATGAAGATTACCCCGAAATATAACTCGCCTCAAAAGATTGTTTTAAAGGCAGACAAACTCGTTAAAAAATTTTATGATAAAAATGGAATTTTGACTCTGGCTTCTGAATTTGACAGAAAGACAGGGCGTGTTAAAAAAGATGTATTTATGAACTCAAATGGTACAAAACCTGTTAGAATTTCAAAGTATGATGAAAATGAAAATTTGATAACGGATTCTTTTTACAAAGCTGATGGAAAATTTATTGGCAGTGTTGATTATTCTGAGCTTGGTAAAAATCTTGATTTGATGTTATAATCTGTGTATGAAAAAAGTTGAACTTTTAGCACCTGCAAAAGACAAAGACACGGCGATTAGTGCAATTGATTGCGGTGCTGATGCTGTGTATATCGGAGCTTTGGATTTTGGCGCCAGAAAAAACGCTTCTAATTCCATTGAAGATATTAAAAGTATTGTAGAATATGCACATCGTTTTTATGTAAAAGTTCATGTAACCATAAATACGATTTTGACAGATGGTGAGTTGCAGCAGGCAAAAGAGCTTATAAAAAAATTGTATGAAATTGGTGTCGATGCGATTATAGTTCAAGATATGGGAATTATCGAGCTTGCGATGAGAGGCGAAATCCCTCCGATTGTAATTCATGCAAGTACTCAGTGCGATAATCGTAAATTAGAAAAAGTCAAATTTTTTGATAAACTTGGAATATCTCGGGTTATACTGGCTCGAGAGCTTTCAGTTGAAGAAATTCAAAAAGTATGTGCCTCGCTCAAAGCTGAGGTGGAGACATTTATTCATGGAGCGTTATGTGTCAGCTACAGCGGACAGTGTTACTTAAGTCAATATATAGGCGGAAGATCTGCCAATCGAGGGGAATGCGCGCAGCCTTGTCGGAAAAAATATACATTAGTTGACGAAAAAGGAAATATAATCGCTAAGGATAAACACTTATTGAGCATGCGTGATTTCAACGCTTCTGAACATATTCCCAAACTTATTGAAGCTGGAGTAAAGTCTTTTAAAATCGAAGGACGCTTGAAAGATGAGAATTATGTAAAAAATGTTGTTGCATACTATCGTCAAAAAATTAATGAGTGCTGTGAAAAGACCTCCTCAGGAAAAGTTTTTCTTGATTTTACTCCGGATGTAAACAAGAGTTTTAACCGCGGTTTTACCGATTATTTTTTGACAGGCAGGAAAAAATGTTACAATTTTGACAGTCCCAAGGCTTTAGGTGAAAGACTTGGAGTGGTGAAAAAAGTGTATAAGGATTGTTTCGAACTTGATAGTTCGAAAGTTAAGGTCAATTCTCAAGACGGGCTTTGTTATTACTCATCGGATGAGCTTTGCGGATGCCTTGTAAATAAAGTCGAGGGCGGGCGTATTTTCCCTAACAAAATGAATAATATCAAAGTCGGTGAGGTCATCTATCGGAATTTAGATTTTGAGTTTGAAAGACAACTCACTAATTCTAAAACTAAAAGACGTATAAAAATTGATTTCAGATATCAATCAGGTATTTTATCTGTGGTAGATGAAGATAATAATACTGTGCAAATCGATGTGGAAATCAAGGAAGCAGCTAAAAATCCTGATAAAATGCGTGAAAACTTCATTATGCAGATGAAAAAGACAGGTGAAAGCGATTTTTACGTACAAGATATCTTGATTATTGGGGAATTGCCGTTTATGCCTTTAGCTGAAATTAACAGGTTGCGACGGGAAATTCTAGACAAACTGATGGAAGAAAGGTTAAAAAATTACCCTCGAGAGTTTCAAAAGCCACTAAAATACGCACAATTCCCTATGAAAAATTACGACTATCATGCAAACGTATATAATGAATTGGCTAAAATATTTTATTCGAAATGTAACTGTGAAATTAGTGAAAAAGCTTTTGAATGCGGGATGGTTAAAAAAGAAAATGCCGAGCTTATGCGGACTAAGCACTGCTTAAAATATGCTTTCAATATGTGTAAATCAACAAAAAAACTATTCTTAATTGATGAAAAAGGTAAAAAATATCCGCTTGAATTCGATTGCAAAAATTGTGAAATGCTTATTTTAAGACCTTAATTGTCGGGAGCAAATTCTTTAATATCAACACTTGACATGAAAAAAATTACCCTTAAATACATGTTGTAGAAATTCATACAAAAGTATGACCAAAGTAGTTAGTAATTAATGTATAGTAGAATTACCAAACTTGGGTAGAATTGAGGGAATTTTGCTAAACGGGATTTTTCAAAAACCTTATATAGTAAGAGATGGACGCGGTGCAGTCAAGAAAAAACAAGATGACGACACCTCAAAATCAGCTACGCAGACCCAGCGTGAAGAACAATCGAATTCCAACTCGAAAAGCAAAGGGCTTCAGTACGTAGAGCAAAACCGTCCACAAAGATCTTCATACTCTCAAGCCTACCAAAAAGAAAATCAAGTAGACTGGCAGTCCATGCGCAGTCAAATTCAAGGCCAAGTAGCACAGCGTAAAAGTGCATCAGCTCAGACATCTTCAAATACATCAACTACTCAAGTAAATTCATATTCAAATGAACTTAAACGCAGTTCAACAATTAATATTGCCCAAATCTTAAAAGACTTTAATAACACAGCACTTGCGATAGGTACCCCTACAGACCTTAAAGAAGAAGTCGATGGGTATCTTGCACTTGTTGAAAAACAAGTCAGAAAAGATAATCCAAACACTAAATTAATCAAATCAAACCTGAAAAATGCATCTACAATTTTAGATAACTACATCTCTAAAACTTTAAACAAAGAGTCAAAGGTTGTAGAAAATTGGGTAGATGCGCTATTTTTGCAGCAGATAGATTTCAAGTATGATGAAAATAACATCAATAAGCAGTTTTTAGTAAAATTTCCTGAAGGTTCAGTAAAAGAATCTGAAAAAACAGAAGAAAAATCAGCAGTTGCTCAGACTATAACTGAGCCTGTAGAGCAGGAAATTGCAACAGAGTCAAAAATAACATCTCTTATCCCTCAAGATAAAGAGTTAAAATCATTATTCATAGAATCAAAAAAATTAACTTATGCTAATGAGCCTAAAAAAGCACTTGCAAAATTCCAACAAGCATTGCAGCGCGCTGATGAAGTCGGAGATACTGAGACAAAATCAAAAATTTTCTATGAAGTAGGAAAAATTTATGATGATCATGATTTTTATGCTCAAGCACTTAAAAGTTATAACAAATCCCTTGAAAATACTTCTGATAACAATATAAAAACCAAAGTACACTACTCAATGGCACAAATATACGATGATGTAAATCAAATTACACCTGCATTGGATCATTATTTCAATTCAATTTCTTTTGCAGGCGAATCTGATAACCTCACTGCGCAATCAGTATCCTTGACCAGAATGGGAAATATTTATACAGATATGTATGAGCAGCAATCTTTTGATTACTATACGATGGCTGATGAACTGGCAGAGCAAACTGACAATTCAAAGGTAAAAGGTTTTATCTCATCAAGTATGGCAGGAGCATACGAGAAATTTGGTGAGCCTCAAGAAGCACTTCATTCGTACTCAAAAGCAGTACAGCATTACGCCGATGCGGATTCTCCGCTAAAGGTAGCTCAAAATTACAAGGAAGCCGCAGAAATTATGCTCGACTACAACAACCCATCAAAAGCTCGCGGACTTTTGACAAAAGCACAAAGCTACGCACGTCAGACTGATGATGTTAATTTGATGAATGAAATTAATGAAAAATTAAATTCACTAGCGTGATTTTATTAAAGTTTGAAAACGGCGCTTGAGGAAGCCTCAAGCGCCGTGTATGATTTTTACCAAACAACTTTTTCAATAAGTTCAATTTCATTACCGTCAGGATCTTTTATAAACGCGATTTTTGTACCTTTTCCGTTCAAATCAAACGGTTCATATAAATATTCATAACCTAAAGAATGTAACTTTTTGCTAAAATCATCCAAAGATTTCACTGAAAAAGCAAAATGTCCAAACGCACTACCGCATTCATAACCACCTTCAGGTGTTTCATCATTATAAGTAAGCTCTAATTGTGGTCCACTGTTTTCTTCGTCATTCAAAAAATACAATTCACAATCTTCAAGCCTTTTTTTCTTTTCTACTTTCATATTCAAAAGCTCGGTGTAGAATTTTAATGAAGCATCAATATCTTTGACTCTAATCATTGAATGTAAAAATTTCATAAAAAACCTCCTTCTTTTTTCTATTATACTTGAAAAGTTTCAAAAAGTTATATTTTTCCCCTGTCAGATAGGTATAGTTCATTATAAAGTTTTTTTATTATTGAAAATTTGTTACGAAATGCGAAGCCTTGCAGTGTTGAAAATTGAGGCTTTTTTCGTGCGAACGAAGGAAATTTTACCGTCCCCCTTGCGGAGCTTCAAAAAATACGTTATAATCGAAATATGAGTACTACGTTTAGAAATATAATCAGGTTGGAAGAATATGCAGGCATGGAGTTAGTGCCTGAAAAGCCTTGTGACACAGGTCTTCACGGGGGGGGGGGCAACTTCTAAAGGCTCAGCAAAAGCGTTTTACGCAGATGAATAAAAAGACACAAGTTAGCGAACTTGTGTTGATGTGTATAAAAAGCAGTAAATCAGCTCAAAAGGTAGAATTATTTAATAAAAGGAATTAATAGTCAGAAAAATAAAAGGAGAAGACTTGATGAATAACACAAAAAACTTATTTTCACTCACAACAAATGACCACAACCCACTTCAAAACTCAAACGCATGTAGAACCGCCTTTACTTTAGCGGAAGTGCTAATCACACTGAGCGTAATCGGCATAGTTGCAGCATTGACAATTCCAAGCATGATAGAGAACCATAACAACAAAGCTTGGAAAACTGCAAAAGACTTATGGGACAAGAAACTTGTCGAAGCAACCCGTCAAATGAACATAGATGGCGTGATGACAGGAGTAGCAAACAGTACAGAAGATTATATGAACTATTTTAAGAAATATGTAAAAGTAATCAAAACTTGCGAAAACGACAAACTAGAAAACTGTTACGCCCCTAAGTTTGTTCAAACAGGTGACAAAGAAACAGAAGTAGAAGTAAGTACTTTAACAACCGCAAGCAAACTAGGTCAAAAAGACTGGAATACGAATACAATGGGGTTTGTAATAGCAGACGGCACAACAGTTGTCATGGCATACAACCCGAATTGTAGTAGCGTCGACCCATTTAGCCAAGAAGGTCAAAGCGGTCAGGTAGGTTGCATGAGTATGTTGATAGATGTAAACGGAAAGAAAGGTCCGAATAGAGTAGGGGATGATATAGAACTAAAGAATGCAACAATCTCAACCTGTGATATGAAGTTTGGCGAGCAGTGTATAGCGGCAAGCGACATATATCAAATAACCCCAATAAACACGTGTATAGGAAGTCCTGACCATGACTATGATAACCGTTATATGTCAACTTTATACTGTTCAAATAACCGATGGGCGGGAGCAAAGAAAGCATGCGCAGAGAATGGAATGCACCTATCAACCCCACAAGAATTAGCAGATGTAGCGACATATATTTACAAACAAGATACTCCGATAGGAGCACAAGAAAACCGCAGCGGCATAACTCTGGATGCAGACAGAGCAACTCAACTCAACTGGTCCACTAACGACTGGTACTATTGGTCGAGTGAGCCCTACGGTACCGACTACTACGCATACAGACGCAGCTTCCACTCTTCCAGCAGTAACTGGAGTATCTTCGGCGTGAGCTACCCTGACCACCGCGCAAGGTGTTTTGGTGACTAGTTACATTACGCTTTTATAAAGTGCATAATGCAAATAAACATATCGAAATAACAATCACAACCGACAGGTACCTTTTCATAAGGTACCTTTTTAAATACATCTTGTCCTTTTGCTTAAAATGCTGGACAAATGTCGTTTAAATGTTATCATTATCTTGTAAACGGAATTAGGTAATTATTTATATGATGAGCCAAACAAAAAAGTTACTGTAGGTCGGATTTACTAATCCGACAATAAAAAAACGATAATAAATGGATAAAATCTGATTACGATAGCAATTAGAGCCTAACGGCTCAGCTGTTACTGTAGGTTGGGGTTTCTGAAGTGTACCCCAAAAACTATAATCAATCAGTAGGCAAGTTTCACATATAATAATAAAAAATAAAGGAGAAAAAATATGAGAAAACAAAAAAGCCTTACTGAAGAACAAATTCAAGAATTATTGAAATCGAAATTTGTAGAAAAAGTTACTGTAGGTCGGATTTACCAATCCGACAATAAAAAACGATAATAAACTTGATAAGTCTGTTAGAGGTATTTTTTTAGAGCCTTACGGCTCAGTAAGTAGGATGCGGTAAATCACAGATTTACCACATCCTACGAACTCAGGAGCCAAATTGCAGGTGCCTGTTTGTCTTATTTTGAATTAGAGCCTTCCGACTCAGCTGTTACTGGTTGTATCTCCTCCAACAAAAATCTAAAAACAGTCACAACAATTATTTTTTTATATTATATTAACTAACTTTACAATAATTTATCTTAAGCTGAGAAATTTTTATCTTTATGCTATCATTTCCCCATTGAGAGAGATTTTATAAGGAGATTTATTTATGTCAGAAAAATTAGCGTTGGTCACAGGTGCATCCAGAGGTATCGGAAAAGCTTGTGCACTTGAGCTTGCAAAGGCAGGTTATGATATCGTTGTAAACTATGCAGGTAATGCTGAAGCTGCTGAAAAAACTGTCCAAGAAATTAAAGCTTTGGGGGTGGATGCTGAGGCTTACAAATTTGACGTTTCTAACAAAGAAGAAGTAGATAAAAGCATTGCGCAAATTATTGAAAAGTATGGAAGAATTGATGTTTTGGTCAATAACGCAGGTATTACTCGCGACGGTTTGTTTATGAGAATGTCTGATGAAAATTGGAATGCGGTTATCAACACTAACCTTTCCAGTGCGTTTTTTGTATCTCAACCGGTGGTTAAGGTTATGATGAAACAGCGCTCTGGTGCGATTGTAAACATGGCTAGTGTGGTCGGTGTATCAGGTAATGCAGGTCAAGCAAATTATTCTGCTGCAAAAGCAGGATTAATCGGACTTACTAAAACCCTAGCAAAAGAACTTGGCTCTCGTGGTATTCGCGTTAACGCTGTCGCTCCGGGATTTATTAATACCGATATGACAAAAGATCTTGATACTTCTAAGTTTACCGATTTTATTCCGCTCAAAAGACTAGGTGAGCCTGAAGATATCGCAAAAGCCGTTAAATTCCTTGCGGTAGACGCGCAATATGTTACAGGTCAGGTCTTGGAAGTTGACGGCGGTTTGATTATATAGTTAAGATTTTTAACAATATAGTTAACTATTTGTAAATTTCTTGCAAAAAAACTTTGAATTGATTATAATGTTTTTGAAATAGTGTAGTAATACAATAATTATGAGGAAAAAAAGATGAGTACATTAGAAAAAGTTAAAAAAGTTGTAGTAGATCAATTGAGCGTAGATGAAGCTTTGGTTACTCCAGAAGCTAGTTTTACCGCTGATTTGGGTGCTGACTCTTTGGATACAGTTGAATTGGTTATGGCTTTCGAAGAAGAATTCGGTTGCGAAATTCCTGATGAAGAAGCTGAAAAAATTCAAACAGTTCAAGATGCAGTTAACTACATCGATTCTCACAAATAGTTAATTGCTGTCGGGCGAAAGTGCTTTCGCCATGCGCAACAAACTGTTTTTAGAATCTTTTATAAATGTTGCGAGGGTGAAAATTGAATATTATTTTCTCCCTCGTATATTTTTCACAAAGGTATAAAGGTATAAGGGATGACAAAAAGAAGAGTAGTAATCACAGGTATGGGCGCAGTTACACCGTTTGGTGTTGGTGTTGACAAGTTCTGGTCTGCACTTGTGGAAGGAAAAAGTGGAATTAGCACTTCTGAATTAATTGATATCAGTAAGCATGTTGTAAAGATTTCTGGAGAGGTTAAAAATTTTAACCCTGAGGATTATATTGATCCTAAGGAAGCTAAAAAGACAGATAGATTTGTTCAATTTGCTCTTGTTGCAGCTGATGAAGCTATAAAAGATGCAAAATTAGACGATTTAAAAGATATTGATCCGTACCGCGTAGGTGTAATCGTTAGCTCTGCTGCCGGTGGATTTATTACTTTTGAAGAAAATCATGTCCGTATATTAGAAAAAGGACCTAATAAATGTTCACCATTTACAATTCCAATGATGATTGTGAACATGCCATCCGGTAGAATTTCTATAAAGTATGGCTTTAAAGGATTAAATAAGGTTGTTGTTTCAGCTTGTGCTACAGGTACGCATTCAGTTGGTGACGCGTTCAGAGCTATTCAATATGGAGATGCAGATGTCGTTGTTGCAGGTGGTGCAGAAGCAACAATATGCGATGTTGGTATCGGAGCGTTTTCTAGTGCCAGAACTTTATCTAAGCGTAATGATGAACCTCAAAGGGCTTCTCGTCCTTATGATAAAGACAGAGATGGTTTTGTTATGTCTGAAGGTTCAGCAGTACTTGTATTAGAAGAGTATGAGCATGCTAAAAAACGCGGTGCAAAAATTTACGCTGAAATTATAGGATACGGTCAATCAGCAGATGCTTATGATGTCGTAGCTCCTTGTCCTGAAGGTAAAGGTGCTACAAAATCTATGGAATTTGCGCTGAAAGACGCAGGAATTAATTCTTCTGATGTTCAATACATCAACTCTCACGGTACAAGTACGGGGTTGGGTGATATAGCTGAATCTAAAGCTATTGAAGGTATTTTTGGTGACAAAGTTAAAAACCCTAATCTGCTTGTATCTTCAACAAAATCAATGCATGGGCACATGCTTGGTGCAACAGGTGCTGTCGAAGCTATCGCTTGTGTTAAAACGATTAATGAGAAAATTGTACCTCCGACCATTAATCTTGATAACCAAGATGAGGCTGTCGCTAATCTTGACTATGTCCCTCATAAGGCAAGAAAAGCCGATGTACATGTTGCTCTGTCAAATTCATTCGGATTTGGCGGTCAAAATGCAACTATCGTGATAAAAGAAGTTTAATTAATCTTCTTTATCTATTTGTTAAGTTATTTTTTATTTTTCTGTACGCTCACCTTGGACTGGTGAGCGTTTTCATTTGTACAAAATACCTTGTTTTAATTTAGAAATATTCTATCCAGACAAACTTTAGTAGAATACTGCCATTCACGGAATGTGATACGTTTTACGGTATATCCTGAGCGTTCAAGTATTGCTTGTTTTTTCATATTTGTCATGTGATATAGCTTTTTATTATCTTCGACGCCGTCGACTTCTATAATAAACTTATTATCAATAAGTAAATCTGCGCTTAAGCCTGCTATATCTACGCCTGCTTTAACTTCATGACCAAGTTCTTTTATTTGTGTTGCAATTTCTTTTTCCAAAGAATTTTTGTATATGTTTTCATCAATTTCGCCTGAGGCGCTTGCTTGTTGACGGTTTTGGTATTCTTGAATGAATGAAATGTAGTTTCTGAAATGTCCCTCAGGGAGCTCACGAGGGTTACGCGAAATAAAGTTTATAACCTTGTTTCTGCCGCGTGTTATTGCGACGTTGAATAGATTCGGCTTTTGAAGGAATATCAAACTTTGAGTGAAGCTATTATCAGCCACGGCCCAAGAAATAAGCATAATATCGCGTTCATCGCCTTGGAATGTATGAGCTGTACCTATTTCTATTTGATGTTTTTTAATCATGTGATCAGATAATACTTTGGCCACGGATATTTTTAATTGTTCTACCTGCGCTCTGAATGGTGAAATTATACCGATTGACACAGGATTTTCAGGGCTTTTTCGCTCATCTTCCACTACAATTTCATATAGTCGTTTTACAAGGGCTTCAATTTCAGGGAGATTTCTTGTAGCATCAAAGTCCACTTTTCCTTCTGGTACTTCGATAAGTTCTAAGACTTTTTCATCAGATCTATCTTTTCTCATGACACGTATTCTGTCGTTGTAAAATTCGTGGTTAGAGAAGTTGATGATAGGTGGTAAGCTTCTAAAATGTTCATCGAGCATAACACTATTCATAGAGTAGTAGTCTGCAAGGTCAAACATTGAATTTGTTCTGAAACGCCACATAAGCTGGTATTTATCGGGAATACCATATTGACTCAAGAATGATTGTTCCTTCGCTTTTTCAAGGAAAGACAGATGTGGAAGTTGTTTGTCATCTCCCACAATTACTGCGCGTTTTGCTCGGAAAAGGATAGGAAAACAGCTTGCAATATCGCATTGAGAAGCTTCATCGATAATCGCCACATCAAACATCCCAGGTTTAAGCGGTAGTGAATCTGATACAGCATAAGTTGTTACGCACCAGCATGGGAAGGCTTCTAAAAGCGGTTTAAAGTCTTCTTCCTCTAGGATATTATTTTGTAATCGTTTTCTTGAGGTGACGAGTGACCTTGAATGGACTTTTAGACGTCTGCGTTTGTTTTCGTCGCGCAAAAGAGCTTTTAGGGATTCTCTTCGCTTGTTTTTTATAATATTCTTTGCTAAAGTGCCTTGTTTTTTCTTCATTTGACGAATTTGTTCTGTCAAAATATGTAAATTACCTGTCTTTTGGATGTCTGATTCTATTTTTTTGAGTCTGTAATTCATTTCGGCATATTCAAGTTCTGATTTTAGACGCTCAAGATTTTGAAAATTTACATCAAATTCTTTTAGTTGAAGTGTTTTTTTAAGCTGGTTTAGACTTGTAAAGTTTGCGATGTTTGCAAAAAATCCTGATTTTTCGATATTTTTTTTGAGGGTTTTTATAATTATTGCAATTGTTTCAATTTCAACACGGTTTAGTGGTGTTTTGATAAATTGCATTTCGCCGATTAATTTTTCATTTTCTATAACTTCTAAATCCAAATCGTGCCAGTCTTGTTCAAGTTTGATAATTTTTTCACACTTGTTTTCATAATCTTTTAGTAAGTCCAAGTGATCTTTCATATCTTTGGTATCGACAAGCAAAATATTTTCAACGTCATCATCCAAATCTTCGTTGTTAGATATAAGATTGTTTAAATCGTTACTTAGTTGACGTTGATAATTTAGACGCCCTGCGCGTAGTGCCATGTGTTTTGCACCAAGGTCGTTCAATCTATCTGCTACGACATCGACAGCTTTGTCCATTCTTGAGGCTACAAGCACGGTTTTTCCGTTTGCAACGAGATGAGCTACCAGATTAACTATTGTTTGAGATTTACCTGTCCCAGGAGGTCCCTGTACTGCAACAAATTTACTGTTATCAATGTTTTTTATTACCTGAAATTGACTGTCGCTTAATGATAGTGGAGTTATTGGGTAAAAATCAGTTATTTTTTTGAGGTCTTGAACAGGCACTGATTTTTCTTTTGATTGCGCATATTCTTCGTTAATTATGTTTAACGCAGTTTCTCTGTAAATTCCACTTGGCTTTTCAGCGATTTGTGTTAGTTCATGTAACACACCTGCAGTGACCGATGGACGTTTCGTGAGAATTATGGCACTTTGATAGGTGACAGAAACTTTCTCAAGCTTGATTGATTGTTTTTGGGTATTTTCTTCTTCCTCAACGACATCATCTATGTTATCGGCATCTATTTTTTCTTTGTAAAAATCTTTCGCTGATTTACTTATATTGTCTTCTTCCTGATAGTCAGCTTGGTTGGTACTTATTTCTATTTCTGGAATTAGTGATTTGAGAGTTGTAAGGAAAATGCTTAGCTTTTCATCTGTGATTGGTAGGTCAGGAACTACATCAAGTATACCTTCTAGTAACAAATCGACTTCATCCTCATCATCATTTTTTCGCATAAGCGCTGCAAGTGCTCCGGTATTCAGCGAAAGCACTTCATCTAGTGGTAGGCAGTTTATATTTACGCCATTTCTTTCAAGTTTGCATGGCATATACAAAAGTGGAGTTAAAAATTCGTTTTGGCGTTTTGTTTTTGAACTTTTACCAACTAAAAACAGGTATCCATAGATCAAATATTTATCTTTTTGACCAAGTTCACTTTGAATCATCAACTCTGTCAGTTTTGGGTTACTACCATCGAGAGCTACATATTCTTGAAAGTTGGTAAATAATTGTTCTTCACCAGGGAGAAAAATCCACTTGTTATCCTTATCACCTTTTAGATTTCTAAACGTAGAGCTTTTTACTTCTTCTCTTACGCAATCGTGTAAATATTGGCTTAGTTTCTTTATGAAACTGTTGTTAAATGCTGAATTTATTGCTTTGCCTGCTTCTTGTAGCATGGAGTCTCCTTTATAAACTTGTCTATATTGTTATTTTACGCTAATATGTTCGCATGGACATCATCAATATAAATGATACTTCAAATAAACTGTATTATATCGGTGGAATTGTAAGAGATTTTTTGCTGCACCGCGATAATTTTGATATTGATATAACATATGTTGGGGATGCTATTTCTTACTGCAAAAAATTCGGTGAGGTAATCCAAGTTAATCCTGATTTTGGTACAATTAAGGTTTTAGTTGATGGTAAGGTGGTTGATTTTGCGTCAACAAGGACTGAGAGGTATGATAAAAAAGGACATTTGCCTCAAGTTGATAAGCTGGGGGTTTCGTTAAAAGATGATGTAATGCGTCGTGATTTTACGATTAATTCACTTGCAATGTCTGTATCTAGTGGTGAAATTATTGATTTTACAGGCGGAGTTGATGATTTAAAAAAAGGTATTTTACGTATTTTGCACGACGGTAGTTTTATTGATGATCCGACTAGGATTATTCGTGGGTTGAAGTTTGCAATGCGGTTTGGATTTGAGCTTGATGAACATAGTAAGCATTTGCAAGATGAGTACTTAAGCAACATAAATTATGACATGAGTTATTCCCGTGTGAAAAAAGAGTTAATAGAAACTTTTGGATGTACTAAACTGATGTCTCACGGGTTGCAGTGGGCGTATGAAAAATTTATCAGTGAAAAAATTTATAAGCTCGTGACTCCTGAAGATGTTAGATTACCTGATGTTAATATTGAAAAGCTTGTTTTAGACTACCCTGTTCAAAACCAATGGATTGTTTTCGTTGGTGCATTGGGGGATTTATCCTTATTGCCTTTGACTAAAGTTGAACAAAAAATTGTAAATGATATTCCAAGTTGTACTTTAAAAAATGATTTTGAAATTTACAAGGCTTTTAAAAATCTTCAGCTTGAAAGTATTTTGCTATACGCTGTGTTATATGATGAAAAAATTGCCAGACATTATCTTGATAATTTACGAAAAGTAAAAATATCTATCACTGGGGATGATCTGAAAAAACTTGGGGTTGCACCTTCAAAAGAATATTCAATATGTTTTGATGAACTTTTAAAAGTAAAACTCAATAAGCCAAATATGAGTCAGTTAGAAGAAATTGAATTTGTTAAAAATTACTTTATGGCTTAAGCTTTAAAAGCTCTTCAAGTTCTATGTTTAAATAATTAGCGATGTCAATGAGTTCACCTATGGAAAAATTTTGCATACCTATTTCTAATTTTGTTACATTAATATTGACATATGAATGTATTGATACAGAATTATATAGATAAATATATGAATAAAATAATTATACTAGGAGGTAATTATGAGGTATTAAATGTCTGCTTTTACACTTGCGGAGGTGCTTGTAACGTTGGTTATAATAGGTATAGTTGCAGTACTTACGATTCCTGCAGTTGTAAAAAATCACCAAGAGAAAACTTGGAATACAGCATCACAAGTTTTTGAAAGGCGATTAGAAGAAGCATTAAAAAGTATGAATGCTCAAGAAACACTTTCTGGATATTCAAATACAAGAGATTTTGTTGAAGAGTTGGCAAAACATATAAAGATTACCAAAATTTGTGAAAATAATGATTTATATGTTTTATAGATTTTGAGTGCTGTTAATTTGGTCGACCATTTGCTTAATATAGGCTTTTACGGCAGTTGTAATAATTAAGTCAGGTTCTGACATAGCAAATTCATCAAGTATTATTATTCCACGGCGTATATCGCCGTTTTCTATATACAAAAGCCCAAGCATTATCTTGTTTAGTGGTGAACCTTCCTTGCTGTACTCGCCTATTTTCATTGGTACGAGTCCACGCGCTTTGAAACATTTTGCTAGATTTTGATAGTATTTGAAATTTAAGCTGTACTGCGTTATCGCTCGTTCAAAGCAGTCCTGAGCCCAATCAGGGTAGCCTATCAACATATATGTTTCACCTAAGTTGTTGTAATACGTTGAAGTCGCTTGAGTATCAGGATTTAGGCTTATTGCAATTTTGAACTCTTGTATTGCTGCATAATAGCATTTTTCATTAAGATATCTGAGTCCCCAGTCGTTATGTTTTGCGCCGTTTTGGTGTGCGTCAATAACATATGTATCAGGTTTTCGATACCCTGCTGATACTAAACTTATAAAAATTAATGCTATTATTGAAATCTTTTTCATAAGCAGTAAGATTTTACAATTCTATTTCCAATCCTTCATAAGCCAGTTGAACATTTTCAAGTTCACTGTAATGTTGTTTAATGATGTTTAATTTTTTGTCATTATATGACGGATCAAAATGGAAAAATACAAGTTTTTCCGCACCTACTTGTTTTTGACATTCAATTGCCATGTCAAATGTTGAGTGTCCATAGCCTTGTTTTGGTACAAACGGGTTTAAATAATCTTCTGTTGTGTATTGAGCGTCATGGATTATTAGATTACACCCGCGTGCAAAATTGGCAAGTTTTTTATCTCCACCAAGATAGCTTTCTTTATCTGTTGCATAGACTAGAGTTTTGTCTTTGTATGCAATTTTGTATATAATTACGCCTTCTTGAGGGTGTGCGTATGACCTGTAACAAGTAATTAATACTTCATCATCTTGAGGAATTTTGTCTGTATCTGTTTCTATTCTTTTTATTATCGGTGGTTCATTTGCTCTCAAAATTATTCCGTCTGTGTCTGTTATATCATTTATGTTTAAGTTTCCAGCTATATCTCCAAGGTCAAGTGGAAATGATTTACCGAATAATAGGTTTGCAAGCTCATCAGAAAGGGTTTCTTCATAACTTACATTTCCATAGACGTCAATTCTGCTTGTCGGGATGTGTAGTGGTCTGAAAAATGTAAAACCTTGAATGTGATCTTGGTGTATATGTGAAAGTAATACGGTTGCATTGATTGGAGTGCGCTGTTCTGGTGTTGCTCCTGATGAAATATATTCTTCCATCAGTTCATTTCCGATATCTATAAGTCCTGTACCTGCATCAAGTATGATTAAGTGTCCGTTGACTCTTACCTCTACGCAAGAAGTATTTCCCCCATATTCCAGATAATCTTTATTTGCGATAGGGTAACTTCCTCTTACACCTCTGAATTTAATTTTAAAATCACTCATCTCTCAAACCTCTGTTATTTTTTCTTAATTACGTAAATTCCGTTTTGATCTTTTGCTTCACCTGTGTATATGCTTGAGCCGAATACCATTATTTTGGCTAATTTTTGCAGATTTGTCAAACGTGTCTCTTTAGTTTGAATGTCAAATACTACACGCTTTTTGTAGTTGGTTACATTAACAATTCTAAATGCATTTGGATATGTTGCAAGTGATGTTGTACTTACATATAATATGTTACCTTTTTGAGTTATTTTTGAGCTGTGGTAATGCCCTTGAAACACGGCGATTGGGTTTTTGTACTTCATTAAAACCGATTCTACCTGATCAGCATTCAACAGTCTGTGATTAGGACTGTTAAATGGTTCAACGAGTGGCACATGCATGAAAATCAGTATGGTATCTTTGGGTGAATTTTTAATCTGTTCATCAAGCCATTCAATTTGGCTTTCATCTATCCAACCGTTTGTTGTTAATCTGTCGCGAATTATTGTGTCAAGCACTATTACTTTGTAACCCTTTTGTGGTGTAAAAGAGTAGTATGGAGTTGTATAGTTGAAGTTTTTGTTATGAGCTTGTACAATACTTAAATAAACTTGCGGTGTTAAATATCCGCCAAGACAAGTGTCATGATTCCCGAACACTACATACCAAGGGTAGATAAGCTTTTCTGCGTGGGGCAAAAATGCTGAAAGTTCTTTTTCATAGGATTTGTCTATTTGATCACCTGTAAACATAACAAAGTTTACGTTTGGCGTTTCATTAATCTGTGCGATTGCATCATCAAGTAATTTGGGCGATTCTCCTGTCAGTTTATACGTTGTGTTTGCACTTCTGGTTGAAAAGTGTACATCACTTACCTGTGCAAATTTAAGGCTTGATGCGCTATAACCCTGAAGTCCGCAAAACATTATTATGGCCAAGACTATTGATATCGTCCAATTCTTAATCCTTGATGCTGTACTCTCTTTTTTTGCGTATCTTCTTCTAGCCATTTTGATTTCCGTTTGTAAGTTTGCTTTTTACTTCATTGTATTTGTTTTTTACTTCATTGTCTTCATCAGATAGTATGATTGAAGTATTCAAATTTAAAAGTGCATTGTTATAATCTTGCAATTTGTAATCACATAGACCTAAATACTTATATAATTCTGCTGTTTTGATACAACTTGTAAGAGATATTAATGTATCCTTTGCTGATTTGTAATCGCCTCTATAATATAAAATTTTGCCTTCCAATAATTTGTATTCTATATCATCGGAAATTGATAGTGCCGTAATTATATCAGCTTGAGCATCCACGTAATTTTTTAAATTCAAATTAATTTCTGCGCGCAGTGCATAACCAAGATCAGCTTTTGGACATTTGTCAAGATAGTAAGCTATAGCGTTAAGTGCAGCTTCATAATTTTTCATTTCCATTAATGTTAAGGTTATACCTAAATAACATTGGGCAAAACCTTCTTTTAGTTCTAAAGTTTTATCATAGTAGTTCAATGCCGTGTTATATTGCTTATCCTGTCTGTAATACTCTGCTAGGTAATATGTTGCCCAAGGATTTTTTTCATCTGCACCTTTTGATAAAGTATTAAACTCTGCACTTTTATTCCCATGTTTTCTGTATTCCTCAGCAGTTTTAATTGTTGGATTTTTACTCGTAAGGTATGATTTTGCATCAACGGATTTTATTCTGTATATACCGTTTTTTATTGTGACTAAATCCGGATTGTTAGGCTCATGTGCTATTGCCTTGTTTACATAATTAATTGCTTCATCATAATTCCCTTGAATACAGTAGTTTGCTGCGATGTCCAGAAAATCTTCTGTAATGTCGTCTGCCATTACAGGTTGAATTAATAGTGTTATGAATAATAGGTATAAAAATATTCTTTTCATAATTCAATTATACCACAGAATTATTTGCTTTAAGCAAAAAAAGTCGCTTAATTTTAAGCGACTTATGAGTACTAAGTATATAAAATTTTAGAATGTTGTAGCAGGCTTTTTCTGTGCTGTGGCTCCGGGAATTGATTGCCAGTTTGCAGCCATAATCTTTTTAAATGATTTCAAAGCTGTATCTTCCAATTCACCGAGTTCTTCTGCTTCCATAATTAATTCTCTTAACGGAAGTAACGCCCTTTGGTCACGAAGTACACCTAAGGCTGCAGCAGCTCCTGCTCTTACCAATTCGTTTTCTGAACGATTTTTCATAACGTCGATTAATGCCGGTACTGCTTTAGTATCATTTAATTTGCCTAAAGAGGTTACGGCATATATTCTTACGTTAACCCATTCGTCATACAACATGTTGATGACTTTTTCTACTGCCTTTTTGTTTCCAATTTCGCCCAATGCTCTTGTTGCATCGCATCGAACATTAACTTTTTCATGATTCAATGACTCTATCAAGGCATCAGTTGCAACATCTCCAATTTCAATTAATGCGTCTGTTGCTGTGATACACACTTGAGGATTTTCGTCGTTCAAAGCTTCTACTAATGGTTCTACAACAATTTCACCACCTAATCGACCCAATGCGCGAGCTGCACGTACTCTCACGTCAACATTGCGATCTTCTCTTAATGACTCAATCAAGTGTACTGTTGCTTTTGAATCACCCAATTCACCTAGTGCCCTTGCGGCATATAATCTTACTGATCCGTTTTTGTCGTGTTTTAAAACATCAATTAAAGGTTCTACAGCTTTAGAATCGCCCATTTCTCCTAAGACTCGAGCGGCATTATATCTGACTTTTTCTGAATTGCTCGTTTTTAAATCTACTAATAATTCTTCAAATGATTTCTTAACTTGTTTCTTTTTGCTGTTAACACTAATTGTCATTACTTTCCTCCGACACTAACAATAAATATTCTATCTACAACACTTACGTATTTAATAAAAATATTTTGAATAATTTATTGCCTTTTACCTACATATTTATAAATTTTTTGTTACATTCTTTATACTGATTTCTACCAAAGCGTTTATGTAATCAAAATTAAAAAGGGTAATTTAAACACTTTATGTAATAAATATAACATATTTTTCTGCTTCTGTCCTGCACTAGATGGATTATTCGCAAAAAAAACTTGATTGTTTATTTAAACTTAAGCAACATTCAATAATAATAGTACGCATTGTGTAACATAACTTAATATATGCTACTTACTATGGATAGTAATAATAAATTCGCTACCCTTGCCAAGTTCACTATTTACAATAATTTCACCGTTATGTTTATCAATAATTTTGCGACAAATGGCAAGTCCAAGCCCTGTGCCGATACCTACACCTTTTGTTGTATATCCGGCTGTAAATATCTTATTGAGCTGGTTTTCAGGTATTCCCTTTCCATTATCTTTAATTTTAATAATTAAGTTTTGGTTTTTAAATTCAGTGGAAATTTTGATTATACCTTTCCCTTCGATAGCTTGGCAAGCATTAATTAAAATGTTGGTAAAGACTTGATTAAGCATGTTAGGGAAACATTTGATAGTAGGGATTTCGCCGTATTCTTTTATAATTTCAATTCTGTTTTTTGTTTCGTGTCTAATCAAATCCAGAGTTAAGTCTAATTCTTTATTTATGTCGGCTTCTTGAATTTCAGCTTCATCTAATCTTACGAATTTTTTTAGAGATACTACAATATTACTAATTCTTTGAATGGCCTCTTTATCAATTTCATTTAATTCTTTAAGCATTTCTGCTAATCCGTTATTTGGAATTTGATCTAATAACTTTGAAACTATTGCGTTATTTGATTTTATGGAAGCTACCGGGGTATTGATTTCGTGGGCTACTCCTGCCACAAGTTGTCCGAGGGAAGCCATTTTTTCAGAATTAATGAGTTGAATTTGGGTATCTTTAAGTTCTTTAAGAGTGTTTTTTAATTCTTTTACAGTTTGAAGGTTTTTATTATATAGTTCAGCTCTGGTGATTGCATTTGAAAGTTGTGCTGCTACGGCTTCAAGGATTTCTAATTCTTCATTTAGTTCGCGTTTTTGGTAGCTAAGTAGAACTATTATTCCCATGAGTTTTTGCATATGATATACTGGTACAATAATTCTAAGTACAGACTGCTTAAAAGGTTTAGCATTTATGTGTTCTTTAATGCAGTTAGATGTGGATATTTCTTTTTTTTGAATAACTGTCAAAGTTGATTTATCTAATTCAAAAGAATTATTGGATTTATCGGTTATTTTTTCGCCATATACTTCTATAATAGAAAATTTATTCCCCTTGAAAGCTGCGTAATATGAGCGATATGCCCCAAACATTATGGAAAGTTCTTTTAACGTTGATTGTAAAATAGTTGAGATGTCTATGGATTCTCTAATTGTATTTGATACCTTGTTAATCAATGCAATTCTAATTGCTTGAGATTGAGCTTTTTGTTTTATTTTTAAAAGGTCTTCATTGATTTCTGTTAGTGTTTTAAATTCTTTTTTTAATTTATCGTTATCCTTTTGAAAGTTTTGTCTTTCAATGGTTGCAGTCACATCCGTCAGAAATATTATTGTATAACGAGATTTTTTTACAGCAGTTAATTCATAGTAATTTGTCTGCCCATTTCCGAAATTGAAAGATACCGATGCAAAAAAATTTTCAGGGGATGTAATGGCTTGGTATATTGGTGAATAAGTTTCAATATTTTCACTGTTTAGTGGGCAAATATTAAAATTAATGGAATGGGATAGTTTTTTTATGCTTTCAAAACTTTTAAAAATTTTGCAAAAAGTATTGTTTCTGTAAATAATGTCAAAATGATTATTTACGACAAATACAGCATCCCTAAATTGATTTAGAAAATCAAATTTTTTCATAGTCTACATGATAGCATAAACTGAAATAATAAAAAAGTTTGAAATATTTTTTAACTTGCTAATTAAAAGTGAATTTGTTAAAATTTTTCATAAAAAGGATGGTTGAGATGAAAAAGATGTTGCGAATATTTATTTTATTGTTGTTATTATTAGGTACTTGTGATGTTCAAGCTCAAGAGAATTGGGTGAATGATGCAAGAAAGTTGTTTTTGAATAATAACGCCATTATATATGAGATAAATATAAGGACTTTTAACGCTAAAGATAATAATAACAATGGTATTATCGAATTTGAACTGGGGGAAGAAAGCGGAAGTTTTATAAATGCTATTGAACGTCTTGATGAACTAAAAAAAATGGGAGTAAATATGATTCATGTTTTACCTATTACCCAAACTGGTAAGACAAAGGCATTGGGAACCGCCGGCTCACTGTATGCAGCAGTATCATTTAATAAAATAAATGAACAGTTGAAGGATAAAACAAGTGTATTGGAGCTAAATGAACAAGTGAAAAAATTTGTTAATGAGGCTCATGAGAGAGGAATAAGGGTAATTATTGATTTACCTGCTTGTGGGGCTTATGATTTATACTTGCAACGACCGGAACTTTTTGTCAAAGATAACGATAATTCACCTGTGATACCGGCAGATTGGATGGATGTAAGATTATTAGATGCAGGTAATGAAGATATTATAAATACTGATGTATTTGGTGTATATAAAGAATTTGTTGATTTAGCAATTGATGAATTGGGGGTTGATGGAATACGTGCGGATGTAGCTCACTGTAAGCCTGCAAAATTTTGGCGTGCTTTAATTTCGTATTCAAGAGAAAAGGATGCACAATTTTTGTGGTTGGCTGAAAGTTCTGACAGTTGGCATGATGCTGTATCTTTACGTGGGGTGTTTACACCCTATGACAAATTATTGCAAGCAGGTTTTGATGGTTATTATGGAAGTTTTTTCAATTTGAAAGAATGGAGTACATCTCAAGAGTTGATTAATCATATTATGTTTAATACGGGGTTAAAAACAAAATTTTATGAACCTAAAAGCGTTATAGGAAGCTTTGCAACTCATGATGAATTATCCCCGCTTTTAGTAAAAGGTGTACCATACAGCTCAATGATAATCTGGTTAAACACAACATTACCTATTAACGCTTACTATTTAGATGGATTTGCAAGTGGTGATAATTATGTCTATCCTTGGGCAAATCAAAAAGCTTTAATTACGTATACGGATGATGATTATTATTTTGCACATCGGGGAAAGATTGATATTTTTAATTTTTCAAGAAAACCTCAGGGGGATAATGAAGAACTTTTGCAGGAATTTATAGTGGCAAACAATTTTCGTGCAAGTATTTCAAAGATGTTATCTGATGGAAAATTTATACCTTTAAAATCTGATTGTACACCGGTTTTTGCTTATGCTTTAACCGATGGAGAGGATACTGTTATTATATATGGAAATTTAGATTTTGAAAAACCAGTAAAGGCAACAATTAGAGTTCCCGGTTTACAGAAAGATGCTGTCTTTATTCCAATAAAGGCAATATTGGAACCTGTTTGTTACAATAGTAAGATAGCAGTTGATTTAAAAGCCGGAGAAATAGTGGTGCTTAAAATAAAGAATTTCTCTGTAAAATAGTTAATACTATTTTTTAAGCAATGCCATATCTTTGGTTAACATATTGTCTGCGTTTTTTGTTTTTGCGTTGAATTTCTTTAAAACCGTCAGATAATATTATATTATAGTTAGATTGTTTTTCTTCGTTTTCAGGTTGATCGTTTTTATTTTGTACTGCAGTAGCCACAGCTGTACCGGCATACATCAAAGATTTTTTACCAGCTTTTTTAAGAGTCTCTTTTGCTAAACGTTTTCCTGTTTTTTTCATCATATCGGTTGTATTTTTAGCTACAACGCGTTCCAAAGTGCTTTTTGTGACGTCAGTAGCTGTTTGTTTAGCGGCTTGATATGCTGCAGCTCTGGCTTGTGTCGCAGCTATGTTTTTGCCCATATTCTGTAAGCCTTTCATAGCTTGACCGGTTGAGCTAACAGCAGAAGCGCCAGCCATAACTGCCATACCTGCACTCATAAGAGCTCCCATTAAATTACCTTGTGCTGCATAAGTTGCCATTTTGGTGACATTAGCTGCAGCAACGCCATAGTTACCGATAGTTTCTGCAACTCCGCCAACAGCAGACATTACAGCACCTATAGCAGGTATCCAAGGCGGAAGGATTACAAGTTGAAGCAGATCACCTGTAGTGCCAACTATAAAACCTGCCATCGCAACTTTAGATGAAACATTTTCAATTTTTGTTGCTACATCAAGTACCTTTTCGGCTTTTGATTGGTCTTCTTGTTTTTCTTTTTGTTCTTTTTGAACTGCCTTATTAAATTTTTTGGTATTTATATTCATACTTTTAACTATTTTGTCAGATGTTTTTTGTGTTTTGACAATTTTTTTAGAATATAAATTTATTACGGTAGTTTTTTGATCAATTTGAGAAGTTAAAGTTTCGATTTGAGCTTGATTATTGTTGGTTGTACCAGAAGATTGTGCGTTGCCTGATGCCATAACTGTGTTCATTACATTAAAACCGGCATGCATAGCCATAGGATCTGTATTTGGGTCATTTCCTGATTGAGTATTGTTGGTGTTAGCTGCAGTATTTTCTGTAGTGTTTGAATTTTCATTTTCAGCATTTAGTACGTCTAGTTCCATTTGCATAGAATCGACTGCGGCAATTTCTTCTTCAATTTTTTGTTGAGTTTCTTCAACTTCTTTTTCATTTTTTTCCAAATCTTTTTGATTCTTTTTGATATCTTTTTCTAATGTTTTGGAATCTTTTTGAAGAGTTTTGTCTGATTTTTGAGCTTCTTTATCGGTTTCTTCCATATCTTGAGCGTCTTTTTGGGTACTTTTGGTATCACTTGATACGCCATCTGCTTCTTTATCAACATTATCTGCAGCAGCTTTGCCATTGCTAGCGTTTAATTCTTGTGTGCTTGCATTAGAAGAAGTGTTAGAGGATGTTGATTTTGAATTTTTTGAAGCTCCTGATTTAGCAGTGACATTTTGGGTAGTTTTTTTAACGATTTGACTGTTGTTTTCTTCTTCATTTTCTAACATTTCTTCATTATTTTCGCTAGCAACTCTATTTAGTATTACAGCGGCCCATTCTCTACGTTTTTGATTTTTACGTTGTATGCTTTTGAATTTGTCAGATAATACGATATTATAGTTTGATTTTTGTTCTTCTTCAGTATTGTTTTTGTTTTGTGCAGCCATTGCCATAGCTGTACCGGCATACATCAAAGATTTTTTACCAGCTTTTTTAAGAGTCTCTTTTGCTAAACGTTTTCCTGTTTTTTTCATCATATCGGTTGTATTTTTAGCTACAACGCGTTCCAAAGTGCTTTTTGTGACGTCAGTAGCTGTTTGTTTAGCGGCTTGATATGCTGCAGCTCTGGCTTGTGTCGCAGCTATGTTTTTGCCCATATTCTGTAAGCCTTTCATAGCTTGACCGGTTGAGCTAACAGCAGAAGCGCCAGCCATAACTGCCATACCTGCACTCATAAGAGCTCCCATTAAATTACCTTGTGCTGCATAAGTTGCCATTTTGGTGACATTAGCTGCAGCAACGCCATAGTTACCGATAGTTTCTGCAACTCCGCCAACAGCAGACATTACAGCACCTATAGCAGGTATCCAAGGCGGAAGGATTACAAGTTGAAGCAGATCACCTGTTGTACCTACAATGAAACCTGCCATTGCAACTTTAGATGATATATCTTCAAATTTTGTAGCTACTTCAAGCACTTTTTCACTTTTAGATTGATCTTCAAGTTTTTCTTGTTGTTCTTGCTGAACGACTTTATTATAGTTTTTAGTGTTTAAATTCATGCTCTTGACTATCTTATCTGAAGATTTTTGGATTTTTGTAATTTTCTTAGAATAAGAGTTTATAATATTAGTTTTTTGGTCAATTTGTGAGTTTATGGTTTCAATTTGAGCTTGATTATTATTTACATTTTGGCCATTTCCTGAAGCCATCATTGCATCCATGGCATTAAAACCGGCATGCATAGCATTTGGTTCGTTGTCTGTAGGATTAGTGTTATTTTCTACTCCGTTTGAATTTTCATTTTCAGAATTAAGTGTGTCTAATTCTAGTTGAAGTGCGTCAACTGCTGCAGTTTCTTCTTCAATTTTTTGTTGTGTTTCTTGAACATCTTTTTCGTTTTTTTCTAAGTCTTTTTGATTCTTTTTGATATTTTTTTCGATTGTTTTAGAATCTTTTTGTAACATTTTATCAGATTTTTGAGCTGCTTTATCGGTTTGTTCCATATCTTGAGCATCTTTTTTTGAGCTTTTAGTGTCACCAGATACACCATCAGCTTCTTTTTCAACTTCATCTGCAGCAGCTTCTCCGTTGTCTGCATTTAATTGTTCTGAATTTTCGCTAGATGTTTTTTTAGAAGTTGCTACAGAGTTGTCATTTTCTAATTCTGCTCCAGGTACGTCTTTTGTAATAGCAGTCACTTTTTCGACAAATGAATTTTTTGTATTTGTAATTTCTGTAGCATGTTCAGTTGCAAAGTTGGATAGAGGAATTTGTCTGCTTAATGATGTATTTGCTTCTGTTGCTTCAAGATTTAGGACATCTCCGCGTTGAATTGCTTCTCTACCAAGAGATTCACCAACTTTGCCGTATAATAGATCTTTTTGTCTTTCATCATCTAATAAAGAAAAATAGAATGTTTTAGTTAAGTAGCTCTTATCTCCAAGCTCAGAAATAGCTAATTCTTTACCTTTTGCAATAGTTGCATTAGCTATTTCAAAGCTTTGATTAACTATTCCCATAGCATAGTTAAGGCTGCTTGAATAGCCTGTTAGGGTATTGATTTTTTCATCTAGACCTTTTACATAGTTACCATTTTGTTTATCTAGGTCTTCTGACAACTTTTTAAAATTAGTCTGTTCTTTATCGGATAATTGTTCGCCGCTTTTCATTTTATTGCAAATTGTTTCATATTCTTTTAATGATTTTGAAATTTTAGCGTCGAATATTTTTTGTTCTATTTGAGATTCATTTTGAATTTTTTCAACAGCTTGTCTTATAGGTTCAATTTCATTAACTGCAGTTGTAATTTCTGTTGAACGAGTATTACATTTATTAATTTGTTCTTGGGTTTGTGTTTTCAAATCATTTCCAGATTCTTCTGAATTATCAGCACCTAGAGTATCATTTTCTACAGAGTCTTGTGTTGTTGTTTCACTTACGTTAGTTGTTTCGGTTATGCCTGCATTGCCTGTAGATGCTGCTGATGTTTCTGCTTGCGGAGCAGGTTGAGATGATGTTGCAGTAGGTGTTGTTTGTGCTGTTGAATCTTTTCCAGCGTTTTCTTCATTTTTAAATTCATTTTCAGCCCCTTCTATCATTTCATTTTCTGTATTTTGAGTTTCTTCTTCTGAAATTGCAGGTTGAGTTTGTGATCTGGTTTGAGCTTTACCAGTGACTTGTTTTGAAAGTTCAACCATGGATGCAATTTCATTTACATCAGTTTGAATATCTTGAGTTGTTTGATCAGTAGTTATACTTGTTCCTAATGCTGTTTCTGCTAGAGTTTGTGCAATAGAACTGCTCATAACGATTCCCACCATACCGGTGTAGTTGCCTCCAGTAGTAGAAGTATTAGTGAATTTATGTTTTGTTTCGTTTTGAGATATTTTTTCACCGATAGATTCAGTAGCATTGGATAGTTCATTGGCAGTTTTAGTTGTTTTATCAATTTCATTTAGTGAATTTTCAATGTCATCGAAATTAAGATCAATGTTATCCATTGCTTTTTGATATTGTTGATTTTCTTTATTCAATAAAGAGCTAAGTTCGCTAAAACGTTCTTGTTCTTCTTGGGAAAGAGGAATATTACGTTTTAGTTTACTTTCCAAAGCTTGCCATTCATCAATTATATCTTGAATTTTGTTTAAAGATTGTTTTTGAATTTCTTCTGTTTGATTTTTTTGAGTTTCAACATCTTTTTTCATTGTATTGATATTGTCTATTTGGCTGTCGAGGTCATTTTGATTATCTTCACATTGTTCAGTTAAGGCTTTGGCTGTTTTGCTAAGATCAATACTTGATGAATCATCGCCTTGAGAGTCTATTTCTTGTTGGATGTTATCAGGATCATCAGAATTCAAAGAGTCTGTTGTTTGGTAATCCGTTGTATCTGAGTCTTGCATAGAATGAGCCCAAGAAAGTACTTCATTAGGTATCAATACACCTTGTTCTTCCATTTGGATGATTTCTGTATATGTGAATTTTGCCCAGATAGCATTTTCGCCATAAAAAGGACTCAAAGGATCTATTTGACTGCTAAATATAGCATCAATAGATAAATACCTACCTGCTTGGCTTAGTTGATTTGCGATATCATACAATAGATCATCGCTCAGACCTGAATAGTTTGAGCTACTTTTTAATTTATTGTAGATGTTATCAACTGTGCTAGCCATCTTTTCCCTTTCTAATTGCGCAATAGACATAAACCTGTCTAACTTATTTATCGGTTTTTTATTGGAAATTCTTTAGATATAGGAAAATAAAATGTAACAATTTTTAACAAAAACAAAAAGTCGGCTAATATAAATTAACCGACTTTTGTAGTTAACGAATTATATTTAATTTACAGATGTTTTTCAATATTTGAAATAATAGTTGACTTAGGCATAAGTCCGACTAATCTTTCAAGAGCCTTACCGTCCTTAAATACGAGTAAACTAGGCAGACCACTTATAGAGTAATCTTTGGCTGTTTTTAAGTTTTCATCGGTATTAATTTTTACAAATTTAACTTTGTCGGTAAATTCAGAAGCAACTTCATCTAAGATAGGACCGAGTTTTCTGCAAGGTCCGCACCAAGGAGCCCAAAAATCTACCACAACGGGAATTTGTGAATTCAGGACTTCAGTTTCGAAATTTGCATCATTAATATCAATAGCGTTTGACATGATTTCTCCTTTTTAATTTATTTACGTGACAATTCTAACACAGAAAAATTTTTTGTGCTATTATCTTAATAGCATTTTAGTAGGATAAAAAAATGGCAAGGAAAAAGATAATAGAGATTGTTCTGGATACAGAAACTACCGGCTTGGATTATACGAAAGAAAAAATGGTAGAATTTGCTGCAGTTAGGTTAGAGAATGGTAAAATTAAAGATGAGTTCCAAACTCTTATTAATCCGGAGCAGCATATAAGAAAATCCAGTATGGCAATTCATGGTATAACTCCTGAAATGGTCGTTGATGCCCCTACTGAGGCTGAAGTAATGCCTAAAATACTTGAGTTTATAGGCGATTATCCTATTGTGGCACACAATGCAGTTTTTGATTATGCCTTTATAAATGAGGCGTCAGTGCGTGTTTTGGGTAAAGAAATAACTAATCCGAGAATTGACTCACAACAAATGTTTAGAGAAGTATATCCGGATTTAGAATCACATGGACTCGAAGCTTTGACCAAAAGATTCAATGTCGAATTGAATAATCATCACCGTGCTATGGCTGATACTATGGGTCTTGCATTAGCTTATCCAAAATTGAAAAAACTATACTTTCAAAAATACGATTGGGAGGTAAAGCAGTTAGACAATGTTGAGTATTTATTTGAGAGATATTTAAGAATTCAACAGACAGTGACAACTTTACAATCTGAGTTGCAAGACTTGAAGTCAGTATTTAAGTTATATTTTGAGCAAGGTGGAACTCCTATTATTGCTCAAACCGGCGAAACTCTTGTATACAATTCGAAACAGTCATTTGGTTATGATTTAAGTCAGATTAAGGATGTATTAGAAGAGGTTGGAGCTTTTGAAAAAGCTGTTAAATTGAATAATGGATTTATAGATAGACTGATTGGTGGTGGCAGACTTGATGAGGAGAAACGTGAAATTATAAGGGAGGCACGCCATGAATTAACTGAATCAAGAAATGTTCAAATAATAAAAGCAGGGAAGTAGACAATGTTAGAAAAATTAATGCAATTTTTTAAAGAACCACCGGAAAAGGAATTAATTCAGGATGGGGAGAAGGTAAAGAAAGATTATGCGCATTGGCGTTTGAGGATTTTTTATGCTTGTTTTATAGGTTATACGGTATTTTATTTATGCAAAAAAAATATAGCAGTTGCATTGCCTGGCTTAAGTGCTGAGTATGGATATTCTAATACAGAACTTGGTTTATTAGGTAGTTCGCTATATTTAACCTATGGAATTGGAAAATTTGTCAATGGTGTTATTGCCGATCGTGCAGATGTAAGGAAATTTTTACCGACGGCATTAATTTTGACAGCGATAGCAAACTTATGTTTTGGTTTATCTGCTTTGTTTATCACCCCAGGAGAGGTTTCATTTTTTGGACTTCCAACAAATACGATATTGCTGTGGTTGTTTGTATTTTTCTGGGGTGCAAGTGGTTGGTTTCAATCAGCTGGATTCCCTGCGGTTGCAAAGAGTTTAACATATTGGTATTCTAACTCTGAGCGTGGTACCAAATGGTCATTATGGTCTTGTTCTCATCAGATGGGTACATTTTTAAGTGTAATTATTTCAGGATTTTTGGTGGCTCATTGGGGTTGGAAGATGGCGTTTTTCATTCCTGGTACTATAGCAATAGTTGTTGCGATATGGTTGTTTGACAGGCTTAGAGATAGACCTCAGTCTTTGGGTTTGCCAGATATTGAGACATATAATAATGAACCAACTGCAAAAAAATCAGATGCAGATGAAGACAGTAGGTCTTATGTTGAGATTTTTAAACAAAATATTTTGTACAATAAGACAATTTGGCTTCTTGCTATAGCTTATGTTTTTGTCTACATAATAAGGTTTGGAGCAGAAGATTGGATGATAAAATATTTGAGTGAAGCAAAGCATAATTCACTTGAGTTAGCTGCAATGAAATTAAGTTCATTACCTTTAGTTGGTATAGTTGGAACGATTTGTGCGGGCATTATTTCTGATAAAATTTTTAAAGGTCAAAGAGCACCTGTAAATCTGATATATCTTGCAGGTGTTGCGGTATGCCTTGTATTGTTAAAATTTAACACAGTAAGCACAATAGATTTTGTACTTATCGGATTATTGGGTGCATTTACTTATGGACCACAAATGATGATAGGGGGACTATGTGCTGTAGAATCAAGTTCTAAAAAGGTAGCATCAGCGGCCACAGGATTTACAGGTACATTTGGTTACATAGGGGCAGTACTTTCTTCCACTGGTACAGGGTTCATGGTTGATAAGTTTGGTTGGGACGGGGCTATTGCTTTTTGGATGTTATCCGCAATTATTTGTATCATCATTTGTTCAATTTTATTTGTAAATGAACGAAGGGCAAAGGCAAAAAATTAAGTCTAATACTTATTGAAAATAAAAACTGTTCTTTGAAGTATCGAAGGACAGTTTTTTATAGAGTTTGATTTTGTGGTATAGAAAACCAAAAAGTGCTCCCATAGCTTAATCTTGATTTGAAGCTTAAATCACCACCGTGGGCTTTTGCAATAGTTTTACACAGTGCTAGTCCGACACCAGAACCTTGTTGTCGTTTAAGTTGGTTTCTGTTCACTTGAGAAAAGAAATTGAAAATTTTAGAGCAATCTTTTTTACTGATGCCATCGCCTGTATCTTTTATTTCGAATACAAATTCCTTTTTTTCGTTAAGGTAGGTAACAATAGTAATTTTACCATTTATTTTATTAAATTTAATTGCATTTGATACAAGGTTATAAATTAGCTGCTTAAATCTTCTCAGGTCGGCACAAATAATAATATCAGATAGTGTATAGTTAAACTCAATATTTTTTTCTTTTCTAACTTCATCAAATCCCCAGATAATATCTTTGATAACTTCTTTAGGTCGAAAATATTCATATTTTAATTCCATTGGATTAGCTTGTGAACGAGCCAAATCAAGCACATCTTGAATTAAGCTCAGCAAAAATTTTGAGCTTTTTGAAATGTTATCTACGTATTTTAATTTGTTTGAGTCAATACATTTTTCTTTCAAAACTTCAGAAAAACCGATGATAGAGTTGAGTGGGGTTTTAAATTCATGGGAAATGCTTGCAAGGAATTCGACCCGTTCTTTCAATGTTTTTTCGTTTTCCTCATTAAGTGAAATTATTTCAAGTCTTGAGTTAATATTTTCAGTTATTATACCTACGATGTTTTTATATGTTTCATTGAATTTTTCATCTTTCCCAACAAGTCCGAGATAGCCTAAAAGATTATTTCTATAGATTATAGGTTCAATAATTTTATTGTTTTTAGAAATTGAATTGAAGTATTCAAAAATTTCTTCATTATCATAACTGTTTGTTAGAAAATCAGCAGCAACGGTATAAATTTTTTCAATTTCATTATGAAGTTCTATATCGTTGAATACATTATCATCATATTGGAATCTTTTGTATTCGACTTTTCCTGTTTCGAAATGTATAAGACATATCCAGCAGACTTGGGCATGACAAATATTCAAAAGTTCTTTTGTAACTTCTTTGGAAAGTTCCTTGTTGCTGGAAATTGTATTAAGTTTTTTCAAAAAATAGTGTATTGATTTTTCATTTATCATATTCATTGTATAATTATATTATGAACAAAAAATTATTTGTAATATCAGGCTCATCTGGTGTCGGCAAGGGCACCGTATTAAGAGGATTTTTGGAAAGGAATCCTGAGTTTATGTTGTCTATATCTTGCACTACAAGAGCACCACGACCTAATGAGACAGATGGTGTAAATTATTTTTTCATTACCAAAGAAGAATTTCAAGATTGTGTTGAAAAGGATAAATTCTTGGAATGGGCTGAATTTGCCGGAAATTGTTACGGGACTAAAAAGAAATATATAAATCAATGTCTTGAGGAAGGTAAAGATATTATTCTTGAGATAGAAACTAAAGGAGCGATGCAGGTAAAAAAACAAATGCCTGAAGCTGTTTTAATTTTTATTTGCCCACCTTCATATGAAACTTTGGAAAATCGACTTCGTGGGCGTCATACGGAGGATGAAGCGACAATAAAAAGACGTTTGGAAGAGGTAAAAAAAGAGCTTAAAGCTGCAGAAAGCTTTGATTACAGGATAGTAAATGATGATTTGGATACTGCAATTAAGACTTTGGAAGATGTAATCAAAGAGGAAATGAAAAAATGTTAAGCGGAAAAAACATTTTGGTAGCAATTACTGGAGGAATTGCAGCTTATAAAATTTGTGAATTGATTAGAATGTATAAGCGTGCAAATGCTAATGTAAGAGTGATAGTGACCCCGAATGCATTGAATTTTGTGACAAAATTGACTTTGCAAAACTTAAGTCAAAATGAGGTAGGAGTTGAGGAGTTTACACTTGATGAGTACCGCCCTGAACATATTTCATATGCTGATGAAGCTGATATTATGGTGGTAGCCCCCGCGACAGCTAATAGTATTTCCAAGTTTGCAAATGGGATTTGTGATAATCTTTTGACGTCAATATTTTGTGCATTTAAAAAACACGTCATTATTGCGCCTGCTATGAACTGTAATATGTGGGCTAATCCGATTATTCAGCAGAATATATCAAAATTAAGCGGGCTAGGCTATGAAATATTAGCGCCTGAAAGCGGTTATTTGGCTTGTGGAGATGTAGGGGTCGGAAGACTTTGCTCACTTGATAAAATTTTTGAGGCGACTGCAAAAAATTTATGTATGGAAAAAATTCTGTCAGGAAAAAAAATAGTCATAACTGCGGGCGGGACGATTGAGGATATAGACCCTGTGAGATATATTTCGAACTATTCCTCAGGTAAAATGGGTATTGCATTGGCTGATGTCGGGTATGAATTGGGTGCTGAGGTGACTTTAGTTTCAACAGTTGCTACGAAGCAAAAGCCTTATAAAGTTATTTCGGTAAAATCAGCACTAGAGATGCAAAAAACTGTAGAAAATGAGTTTTTGACTTCTGATTGTACTATTATGGCTGCAGCTGTGGCGGATTACCGCGTGAAAAATAAGTCAGAACACAAGATGAAAAAAACTGATGAAAATGAAATTTCCATCACCCTTATTAAAAACCCTGATATACTAAAAAGTTTATGCGAAAAAAAGAAAAATCAAATTGTGGTCGGTTTTTGTGCAGAAAGTGAAAATCTTTTTGAAAACGCAAAACAAAAAATAAAGAATAAAGGTTGTGATTACTTAATAGCAAATGACATATCAAGAAGTGATATCGGGTTTTCAAGTGATTATAACGAAGTAACTATATTAAAAAAAGACGGTACAATTAAAAAACTCGAGCGTGCTGAAAAATCAGTAATTGCCCGAATGATTTTCGAGGAAATTTATGGACAAGTATGAGATATCTCAACTAATTGAGGATTTTGCGCCACTAGAGTTACAAGAGAATTGGGATTGCTCAGGCTGGTGCGTGGATGCTGTCGGTAAAAATAATGTCAATAAAGTTATGCTGTGTCTTACGGTGACAAAAAACGTCATAGCGCAAGCGAAAGAACTGAATTGTGACATGATAATTTCGCATCATCCGCTTTTTTACGTGCCACTTGATTGGTGTGATATAAATATTTATTGCGCACATACAAATCTGGATCGTGCAAAAGGAGGTACAACCGATACTCTTGTTAGAACATTAGGACTTGAAGTAGGCTCAGAAAGTGATTTTTTGAGATTTGTAGATTGCGAAATGACAGTCGATGAAGTTATAGAAAAATTAAAGAAAATTAATCCTTATGTGCGTTATATAAATAATATGGGCGTTGAAAAGCTCAATAAGATAGCGTTTTGTGCTGGTAGTGGTGCTGATTTTATAAGTGAAGCTCAAGCTGTTGGTGCAGACGCTTTTGTGACAGGCGATATTAAATTTCATACCGCGTTAGATAGTGAAATTGTTATTTTTGATGTGGGACATTTTGAAAGTGAAATTATGGTTCTTGCTACCTTTGAAAAACTGCTGAGAGATATTCAGACTGTAAAAGCAGAGGAAAGAAGTCCGTTTTTGGTAAAATAAATATTGACAACGAAGATTTATCATATAAAATATAGTTGTGTCCTGATTATTGGGGCGTCGCCAAGTGGCAAGGCAGCTGGTTTTGGTCCAGCCATTCGGAGGTTCGAATCCTTCCGCCCCAGATTTTATAAAAAGACTCTCGTGAGAGAGTCTTTTTTAATGTAATATAACGAAATATTAATCCTTGCATATCTTGAGCGCACTGCATATGCTCATACAAAAGAATGAATTTTTCCTTTTCCCCTTGCGAAGCTCAGAAAAATACGATATAATCAGAATATGAACTTGAACAAGCAGACAAATAGAGAATATATAAGGCAGCCGTATTTAATGAACGGCTCAAAACCTTTGCACCACGTGGTTTCCACGGGGGGGGGGGGTAACCTCTAGGGGCTTGATATACGGGCATTTACGCCATATTGGAATAAACACAAGTAGTAATACTTGTGTGCTTTGCTATGCAAAAAATCATAAAAATCATGAAAACAACTTGAAAATGAAAGGAAACTAGGAGGTAAAAATATGATAGAGAAAGTATTAAGTGCTCAGAAGTTATTTAAAAAAAATGTTTGTAGATTTTCAAAGCGATTTCAAAGAAAAAATGCATTTACTATTGCTGAATTATTGATAACAATTGTTATTATAGGTTTGATATCGGTACTGATTATACCTTTTTTTATTTCAAAAATTCAAGACTTGGTGCGTGCTAAACGTATAGAAAACATAGAACAAAAATTTGGAAAAGCAACAGATAAAATGCTTGCTTTAGATGGAATGAATGATTATTCAGGAACGGCCGATTTTGTGAATACTTTAAAAAAACACTTGAACATTGTAAAAATTTGTGCAAACAGTGATTTAGAATCTTGCTGGCCTACTGACACAGTGAAATTAAGCGATGGTAGGAATTGGAAAATTGCTTTAACAACTACTGGTAATAGTTTAAAAATGATTAACAATCAAGAAAACGAATGGGATGATACAATTGGAATTATTATCGCAGACGGTACACATATGATATTAAGTTATAATAAAAAATGTGATATTGATCCCTTTAAGTTCTCTACATGGAGTGGTAGTAAAACTACATCAACAAAATGTATAGCTGCAGTTTATGATTGGAATGGAAGTAAAATGCCAAATCTTTTTGGAGTATCAACAGATAATAATGCAGATGTTATTCCTCTTAATGCCAATGGTTTAGGGCTTTCATGCTTTATCGAATTAAATGGTACATGCATGGGAACATTTTTCAAACCTGAGGGACTGACTTATGATGAGTGTAATGAATTAAAAAAACAAAACAAGTTAGATCGTTGTTATTATGACTCTCGCTTCCCAGATGCCTTAGATTATTGGGGGGGAGCTGTTAAGCAATGTGGTGGAACTAAAAATATGGTTTCAGAAAAAGATTTATTAGCGTTACGTGAAAAATTACGAGAAGGGAATTGGGATGCAAATATTGCTAATTTAGGTTTGTCAATCCAAGAATTTTTAGTATTTTCTGGAGAACGTGATAGGTCCACTGCAGACGGTATTAAGAGTGTTTATTTTTATCCAGGAGGGAATGCTGGCTATTGGCCAAGCAGGAAAAATAGTAGTGCTATAGCTATTTGTAAGTATTGAACTAACAATGAGCCAGCAATGTAGGTGGAATTTCGAAATCCGACGATAAAAAGAACTACAAAATGTGTTACGTGCGAGCGAAAAACAATCACAACAATCAGGTGTCTAATTGTTAGGCACCTGTGTTGAATTATTTTGAATTAGAGCCTTCCGGCTCAGTTATTGCCCTGCATTTCTTGTTTCTAGCTAACTAAAATTCAATTTGTTATTTTCATTGTATTTGTAAAATGTTATCTCTGTGTAACTTGTATTGCACTTACTTTTATTGTATATTGTATACTGATAGTATAGGGGAGTGATAGGATGTTAACAGGACCGTTTTTAGATAGGAATTGGATGGGACAGAATCCTGATTTTCGCACATCAAATATAGTTATGCTAGGTATGCCTTTTGATGGTACCGTGTCGTATCGTTCAGGGTCCAGGTTTGCACCTGAGCAAATCAGGCTGGCTAGCTGGGGATTAGAAGAATATTCACCAAGGTTTGACAAGCACCTTGAAAATGTAAATTTTCATGATGCAGGAGATTTAGAATTACCTTTGGGAAATACCTACAAGTCTTTGGAAGTGATCGAAAAAAATGTCGAAGACATTTATAAACTTGGAAAAAGAGTTTTTGGTATTGGCGGTGAACATCTTGTTACTTTGCCTGAAATTAAGGCGGTATCGAAGTTTTGTGATAATTTAGCAGTTGTGCATTTTGATGCTCACACTGATTTGCGTGAAGAATATTTAGGAGAGGAAATGTCGCATTCTGCGGTTATCCGTCACATATCAAAAATTGTGGGCGCTGAAAATATTAAACAAATCGGTATTCGCTCGGGTATGAAAGAAGAATGGAAATTTATGAAAGAATACAGTACGTTAATTCATGAATATAAAGAATTGGATGTACTGAAAGATAAAAAGATATTTGTAACAGTTGATTTAGATGTGCTTGATCCTTCGGTTATGTCAGGTACAGGAACTCCTGAAGCCGGTGGATTTACCTTTAATCAGCTGATAGATTGGTTTGATTATTTGAGAAAGTTTGACATTATAGGAGCTGATGTGGTAGAGCTTGCTCCTGATTATGATACCTCAGGGGTTTCCACTGCTGTTGCTACAAAGGTTATACGTGAACTTTTAATGATTATGTAGGGTAGGGATTATGGTTGTTGAAAGAATTAAATTTTTAAAAGATGAGATAAATAAACATAACCGCTTGTATTATGTTGAAGATAATCCTCAAATAGATGATTACACTTATGATCAGTTGTTTGCTGAATTAAAAAGACTAGAACAGGAAAATCCTGAGTTGAAGACTTCTGATAGTCCGACTCAAAAGGTGGGGGCTATAAGCAGACGAGCAGGAGCGTATGCTCATAAGTATAAATTATATAGTCTTGATAATACATATGATGAAAATGAATTATCAAAGTGGTATGAGAGAGTAAAACAGGATTTGCCTGTTGATGTAAAACCTTCTTTAGCTTGTGAATTGAAAATAGATGGGCTAGCAATGGCTTTGACCTATGAAAAAGGAGTTTTTATAAGAGGGGTAACCCGTGGAGATGGCACTATCGGTGAAGATATTACCAATAATTTGAAAAATGTTAAATCTATACCGTTAAAATTAGCAGAAGATGTAAATATAGAGGTACGTGGCGAAATTTACATGCCAAAATCTTCATTTTATAAGTTAAATGAAAAAAATAAAGAATCAGGAGATAGAATATTTGCTAATCCAAGAAATGCTGCTTCCGGTTCTGTTAAATTGTCTGATAGTAGACTCGTAGCAAAAAGAGATTTAGGATTTTTTGCATATTCAGTTATTTTTGAAGATGCTCCAAATGCTCCTGACAATCATTACGATGCATTGATGTATTTGCAAAAGCTAGGTTTCACTGTTAATCCGAATATTAGAAAATGTGATGATATTAAAGGAGCTATAGAGTATTGTAATGAATGGAATATAAAACGGAATAACTTGGATTATGCGACAGATGGTGTTGTAATTAAGGTTAATGAGTATTCTTACCAAGCGTCTTTAGGTTACACTGCAAGAGCTCCTCGTTGGGCTACGGCATTCAAATTCCCTCCTGAAGAAGCTCAAACAAAGTTATTGAGAATTAAAATAGGTCTCGGTAAAAGTGGTGCTATTACTCCTGTTGCAATATTAGAACCTGTTTTTTTGTCAGGAACCATGGTACGACGTGCAAGTTTGTACAATTACGATGAAATAAAAAGGCTGGATGTGCGTATTGGCGATACCGTGGTGATAAAAAAAGCTGCTGAAATAATTCCTAAAGTCGTAAGGGTCATAGATGATGGTCACCATTTTGAAAGACCTGAAATTACAGCGGTTAATTTTTGTCCGTTCTGTGGAAGTCAATTAGTTCAAAAACCTGACGATGTTGCAATATATTGTACTAACCCTTCTTGTTGCGGACAGGTAATTGCTAAGTTAACATTTTTTGCCTCTAGAAACGGAATGGATATGATGCATCTTGGAGAAAAAAATGTGGCAGCATTATATAATGCAGGTTTGGTGACAAGAATCCCTGATTTTTATAGATTGACAACTGACGATTTACTAGCTGTAAAATCGATAAAGGAAAAGTCAGCACAAAATATCTACAATGGTATTCAAAATACAAAAAATAATCCGTTAAGTAAATTGCTTGTCTCACTATCTATACCAAATATTGGTAAAGAAACAGCGGAAATTTTGGCTTTAGAATTTGGACATATTGATAATATTATGAAATTGACTAGTGAAGAATTGGCTTGGATACCTAATATTGGCGAAGTTATAGCTGATTCGGTCTGCGATTTTTTCAAGGATCGTGAGAATAAAAAAGTAATTGCAGAGTTAAAAGAGTTGGGAGTTAACATGGCTCAGGATGCAACAAATTATTCGCAAGATTTAATGGGTAAGATTTTTGTAATTACAGGTACATTAAAAAGTATGTCACGAGAAAAAGCAGAAGCCAAGATTAAAAACCTTGGAGGAAAAGCTACTTCATCAATATCGACTAAGACTTCTTATCTTGTATTGGGTGAAAATCCAGGTTCAAAATTGGAAAAAGCAAATAATCTTGGTGTTCCGATATTGACAGAAGATGAATTTATGAGTATGTTAAATACTACTAAATAGATATTAGAAAGAAGGATTTATGAAAAGAAATACAAAAATAATTCAAATAAATGGATTTCGCGGATTGTTGTTAGCAATATTTACTGTAATTTGTTTAGCCGCAGGATTTATAGCATTCCCCGGATATGTTGCTAAAAGTATATGGAATTATTTTTCAGGATTTGGCTATATGCCTGTAATTAATCTTTTTCAAGGAGTTATGCTATGGGCAATTGTTGTGATTTCTTATTTTATAATAAATGACAAAAAAAAGAAAACTTTTATAGCATTGAAATCCCCCAAAGAGCTAAATGAAGAAGAATTGAGACAGGTTATGAATGTGATAAAAATGCAGACACAAAAGCATTCTCAACGACCAATGATTATAAATGCAAGTGATTTAGAAAAAATTAAATTGAAAGAAATGTCTCACTCATCTGATTATGTAAAAAACGTTGATGAGAAAAAAATACAAGAAGAAAAGGAAAAGGAGAAAGTATGAGAAAGGTTTTATTATCTGCGCTACTTGCAGGTGTGTTGTTAACTTCCATTCCATTACCGGCAGTTACAGCTAATACAGAAGAACGCGGTTTTATTTCTGTTAGTGCAAATGCTAACAAGGAAATAGCTGCAGATGTGGCTGAAATTTCGATTGAGATACAAACTTATGATTCAAAATCTATGCAGAATGCTACGCTGGAAAACAAATTAATTTCAGATAAAGTATATTCAGCTATGAAGTTGATGATTAATCCGGTAAATGGTGATTTTGTAAAAACAGCTAATTTTAGTGCTTCTCCACAGTATAACTATTCTGGAAGCAAAAAAACTTTTGATAAATATCAGGTATCAAATAGCATTATTGTCAGAACAAAAAATATAAGTGATGTAGGGTCCATAATTGATAAAGCATTATCACTTGGTGCTACGAATATAAATAACTTAAGTTTTACTATTTCAAATTATGATGCGCAATGTAGTGATTTGCTAACGAAAGCTACACAAAAAGCAAAGTCACAAGCTGAAATTATTGCTCGTTCTGTATCTTCTTCTGTTTCTGGCATAAAGTCAGTTAGTGGAAGTTGTAGTAATACTAATAATTCTGCTCGTGTACATTATAATTTGCTAGAAAGTAAAGCTGCCGGTGCAACTTCATCTGATATGATTACTACTCCAATTGAAAGTGGTACTGTAAAAATTTATGCTAATATTAACGCTGAATTCTATGTAAAATAATTGAGAAATAAATATAATTAAAAAAAGCTACTTTGTTAAAAGTAGCTTTTTTTTAGTATACAAGTAAAAATGATTTTAAACTTCTCCCTGCTCCATCACCTTTGGAGGTTACTTCAATTTTGTTTTTGTAATTCATAGAAGTAGAGCTTCCTCCATCAAAAGCCATAGCACGGTCTAATCCAAGCTTTTTACATAATTCATGTACTTCATACAGATCCATTGGATGTTCATCTGTAATTATTAAAATATGAGCATCGCCATTTTTTAATCCTATAATAGTTCTTGAAGTTTTATGTAGTACAGAAGCAGTTTCGCGAACGACTTTGCCATCTTTTTTTACAATAAAAAATTCTTCTTCAAGCTTTAATTCAGGATATACCAAAGGTCCACCTTGTGCAGAGCTTTCTATGTGACAAGCAAAATCCACAGCACTTTTATGAGGGGTAATTTCATAACGCCAAGAATTGTCATTATCGCATTGTATTACACGAAATTCTGTTCGATTAATAATTTTATCCAGATTTTTTCTTAAAATTGGATTATGCATAAGATTATCATTAAACAATGGATCTTCTATTGTTTGTTTGTCCATCACAACATATGACATTGATTTTTCATTTTTAGGATCAAAAAATCCCGCATTTACAGTTAAACGAGCCCGTGACATTTGATGCATTTCTCTATTTGTTACAAGATGGTCAGAAGCTACAAATCTAACTCTTTTTTTGATTTTATCGCCTTTTAATACGATGTGGTAAATCCCATCATTGTAACTTATATCAATGGGAGGGGCGCCTAAAGCAAAAACTGCGATAGGATTACATAAAAATATGATTGTAAGAACTAAAAATGTTTTTTTCATTATAAATCCTTAGACTTGTAAAAACCGACTATTGCGAGGAAGAATGCAAATGGAGGAAACACTGCTGTGATAAATGGATGTAATACACCTTTTTCAGCTAATAAATCGAAAAATGGTAGAGTTATATAATATAGAAATATACATCCTATAGCAATAGTAAATCCGATTAGTCTTTGTTCTCTTGGCTTGCTAAATCCAAGTAATGTTCCCATTATTGCGAGTAGTACGCATACGAAAGGGTGGAAAAATCTTTGCAAATATTTGTTTAACATATAACGATATTCTTCATCCAGTCCCTCTCTTTTTAAAAGATCTATATATTTTTTTAGGTCTGCATTGGTAATTTCACGTTCTTTTTTCATAGAATATGTCATAAGAATATAAGCATCTTCAGCAGATGTACCTTCTTCTAAAATATTCATGGTTGGAAGTTTTTCTATTGCAGTGAAAATTCCATCATTATTTATTTTATAATGTGCAACGTCATTTAATACCCATTTGTCTTTATATGTAATTCCAGTTTTGGCTGAATATATATCAGAAAGTTGGTGTACATCAGAGTACATTTTTTTAGAAAAATCCAACACAATAATATTTTCCATGTTATCATCTTGAAATTTTGAGATTACAACCGCCAATGTAGGAACGTTATTTTCATCTTTTTGGGTGTAGATATATTGAGTTGCTCGATGAGTTTCCCGTTGAGCTGCTGCGAAAGGAATTAATTTATCACCGGTAACAAAACACATCCAAGTAACTATCAAACTTAACAATAATACTGGTGCAAGTATTCTTTTAAATGATAAGCCCACTGCACGGAATATAGTTAATTCAGAATCCTTGCTCAATTTATCAAAAGTGAATAATGTTCCCAAAAGTAGTCCCACAGGAAAAGCTTTTCCAAGAATTTTTGGAAGTTCGAGTATAAGTACCCATATCGCTTCTTTTACAGTATAAAGTCCTTCAAGAGTTCGTTTAATTGTGTTTAAAAGCATTTCAGGAGCTATCCATACGACTGTAAACAACAATATTGCAACAAAAGTTGTGATTAGAACCTGAGAAAAAATATATTTGTCATATATTGAGATACGAAGTTTCATTATAAAGCAAAATCCTTTCCTAGGTAAAATTCTTTGGCAACAGGATCTACAGCAACTTCTTGACTACGACCTTGGATTTTAATTTTACCATCAAAAATAACATAAGCTCGGTCAGTAATAGATAACGTAGCTTTTGGGTTGTGGTCAGTAATCAATACCCCTAATCCTTTATCTTCGGACAATTTTCTAATGTTATCTTTAATTTCACCAATTGCGATAGGGTCAATACCGGTAAATGGTTCATCAAGCAAGATAAAATCAGGACTTGCAGCAAGTGCACGAGCTAACTCAACTCTTCGTCTTTCTCCACCTGATAGGGATACGGCAGAATAATTTCTCAACCTTGTGACACCAAATTCATCCAGCAATTCTTCAAGTTTTCTTTTTTTCTCGTCTTCTGTTAATTTATCATTCATTTGCAAAACTAGTTTTATATTATCTTCAACCGTCAATTTCCTAAAAATAGAAGCTTCTTGTGGTAAATATCCTATACCGGCTTTTGCACGAACATTCATAGGCCAACTTGAAATATCTTTTCCATCAAGTAAAATTTGTCCTTTGTTTGGTTTAACAAGTCCTACCACCATGTAAAAAGTCGTGGTCTTACCCGCCCCATTAGGACCCAAAAGACAGACAACTTCACCTTTATTTACGTCAAACGAAACGTCATTTACAACACTTCTGTCGCCGTATATTTTTATTAAATTTCTTGCCTCAATCCTCATTTCATATCCCCTCTATTCACTATACATTCTAGCTTAAAAAACTTTACTACGCAACATTATATAAATTTTTTGTGATATAATGCAAAATGAATGAAAGGATAAGAGTTATGACAGAAAGAATAGTATCAGGGATGAGATCCACAGGAAAATTACACTTTGGACACTACTTGGGTGTAATCCAGAACTGGGTAAAATTGCAAAAAGAATATGAAAGTTTTTTCTTTGTGGCAGACTGGCATGCTCTTACAACCAAATATGATAATACTGCAAACTTACGACAAGATGTTTTTGATGTTGTTGTAGATTGGCTTGCTTGCGGTATAGATCCTGAAATTTCAACAATATATGTCCAATCTTTAGTGCCTGAAATTGCAGAATTGAATATATATTTAGGCATGATTACTCCGCAAAACTGGGTAGAACGTGATCCTACGTTGAAAGACATGGCAAAAATTTTGCGTACCAAAGAAGCTGCAAATTCTCAAATAAGCTATGGATTAATGGGATATCCGGTTTTGATGAGTGCTGATATTATGATGTTCAATGCAACTGCTGTACCAGTGGGTATTGATCAGGTTGCCCATATTGAAATTACACGTGACATAGCAAGAAGATTTAATAATATCTATAAAACGGATTTCTTTAAAGAAGCCAAACCACTGTTAAATAATTGTTCATTAATTTGTGGACTAGATGGTAATAAAATGGGTAAATCCTTTGGTAATGATATAAAAATTTCTGATAATGAAGAAGTTACAACCAAGAAAATCATGACTGCAATAACAGATAGAACTCGCTTGAGAAAAACCGATTTGGGACATCCTGATCAGTGTGAAGTTGCCTTCAAATATTGGGAAATTTTTGGTTCTGTAGATGATGTTGCGACTGTAAAATCAGAATGTGAGCAAGGTTTACGAGGTTGCGCGGACTGCAAGCGTCAACTTGCAGCCAAAATTAATGAATTGTTTGCGCCAATACGTGAAAAACGTCGCTATTATGAAAATCACCCTCAAGAAGTTGAAAAAATTATTAAAGAGGGTTCTGCAAAAGCAAGAATAGAAGCTCAAAAAACACTAAAAGAAGTTCGTAAATTGGTGGGAATGTACTAAAAGACTCTTCTTTTCTAATAAGATACAATTAAGTATTATGCTGTGTTTTGAAAATTTTGGTTGTAAAAATGTAGAAAATACAAACAATCTTTATTCCCATTACAAGAGCAAAAACATTCACCTTAAGTTGGGCTTGTTTGTGTTTATTTTACACAATAAGGATTAGAATTACTATATTTATTTAAGAGCCAAAATAATTTTTTAATCCAATTGCTAAATTTTTATTTTTACAAAGTTTTTTCAATTTAGACATAGCACGATTTTCAATTTGGCGAATTCGTTCTCTTGAGACTCCATACTGAGTACCGATTTCATCAAGTGTTTTTTTGGTGCCTTGACTATCAAGTCCATAGCGCAAAATCAATACATCACGCTCTTTTTGACTTAGTTGATTTAAAATTTTTCTTATGTCTTCAAACAAATTTTCTTGTGAAACCCTATTTTCAGGCGCAATAGTTGCTTCATCAACTATGAAATCTGATATTTTGGCAGAATTGTCTTCATCTGAACCTGTCGGAGTATCCATACTTATTGTTGCTTGGGCGGATTTAATTATTGCTGACAGTCTATTGACAGAAACTCCAAGTCGATATGCAATTTCTTGTTTTGTAGGAGAATGTCCCAGTTCTGTTGTTAGATCTATCGTTGCACGTCTAATTTTACTAAGGGATTCTATCATATGAATAGGTAATCTAATAATTCTTGCCTTATCAGCTATTGCACGAGTTATAGACTGTTGAATCCACCAAGTTGCATAAGTAGAAAACTTATACCCCTTTGTGTAGTCAAATCTACCTGCAGCTTTAATCAGACCGACATTGCCCTCTTGAATCAGATCCAAAAAAGATAGTCCGCGTCCAATGTATCTTTTGGCAATACTGACTACCAAACGTAAATTTGCATTGACCAAAAGGTCTTTTGCGAATGTATCATTTTCATCGTGTATTTTTTTTGCTATTTCTAGTTCTTGTTCTGTTGATAAAAGTGGTATTTTACCTATTTGTTGTAAATATATTTTTATACTATCATCTGCATTTATAGAAGAAAGACTTTCTTGGACCTTGGGATCTTCTACTGAATGCAATACGTCATCTCCGTCTTCTTCTTCGTTGCGCAGTTGTAATTCGTGAAAATCAACATGCTCATCTGAAATTTCGTCTGATAATATATTAAATTTCTCTAACTCTCTTTTCATTTGATATTGCTCTCCATAAAACTTATTTTATAATATTATAAAAATTTATGTCAATTATTTGATTTGTTTTATTTTTTGTCTAACAGATTCAAATATAATTGGACTAAGTGCATTCGAAACATTTAAAGAATTGAAATCATTTGACATTGGTATTTTGACTATAAAGTCTGACAATTTTAGTAGTGATTTTGATACCCCTGCATGTTCTGCACCCATAACTATTGCAAAATTCATATCACAATAATTGACATCAAAATAATTATCTTTCGCACTTGCATCTGTAGCAATTATCCACCAGTCGCTATTTTTTAGTTTTTGGACTGCGTTAACAAGGCTATTGACTTTTATAATGGGGATATGATTTATTGCTCCTGCGCTAGTTTTTTCAACTACAGAATTTACCTGCACATTTCTTCGCGAAGGAATTATTATTCCTGTCACTCCGGCGCATACGCAAGTCCTTACTATTGCCCCAAGATTATGAGGATCCTCAACTCCATCTAAAATTACGAGTGACGAATTCTCTCTTGGTTGCAGTAAAAATTCGTCAAGCTCCATGTATTTTATAGGAGAAATTTGTGCAATTATTCCTTGATGATTAAAATCAGCATACTGTTGAAATTTCTCTTTTGCTATAAATTGGAAAATAATGCCTTTTTCTTTCGCAAGTTCTTTGATTTTATTAATTTTAGCATCTGAATGTATATTTTTGGATATGAGTATTTTATTTATTTCTCGTTTTTCAGATGTGAGCGCTTCTAACACTGAATTTTTGCCAAAAATAACATCTTCCATTATTTTGATACCTCAAGCATTTTGTCTATGCATTTTACGGCTTTTTGTGCAATTTTTTTATCTACATCAATTTCATATTCTTCATTTTTCAAAGCACGTAAAATATCATCCAGAGTGTGCCATTTCATATTTTGACATACTATATCATTTTTTATCAAAATAAATTCCTTTTGAGGGTAATCACGTTTTAGTCTGTCTACAACGCCTTTTTCGGTTGCAATAATGTAGCATTTGTCGTCATGATTTTTTGTATAATTCATGATGCCTGTAGTACTGCCTACGTAATCCGCTAAAGATGTTACTGACTGATGACACTCAGGGTGTGCAAGAATTTTTACATTCGGATATTTTTTCTTTGCTTCAATTATATCTTGAGCTTTAATTTTTAAATGAGTAGGACAAAATCCCGGATATGCGATAACTTCAACCCCATCGAGTTGTGCTTCAACCCATTTACCTAAGTATGTATCAGGTAAGAATAGAACTTTTTTAGCATTTAAACTTTTAACAATCTTAAGTGCATTTGAACTTGTGCAACAAATATCGCATTCTGATTTCACTTCAGCTGTTGAGTTGATGTAACATACTGTTGGAATATTGGGGTTTTTCGTTTTAAATTCACGCAACTGTTGTAAATTTATCATGTCAGCCATAAGACAACCGGATTCTAGTCTTGGTAATAAAACTTTTTTGTCTGGACAAAGTATTTTTGCAGTTTGAGCCATGAAGTATACACCTGCAAATAAAATTATCCTAGCATCTGTCTTCGCCGCCATTTGACTTAAATATAAAGAATCGCCAACAAAATCCGCAACCTCATCTATTTCTGCATTCTGGTAACAATGTGCCAATATTATAGCGTTCTTCTCTTCTTTTAAACGTTTTATTTCACTTATAATCTTTTCCACTTTTTTAGATTTTCTCCTACATTTAGTGTAAATTTATGTTAAAATTGTTTAGTTTTCAAAATATATTGTATAATAAAAGAATAATTGAGTAAATAGAATGAAGAAAAATTTATGGATATTAACATTAACGAATTTTTATTTCAACTGGGAATAGGCAGTAAAGAAACTGTATATATGTCAATATCTCCTACAATAGGTTTGGAGATTATTAAAGTGGATCCGGTTACCAAAGTCGTAACTTCTTATGCAAATAGAGCTTTGGAATATAACGAATCCATGCGTGAAATTGCAGATTACGAAGAATTCAAAAGCATTGTTAGAGAAATGTTTGCAGAGTTGCACATCAACCCGCATTGTAATATTGTTCTAAACTTACCAATGGTGCTTTTTGGTAGCAAAGAGTTGCCTTTGATATTGAGTGACGATTCTATAAATGAAGTGCTAATTTCAGAAGCAGAACAAACTTACACATTTAAAAGACATGACCCATTGGTTGCTTGGATGGATTCTAATTCTAAAAATGTTGGTGAAAACCGAAAAATTTTTTATTCTGCTTTGCAAAAAGATGTAGTTGAAAGTGTAAAATCTTCACTGGCGGAGCTTGGAGCAACTTTAATCGGAGTTAGGACGTCTTTATCTTCTACAATAAATGCTCTTTATTTTTCTGGAGCAACTTCTGAACAGATGCAAGATGGCGTGGCTTGGAATCTTTTAATTGTTGGTCTGGGAGGTTACTCTATCTGCTCAATGCTCGGCACTAAAATTGTAGATTACTATGAAGAACCACTAGCATTGAAATCATTTGACAGTAGTGAGATTTATAATGCTATTTCATCTTCTGTACAGCTTTCGTTGATGAATTACCCTGCTAACTATACTTATGTCGTTTCAGATACTGATCTTGTAAGTGCTGAAATTTTAGCGTCTCGAATGTCTGGAGTTGGTGGTGTTACAGGTTTCCTAGAAAATAATTTTTACAGGAAAGAGAACTTTATACAAACAAGTTTGGAAATTTTGCCTGAAGTCGCTGCGGGAATTTCACTTGAGGCTGTAGGTATAGCGGTTTCCAATTTGCCTGATTTGCCTATGCAGTTGGAGTTTATGAACAACCTTGTGTCATATAGTGCAGTTGATGATGGTGAGCCTGTAAAAATAAGAATTGGTGAAAAAGAATTTGAAATTACACCTCAAGCAGCTGTGAGAATAGTATTTATTGTAATTTCTATTTTATTGGTTCCGGTTATAATTTTGATGCTTTTGTTACCTATTACAACAAATAAAATGCAAACAAAACTTGATGGATTAAATTCACAAGCGCAGACTTTAGAAGCAGATGTAAAAAAATATTCTGATGAGGAAGCACAGCTTGATTCTTTTAATGTAAAAAGAGAAATACAAAACACATTAAAAAATAACAGAACAAAATTAATGGCATATAGTGCTTTAGGAGAATCTGTTCCTAAAGGCTTATGGGTTACGTATTTTATGACTTTTAAAGATTCTAAAATTGATATAAAAGGTGCTTCTACAAATGTAGAAGATGTCTATACTTTCTATAGAAATTTAAAAGATTCTTTAATTAATTCGAAACTCAGATTGTACAGATTAGAAATGGCAACAGTTGATATTGATGAGGCAGTGGAAAATTCACAACAAAATTACATTTTTGAAATAACCAATATGTCAGAGAATGAGTTGGCAGAACTTGCGAACGCTGCCCAAAATGATTCAGCTCAACAGCAAAATAATGGAAAATCAGCGAAAGCTTCAACAAAGGCAAATAATGCTAAAAAAATGCCTTCACAGGATTCAACTCCAGATTTTGACAAACCACTTGTAAAACAAGATGAGTCTTCTGTACCTAAAACTTTGCCATTAGGATTAAAATAAGGAACTGAAAAATGAATAAAAATACAATTATACTTTATGCAAAAAAATTAAAACTCGCTATACTAATTCTCATAGCTGGTCTTTTGATTTTTGGTGTGTTTATTAATATGTTAGTTCCTAAAATAAAAAACTTTGTCGATATAAATAAAAACATAGCTAGGCAGACAAAATCTATTGAAGAAAATCAAAAAAAATTAGAAGAATTAAAAGCATCAATGAAACAAAAAGCTGATAAACAAGAGGCTCCTATTAAGAATTTTTATAAGCCAATTGAATCAGGATTAGATGCAGAATCTGTGATGTCGGAAGCTTTTGGAGATATATTAAAATTAATACGTGCAAATTCAATAAAAACTCGTGCTGTAAAATATGATTATAATCCGACAGATGATAATTTTGTAAAAAATGCTTCAAGTAAATACAATGTTTGTAAGCTGAGTTTGGAAATGATAGCAGATTATAAACATTTTCAAGCATTTTTAAGGGATTTGTATAAGCATGAGCATTTTTTGGAAGTATCTAATATAGAAATTATTCCTTATGAAAAAGATAAAAAAATCTTGTTGATAAAATCTGAATTAAAATTGTATTCGCAAAAGTCAGAATCAGAGCAAGAAAACGCTACTGTTGAAACTTCTTCAATGCCTACAACAAATTCAGAAGTTCAAAATACCCCTGTTGAAGTTAATTCAACAAGTCAATCTGCTCTACCGCTTCAATAATTCAATCATTTTTGAATGCTTTATAATTTATTCCGAAAAGTTGTTGTTTATTTTTTATACAAGTTGCACAAAAATTAGTTTCTAGTGCTGTTTTTTTAGCGTAATCTTGAAAATTGCTTCCGCTCCTTCCTCTGTGATCATTGGCTAAAAATGGACAAGCGTATACCCCCTTTGTAGTCAAAATTCTGCCATTTTCACAATCCAAAGAATTCCATGTAATTTCTTGGGAAAAATCCTCAGGCAAGTTTTTATCAAAATATTCATTAATTTGTATATTTGATTCTTCAGTTGGGCATCCTATTTTTGAGCATAATTTTAAAAAGCCATCCATTAAGGATTTTTTATCTTCTTGATAATAATTTGTAACTGACAATATAGGATTAAAACCATATTTAGTCAAACTTTTCATGGCGTGTAGAACTTGTCTGTATGAGCCTCTGCCTCTCAGGTCATCACTTTTTACTTCTTCATAATGATCGATACTCAATTTAAAGATTATTTCGAAATTACTTTCGTCTTCTACTCTTTTTAAAAATCTGGCTTTTTTTTCATTAATAAATGTACCGTTTGTAAATATACAAACGTTTGAACGCTTTAGACAGAGCCTCAAGATACTGTTAAAATCTGGATGTGTCATTGGTTCAGCTCCGGTAAGATAAATACATTCTATTTTTTCATCTAAGGTATCATTTATGGCATCTTTAATTGTATCCACTGAAATAAAATCCTTAACATTTTTATTAAGTGGAAAATCAATATAACAATGCTTGCAACGCTGATTACAATTTTTTGCCGTTAATTCTATAAAAAGATTGTTTAACTCTTTTAATTCACATACTGATGATTGATAAATTGTATTATTCATTTTTTACCCTTATAAATTATATTTTTTATTTTACCTACATAATTTATTGTAAAATCGGAAAAAAATAATAAAATTCACCATTGGACTAATATAAAAAACTATCTGGAGAAGTCATCCGATGATTTATCACTAAGCCACTTGCTCAATATGTAATGTTCATAACTAAGAGCATAATTATATAGTGCTTTTACCAAAACTCTTCCACTTTCTGATTTCCCGACAATTAAAAAATCCCCTGCCGAGTTTTCTGCTAACATAATTTCTTTATGTACAATTTTATCGACATGATTTTTGGGATTTTTATTTATAACAATTTTTATCCAATCGCAGAGAATTTTTGTTGCAGTTGCTCTATCTTCAATTATGTCATTTTTACGTTTTTGTATATATTCTGAAAAAGCTTTTAAAATCATATTATTCACCAAATGGAGTAGTTGCGGCCAAACAAATTATATTCGTAATTTTATTTTTTTCAAATTCTCTAATCATTTCTTCAAATGTTGTACCAGTGGTACATATATCATCTAAAATTATAATTGTTTTACCCATGTAATTTTCTGTTATTACTTGAAAAGCGCCTTGTAAATTTTTAATTCTTTCGCTACGTTTAAGGTTGTATTGGGGTTTTGTATCTTTAATTCTTTTAACTAAATTTTTATTCAAAGTATTACCACTGAGTTTACAAAATTCCTCTGCAACCAAATTCATATGGTTATATTTGCGTTTTTTTTCACGTCGTCGAAAAATCGGTACAGGTACAACTTCAAAATCATTTTCGGTGGTAATTTGTGACCAATACTCAAAAATAAATTTAGCTAGAAAAAATGCTAGTTCACGTTGATTATGATATTTGAGACCTCTAATAAGTTTTTGCAAATTTTTTGAATATATTCCAGCACAAAAAACTTTTTTGCCTGCAAGAATTCTTTGAGGCTCTATATCGAGAAATTCCATCTCAGCATAACATTTTGAGCACATTTTAGCTGATTCTTGTGAACGTCTGCAAAAATAGCATTTCTTTTTATAAATCCAATCAAGTAAAGACAATAAAAATTCTTTCATAAAAATATTGTATCACGGATATAAAAAGCGTTTATATAAGCATTTTACCGTTTTCGTAAATCAATTTGCCATCAGCAAAAATCTGACCGCCATTTTTCATATTTTTAATCAAATCCCAGTGAAGACCGGATACATTTTTTCCCCCTGTCTCAGGATAAGATGCACCGATTGCCATGTGAATTGAACCTCCAATTTTTTCATCGAACAGAATATTACCTGTAACTTCTTGAATTTCATTATTTGTTCCTATTGCAATTTCACCTATACCCTTTGAGCCTTCGTCCATTTCCAACATAGCTTTTAAGAAATCTTCCCCCTTATCAGCTGTAGCTTTTGCTATTTGACCGTTTTTAATCCATAAATGTACTCCTAAAGCTTCGTTTCCGCGATAGTTTTGAGGAAAATCGAAATATATTTCGCCATTTATTGCATTTTCTACAGGTGATGTAAATACTTCACCATCAGGATAATTATTCACACCTGAGCAACTAATCCACTTTCTGCCTTCAACATTAAAAGTTATATCCGTTTTTTCACCAACAATGTGTATTTCTTTAACGCTGTTGAGGTAGTCAACCCAGCGGGATTGTTTTTTATCAAGTTCTAAAAGCTTTGCAACAGGATCATCTAGATCTAAATAGCAAGATTTTATAAGGAATTCTGTATATTCATCAAGTGACATTTTAGCTTCTTGCGCAAGTGCATTTGTAGGAAAATCAGCTACTACCCAGCTAGCTTCACCTTTTGCTGAACGTGACATAAGTGTTTCTGATAATTTTTTGGTCGCCTTTCCTCTTCTTGATAATTTATTTAAATCTGCACGTGCCATGTTTTTGGTATTTAATGGTGCACCTATCGAGATAAATTTATTGATTGTTTCATATTCCATTTGTGTAATAGGGTCAACATAGTCAAGCTGTTCATCTGAGGCATATTTGATAAAAATATCAGATAAATCGGATATAGATGTCCTCAAAATCGGATGTCCGCCACATTCTAATACTCTTTTATAGACAGCTTTCACCAGCTCAAATGCTTCATAACTTGTTGCGCGAATTTCAACTAAATCACCCTTTTTAACTTTTGTAGAATAATCGACCAAAACCTGAGCATATTTATCCCATACAGTTTTCATATTTATCTCCTAAAATTATTTTTATTTTAATCACTAAAAAGGAGGTAAAAAACCTCCTTTTTATTAGTCTTCACTTTCTAATGATTGGTAACCTGATTTGTGAGATTTCAAAAGCACACCTCTTTTTGAAGTTTTTATGAATTCTATCATGTTCTCAATATATTTATTCATAGGGATTTCAGCTTTTATCTTCTCAATAGCTTGAGTCGTATTGTACTCATCAGAAATTAATAACTTAAATGCTTCTCTTGTGTGATTTCTTATATCAGCAGGAACTCCGCGTCTTTTCATTGCAACCACGTTGAGTCCGCGTGGAACCGGTGGACGTCCTTCGCCTTTTGAATATGGTAAAATATCTTGACGTGATGCTGAAAAACCACTTACAATTGCCATTTCACCAATTCTAATATTTTGATGGAACACACTCATACCACCAATAAATGCACCAAATCCAACATGGATATGACCTGCAAGAGTTACAAGGTTAGCTAAAATTACCTCATCCGCTAAAACACAATTATGAGCGACATGAGATCCAACCATCAATAGACATTTATTACCTATTCTTGTTGTAAAATCACCACAGGCAGCACCTCTATGTATTGTAACATTTTCTTTTATAATTGTATCGTTACCGATGACAACCTTTGTAGGTTCCCCTTTGTATCCTAAATCTTGAGGTTCGGAACCTATAGTCGCAAAAGGACTTATGGTACATCTTTCTCCGATTTCTGCAAATTCAATATGAGCATTTGAAATTACTCTTGTCTTGCTTCCAATTTTAACATTTTCACCTATCACAACATATGGTCCAATAATCGCATCTTCTGCAATCTGAGCACTAGGGTGAATAATAGCTGTTTTATCTATCATAATCTTTCCTCTCTCCATTGCTCAATTATATTACAAATTAAGATTTTCTTCAATTTCTTTATATTAACTTAATCTACTTATTACTTTGTAAACTTTTATAAACTCTCTATTAACAGCTTAATTACTAAGTTTATAGGGTAGCTAAAAATATTTATAAAAAAAACAAAGCAATTTTACACTAGAAATTTTGTTTATATATCTACGGGGAAATTTGTATTATAGACACGGGAAAATTTTAAGTTAAGAGGATGGTTTTATGACAAAAGTATCAAATGTCAGATTTAATCAGTCTGGTCATAATGGACCGAAAAATTTAAAAGAATTAATGCAGGCAAGGAAGAAAAAAGAGATTGGTCAAATTCTCAATGGTGATACTAATGGTTATTCAAATAAAAACAATATTACAGAAAATTCACAGCAAAAAGTAAATACAGCACCACAAAAATCATCAATGATTGTAAATCAAAAGCCTTCTGAAAATTTAATAAAAGAAAATGTTTCGTTGAGCAACACAAAACCTGCAATAAGTTTAAATGAAAATGGGACTTACGATGTGAAAGTTTCAGGACAGCCTACTCGTACATTTAGTACAGAAGCAGATGCTAAAAAATTCTTAGATAATTTTAACAATACAAAAGCAAAATCACTGGCAACACCGATGATAAGCCTGAATGAGCGAGGAACATACGATGTAAAAATAGCAGGCGAACCTACCCGTACATTTAGCACAGAAGCTGAGGCTAAAAAGTTCGCAGATAATTTAGTATCAAAGTCTAAAAATAAAATTTCGCATGCTACATCAACTCCTATAGAACCAGGCAAGGCACCATTTAATAAAAAATTCTGGGGCGATAGTAAAATTAACTTGGACGAAGCAAGGCTAAGTTACACACCTCAGGAGCAAGCATATCAATTAGGGAAAAAAGCTTCCTTAAGCCCTATAGAAGCAGGCAAAG
>CALUVH010000004.1 GCA_944324175.1 Candidatus Gastranaerophilales bacterium | reverse complement strand
CTGCGTAAAACGCTTTTGCTGAGCCTTTAGAAGTTGCCCCCCCCCCCGTGAAAACCTGTGTCACAAGGCTTTTCAGGCATTAACTCCATGCCTGCATATTCTTCTTTTGCTACTCTATAAATAAAATTGTTCCTCATATTCTAATTATATCGTATTTTTTGAAGCTCCGCAAGAGGGAATGAAAATTTCATTCATTTACACGAGAAAAAGCCTCAATTTTCAACACTGCAAGGCTTCGCATTTCGTTACAAATTCCCATGCTAATTTTGAAGTCTTGTAAAGAACTTTTATTATTTTTATATTTGGGGTATAATTTCAATGAAAAGGGATATATGAAAAGAAAAGAGGTATTTTATGGCTTTAAGATACGATGCAGGCGAAGTCATAACCGCTATGGTTACGCCGTTTAACGAGAAAAGAGAAATCGACTACAATCGTGCTGAGCAAATAGCTGATCACCTTGCTCAAAGCGGAAGTGATGCGATACTTGTCGCTGGTACAACAGGAGAGGGACCGACTCTCACTCACGAAGAAGAATTAGAGCTTTTAAGCTCAGTCAGACGTGCTGTTGCAGGTCGTGCAAAGGTGATTATGAATGCAGGCTCTAATTGCACTATCACAGCTTGTCGCACTGCTAAATTGGCAGAAAAAGAAGATGTCGATGCACTTTTATCAGTTGTACCATATTACAACAAGCCTTCTCAAGACGGTATGATAGCGCACTTCTCTGCAATAGCTGAGAGCACTAATTTACCTATAATTTTGTATAACATTCCGTCAAGAACCGGCGTTCAGATGTTACCTGAAACTGTTGCTAAACTCGCTTATAAGTATGAGAACATCGTCGCTGTAAAACAAAGTTATGGCGATATGGACGCAGTTACAGAAATTAAGCTCGCTGCACCTGAAAATTTCAGCGTATATTCAGGTGATGACAGCTTAACTCTTCCTATGTTGTCACTCGGAGCCAGAGGGGTAATTTCTGTTGCTTCACACCTTTTCGGCAAAGAAGTAAAATCAATGATTAGGAATTACAAAACAGGTGAATTCATCGCTGCTATGAATATGCACAAAAAACTCTATCCGATTATGAAAAAACTTTTCATGGCACCAAACCCTGTTCCGGTTAAGGCAGCGCTTGCCCATAGAGGGCTTTGCGAAGACTTCGTAAGACGTCCGCTAGTCGAACTTAACGAAACTCAAAAAGCAGAATTATTCTCAGTATTAGACAAGTTTTACGAGGACTAATAGCCCGCATCGGCTATAATGAGATTTTTTGTTTTAAAGTAAGATAATAAATTATTAATCAGTATAAAAGAGGAAATAAAAAGTGAAAAACAAAATTATTATGTTCTGGGTAATTGTAGCGATAGTAATCGCTTCAGTTGTCGTGATTTTCACGAAACCCACAAAACTCGGACTTGATTTGGTCGGCGGTTCAAGATTAATCCTTGAGGCTGAAACGACTGAAAGTATCGCCAAGATTACCCCTGAGGTAATGCAAAGACTACAATTCGCAATAGAAAGCAGAGTAAATAAGCTCGGTGTTGCTGAAACTGTCGTACAACAAGTCGGCGATAAAAGGCTGCTCATCGAAATTCCAAACGTAACAGATTTGAAAGAAGCAAAAGCTTTCATCGGTGAGACTGCTCAATTGGAATTTAAAAAAGAAGGAAAAGCCGCTGACGGCTCTCCAATCTGGGTATCTACAGGACTCACAGGTCAAGATTTGTCAAAATCAATTCTTTCTACTGACCAGAGTGGTCAATGGGTTGTATCTTTGGAATTTAACGCAGCAGGGTCTAAAAAGTTTGCTGACTTAACCAAGGCACTTGTAGGACAACAGATGGCAATTTTCTTTGATGGAGAATTACAATCAGCACCGGTTATCAGAGAAGCAATTTACGGTGGTAAGGCACAAATTTCAGGCGGTGACAGCGGTTTTGCATACGACGAAGCTGAAAGAATGGTTAACCTGTTGAATGCCGGCGCTTTACCTGTTCCTGCTAAAATAGTAGAAGAAAACACAGTCGGTCCGACTCTCGGTGCTGACAGTATCGCTAAATCAAGAAATGCAGGTATCATCGGTCTTTCTGCGGTTATAATATTTATGCTAATATTCTACCGAGTACCGGGGCTTATTGCTGATATCGCACTTATTATTTACAGTTTAATTCTTTTTGCACTTTTCAAAACGATCCCTGTAACCCTTACTTTGGCAGGTATCGCAGGTTTTATCCTGTCAATAGGTATGGCAGTTGATGCGAACATTCTTATTTTTGAAAGAACTAAAGAAGAGTTACGCGCAGGTAGAAATTTATTTACAGCGATTAATTCAGGTTTTGACAGAGCATTCACAAGTATTTTTGACTCTAATATGACAACCATAATTACTTGTGCAATTTTATATATGCTTGGTACAAGCATTGTTAAAGGTTTTGCTTTAACTCTTGCGCTTGGTGTTATGGTGTCAATGTTCTCAGCAATCACTGTAACTAAAAACTTCATGCACTTGATTTTCGGTACCGGAGAATTAAAATATCCTGCACTATTCGGCTTACGCAAAGACGAAATCGGAAAGGGTTATGAAGCAACCGAAACTAAACGTGAAAAAGCTCGTTTCGGTATTTTAGATTAGGAAAAGAGGAAATATATAAAATGATTAATACAGATAGAAAACATTTAGTACACGTTGTAAAATACAGATGGGTGTGGATGGCTTTGTCAGCATTGCTTTTATTCCCCGGAATTTTCGCTATGCTTTATTCAAGCCTACACTATTCTAACCACGCTCCACTAAAAGTCGGCATCGACTACACAGGTGGTACTATTTTGCAATACGGTTTGGAACAAAAAATCGGGAATGCTGACTTAACTAAAAATCGTCAGGCGCTCGAAAAATTGGGCATTGAAAACCCATATATTCAAATACTTAACGTAAACAACACTCAACAAAAAAATACAAAATCACAAATCAATTCAATTATTTCAATCAGAACGAAATTCATTGATAAAGATTCTACACTTCCTAAACAAATTACAGAAGTTTTATCTAAGGAATATCAAAACCCTGAATTGATTTCTGTAAGTTCGGTCGGTCCGACTTTGGGTAAGGAATTGTTTAAAAATTCACTTATCGCTATAGCTTTAGCAGTTTTGGGTATCATTGCATATCTATCATTCAGATTCAAATTTGATTACGCGCTTGCTGCAATATTGGGACTTATTCACGACGTAATTTTTGTATGTGGTGTATTCTCAATACTAGGACTTGTTTACAACATTCAAATCGACGGCTTGTTTATCACGGCATTGCTTACTGTAATCGGTTTTTCAGTCCACGATACAATCGTTGTATTCGACAGAATCAGAGAAAATTTAAGGTATTATGCAAAGAAAATGACCTTCGGAGAAATTGTCGATGCTTCAGTTAACCAAACACTTGCTAGAAGTATCAACACTTCATTAACAACTTTAATTACACTACTTGCGTTGTATTTCTTTGGCGGAGTTACTACAAGAGATTTCGTTCTTGCTATGATTTTAGGTATCGCTATCGGTACTTATTCTAGTATTTTCTTCTGTAGTATGCTGGTTGACTTCTGGAACGATAAGAAAAATCAACCTGCTGTATCTTAAATTCAAAAATTAATTAATCATAAAAAAGCCTCTGCTGACTTTGCAAAGGCTTTTTTTATTAACTCTGAATCTCAATTCAGTACCGCTTTAATTGCAGCAATCATGCCAGACTCATCGGCAATATCCTTACCCGCGATATCAAAAGCAGTACCATGACCAGGTGAAGTTCTTATTATATCAAGTCCTATAGTCATATTGACTGTCGCGCTTCCTGCTACAGTTTTTATAGGGATAAGCCCTTGATCGTGATAATTTGCAATGTAGCAGTCGAACGGTGGCTTCATATTTCTACCATATGCCTCGCCAGCCTTTACGAACAAAGTATCAGCAGGCAAGGGACTCGTTACATCAATACCTGTTTTCTGTAGCCTGTTAACTGCAGGAATAAGAATATCCATTTCTTCACATCCTAAAATTCCATCCTCACCTGCATGAGGGTTAAATCCACACAGTGCAAATCTTGGATTTCTATTATGTAATTTGAATTCAAAAAACTTCTTCAAATTTGTAATTTTTTCAAAAATCAAATCTTGAGTTAGTAAAACATCTTTCAGCGCGCAATGACGAGTTAACAAAAGCACACGAAACTCTCCTGCTACAAAAAGCATTTCTGCATATTGCCCTTCTCTAGCTAAAAAGTGTTGCAAAATTTCTGTCTGACCATTGAAAATATGCCCAGCAAGGTGAAGAGCTTTTTTTGCAACAGGAGCAGTGACAATAGCTCTAGGATTCAACTCACAAACTTTTTTTAAACTTTGATAAGAAAATTCACCAGACTCAGCTGTCATTTTTCCTGGGGTAATCGCGCCCTCATAAGGAATTTCTACTATTTCATAATTTTTTTTTAGTTGTCCGTAATATTCCAACACCTTTTTATTTGAAATAAGCAACACCCTATCCGCGGACAAATCCAAAGCATTCAATGCTTTAATCGTAATTTCAGCCCCAATACCATTGACATCACCTGTCGTAATTGCAATTTTATTTTTATAATCTTGCATAATATCCCCTATACAGAGCTTTCGTGAGATTTAAAATAGCGCAAAATATCAATCAAAGTGTTTGCATTACCAAGATTACCTGATTTTGTAACAATCCATTGAGCATTATGGTCAAGACACAATGCAATAGCAGGAGCCACCTCATCTATTAATTGCAATTGATTTGCCCCGATAGCATTACAACACTTATATGAAGTCTCACCACCCAATGTAATCAAAATCACTTCCTGCCTTTCTGTTACCTGCTTCGTCAAATCTGATAGAAAATCTGTAATTATAGATGCTAATTTTGACTTTGTTAACCCAGCATTAAGCGAATCTTCTGAAAAGCCGTCAAAATTTTGAAGTATATGAGATGTATGCACTAAAACAGTATTTCTTTGAGCTAAGTTAGAAACTATTCTATCTACCAATTCAGCACTAACACCATCTAATACATCCTTTAAATCTAAACCTATTATTAATGTATCAAAATCATCACTATTTTCCAACGCTCGAATTTGGTTAGCAGTAATTTGCGTAGCACTTCCTGAAATTATCAGTTTAGGTAATTCAGGAAAAGTTTTAATAATATGACTATTATCCAAATCCATAAACCACAATTCAGCTAAAGCCCTTGCAAATGCAGCCGTTCCTGTCGGTAAAATATTGTAATCAGACTTATTGATAGCTAATGCAACCTGCTCTATATCAACCGTTGACACTCCATCAACCACTATCAACTTCTTACCTTGCGCAATCAAATCATTTATACACATCAAAATAGGTCCTGCACCTTTCATAACCGTTTTTAAATCCACATGACCTATACAACCGCGTAACTCCTCTTCTACTTCAGAACAGAGAAGAGTTGGAATATGTGATTCAAAAATAGGAGAATGTGGATCACGCGCCATTTCCGTACGTTCTATTGGGATCCCCTTTAAAAGATGATATCCTCCAACAGTTATTCTACCCTCTTGAGGAAATGCTGGCACTACAACCGCAGCATCCCAATTTAAAACATTTAATAGTGACAATACCTCAACTGTAATATTGCCCCTTAGAGTTGAATCTATTTTTTTATAGAAATAATCAGGATTTACTTTTTCTATCAATAACTCAGCTGCATTTTTTACAGCCTCAAAAGACTCTTGTGCAGAAACATTCCGCGATTCCGTAGACAAAGCCCAAGTCTGCGTATTCTTTGTATTAAGAGGTTCAACATCATTAGCCAAAAGAATCTGAGTATTAGCTCCTTGCAAATGAAACTGTAATGCCGTATCATTCGCTCCGGTTAAATCATCTGCTATAATCCCAACTATATTTGATGAAACTATCATAATACTTCAGCGTCTCTTTTTGAACCTAATAGTCTGATACTATTGGCGATAATTAGAAAGTTTTCTCTATCATCACCGGTAGCCTTGTCAGTCCATTTATTCACACCAATACGCCCATCTACTGCAACCTGAATCCCTTTTTTTACGTATTCACCTGCAAACTCAGCCTGCTTATCCCACACATCAACATTAAACCAGTCTGCAACCTCTGACTTGGTTTTTGCATCCCAACGATTTACTGCAATTGAAAAATTAGCTTTTACTTTGCCTGATTCAAAATATCTAATTTCAGCATCTCTGCCTACACGACCGACTAACAACGCTGTATTCATTTATTACCTCTTTCTTTGACTAAGACCTGAATGCGCATGTTCAGGATATGTACATTTTACTATAAAACTAAAATTATGCTAAATTCTAGTTAAGAATTGTAACATCACATCCCAAAGTAACAAATTTTTTGATATACAACAGGTGTTTTAAGAAAGTTGTATAAAATCAGGCACTCTATTTTTTGCCATTTGCATCATCAAGTATTGTTGTTTGAGTTTGACTTTTTCATCATCTGTTGCCTTTTGGGCTTTTTCATTAATTTGAGTATACAAATCTTTCTCTATTTCATTACCCTTGATATATACATCCATATCCTTACTTTTTTTAAATGAATTTATTTTACTTTCATAAGCTATCTTGGGAGTTTTAAAAAGAGTATACACGACAGCCATAGCTGCTATAAAAATGCCAACCAGTCCTACCGTAGCCCCAACTGAAGCAATTGCTCGTTTATTTTTTGAGGCATTTTTAAAATTTTTTTCTGCAACACTATCACCTGCTTTAAACAGATGTTCAATTGCAAAATCACCATCCAACAACTCTGCGAGCATCTTGGTTCCAAAACCGAGCCCTGCAACAAAAGTGCCTAAAAACAACTTCGACATTTCACCACGCTGACTCACCGGATTTTGAGCTTCCCGAGCATTTCTTTTGCTTCCACAAAATGATGGATTTAAAAAGCCTGCCATTCCTACTCTATTTACACTCAAACTCATTTTTTATTATGCACCTTTTATAAGTATACCAGCTCCATTTGTGGCCATTTGCATTGTTGCGTAATGATTAATTTTTTGATCTAAAGAGACCTCTTCGTCTTTCACTTCTTTATCGACTTCTGATAAAAGATTAGACTTTAATTCTCTATCTCGAGAGAAAACATCCATTTCTTTTTCACGTGTAAAAGCTCTCAGTTTTGTATCGTATAGTTTAGCTGGTAGCGTTAACAGCATTGTAGCCGCCATTACAGCCAACCCAATAAGACCTGCCTTTCCATAACGATGCTTTGCAGTTTCTTTGATAAAACAAGTTGAAATGCCTGCAGCAGTTGCACCTAAAAGTGCTCCAGCCCCCAAAGATTCCAATACCGTTAATCCCTTTTCTGTACCTCTACTTACAGGATTTTCATAGTTAGATTTGCCTTCATTAGCTGCAAAATGAGGCTTAGGACAACACCGACCAATCGCTTGAATATACATATACACACTCCTTAATTTTCCACTTCCATTATAAATCATCCCAAAGATTTTTTTGCTAGTTTTATAAGAAAATTTAACATTAATCTACAATTTGTAAAGTTTGTTTGAAAAATAGAAATTTTATGCTACTATAACCCTATAGTAAGAATTATTACACTTTAGAAAAAGGGGAAGAATATGATTTCAGTAAACGATTTAAAAACAGGTTTGACCTTACAATTAGACAATGGTCTTTGGTCAGTTGTTGAATTTTTGCACGTAAAACCGGGTAAAGGTGCTGCATTCGTAAGATCAAAACTCAAAAATGTAGAGACAGGACAAGTCGTAGAAAAAACATTCCGAGCTGGCGAAAAAGTTGCAAAAGCAATGCTTGACAGACGTGAAATGCAATACTTATACAAAGAAGGTAAAGAATTTGTTATGATGGACATGGAATCATACGAACAATTACAATTGACAGAAGATCAAGTAGGTGCAGGTATTAAATACTTAAAAGAAAATATGGTGGTCCAAGTATTGATGCACGACACAAGAATTATCGGAGTAGATATTCCTGCTCACGTTGAATTGGAAGTAGTAGATACTCCTCCTGCAGAAAAAGGAAACACCGCTCAGGGTGGAACTAAACCTGCAACACTAGAAACCGGTGCGGTTGTTAACGTTCCATTCTTCGTATCTAACGGAGACAAAATCAGAGTCGATACCAGAACAAACGAATACTTGGATAGAGTATAGTTCAAAACAAATGAAAGGCTTACAAATGAAATTTGATACTGATTATATTGAAAAGTTAGCTAAAATTATCGCTGACAACTCATTAACAGAAATATCTTTAGAAGATGGTGAACAAGCAATTACAATTAGAAAAGACCTACCTGAAGTTATACAAGCAGTAGCATCTGCACCTCAGGTGTCTGCTCCTAGCGTACCTCAAGCCACAACCCCTGCTGCTCCGGCTCCTGCTGCAGCTCCGGCTAAAAAAGGTACACCTATCACTTCACCAATGGTCGGTACTTTTTACAAATCATCATCTCCTGATGCTGCACCTTTTGTTGAAGTTGGTAAAACAATCAAACAAGGTGACGTTGTATGCATAGTGGAAGCTATGAAATTAATGAATGAAATTGAATCAGAAGTCGCAGGCAAAATTACTGAAATTTGCGTCGAAGACGGACAACCTGTAGAATTCGGTCAAGTATTAATGTATGTAGAATAGTTGTTTGCAAAGGTGAGAAACTAAAAATCTCACCTTTTTATGAGCAAAAGACTTGGGAAAGTACAAGGAAAAGGATTATGTTTAGAAAAGTATTAATAGCAAATCGTGGCGAAATTGCTGTAAGAATTATACGTGCTTGTAGAGAGATAGGAATTCCAACAGTTGCAATATATTCACAAGCTGATGCTAATTCACTACATGTAAGGCTGGCAACCGAAGCTTACTGCATAGGACCTGCAGCGAGCTCACAGAGCTATTTAAGTATTCCTGCCATTATATCAGCAGCTTTGGTATCAGGAGCAGATGCCATCCACCCGGGATACGGTTTTATGTCAGAAAGAGCTGACTTTGCCGAGATTTGCGCAAAGCACAATATCAAATTTATCGGACCTACTGCTGATTCCATGAGAAAAATGGGCGATAAAGCGACCGCAAGAAAAACTATGGTTGAAAATAACGTGCCTGTAACTCCGGGAACAGGTATTTTAAAAACACCTCAAGAAGTTAAAGAATTTGCAAAAAAAGCTGGTTATCCGATTATTCTAAAAGCTACTGCCGGTGGCGGTGGAAAGGGTATGAGGATAGTACGAAGCGATGAAGAAGTTGAGACTAATATGAACCTTTGTCAGTCTGAAGCTCAAAACTTTTTCGGTAATCCTGATGTATATGCAGAAAAATATCTTGAAAACCCGAGACATATTGAAGTACAAATTCTTGGTGACCAATATGGTAACGTAGTTCACTTAGGAGAAAGAGACTGCTCAATCCAACGTCGACATCAAAAACTTATTGAAGAAGCTCCTTCTCCTGCTATTGATGAGAAAACTCGTCAAGAAATGGGAGCAGCTGCAGTTCGCGCAGCAAAAGCCATAAACTACGAAGGTGCAGGCACTTGTGAATTTTTGTTAGATCACGACGGTAAATGGTACTTCATGGAAATGAATACTCGTATTCAAGTAGAACACTGCGTAACTGAAATGATTTCAAATGTTGACCTCGTAAGAGAACAAATTATGGTAGCAGCAGGTGAAAAATTAGACTTCACTCAAGACGACATTATCCTAAGAGGTCACGCTATTGAATGTCGTATAAACGCTGAAAATCCAGAGAAAGACTTTATGCCTAACCCAGGTCAAATAACAGGATATGTTACCCCTGGAGGATTCGGTGTAAGAGTTGATTCTCACGTTTATCAAGACTATTCTATTCCACCGTATTATGATTCAATGATTGGTAAATTGATTTGCTGGGGAAGGACAAGAAATGAAGCAAGACGCAGGATGTACAGAGCCTTAAAAGAATACGTCATCACTGGAATTGAAACAACACTACCTTTCCACCAAGACATTATCGAAGATCCCGTGTTTATGAGCGGAAATTTTAACACCGGATTTATTGAAGATTACTACGAAAGAACAGGTAAGCACAAAAAATAAATTTCAATACCCGAACAATAATTGTTCGGGTATTTTTTGAGAAGCTCATATATGATAATTTCCATTGCAATTTTAATCAGAATCCTATCGAATTCAATGTCAAATGTATATCAAAAACAGTTGACCGCTTTTGGGATGCAACCATTTTTTATTAATTTTTTATCATACCTCGGGCTATCCATAATATGCATTCCACTGGCATTGAATACAAAAATTATTTTTTCTGTAGCGGTAATTTTACCTGCAATATTAGGCGGATTATGTGGCGCTTTTGGAAACTACTATTTAATAAAGGCTTTAAAATACGGAGAACTGTCAGTATTGGGACCAATTAACGCTTATAAATCTGTCGTAGCAATGCTCATCGGAATATTGCTGCTAAAAGAAATACCCAGTGTAATTGGCATTTTAGCTGTAATACTCATATTATTAGGTAGTTATTTTATATTTGATTCTACAAAGTGCGGTTTTTCACTGAAATTACTCAAACAAAAATCAATTCAATACAGAATTTTTGCACTTGTATTAACTGCCACCGAGGCAATATTTATAAAAAACGTTATTAACCTTAGCGATATTTATACCGCATTTTACTACTGGTGTGGGTTCGGTACATTTTTCAGCCTACTTAACTGCATAATTCACAATGAGAAACTTCCACAATTTTCGAGTACAATTTGCAATAAATTACTTACCCTAATAGCCTTTATAGGACTTATGCAATACACAACAAACTTTGTATTTTTAAAAATGAATGTCAGCTATGCCCTTGCATTATTTCAACTTTCTGCAATTGTAAGCGTTATATTTGGTTGGAAATATTTTGCTGAACAAAACATCAAAAAAAAGCTCATTGGTACTACAATAATGATCATTGGTGCTTGCTTGTTAATTTTATTGAAATAAAACTTCAAATATATTGCATTTTCTCAAAAAACTGCTATAATCGTAGTATAAATTGTGTGAGGTGTGTATGAGAACTGACATATTTAATCGTTTTACAAATCCGATTCAGCTGCAACAACAGCAAAAGGAGCAACAAAAAGCACAAAAAAATGCCTTAATCCAAAAAAATTATGCACAAATTTATGCTCATGAAAAGGCACACCAAAACGCAGGAGGAGCACTTGCCGGTCCAATAGTAATAGAAAAAAACGAGCAAGGAATACCAGTAGGCGGTCATGTAAGCATCAAAATGCCTACATTAAATACAGCCAACCCGCAAAAAACGATTAACGATGCTAACACTGTAATTCGCGCTGCAATGGCACCATCAGATCCATCCGGTCAAGACTATGCCGTTGCAAATCAAGCTCAAAAAATAAAAATGCAAGCACAAGCAACAAAAAATGAAAATCAAGGCAAAAAGATAGATATTCAAGCATAAAATTAAGTACAACCCATTTATTTTTTAAATCATTTTTTTTGTTTATGTTATTATGAGAGCATAATGAATACAAATACAACAAGATACTACATAAAAGAACTTTTAAACATTGCCCTGCCCATTATAATGGGTAATTTGGGTTTTATCCTAATCGGTGCTGGGGATGTATTGATAGCAGGTAGGCACTCTACAGATACGTTAGCCGCAATCAGCATTGCAACAGCTATTTCTAATTGTATTATGACATTTGGAATAGGGCTTATAGCAAGTGTTTCACCGTTATTATCAAACATAAGAGGGGAAAACAAATCTGCAAAAAAATACTTTTTTCCAACAATAAGGTTTTCCATGATACTTGCGGTTATCATGGCGCTCGCCGTGCTCGCCTTCGTTCCGGTTATAGACTATCTTGGATTTGAAGCAAAACTTGTTCCTGATATAAAGGAATATATGATAATCACAGCGTTTTCAACTTTTGGCGCTTATTTACACGCAAGCTTGAAAGAATTTTTACAAGCTTTTGAAATAGTTTTATTCCCAAATTTAGTTACAGTTTTTTGTGTGTTTTTAAATATCATTTTGAATATAATACTTGTATTTGGCTATGGTCCTATTCCATCTTTAGGAGTAATTGGACTTGCAATAGCGAGTTTCACAGTACGCTACATAATGGGCTTTGCTCTCTTAATTTATTGTCTAAATACTATGAGATTTCGCAGCTATCATGACCATGATTATTACAAAAGTTTATTAAAAATAGGTATACCAATTTCTTTCGCTGTACTTGTAGAGTTTATAGCATTCAATAGTATTGCAATTTTTATGGGCAGAGCAGCGGGAGTTTACGCAGCAGCTCAAAACCTTATTTGTACCCTAACAACGGTATCTTTCATGGTTCCTTTGGCAATTTCCAACGCAATAGCAGTAAAAGTCGGATTTGCAAACGGAGCTATGGAGTTTGAAAATTTAAAAAAGTACTCCATCATCGGAATTTTAATGTCTGTCGGTTTCATGGTTTGTAGCGCCATTATATTTTGCTCTTTTCCAAATTTTTTGGTTGGCCTGTTTACAAAAGATTCAACACTCATCAAAATCAGCGTACCTGTACTATACATAGTATCAGTATTCCAAATTTTTGATGGACTACAAGTTGCACTAGCTGGAATATACAAAGGAATAAAAAAGACTAAGATAGTTTTAATAGCTAACTTTTTAGGCTATTGGGTAATATCAATTCCACTTGGGTACTGGCTTGCCTTTTACAAGCATATGAATTTAACAGGTTTTTGGTTTGGACTTTTATGCGCCGCCATAGCTCTTTGTATGCTAATGTTTCTGATGCTATCCAAGTATTTTTCCAAAATAAAAACCGAGTTTTCAAAAACCATTTGAGACTATAGCTTTTTTGACTATTTTATGCTACAATTGCGATGTATGGAGGATATTATATGCAAGCAGAACAAAGAACATTTATTGCTGTAAAACCTGACGGAGTAAAAAGAGGTTTAGTTGGCGAAATTATTAGTCGTTTTGAAAAAAAGGGTTACAAATTAATCGGTATGAAGATGCTGGATGTAACTCCGGAATTGGCTGAAAAGCACTACGGCGAACACAAGGGTAAACCTTTTTACAACAGACTTATTGAATACATCCAAAGCGGACCTATTGTGGCTATGGTATGGAAAGGATTTGACGTTATAGCAGGCTCACGTCAGCTAATGGGAGCAACTAAACCACTTGAAGCTCAAGTTGGTACAATAAGGGCAGACTTTGCACTCGTCAAAGAATACAATGTCGTGCACGGTTCTGACAGTCCGGAAAGCGCAGAAAGAGAAATCTCAATATATTTCACTCCTGAGGAATTGTGCGATAAATATGATAATATGGCAGAAATTGTAATTGAAAAATTAGATGACTAATATGGTTAAAGATAACGCATGTGAAAACTTCAATTATGAATTAGTTCATACCTGTAAACAAACAGGGGCAAGGGCTGGTATACTAAAGACACCTCATGGCTCCATAAATACTCCTATTTTCATGCCAGTAGGCACCAACTCCGCAGTGAAGACACTGACCAGTCAACAAGTAAAAGATACAGGTGCTCAAATTATCCTTTCAAATTCTTACCACCTATATCTAAGGGCTGGAACAAAATTAATTAAGCAATTTGGTGGGATACACGGCTGGATGAACTGGGATAGACCTGTATTAACAGATTCAGGTGGGTTTCAGGTGTTTTCACTATCACATCTGAGAAAAATTACAGAGGACGGCGTAGAATTCAGAGATCCCAAAGACGGTAAAAAGCACTTTATAAGTCCTGAAGTGTCAATGGAAATACAACAAGATATCGGTGCGGACATAATTATGGCATTTGATGAATGTGCACCATATCCTTGTGATTATGAGACAGCAAAAAAAGCAATGGAAAGGACTCATCGCTGGCTTGAAAGATGTTTTAAGGCTAAAACCAATTCAAAACAGGCTTTATTTCCAATCGTACAAGGTGCATTTTTCGATGACCTAAGACGTGAAAGCGCTGCGATAATATCATCCTATGATGCCGTAGGTTATGCAATAGGTGGAGTCAGTGTCGGAGAGCCCACAGACATAAAAAATCACTTCGTAGAGCTGACAGCACCTCTACTTCCCACAAATAAGCCAAGATATCTTATGGGAGTCGGCACCCCAGAGGATTTACTTGATGGCATCAAGCACGGAGTCGATATGTTTGACTGCGTACTTCCAACAAGAAATGCCCGTCATGGCTCATTTTTCACTTGGGAAGGGAAGAAAAACATTAAAAACAAAGAATTTTGGGACGATAGCCAACCTTTGGTTGAAGGTTGTGACTGCTATGCTTGTAAAAATCATTCACGAGCTTATATAAGACACTTGTGGAGATGTGGTGAAAGTACTGCTGCAACCCTATTATCAATTCATAATATAAAATTCTTAGTTGACTTTTCTCAAAAGTGCCGAGAGGCAATACTCAATGACAACTTCGGGGATTTTTATAACGAGCATTATTTAAAGTTACTCAAAAATTAAAAAAGCACCTGCAAACAGGTGCTTTTTTTTAAATAAAACTTTTTATTAAATCTAAACAGCTCTATGACCAGTCTTTAGCTGGTGATCTACATTTGCAGTCTTTTGATTTGCTTTTAATTTTGCAGCCACAATATGATATGAGCCCACAGCCAAAGTGACCAAAGCAGCAACGACTTTAGATTTAGTTCCAATATTTTTCAACGGGTGAGTGCAGACATCTTTCAAAGAACCGCCTTTTCTAAACCCTCTAGGTAAAGCTCCGAATAACCAACTACCTCCTAAAACTGCAGCACCTGAAAGAATTCCATAAGCAGATCCTTTAATTGTTCCTTTTACCATTTCCGTCGTTGTTGCAAAAAATTTAGCAACATTCGCTATAAAATTTCTTACAGGCCTTTTTTTCTCTTCATTATGTACTCTCGATTTTAAGTCAACAGAATCACCATTTTCATGCAGATGTTCTGAGATAGGTACACTTGAAGCACTACTTGTTTCTTGAGGTTTTACTGCACTAAAACCGACACTTGGATTAAAACCTATTTCCATAACGACTCCTTTACCTACTACCATTAAAACGTATAAAGGGAATTTTTGCGGATTTTGAAAAAAAAATTTACAAATATTAACTTAATCAAAGAGATTTAACTGTGGCACATCAGGTACATAATTGTCTTGTTTTTTTCTGGTCGCAAGATTATTTGAAAAATCTTTTTGCATCTTAATCATCAAATCCTGAGAACGTTTTATAACTGCAGAAGGTAGCCCTGCCATCTTAGCTACTTGAATACCATAACTTTTACTTGCACCACCTTGGACTATTTTTCTTAAAAACTCAATCTCACCATTTTCCTCAGTAATTGTAATTCTGTAATTCTTAATTTGCGGGTAAGTCTGGGTCATTACGTTAAGTTCATGGTAATGAGTTGCAAAGATACATCTCGCTTTTATTTTCGTCGCAATATACTCTGCTACAGACCAAGCAATAGCTACACCATCATATGTACTAGTACCACGTCCTATCTCATCCAACAATATCAAGCTCTTTTCTGTTGCTGCATTCAAAATATAAGCAGTCTCAATCATTTCAACCATAAATGTGGATTGCCCCAATGTCAAATCATCTGAAGCACCAACACGTGTAAATATTTTGTCGAAAATTCCAATTTTGGCGTAATCTGCAGGAACCCATGCACCTATCTGAGCTAAAATAACAATCAGCGCATTTTGCCTCATAAATGTAGATTTACCAGCCATATTTGGACCTGTTAAAATCATAAATTGAGTTGATTCTGTCGAATTTCCTTTTAACTCCAAATCATTAGAAACATATTCACCCAACGGTAATATTTTTTCCAACACCGGATGACGACCATTTTTTATAACAACATCCAAAGACTCTTCGATTTCAGGTTTACAATAGTTATTTTCAGCTGCAACCTGAGCCAAACCAACATACACATCGGTACACGCAATTGCCTCTGAAATTTCTCTCAATCGGGTCACAAATTCTTTCGAATATTCTCTAAAGTCAGTAAACAACTTATATTCTAATTCTATAGACTTAAAACGAGCAGAAAGCACATCATCTTCATGCTTTTTCAATTCTTCTGTTATAAATCTTTCACCAGTCGTGAGAGTCTGTTTTCTTATGTATTCATTAGGAACCTGTTTTAAAAATGAATTAGTTATCTCTATAAAATACCCAAAGACCTTATTGTATCCAACTTTTAAATTTTTAATACCGGTTTTTTCTTTCTCTGATTCCTCAAAGTTTTTCAACCAATTTTCGCCACCTGTCAAAAGTTCACAAAAATAATCTAGTTCACCGTTCACACCAGACTTAATTATGCCACCTTCTTTTAACAATGGAGGACAATCTTCACGAATTGTACGCTCTATAAGTTGCGCATAATCAGAAATATCACTCAAGTATGATTGAACCTGCATAAGCGGATTATTTTCAAGAAAAGAGGCATTCTCAAATAATTTTGGTAGCGCGAATAAAGATGTCTTTAAACTTATAAAATCTTTGGGATTAGCCGTTCCATTGCTTAACTTAGTAGCCAAGCGTTGAATATCATACACTTTTTCCAAACTATTAGCAAGATTTATTCTGATCTCAACTTTTTCAACCAACTCTGATACAAAATTTTGTCTTTGCTTGATTTGGTCAATCTTTTTCAACGGCTGACAAATCCAACTGCGCAAAAGTCTTGCACCCATGTTAGTATGCGTCCTATCAATTGCCCAAAGAAGTGAACCATACTTGTTTTTTTCACGCAAAGTCTCTACAAGCTCCAAATTCTTTCGCGTACTTGAATCTATTATCATGTATTCAGACAATTCATAAGGCTCTATAGCATCAAATTTAGGTACACTATCCTTTAAATTTTCCCATATATACGCAAGCAAGGCTCCTGCGGCTCTAAAACCTATTTTATAATCTTTGTACCCAAAAGCTTCCAGACTTGAAGCCTGAAAAACAGCTTTCAAGTTACTCTCTGCAAAATCACTTTTAAAAACTGATGCTGGAATTTTTGAACAATTATAATTTGCTGTGATAATCTCAGGTAAATCAATTTTTTCTTCAGGCACAATTTGAAACGGTTTTATTTCTCCACGAATAGAAGGAGCAACGATCTCTGCAGGTTTAACACGAGCGAGTTCTGAAACTATCAAATTTAAAGTACTTTGAGTTAATTTAAACTCACCTGTGGATATATCTGTATATGCAAATCCATACATATCCGAATGTTCATCTTTGAACACGGCACAAATATAATTATTTACATTTTTTTGTAAAAAATCAGTATCTGTAATCGTCCCTGAGGTAATAATCCTTGTTACACCACGTTTAACCAGTCCCTTGGCTTCCTTAGGATCTTCTAATTGATCACAAATAACAACCTTATAATTTTTTTGAACCAATTTTTCAATATAAGTATTCATTGATTTAACAGGAATTCCCGCCAAAGGGACACGACCAATGTTTTTGCCGGCATCACGACCGGTAAGGGTTATTTCCAGCTCTTTTGACATGACCAAAGCATCCTCAAAAAAGGTCTCAAAAAAGTCACCCAATCTGTACAGCAATATCTTATCAGGATTTTGCCTTTTAAGAGCAACATACTGCTGCATCGCTGGAGATAAATCCTCCATATTTACATCTGCCGTATTTATATAATTGATTTCTGTCTTTGTCATAAGTATAATATCAATATATCATGAAAAAGGGAAAAAACAAATGGGATGTTTAAGAAATGTTATAAGAGCTTTAATAATCACACTCGCAGCTGTTGGATTCATGTCTATCGGAGGCAAGGAGTTTGTTGGGAAATATATCCAAAATTGGTTCAATCCTCCACAGGATGTCATGCTTGAAAGAGCTAAAAAAGTCGGTGATTTTTCTAAAATAAGTGATGAGTTTGAAATTGAACGTGCTGCTGGAATTATGGGATATAATGCAGTTGTGGCAGAGCACAAAGCTTCAGGACAAAAAATGTTTGTGGTCGACTCTAATAACAAAACACCAATCACAAAAGAAGATCTCCAATCTGAAAATGTCGAAGAAAAGCTTAAAAATGCAATTTCCAAAGTTAAATATCAATCAGTTTCATTTGACGAATTGAAAGTTACTAAAAAAGGCTCTATTTATTCTTATGGTAAACTTTCTCCTTACGTCAAGTTTGATGCAAAAGTAAAAAAACTTCCAGTAGGAGAAATATCAGGAATTGTATCTACTACCGAAAATTCAGATGGAGAAAGCAGATTGCTTATTTCTTTAAACGAAAAAAATAAATACTCACAATTAATTTCTGATGAATTCTTCAAAAAAATCAAATAATATCATATAATCGAATGATTTGATTTTCACATAATCATATTAAAATTTGACTCATGGAAGATAATAGTAAATTATTTGAATTAATCAAAAAAGAAATAGTGAACTTAAAAGAGTTTCAATATATAGCAAACCATGATTTTGTATCAGAAATTGTGTTTGAAAAAGCTGATTCAAAACATCCTGGCTGCAGCAAGTACGTCGTCAAGTATATAAATGCCGACAGTGACGCTATATATCTTAAGAGATAGTCTACCCTAATCTATACATTACCAGTAGAGCTATTTTTATCATCTTCTAACTGACGGATATCAATATTACTATCATCGGTATACGTATTTATGTTTGACGATAAGTCAAGTTCTACATTTACATCTGCATCAACCATTTCAATATCATTTTTAGGAAATTCCTTTGTCTTACCATCTTCCATTTTAACGGCTACAGTACCCTTTAGGAATTGCAAGAAATATACTTTGCCTAATCCATCAGGAGTCATCACTGACGATCCTACAGGTGGCATACCTTTTGCAGCATCAATATAATTTGAATACTCATAAGTCAAACAACAAAGCAATCGCCCGCAAGTACCGGAAATTTTACCCGGAGTAATTGGAACACCTTGATCCTTAGCAAGTTTTACATTAATTTGAGCAAATTTTCTTAAATAAGAAGCACAACAAAACGGTCTACCACATACTCCAACCCCATCAATAATGGAGGTTTCATCTCTAACTCCAATATGACGTAAATCAATTCTTACACGCGTAAATACTTGAGTTAAATCTTTCAATAATCCTCTAAAATCAACACGTTCCGGAGCTGTATAGTAAAAAGTTATTTTTCTTTTATCAAAAGTAATTCTACACTGAACCAAATTCATATTAAGTTTATGCTGTTTTACAAGCGCTTGACACTTAAAAAATGAAGAGATTTCTTCCTTTTTTGTATCATCCAAAACTTGCAAATCCCTTTGAGAAAGAGGTCTAATAACAGTCAAAGGTTCCGGTTTATTCTTCTTACTCTCCCACTGTTTCGAAACTTTTGAATTAACAACAAACGCCTTCAAAGCCTCCTCACCTTTTTCTGTTCTAACAAGAACCATCTGTCCATCAGTAAGTCTTATACTATCAGGAACTTTTAGAGGGTAAAAAGTATTTTTCAAATATTTTACTGCAAATTTCATTTTATATATATCTTTCTTCTTCTTTCAATTTTCTATTCATCAACTTGCTCAACAACTGCTGAGGAGTAATATCAGTGTACACAGCTTCGTATATAGCACTAGAAACAGGTACCTCAAGGCCTAATTTCTTTGCGAGTTCACAAATCGCTTTAGAAGTCTTAACCCCTTCAGCTACAGAGCCTAATTCAGCTAAAATGTCATTGATTTTTTTACCTTTAGCAAGCATAGAACCAACCGTATAATTTCTAGACATTGGACTAGAGCATGTTGCGATCAAATCACCCATACCAGAAAGTCCGTACAAAGTAGAAGGATTTGCGCCCAAATGAATGCTTACTCTCACAATTTCAGCCATTCCACGAGTCAACAGAGATCCAGCACAATTATCACCCAAATCCATCGTATGAGCAAATCCAGAAGCTATTGCGATAACATTTTTCAAACTTCCACCTAATTCAACACCAACGACATCATTATTGGTATAAAGTCTAAAACGACTCGGAACATTACAAGCTTTTTGAACGAATTCTGCGACTTTCATATCCTCAGAAGCTACACAAGCAGCAGTAGGTTTACCTGCCAAAACTTCTTTTGCCAATGTCGGTCCTGATAAAATTGCTAACTTCTGATCAGGTAATACATCTTTTATAACCTCAGACATCCTCATTAATGAAGGTAATTCTATACCTTTAGAGGCATTAACAAAAATTTGCTCAGACTTAATACCAGCTTCCTTTAATTTTTCACAAACATCTCTTGTACCTGATGTCGCCACAACATTTAAAATTATATCAGCTCCCTCAATCGCTGAGGCTAAATCACTTGTTACCTCAACCTTTTGAGCCAACTGTACTTCTAGCGGTCTTGAAGTATGTTTATTTTGTATCAAATCTTGTGAAAGATCTTGCTCTCGCCCCCATACGGTAACTTCATCAAAGTTATCAGTCAAAAGCCAAGCTAAAGTAAGCCCCCAACATCCTGCACCTATAACTGTCAGTTTCATATCTTCAAGCCCTCCCCAACTTCACTTACACTTCAACTTTCTGATTCAATAGCTTACGTAGTACACCTCGGTTTTTCTTCAGTTCTTCGCGAGCTTTATCTGTATCATATCCTAATTCAATTGATACAATAGCTGTCTTAATTTCCCAATTTGTTTTCAAAAGTGCAGATAAAGCCTCAGAATGAGAAACACCTGCAATTTGAGCAACAATCCTAATCGCACGGTCTTTCAACTTTTCATTGACGGCCTGCAAATCTATCATGAAATTTTCATAAGTTTTACCAATTTTAATCATAGCACCTGTTGTCAACATATTTAATATCATTTTTTGAGCAGTACCAGCTTTCAACCTTGAAGACCCTGCAATAACCTCAGGACCGACTTCAACGCATATAACAAGCCCTGCTTCATCGTAAATTCTACCTTTGGGATTACAAGTAATACCGATAGTTTTTGTACCAATCTCATCAGCTTTTGCAAGAACACCTAACAAGTATTTAGGGTTACCACTGGCTGAAATAACAACAGCAACATCATTATCAGTCAACACCTCAGCATCAGATTTACCAAGCTCAAAATCATCTTCTGCACCTTCGACTGATTTTCTTAATGCTCTATCACCACCAGCAATTATACCTTGCACCATCTCTGGAGAAACACTAAATGTAGGCGGACATTCAGAAGCATCCAATATTCCTAAACGTCCTGATGTACCTGCACCAAAATAAAACAACCTGCCACCTTTTAAAAACTGTTTTGCAATCAAATCGACAGCAGCTGCAATATTTTCTAACTCTTCTTCAACAGCTAAAGCGACAATCTTATCTTCATCATTCATTTTTTTTACCATCTCAATGGTAGAAAGCATATCAATATCTTTGGTATTTTCATTCCTATACTCAGTAATAATGTCACTCATAGCTAAACCCCCTATATTTTTACAAACACTAACTATAATTTCATCAAATTAGCCATTTCTATAGCAGCCTTGGCAGCGTCAGCCCCTTTATTTCCAGCCTTTGTCCCTGCTCTTTCTATTGCCTGCTCTATATTTTCCGTTGTCAAAACTCCAAATATTACAGGAACTTCAGTTTTTAGACTCACAGCTGCAATTCCTTTTGACAACTCAGCACTTACATGCTCATAATGAGAAGTCGCGCCTCTAATAATTGCACCCAAAGTAATTACTGCATCATACCTGCCCGACTTTGCAAATTTCAAAGCCGCAAGAGGGATTTCAAAAGCACCAGGAACACGAACGACTTCAATATTATCTTCATCTACTCCATGTCTTTTTAATTCATCAACGGCTCCATCCAATAATTTTGATCCGATAAAATCATTAAAACGCGACAATATAATACAAAACTTTTGATTTTCTGAAACTAATTGACCTTCATACACTTTCATTAATACTTTTCTCCTTAGTCCATCAATACACTTATTGTAATCTTACAAACTTTACTTCAAACATTCATACAATAACTGCACATAGTTATTTTACAATATTTTATACTATTTTACAACCAGTGGAACAAAAATCTTATAAAAAATATATAAAGAAGCCAAAACAAGTAAAATTCCGCTAAATTTCAGCAAAAAATCAGATATCCTAAAAAAGTTTTTCATACTTTTTACTTTGGAAGTTAAAAAGCCTGCTAACACGAGAATTAGACCTTGCCCGAGAGAAAATAAAAACAGCATCAAAATTGCATTAAAAATATTTGCCGAAAGTGAGGCAAAAGCCATGATACCAGCTAAAATAGGGGTAGAACATGGGGTACCTGCAAGAGCGAACACAGCACCTAGTAAAATCGGATATAAAAATGTACTATGTGCATCATTTTTGGGCATTTCTTTAATAAGAACCGGTAATTCAAAATCCAATACGCCGGTTAATTTTAGCCCCATAACAAGCATTATTGAAGCGAGCACTATCCCAAAATAGCCACCGGCAAAAGAAATAAACACCTTACCTGTAATTGCGCAGACAATTCCTATCACTGTAAATACGATAGAAGTACCAAACACAAAAAATATCATTTGGATTAGAGTTTTCAAAGGCTTAGCTTCGGAATATCCTCCTACATACCCAACGATTATAGGGAGCATAGCAAGCGAACACGGTGAAATTGAAGCAATAAGCCCACCAAAAAACGATATAGCAAAAAGCAATGCTAAACTACCATTTTGTGTAAACAAACTAGCATAATTTTCCATTATTGTAATCCTTGTAAATATTTCTCTAACTCATCTTTTGGTATTGCGCCTTCAATACGTTGCACCTGTTTCCCCTCAGAATTAAGCATAATAATTGTAGGAACAAGGGTAACATTATATTTTTTTATCTGCTCATCAACAAACTTATCTCTGTTTTGTACATGAATTTCTGTCATAACAATTTTATCTTGATATTTTGGGAACACTTCCTTTAAAAGCTTGTTCATAGTCTGGCAATCAAGACACATCGCCGAAGTAAACTTAATAATCTGTGGTCTTCCTTTTTCAGCAGTCGTTGCAGTTGTGGTGCTTGAATTCGTTAAAATAAAATAAGCCAACAACGGTAAAATAAAAATCAATGAAATAATCAAGATATTTTTTTTCATAAAACTCTCCTTTTCTTTCATTTTAGCATAAGAAAAACAGAATTTTTTATAAATACCAACTGAGCTATTCAAAAGGAGAATATTTTTTAATCTTCAGGAATGAAAAAATTAGCCTTAGCGAGCAATTCACGAGTATGCTCGTAGCAACAAGAATTTTTCGTAACAGCCTGATATTCTTGTACTATACTAATTACGTCATCCACAGACATTTTTATAATTCTTCTTTCACCTTCAATAATCCTTGCCATAAAAACCTCTTTTTTTTACAGACTAATTATCGGCAAGATTGAATAAAACTTTTGCAAAATCAAACAAATAATTTAGAAATAAAACTCAAAATACTAATCCAAATTTGATGCTACAATGTATAAAAAACGTGTATTTTTTTCATCTAACGAATCTATTTTTTCACGCAATTTCTGTTTTAAAAGCTCCACACTATCATAGTAATCATTTTCAAAAAGAGATTGTATTGAAACGCCAAGTGCAATTGCAATTTTTTCAAGATTTTCAACAGTAGGGAAAGACTGTCCCATCTCTATTCTAACCATCTGACGCGGACTTATATCAGCCATTTCCGATAATTTTTCTTGAGCTATTTTTTTAGATTTACGCAACGATCTAATCTTTGCACCTAATAACTTTTTTGTTGACATTTGCTCCTCCTTGACTAAGTTTACATAATTTGAAGGATTTTTATAATGTCATGCTTGACACACTATATTAATTAAGTGTAATATTATGTCATGTAATATGTAAAATTGGGCATATAATGTACATATTACTGACATCACAAGACAGAGAAAGGGAAGAACATTATGCAGAAAAAAGCTTTTACGCTATCAGAAATACTAATCGCACTGGTTGTCATAGGAATAGTTGCAGCACTCACAATACCTGCACTCATCGAAAATCACAACCAAAAAGCTTGGTCTACAGCATCATCAGTTTTCAAAAAAAAGCTTGAAGAAGCAACCAAACAAATGAATGCAGAAGGTACACTTGCTGGGTATTCAAGCACAAGAGATTTTATCAATGAGTTACAAAAGCACATTAAAATTAATAAGATTTGTGCCCCTGATAAATTATATCAGTGCTTCAGTGACGAAATAATGTGGGGAGATGAAAAAATAGAACTAAATAAGATGCACCAAACAAGACATTGGGGGTTGGATGACTGGAATACTGAATTAATAGGGTTACAGTTTTCTAATGGAGTAAATGGAATAATTGCTTACAATCCTAACTGTCAACAAGATCAATTTAATAACCAGATCACTGGCACAAATTGTATAGCGATGCTGTACGACGTCAACGCATTCAAAAGGCCTAATAGCAACGGTAAAGATTTAGGGAGTATAAACATAGCCACATTAAATAATGTCTGTGTTGCTAACATAAACGGTAATTGTTATTCAAAAGCCTTTCTTCCAGAACGTATAACTTATGATGAATGCATGAAAATCAAAGACAAACTTGGAATTAAAAGTTGTATGATACAATACAATATAGATGGCGAATACTGGGCTGGTGCAGTAAAACGATGCGGTGGAGTTTCCAACATGCCAACCAAAGAAAATCTAACTGAGATTTACGAATATATGCATAAAGGAAATTATGATGAAAATTTAAATTTATTTGGATTGGATTATTTCCCTACATATGTGCATACGCATAATCTTTTTTCTGGAATCGAAAGCAATTACTACTCAGCAGTTGCAATAGATTTACGGTCTGGTAAATTTCACCAAACATCAAACAATACCCCCGAAAATGGAGAATATAGATGGTCACAATACGTATACGCAGTATGTATTGAATAATAGCTATTATCTTGAAAAAGCGGAAAAGTTAACTTTTCCGCTTTTTTCTATCATTAAATAATTTTTATTCTTCGTCATCGAGATTGAAGTTTGGAGCACCGAACATACCTTCGATTTCTTCCAAAATCGCAGAAGGTTTTCTTGCTTGGTTTCTCTGTGCTACTGCACGTTTTCTTTCTTCACGATCTCTTTCTTCATTTGCATTTGACAAGTGATGGAATCCTGTACCTGCAGGGATTAAACGACCGATAATTACGTTTTCTTTTAATCCGCGAAGTAAGTCTTTTTTACCGTCAACTGCTGCTTCTGTCAAGATTCTTGTAGTTTCTTGGAATGAAGCTGCTGAAATAAAGCTATCAGTATTCAATGACGCTTTTGTGATACCCAACAACATGTATTCACAAGTTGCAGGTTGTTTATCATTAGCCTTAGCTTCTTCGTTTTCCTTTTCAAATACTTGAAGCTCAACTAATTCTCCTGGTAGCAAGTTTGTATCACCGGCATCAACGACTTTTACTTTCTTAGTCATTTGACGAACGATAATTTCAACGTGCTTATCAGCGATTTCAACGCCTTGTGAACGATATACACGTTGTACTTCATCTACCAAATACTGCTGTGCAGCCTCAGGACCACAAAGTCTGATTACATCGTGCGGATTTAATGGTCCACTTGTTAATGCTTGACCTTTTGTGATTTTTTGCTTGTCATGAACAATGATATTAGCATCAATTGCATACTTAATCTCAACTCTACCATTTTCATTTACAAGGAATAATCTCGGAACATCATCATCAGTTTCAATTTCCGCAATACCGTCTTCTTCAGCCAATATAGCACAATCTTTAGGCTTACGACCTTCCAAAAGCTCTTCTACCCTCGGCAAACCTTGAACGATATCACCGGTTTTTTGTCTTTCGAATACCAATGTAGCGATGTTATCACCACGAAGTACCAATGCACCGGATTCAACCTGCAACATTGTACCAGGGCTAATCAAGTAAGGACGACCTGCGCGAACAGTGATTTCACCTTTATTCACAGCTATAACTTGACCTGAAACAGTCGAACGTTCTTCTGATTCTGCCAAAAGTTCATCCAATTTCACAAAGTCACCTTTTTTAACAACTGCTTTTCCTTTAACAGGAACCGTTACTTCATATTTTTCGCTTGTAAGCAGTAATCTACGAGCATCTTCTTTGTCTGACTTAATAGATGCAACACCTTGATTAATTGCAAGTACCTGAGTTTTTGCTACAGGTGTTTTTGGCTCAATTGTCTGACCGTCTTTTACTAATAATTCGGTTTGAAGTGATGACAGTAATTTTGCATTACCCTCAAACTCACGACGTACAATCAAGTTTTCTAGTACAACTATTCTCAAGTTTTCTTTCTCATCCAATTCAACCATACCTTTCAAATGAGACAAGTAACCTTGCATTTGAAGTACCAAACTTGTTCTTGTAATAGTTGAACCGTCAAGATTTCTAACTCTTGCACCATTCTTATACTGAAGTTGAGTAACCGGTACAATATCAATAAGATCATCAGTAGTGTTGAATCTGATTGAAACAGCTTTTTGGTCAACATTTAATACTTGAACCGGTCTTACCAAGATTTGAATTGGTTGATTAGAAATATTATCTTCATCTAATGATAGACTAGAATCTAATTCTTCATCCAAATCATCTATAGCTAAATCATCCAAAGTTGAATCCATAATTGTTACAATTGATGTTTCTTTAGCTACAACACCATCTGCAATTACTGTACCTGCGTTTACAACTTCACCTTCATCTACTTTCAACTCAGAAACGCTAGGCAAAGTATGAATTTCGCCAGGACGAATGGTAATTTCATGGATTATATCATTATATTCTTTAAATTCAACAATACCATCCAAATGACAATATACATCTTTAACAACTTCTGTACCAGCTGTTACGTAAGTACCATTATCAACCATTTTTAATGTACTGTCTTTTGATATTTGATGTATTTCTTCTGGAATAAACACAACTGCACCAGGTTTTGTGATGATTTGATTTTCGTCAACTTCAACGTCTACGTATCTTATCTCACCTGAAGATGTAACAGCACATTCATCATCAATAAGCTCTGCTATAATCATTCCGTTTTCTACAGTCGTATCAACAGGAGCTTTTACAATATATCTTTCATTTGTTTTCTTAACAGTCCAGATTTGTTCTTTTTTAGTTTGTTCAAAAGTAGCGTTTTCCGGCATTAATGAAGCGATTACAATTGTAATTTCTTTACCTTGTACAATCTTTTTGATGTTTTTACCTTCAAATTTCACATCCTCAATCACAAGGTCTTCACCAAATCTAACTTCACCACCATGCTCAGAAATAGTCAAAGTTTCAGCAAGCTTTTCGCCCTCATTTATTTTTTGACCATCCTTAACAAGGACTTTTGAACCGCCAGGAAGGTTATATACATCTCCGCCTAATACCCAAATTATACCTTGTTTATTAGTTGTTCTTGAAATATTACCCTGTCTGTCTTTCTTTTCGTCAGCTACAAAGTCTTCAAATACAACTTCACCGCTCAAGTCCGCAGAAATATCTTTAGTCGCTTTTTCTGTCAACCTTGATGAGCCACCTTGGGAAGCAGGTTCATACTGAGCCAATTTGAATCCTTTTTTAACTTCCATTCCATTCTTAAAGAAAATCGTTGAACCTGCTGGGATATGATATTTTTCTGATTTTTTAGCGCCTTTAACTTCTATATCAGCTTCATAATTAGAAATTTGTACCACATCACCATGTCTGGTTCTCAACTCTCTTGTCTTCACATTTGATACAATTTCTCCGTCAATTTTTGCAATGACTTCTTTCATCGTATCTTTAACACCAACCGCACCACCTGTGTGGAAAGTTCTCATTGTCAACTGTGTACCAGGTTCACCGATTGACTGTGCTGCAATAATACCAATTGCTTCACCAATATCAACCAGTTTTTGAGTAGTCAACGCCCAACCGTAACACTTTTGACAAATTCCATACTCTAACCCACAAGTAAGCCCTGAACGAACTTTTAATTCTGTTAAATTCAAGTGTGAAATCTTTTTAATATCGTTACGGTTCAAAGTTGTACCAGATTTAACCAACACAGAACCATCTGTATCTACAATATCTTCTGCTATTGTACGACCAAGTAATCTATCGATTAATGGGACAATAACTGCATCACCATCTGTAATAGGTTTCATGTTGATGAATTTATTTGTATGACAATCATCCGCACGAATAATTACATCCTGAGCAACGTCAACAAGACGTCTTGTCAAATAACCTGAATCGGCTGTTTTTAGCGCTGTATCTACAAGACCTTTACGTGCACCATATGAAGAAATAATATATTCTGTAACGGATAAGCCTTCCTTAAAGTTTGATTTGATAGGCAAGTCGATAATTTGCCCCTGTGCATCGGCCATCAAACCACGCATACCTACCAGCTGTGATACCTGTGATAAGTTACCTCTCGCACCTGAAAATGCCATCATATACACAGGATTTAGCTTATCAAAATTGTCTACAACACTTGATGTTAATTTCGCTGTTGTCTCAGACCAAGTATCAATAACCTTTGTATATCTTTCAACTTCAGTAATCTCACCTTTTAGATATCTTGTTGTTGACTTTTCAATTTCTTTTTCCGCTTCCTGAAGCATTTCTTTTTTTACTGACGGCACCTGCAAATCCGCAATAGAAATCGTAGTACCGGATTTTGTTGCATATTTATAGCCTAAGTTTTTCAAACTGTTAGCTAACTCGGCAGTTTTTGCACCACCAAACTCGAGATACATCTGTGCAAGCAACTGATTGAGTCCTTTTTTATCCATTTGCTTGTTAATGAAATCAAGAGTCTTTTTACCATGTGAGTATGTTGTTTCCATTATACTTTATCCTTTTTATTGTGTTTCTTAATTATTCTATTACACTATACCAAAGCTTTTCTTACAGCCTCATTAAATATAATTCTACCGGCTGTAGTTTCAATTCTTTGACCGTGTTCATCTCTTACTACAATTTTGTCATGCAAATCGATAACACCAACTTCCAATGCAGATATTGCATCTTGGAAATTGTAGAAATAACCTTTTGGCTCCATTTCCGGATTTTTCAGAATCGTCAAATAGTACATTCCAAGTACCATATCCTGAGTCGGTGTAATAATAGGTTTACCGTTTGCAGGAGCAAGTATGTTGTTTGTAGCCAACATCAACATTCTAGCTTCGGTTTGAGCCTCTATTGATAATGGTACGTGAACAGCCATTTGGTCACCGTCAAAGTCAGCGTTAAATGCTGTACATACTAACGGATGTAGTTGAATTGCACGACCTTCTACCAAGATAGGTTCAAATGCTTGAATACCTAGCCTGTGCAAGGTTGGAGCACGGTTCAACATTACAGGATGACCATCAATTACTTCTTCCAATATGTCCCAAACAATCGCTTCAGACCTTTCTATACGTTTCTTTGCTGATTTTATGTTTTGAACATAGCCTCTTTCAATAAGTTTGTTTACAACAAACGGTTTAAACAATTCTATTGCCATCTCTTTCGGCAAACCGCATTGATTTAATTTTAATTGCGGACCTACTACGATTACTGAACGACCCGAATAGTCAACACGTTTACCTAACAAGTTTTGACGGAAACGACCCTGCTTACCTTCTATGATATTTGACAGGGATTTTAACGCTCTATTGTTAGGGCCTACAACAGTTCTACCACGACGACCATTATCAATTAGCGCATCCACAGCTTCTTGTAACATACGTTTTTCGTTTCTTACAATTATTTCAGGTGCACCCATTTCTAACAATCTTTGTAGACGATTATTTCTGTTGATTACACGTCTGTATAAATCGTTTAAATCTGATGTCGCAAAACGACCACCATCCAATTGTACCATAGGACGAAGATCAGGAGGTGTTACAGGTAGTACATCCATTATCATCCAAGTCGGATCAGTTTCAGAAGAAATCAAACTATCCAAAAGTCTTAGACGCTTAATCAACTTACTTTTCTTTTGTACAGAGTTTACTGTACCTGCCAATTCAGTTCTTATTTCTTCTGCTAATTCTTTTACATTAATTTCTGATAAAAGTTCTTTTATTGCCTCTGCACCAATTCCGACTCTCAATGCAGAATCTTCGTTTTCTGCCATATAATCTTCATATTCTTCTTCTGTTAACAGTTGCAATTTTTTGAATGGACTTTCACCACCATCTAATACCACGTAGTTATTGAAATATATTACTTGTTCCAAATCTTTCAAAGTCATATCAAGCAATAAGCCTAAATATGAAGGAATACCTTTCAAAAACCAAATGTGTGAAACTGGAGCTGCTAATTTAATATGCCCCATTCTTTCTCTACGAACTTTTGAATCTGTTACTTCTACTCCGCAACGTTCACAAATAATACCTTTGTGTCTTACTCTTTTATACTTTCCGCAGTAACATTCCCAATCTTTGGATGGTCCAAAAATTCTTTCGCAAAAAAGACCATCTCTTTCAGGTTTCAATGTGCGGTAGTTAATTGTCTCAGGTTTTGTTACTTCCCCGTGTGACCACTGAAGAATTCTTTCAGGGGAGGCAATCCCGATTCGTATATAGTCAAAATAATCAATACTCGTTGACATTTATTACATTCTCCTTTTTTATCTATGCTAATGCCACTGCATAAGCCATTTGATTTGCTTTTTGTGAATATCTTTGTGCTAATTCAAGAATAAATCAGCAAGGGGAAAAACTCCCCTTACCAATTATATATCTCCAAATGTTGTAGGTGTTTCAAAGAAATTGATATTCAATAACTCAGAATCCATATCAGATAGGACTCTTCTTGGTGCTGACTTTCTTAAATCATCCATATCTGTCATTAAATCAACTTCTGCACCATCTTTCTTAGCTACCGCAATATCCAAACCGATACTTTGTAATTCTCTTACAAGTACCTTGAATGATTCAGGAATACCAGGTCTTGGAATATTGTCGCCTTTTACAATTGCTTCATATGCTCTGTTTCTACCGTTAACATCATCAGATTTTATTGTAAGCATCTCTTGCAATGTATAAGCAGCACCATAAGCTTCCAATGCCCAAACTTCCATTTCTCCGAATCTTTGACCACCAAACTGAGCCTTACCACCTAATGGTTGTTGAGTTACCAATGAGTATGGTCCGGTACTTCTAGCGTGGATTTTATCATCAACCAAGTGAACCAGTTTCAAGATATAAGAAAGACCAACTGCAACAGGTTCATCAAACGGTTCACCAGTTCTACCGTCAATAAGTCTTACTTTACCTGATGGTTCAACCCAGTCACATCCTGACTCTTTTATACCTTTTATTAACTCTTCTCTTGTTGCAATTTCTGACTGATTTTCACCATATCGCTCGTCAAATGAAGGAGCTTCATAGTGATTACCTGTCAAATACGCTGCCAAGCCAAGTAATAATTCATAAGTTTGACCTACGTTCATACGAGAAGGTACACCAAGTGGATTCAATACGATATCTACAGGCGTTCCATCCGGCATAAACGGCATATCTTCTTTTGGTAATATTCTTGATACGATACCTTTATTACCGTGACGGCCAGAAAGTTTATCACCTACCGAAACCTTACGCTTTTGAGCAATGTATACTCTAATTACAGTATTTGCTCCAGGTGGCAACTCGTCACCTTTCTCACGATCAAACACTTTTACGTCGAGCACTCTACCACCTTCACCGTGTGGAACTCGTAAAGAATTATCTTTTACATCTCTTGCCTTTTCTGCAAAAATTGCTCTCAACAATTTTTCTTCAGGCGGATGCTCAGATTCACCCTTCGGAGTAACTTTACCTACCAAAATATCATCGGCATAAACCCTAGCACCGATACGAACAATACCACGTTCATCCAAATGCCTCAAAGCATCTTCTGAAACATTAGGTATTTCGCGAGTAATCTCTTCCGGTCCAAGTTTTGTCTGTCTTGCATCTATTTCTAATTTTTCAATGTGAACGGATGTAAATATATCATCATGCACACATCTTTCTGAAAGCAAAATAGCATCCTCGTAGTTGTATCCTTCCCAAGGCATATACGCTACTAACACGTTTTTACCAAGCGAAAGTTCTCCACAACAAGTTGAGGCACCGTCTGCAATTATATCACCTGCATTTACCCTATCCCCTTCATGTACCAAAGGTTTTTGGTTAATACAAGTATCTTGGTTACTTCTTACATATTTCATTAATTGGTGTAAATGAGGTTTTCCTTGGTCATCACGAATGATAATTTCTTCACCAACAACTCTTTCTACAACGCCATCACAATCTGATACAAGAACCATTCCTGAATCTTTTGCAACACGTTTTTCCATACCTGTACCAACCACTGGTCTTTGAGTAATCAAAAGAGGTACAGACTGACGTTGCATGTTTGATCCCATCAATGCACGGTTAGCATCATCGTGCTCTATGAATGGAATCAACGAAGTCGCAACTGAAATAATTTGAATAGGTGAAATACCAACATAATCGACTCTTTTAGATTCACCCATGATAAATTCAGATCTGTATCTGATTGGTACATATTCATCCTTGAATGTACGATCAGGATTTAACTTAACGTCAGCAGGAGCACAACGGAAATTTTCATCTTCATCTGCTGTCATATAAACAACTTCATCTGTCACTACGCCGTCTTTTACAACAAAGAAAGGTGATTCAATAAATCCGTAATCATTTACCTTGGCATGAGTTGCTAATGAACCTATCAAACCTGCGTTCGGACCTTCTGGAGTTTCTATCGGACAAATACGACCGTAGTGAGAAGGGTGAATATCACGAACAGCAAAACCTGCGCGTTCTCTCATCAAACCACCAGGTCCTAAAGCTGATATACGTCTTTTGTGTGTCAACTCAGCTAATGGATTAATCTGATCCATGAACTGTGATAATTGAGACGAACCGAAAAATTCTTTCAATGAAGCCACTAAAGGTTTTGTATTTAACAAATTCAATGGAGTAAGAGTTTCAGAATCTTGAAGAGTCATTCTTTCTTTTACTATTCTTTCTATTCTTGAAAGACCAACTCTAAATTGATTTTGCAACAACTCACCTACTGAACGAATTCTTCTGTTTCCTAAGTGGTCAATATCATCAACAGTACCTTCATCGTATGTCAAATTAATCAAGTATTCTATTGAAGCTACAATATCTTGTACTGTTAATGTCCTTTGACTTGCAGGAACATTCAAGTTCAACTTTTTATTTAATTTATAACGTCCAACACGTCCGATATCATATTTCTTTTCATCAAAGAAACGTGCTTCCAATATTGAACGACCACCTTGAGGTGACGCAGGATCACCCGGGCGTAACTTTTTATATACTTCAATCAAAGCATCATCAGTTGTTTCTGCTGTGTCTTTGTCCAAAGTTTTTTTCAAAAATTCAAAGTGTGTAAATAAAGATTCCATTTCAGAAACTGTAATACCCATTGCCTTTAATAAAGTTGTAGCAAGGATTTTTCTATTCTTATCTATCTTTACGTAGATTAAATCATTTGAATCAGTTTCTATCTTCAACCAAGCGCCACGGTTTGGAATCATTGTAGCGTTATATAAACGTTTACCCGCCGGAGATACCTCACGTTTGAAATATACACCAGGAGAACGAACGATTTGCGATACAATTACACGCTCTGCACCGTTTACAATGAACGTACCTTTATCAGTCATCGTCGGAATATCTCCGATATATACTTCTTGTTCCTTAATTTCACCGCTGTCACGGTTTACTAATCTTACCATTACACGCAACTGTTTAGCATAAGTTGCATCGTGTATCCTTGCCTCTTCTATTGTATACTTTGCATTATCAAAAGTATAATTAGGCAAAAAGTGCAACTCTAATCTTCCTGTGTAATCTTTGATAGGACTGAATGAAAGCAATTCTTCTTTCAACCCTTCTTTCAAAAACCACTCAAAAGATTTTTTTTGCACTTCAATAAGGTCTGGTAAATCATCCAATCTGGTATGCGGAATACCCATCGGAGTTACTCTGTTTGCATATTTTGTGTTAGACATCAATTCACCTCGTCTATAAATGGTGTACGTACTATATAAAAAATTGTTTTTTACAATTTAAAAATCTAACTTGAGGCTGTTAACCTTTCATTCAACTGGGTTTCAGGCAAATGAACTTTTTTATTATTCAAGTAGTTTGTACCAATTTGGGCACACTCCACCCGACTTTACTTTTTCATGTTCTTTTATGATAGTACATCAATTTTTTTAGTCAAGAAAATATGAGATTTTCCTTAAAAGTTTTGTTAAATTTTTGTAACATTCTGTTATACTCTTTATTCATACAGCTTGTAAGCTGCATTATCATTGAATTTCTTTGTCAAGTGGAATAAATATTCATTTTTCACATATAATGCAATTAGGAGGGAACAATGAAAAAAATTTTATTACTATTAGGTTTTATAATCCTTTCATCATCAAGCTTTGCAATGGATACAGTAATCGAAGGCGGGGTTACATTTGACTGGTTGACCATCACACAACAGCAAAGAGATGAAGCTGTTGATAAGTATAAAAGTATTGTCTTTGAAGGCTTTGAAGGCAATTATACAAAAGAAGAGTTCCGAAACAAATATGCTGATTTTTTAAAGGATCGAGAATACAAAAAGCATTACATGCTCGCCGCTGAGGGATTCAAAGAAACCGGTGAATATAACATTTCTGCATTTCACACACGCGGTGGGGTATTAATAATTTATGCTATTCAATATAAAAATAATTTAAGAAACACATACTACTATGATGCTCTAGGGAATTTAAGATATGTTGATGAAACAAGCGAAAACTATCCCGAATTTCCATACTATGCAAGACAATATAAATCCAACGGTAAAATGATTAGCGCTATTTACGTTGATTCAAAGGATGTACAATATATCTATGAAGAAGACGGTAAATTTAAAGGTATATGGTACAAAGATAAAATGTTTAACCAGAAAGCAAAACAAATTCTTACGCGTACCAACTGGTAGTTTTTTCACATTCAATCCAATATTAGTTAAGCCCGAAATTATTCGGGCTTAACTATTGAAATGACGTAATTGTTATTAAAATATTTATTTGCAACCTCAATGATATCTGATTCCGTAACGCTGTTAATTAATTTTTTATAATGTTCGTTGAACTCATACCCTCGACCGGAAGTTTCAAACCAGCCAATAGTTGCAGCCTTATCTAAATTCGTTTCTTGACCGATTATGTATTGTCCGATGATTTTATCTTTTGCTTCTTCAAGCTCTTTTGTACTTACAAATTCTGTTTTAAATCTAAAAACTTCTTGAAGCATTTTTTGTGTTGCAAAATCTAAATTTTCATGATTTGTACCAATATAGGTTACAAATGCTCCGCGAAGAACATTAGGTGCAAATTCTGAACCTATTTGGTAAGCCAATCCTTCTTTATCTCGAATATTTTTAAACAATCTTGAATCCATTCCCGTACCCAAGATAGTATTGATTACCTCCAAAGTAGCATAATCTTTTAAATCATTCACACCTGAGGTCTGCCAGCCTATTATTATCCAATCGGTCTTCAAATCCTTGACTTTCTTCTCCACAGATTTTACAGATTTATTATATGGTATTTTATTTGAATAAGTTTGATAATCAAACTTTTCTTGTGAATTTTTCTTCAAAATATCTCCAAAAGCTTTTAGTGTTTTTTCCGAATCGACATTACCATTAACTGAAATAACAGTATCATTCGGATTAAAAATTTTACTATAGTAACTGTCAATTTCTTCTTTGGTTATAGTTGGAATAGTTTTTTCTAATATTGAATTTGAAACAGAATAAGGAGATTTTTCGTAGATTAAGGTTTTATAACCATCAACAGCCAAATTTAACGGCATATCTTTGCTACTTTTTATAGAATGCATCGTAGTATCTTTTACCTTCTCAATTTCATAATCATCTAACGTTGCGTCGTTGAGAATTTCTTTCAAAATACTTAAAGTTTTCTCATACTCATTTCTTGTTGTCAAAACATTTATAATAAATGCATCAGATTTTACAGAAGGCTGTATTTTAATGCCATTGTCTTCCAAAGTTTGCGCGAGTTCCAATGACGAATAATTTTTTGTACCTTTCAACAAAACAGAAGCTGTGACTTGTGCAACACCTGCCTTGTCTTCTGCCAAAGCGCCACCTTTATTATAAATACTAATAGCTATTATGTCATTTACTTCATTTGGAGTTATAAGAACAGTAGCACCATTTGCAAGCTGGTATTTTTGGGTATTTTTATTTTCACTAATCAATTTTGCAGGCTGTAAATCCGAAATCTTTACTTCTGTTTCTTTTTTTACAGATTTATATTTTTCAGGCAAAACTATAGAAATAGCACTCTTTTCTTCTCCCAAATACTTGTTTGCAACCCTTTTTACATCAGCTGCCGTAACTTTTTTTACGTGGCATAAATAATTCTCATAAAATTTCACATCATCTGTTGTTACAAAAGTATACCCCATCTCACTTGCAATATTTGATATACTTTCACGACTGTAATAAGTATCTCGCTCAATTATATTCTTAGCCAATTGAAGCTGTTTTTGTGATATACCATTTTTTTGAATTTTTTGAATATTATCAAAAATTGCATTTTCCAGTCTTTCCAACTGTTCAGGCTTAAAATTTGCAGAAATATAGAAAATGCCATCATCTTTAAAACCCGTATTTACTGCTGCAATACTACTTACCAACTGTTTTTGTTCTTTTATATCCTGATACAAAACAGATGATCTGCCATCACCCAGTACCGTAGCCAAAACATCTAAAGCATAGGAATCTGCAGCATCTATTTTAGTTCCACGGAAACCTATCAACATATACCCTGCTTGTGTTGGGGAATATACCGTCGCTTTTTTTTGTGACGTCAAAATATTTTCTTTCGGGTAAACATTTTTTATTGGCTTTTTATATTGAGCACTAAAATTTTCTTTAACTTTTTGTATCGCTGTTGTTGGATCAACATCACCTACTATCACTGTAACCATGTTAGAAGGGTTATAATAATCATGATAGTATCCCAAAATCTCATCTCTGGTTATATTTTCTATGATTGACTTCGTGCCTATTACCTTTCTTTTATATGGATGATTTGTATATAGCAGATTAATCAAATTGTCATAACATATCGTGTTCGGTGAATTTTGGTCCTTTGCAATTTCTTCTATTACAACCTTACGTTCTTTTTCCAGCTCTTTACTTGGGATAAGAGGATTGGTTAACATATCTGCGTGCATTTCCAGCGCAAGATTAAAATACTCTGATGGAATTGTTATATAATAATGCGTAAAATCTTTACTGGTAGCGGCGTTAGTAATCGCCCCCTTTGTCTCTAATATCTTATCAAATTCCCCTGGAGCGTGGTTTGTGGTCCCTTTAAAAAATAAATGTTCCAAAAAATGTGATACACCGTTATTTTTATCGTTCTCGTTTATTGAACCGGTTTTTATCCAAGTATCAATCGTCACAATCGGGTTATTCTTCACCTGCTGAATAATAACACTTTGACCATTATCAAGCTTATACAACTGAAAATCCGCAGCATAAGCCATCACTCCAACTATAAAAAATAATAAAAGACTAATTACTTTTTTCATATTATCCCTCTCTCATATAAATCAACCTTTGATACACATGATACTATAAATTTTTATTATTGAAAAGTAGCACTGTCAGTTATTTTTTTATTCTCCCCCTTACTACCAATGTTCCTAGGGCTAATAGCATAACTCCGAGCGAATAAAAAACAGACTTTGGTGTTGAAAACCTGTCCTCAAAACTCGGTTTTTTGGTATTCACATATACATCATACTGTGCATTTTTAATATTCTGAGAAGCTTCACGATCTGAATACAACACAAAATGATTAACCTTGTCAGGAGGAGTAAGCACACCTACTGAAAATCTTTGATTATTTAGATTTATTCCCGCACTATCTACCATATTATTATTAAACCCAATATTTACCGAAATTTGCCCAATATATAAAGATATGTAAACATACCTATTGACATTTTTTATAAATTATGAAAAAATGAGAATAATTATCAATTAAGGTGAAAATATGAATTATTCAAGGCAAAGAGAACAAGTATTAAGGACATTAAAAGAAAATGTAGTTCATCCTACTGCTGAATACTTGTACGAAATTTTGCGAAATAAAAACCCCAAAATAAGCCTTGCTACGCTTTATAGAAATCTTAATCAGTTAGCCGAGGCTGGAGTAATTAAAAAAATTGACGGACTTGAATCCAGCGCACATTTTGATCATAATACTCATGAGCACTATCATTTTATATGTGACGAGTGTAAAAAAGTTTTTGATATAAGTGCTAATGTTGCACCTGATATAATAAGTAAAACTGAAACCGAAACCGGTTTTAAAATAAAAGGACATGATATAGTTTTTCATGGTCTATGCCATGAATGTAGAGAAAAAAAAGGAGAACAGTAATGGACAAATACGTATGCACAGTATGCGGTTATGTATATGACCCTGAAGAAAATGACAATGTAGCTTTTGAAAACTTACCTGAAGATTACACTTGCCCACTTTGCAATGTAGGTAAGGATTTGTTTGAAAAACAATAACACAAAAAAATTTATATCAGGTTTTGTATTTGACAAAACCTGATTTTTTGAAAGATAATGTTGTGAAAGAGGATATCAAATGATGGATATTAGAGAGTCAGAAACAGCAAAAAATTTACAAAAAGCATTCGAAATCACAGCAAAGAGAAGAATGGAATATGATATCTATGCTCTTATTGCTCAAAAATACGGTTATAAGGACATTGCTCTGTTACTATCACGTTTCGCAGAACATGAAAAAGAGCATTCAAAACTTTGGTACAAATGGTTAAATAGCAGCAATGGGAACCTGCCAAGTTTATTGGACAGCATAAAAAATGCATATAGTCAGGAAAAGGACGAAATTGAAGGTACTTACGAACAATTTGCAAAAAAAGCCAAAGAAGAAGGTTTTGACCATATTGCAGGACTTCTGCAAAACATTGAAGCTATTGAAAAATTACATTATGATAGATTAAGAAAATTAATATACAAATTGGAAGATAAAGCACCTAAAAATAATGATGGGACTTATAATTGGCTTTGTAGCACTTGCGGAGCTATGTTTGTCCAAGAAGAGGAACCTCCTTATTGTCCTTTATGTCTCAAAGAAGAGGTTTTCTTCTACAAACAGCCACAACAATAAATATTATAAATACTAAAGGAGAACAAAATGAAATTTCAAGAAATTAAAAATAACATATTCTACTGTGGTCTAAATGACTGCGATAGAAGAATTTTTGATGAACTTATCCCACTTGAACACGGTACAAGTTACAATTCATACCTCATTAAAGGCAGTGAAAAAACTGCAATTATAGACACAATGTATCCACCAAAGACAAAAGAATATCTAAAAAGACTAAGCGAAAATCAAGTTGGAAAAGTGGACTATATAATTGCAAACCACGGAGAACAAGACCACTCAGGCTCAATCCCAGCACTACTTGAAAAATATCCGAATGCAATCGTTGTAACGAATCCGAAAGTTGCAGAAAATATCAAATCGATGCTTTTTGTACCTGAAGAAAAAATTAAAGTCATCTCCGATGGTGAAGAATTGTCATTAGGTGACAAAACCTTAAAATTCATTTTTGCACCTGGAGTTCACTGGCCTGATACAATGTTTACATACGCAAAAGAAGATAACATGATATTTACTTGTGACTTTTTAGGCGCACATTACACTTTCTCTGACGTTTTTGCTCAAGAAAGCAAAGAGCTCGAAAATAGCGCAAAAAGATACTACGCAGAGATAATGATGCCATTTAGAATGATGTGCAAAAAATACACTCAAATGCTAAAGAATATGAACGTCGATATGATATTACCAAGTCATGGTCCTGTACATAAAAATCCTAACTATATTTTAAATTTATATGAAGACTGGACAGCTGACACTCCTAAAAATCTTGTAGTGTTACCATACGTGTCAATGTATGAAAGTACAAAAGACATGGTCGATTATTTGAGTGAAAAACTGGAATCAAAAGGCATTAAAACATTCAAATTTGATATTGTAGATGATGATCTTGGAGATCTCGCAATGTCGCTGGTTGATGCTGCAACTATAGTTATGGGTACGTCAATGGTACTTGCAGGTCCTCATCCTATGGCTGTTAATGTTGCTTATCTGGCTGCTGTATTAAGACCAAAAGCAAAATTTGCCTCTCTCATAGGCTCTTACGGATGGGGCGGTAATTTATTCGGACTTATCGGAGATCTTTTAAAACCACTTAAACTTGACCTGATAGAACCGCTTCAAGTTAAAGGAAAACCTAAAGCAGAAGACTATCAAAAATTGGATGAAATGGCTCAAAAGATATTTGAAAAACATCAATCTATGGGTATTGTGTAAAATATAAACAGCATATACAAAAACAGGCAACTATGAATATAGTCGCCTGTTTTTGTGATTATTTATAATAAACTATACTTTTGCCAATCCTTTTGCAAAAGAATCCGCACTCCGTGAATGAATTTCACTTTCTACTTTCGAAATAAATTCATCTACACTCAATGTACCTACCTGTCCGATACCACGAGCACGAACAGCAAGAGCATTTGCTTCAATTTCCTTATCACCTATTACTACAACATAAGGTATTTTCTTATCTTGTAAGCTTTCTCTAATTTTGTAATTCATACTTTCAGATCTATCATCAAGTTTTGCTCTTATACCTGCTGCGCGCATTTTTTTGTATACCTCTGCAGCATAGTCAGCATGTTTTTCATTAGAAATAGGAACAATCGCAACTTGCGTTGGAGCAAGCCAAGTAGGGAACGCACCTGCATAATGCTCAATTAATATTCCATGGAATCTTTCCATTGAACCAAAAATTACGCGGTGCAACATAACCGGAGTTTTCATTGAACCATCTTTGTCTTGATATTTAATGTCAAATCTTTCAGGTAAGTTGAAATCAAGTTGAATAGTTGCACATTGCCAAGTTCTGCCAATAGCATCTTTAACTTTGAAGTCAATTTTTGGACCGTAAAAAGCACCATCACCCTCGTTAATGTCATACTTCATACCTCGTCTGTCCATAGCTTCTTTTAAGCCGGCTTCTGCTCGGTTCCAATTTTCAATTTCACCGACATAACTTTCAGGTCTTGTTGATAACTCAACTTCAAAATCCATCTTGAACATAGCCATGGTATCTGCGACAAAGTCAATAATTTCGTTAATTTCATCAACTAACTGCTCCGGTGTACAGAAAATATGTGCATCATCTTGGGTAAATCCTTGAACTCGCGTTAGTCCAGATAAAGCACCTGATTTTTCTTTTCTGTATACGGTACCAAGCTCTGCCATTCTTAAAGGTAATGAACGGTAAGAATATCTATTTGATTGGTAAATCAGAATATGGAACGGACAATTCATTGGTTTCAAAATAAATTGTTCATCTGAATCCTCATCTTTTTGAATAAAGAACATATTTTCTTTGTAGTGATCAGCATGTCCTGAAATTTCCCATAGTTTAGATTTTGCAATGTGCGGAGTATTGACAATAACATACCCGCGTTTTCTGTGCTCTGTTCTCCAATAGTTTTCAATTTCTTCACGAACAACAGCTAGATTTGGGTGCCATAAAACAAGTCCGCCGCCCAGTTCCTCTCTTGTCGAAAATAAATCAAGCTTTGCTCCCAATTTTCTGTGATCTCTTTTTTCTGCTTCAGATAAAAAGTCAAGATATGCCTGTAAATCTTCCTTATTCCAATAAGCTGTAGCATAAATACGTTGAAGCATTTTATTTTTTTCATTACCACGCCAGTAGGCACCTGCCACTTTTAGCAGTTTAAATGCGTTACCTTTTATATAACTTGTATTTGGAATATGAGGACCTGCACAAAGATCATTAAATAAAACTTTTCCTTCTTTATCTTTTGTCAGATACAGTGTCGGATTATCATTTCTGTGCTCTTCCAGTAATTCCGCTTTGTAAATCTCACCCTGAGATTTGAACTCCGCAATTTTTGCATCAACATCTTTTACTTCATATTTTTCGAACGTGAGATTTTGTTTGACAATATTTTTCATTTCTTCTTCAATTTTTACAAGATCTTCTTCCGTAAAAGCATGACCATCCGTCAAATCAAAATCATAGTAAAAACCGTTTTCCGTAGCCGGTCCGATAGCTAACTTTGCTGAAGGGAACAGCTTTTGAACAGCTTGCGCCATAACATGAGATGTTGAGTGCCTCAACACATGGAGTGTTTCATTGTTTTTTTCCATTTAGAATTTCCTTCCTTATCCTTTCGGGTTTTGTTAGTAGACTATCGTTCAATCAACAACTTTCGAAAGAACATCTACCACCCAGGGGTGGATCCCCCAAACTACCTACAAACAATTTTATAGCACTCACATGATTTTATTACAAGTTTTCATCACCTAATTTCCAGTTATTTCTGGCAATTTTAGAGATACACCAAACACCACGACCATCTTCTGAGCACTCTGCATTTACCTGAGCTCTTGTCTTATCATTACCTGCAGGCACAAACCCCCTGTTTGTAAACACAAATACAAAAATATCTTTTCCATAAATATTTGGCGGTTTTGTACCATTTATATCGACATGCAAAACTACGGCATCATTGTCCGATTCTACACCATACAAATCATATAAATCAGTAGGTACATTACCATCCAAATTAAATAAAATTCCTTCTATTGTGGTAAAGGTTACAATGTTTCCCCCGATACCACGAGCTGATAAATTCGATATATTTGTCCCATTCATATAAGTTGCAGGATATGACCAGCATCCTTCTTCATCATAACAAACTTTATCAACCTTTAAATATGGTTTTATGTAATAAGCAAACCATTCTTGAACTTTATCTGAACTTCCATCATAGAAATCGCTATATGGCAAATCTCCATATTCACCAATTACCATTTGCGAAATTTGTGTCAACACAGAATATATTTTTCGCAGCTGTACTTGATTAACCAGTTTTCTATGGCTTGTCATTATACTGGGAATAACTATTGCTGCAATTATGCCGATAATCACCAATGTTACCAGCGTTTCAGCTAAACTAAAAGCAGATTTTTTAGATAATGCAGCCATTAGATTCCTCGCAAATACTGAACATACTCATTTTAAATTATATTTAGGGGTCCTGTCAAGCTATATACAACACAAATTGCATATATTTCAAATTTATTATTCCCATTTTTACTTAAAATTTAACGACAGACTTTTATTTTTTTTTTGTTTGTTTTATCATATCAACGAGGTTATAAGATTATGCTAGTAGAATTTTTAAATTCCAAAATACACAGAGCAACAGTTACTGATGCTAATTTGAATTATGTTGGCTCTATCACAATAGATGAAACGCTTTTAAAAGCGGCTAATATGCAAGAGTGGCAAAAAGTTGAAATTTTGGACGTGAACAACGGAGAAAGGTTTCAGACATATATAATAAAAGGAGAACCTGATTCAGGTAAAATATGTCTTAATGGCGCAGCTGCAAGAAAAGTTCAGCCAGGCGATAAGGTCATTATTGTAACCTATGGATACTTTACTCCTGAAGAAGTGAAAGCTCACAAGCCGACCATCGTTATTGTAGATGATAATAACAAAATTATAACTTCGTAATATCTGCAACTATAGCTTTGTAGAAATGATAGACAACTTGTGTTAATTGTCTGTTGTTTTTCAATGCCTCACTAAGTTCTGTTAACATTTCCTCTTGAGTTAACTCGTTAAAATAATAAAACTCCCAAGGTGCAACGCCCAAAACCTCAGATAACTTTTGTAAGGTATCTAGTGATGGAGCAAATTTTCCCGTTTCTATATAACTCATACTTGGGATTTCTATATTAATTAGCTCCGCAAGCTTTTCTTGTGTTAAATTCCTTGATTTTCGAATTTGTTTGATTTTTTTTCCCAATAACTTTTTGTAATCAGACATCTATTGGTCCTTCATAAACTATAAGATTTATTATTCAACCAAACAAAACATTTTGTAATAAACAAAATGTTTATATACATCTTGACAATTAAATTGATACGTTATATAATATAATTAGATACTTTATTTGATACCATATATATTAATGTTTTAAATTAATTTTAATAAAATATAAAGTAAAAATATGAACCTAAGGGAAAGGGGCTCATATTTTTATAGAAGGCACCTGCGGAATTCAGGTGCTTTCACCTACTCAAACGATAATTTACAATCTACCTATAATTGGTAAACTGCAAAGGATAGTCATATTTTTCCTCATTTTTTCTAAGCATTTGGATGACAGCTTGTAATTCATCCTTATCTTTACCGGACACTCTAACTTGATCGCCTTGTATTGTAGGTTGCACTTTCTTTTTCATGTCCTTAATATCAGCTACTATTTTTTTTGCAAGCTCTTGTGTTAATCCTTTTTTTAGATTGTATACCTGACGCACATTACCACCTAATGCGTTTTCTATGGGCTGAGGATCTAATATTTTTATACTAATGTTTCGCTTAATTAATTTTGATTGCAATATATCATTTATATTTTTTAACTTCATTTCATCATTAGTTGTAATAGTAATAGATTTATCCGCATCCAATTCTATCGTAGAATTAGAATCCTTTAAATCAAACCTTGATGAAACATCTCTTTTCACCTGATCTACAGCGTTTACAAGTTCTTGTCTGTCAAATTCTGATACAATATCAAAACTACAATCTTTTGCCATAATTACCCCCTTTTTGGCAATAATAACACAAAAAAAAAGCAGATAAAAACTATCTGCCGTTAAAATACATTTACTGAGATTAAAAACTTTTTACGGGGTGCCTTTAAACCACTTACCAACAGCACTTGCGGCATTAGTAATAACATTACGCAATCCACCCGCATTTTTAACATACTTTGCTGCTGGAGGAATAAAACCACCCAAAGTCATCCAAAATAGAGCTTTAGCAACTGATTTTAAAGTACTTTTCCCTTCATTGTCTTTTTTAGCTATTGTTTCATATTTGTCATTCATTGGCTGACGAGCCATTCGCACTCCACCTAATAGATTTGTTCCCATCGGATACATACCTAACATAGGATTATAAAATCCACCTGAGATCGTACCAATATCCTGATGCATTACAGGATTAAACATATCATCACCAACCGAATACATAAAACATTCTCCAAATTTTTATAACTAACCTACATATATATAAAGTAATTTCAATAGATAAAATTACATTTATCCCAATTTTAATTAAGTTTTGTAACAAAAAAGTGAGAGTCATAGTACTGACTCTCACTTTAAAATCAAACTTTAAAAGTTCTTATTTTGTTGCAGCTTCAAAGACAGTTTGGAAAGCTTCAGGATCTCTTACTGCCATATCAGCTAACATTTTTCTATTGACAATAATGTTAGCTTTTTTACAAGCATTAACAAATCTAGAATAGCTCATACCACGTTCTCTTACAGCGGCATTAATTCTTACGATCCATAAACGACGCATATTACGTTTTGTGGTGCGTCTATCACGGTATGCGTATTTTAAAGATTTCATCACAGCTATATTAGCAACTTTAAAAATTCTGCTTCTAGCACCGATGAAGCTTTTAGCAAGTTTCAATATTTTTTTATGTCTGTTACGACTTACATTACCACGTTTTACTCTCATTTTTCCTCCTATCTAGAATACTTCTTGTACGGTAACTCTTTTGATATCAATTTTACATGTGAAGGTGAAATTGATACAGTCTTGAAAATACGGCGTTTTCTAGAAGAAGATTTGTGCTGGAGCAAGTGGCCGATACCTGCTTGTCTTCTTGTAATTTTACCTGTTGCAGTAACTTTATAACGTTTTGCAGCAGATTTGTGTGTTTTCATTTTTGGCATTTTGTTCTCCTTTTATTAAAAAACTAATAATCAAGCCTCAGGCATACCAAAGCCATAAGACTCACGAGAACATTTTACTATGTCAAAAAATATTTGCAAGCCAAATGTTAAGATTACTTAAAATGTAATTGACAGTCCAGAATAGACATCTTTTACCGGCACATATTTTGAAAGTAAAAGTTTAGTTTCCAAATCACAACAGTGACAAGGATAAATATTCTGTACTTTTTCTTTTTGCAAATATTCTCCGATCGCTTTTATATCATTTTCATGATTGTTACCAATATAAATTCCGCCAATAATAGCTGCAATTCGATTTTCATTAGTAACCTTTTTGGCATACTCAGCAATGTTGATAAGCCCTGAATGAGAACATCCCGAAATCAAGACAAGTCCCTCTTTACTTACATATGCAAGAGAAGAATCATCTCTATGACGATATCTTGTTTTATCTTTCACAGGTATTTCACCTAAAAACAATATATTATCCGTAATATAACGAGGGTAAGCAGTCAAAGACAACTCAAAAAGATCACAAAGCTTAGGAATATTTTTGTTTGCAAGTCCGTCATCTTCAAGTGGTTTCATAATATTAGGATGAGCAGTAACCCTTTTTACACAAATAGGAAAGCCGACACGGGATATTTTCATATACAAACTTTGCAACCGAGCAAGCCCACCAGTATGATCAACATGACCATGAGAAAGCACAATATCCGTTACATCGCTTAAATCTATCCCTAACTGATATGCATTTTTGATAAATGCATCGCTATATCCACAATCAAAAAGTATTTTTCGATAACCATCCTCTATGCAAAACGACAAAGCAGGTTCAGCACACAAAAAATGAGCAATATTAGAATTATTGTCAACCAGTACTGTTAACCGCATATAATACCCCGTCTATTCTACGTCCTGATCAATAACTATAGGTATTATACACTATTTTTACAAAAAAAACATCATCCTAAAGAGTTAATGCTTTTTAATGAGGGAATGTTATTTTTTTTAACAAAATGGGTACAATACACTATAGGGATTAATAGAAGTGCATAGATTATAATATAACCAAGAAAGGACAACTATGATTACCCCAAATTCTTATGAAAAAGCATCAGATAATTATACAAGACGTTGGTATGATGACGATTCTGAACTATCTCGTATTATTTCAAAACTTGAATACTCTAATGATGAAATAAAAACAAAAGTTGCATTGATGATAATAAAAGTTATTATCAACAAAAAGGTGCTAAGTTTAGAATATGAAAACATAGATGAGCTTCTTGATTCAATATATGCTGGATACAATGACACTCGAAGGACACGCTGGTACGACACCAACTCAACTGTAAGAACTGCTATGCAAATGCTACATGATTTACCATATGACACAAGAATGTCAATAGCAGAAGAAATAAAAGAATCTCACAGATACATTTGCATATTTCCTATATAAAGCCTAAAAAAATCTTTGAACAACAGGAAGATTAACACCTGAAGTAAAAGAGTTATCAGTTAGGCGTATTCCTAAGCAACTTTGTTTACGCTTGAACTGAAAACGGTGAATTTTTCTTACAACTTCATCCACTATTTTTTTGTCAAATTTTTCATAAATTTCAGACTTCGGGCATCTTTTTTCAAGGTACATCTCGATAATTTCATCAAGAATTTCATATTCTGGCAATCTGTCAGAATCCTTTTGGTTTGGATGTAACTCTGCAGATGGCGCTTTATCAATGGTATTTTGCGGAATAATTTCGCTATTTCGATTAATATATTTTGCTAATTTATACACATTTTTTTTAGTCAAATCACATATCAAGTTATATCCGCCTGCCAAATCACCATATAAGGTTCCAAATCCCATAGCTGCCTCAGACTTATTTCCTGTCGAAAGCAGTAGCATGTTTTCACGATTGGAATAAAACATTAAAATCAATCCACGTAATCGTGCCTGTAAATTCTCTTCTGCCAAATCATGCATCCTTTTTCTGTCAGCCATAAAAGAATTGAATAGTTCTGTAATCGGTTCTTGCATAGTTTTAATACCTAAATTCTTGGCAAGCGCTAAAGCATCATCAACACTTCCTTGAGAAGAGAACATACTCGGCATTAAAACTCCAAAAACATTATCCCTTCCTAAAGCTTCAACAGCCAAAGCAGCAGTCAATGCGCTATCTATACCACCTGATAGACCTAAAATTACTTTTTTAAAACCTGAGCAATCACAATATTCTTTTAGCGCAAATTTAATAACTTCCAACAGTTGGGCTTCCATTTGAATATCATTAAATTCAACGGTTTTCGCAAAATCCAACTCTACAATTTCTTCTTTGCATAAAGGTGATTGATGAATTATTTTGTTCTTAGAATTTTTAGCAAAACTTCCACCGGCATAGACACTTTCATCAGCTAATGATAAAGCATTTATATACACCAGATCAGATTTTGACTGAATACTATCAATAAAATCAGAATAAGTATTAATAGAAAAATAACGATTATGTGCCAACACATACAAATCACATTCTACATTTTCCTCATAGGTATCAGAAACATATATTTTCTTATCTGCTATTGAATAGTAACCGTCATCTGATATTAAAACTTCACCATTTGTTATTAAAATATCACCTAATAATATATTTTTGTGAGGGAAAGTCATTGCAATTTTTTCATAAAAATCACACTGAGCCTGTTGCACGTCCATATCAAGAATTAGATCCTTACCACCTATAGATTCAATATCACACTGAGGCAAGATGATAATATCACCTGATGACTTTTGCAGTGCATTTCTAACACTATCAAAATTATAATCAAAATCTCCAATTCTTAATTTTATTTGGGCTAATGTAATTTTCATATCTATTCTCCTTATTCAAGTTTTAAGTAATTAACCTTCTCCCAACTTAAATCCAAATATTTTATTTTACTATCAAGCAACTTAACTTGTGGCAATATAGAAGGAAGGCGAGCAATACGATTAAATATCTGTCCATCAGGTTTTCCAACACGAATAGTTATTGAGGAAATTTTTACAAATATATCACTAGGATTTCGACAATCAACATATTCAACTTTCTCATGCGAATACATTTCCACATATCTTGCTATTTTCAAAATATCATTTACACGTTCCAAATCCCAATTTTTATAATCATCACCTTTATTTCCGTAAGATAAAACCAATAAAGGATGAGCATTAGTTTTTAAAGGAAGATATTCACGACCGATTAACTTGCCATCTTGCGTGAAATAAGCAACAGGTGAAGCTTTAACGTCAGGAGCAATCAACAAAACCGGTATACGTTCTTTTATAATTATCTGTACACGAGCCGGAAAAGCATAACGTCTAACATAGACATCGGCTACAGGAGGTAACTGTTTAATCGTTTTTTCTATTTTATCAGTCTTTGCAAGATAAATAGGACGATTAGGGACCGGTATTCCACTTAATACAGTTAATATTTTATGTGTTGGTACTATTTTATTATTTATTATTTGTACCGCCACACTATTTACTATGCTAAAAGCATTTTTAGGCAAATACATCTGAGGTAGTTTAGACAAAAAGTATATAAGATAAGCCGCAAAAATAATAAACAAAAATCTCAAAAACACTCGCAAACGCTCACGACGCATACGTCCTTTACGAACTTTTCTTTCACGTCGCTTGGTCTGCACAAAACGTCTATCACCAACTATTTCTAAATTATTATTTTTTTTCTTATCTTTCTTTTCTACCATTACTTATCCAAACCTGCACTATTCAATATTAAAAGTACCAATTCGTCATAATTAATACCCATTGCAGCAGCCTGCGCAGGTAAATCACTGGTCTCTGTCATACCTGGGCTTGTATTGATTTCCAAAACATAAGGAATATCATCAACGACCAAAAAGTCTACACGACAAACACCTCTACAACCTGAAATTTCCGCTGATTTTACCGCGATTTCTTTTACTCTTTTTGTCATATTTTCACTTAATTCAGCAGGAAGAATAAACTCCGTCATTCCCTTGGTGTATTTTGCTTCGTAATCATACCACTCATTTTTAGGTCGTAATTCAAGAATTTCAGTCGCAAACGGTTCTCCATTACATTCCAAAACTCCAACAGTACAGCCTACACCAACCAAATACTCTTCAATTAATACATCATTATTATATTTAGCAGCCTCATTGTAGGCATCCAACAATTCATCAGCTGAGTTAACTTTTGTCATACCAAAACTTGAGCCTTCACATACAGGTTTTGTGATTAGCGGATATCTTAACTCTTTTGTTAACTCCATTACATCATCACCCTTGCGAATAAAAACTGACTTAATAAGAGGAATATCTTTACAAGAAGATAAAATTCTTTTTGTATATTCTTTGTTCATACAAACTGCACTAGCCATAACCCCACAACCTGTATATGGGATTTTTAAGATTTCTAATATGCCTTGAATACAACCATCCTCGCCATATTTACCATGCAAAGCATTGTATGCAACATCATAGTTACCTGATTTTAATTTTTCTGCTATATTTTCATCAACTTCTATTAAATCAACATTAGTAAATCCCAAGCGTTTCAAAGCCTCATAACAACCCTTTCCTGAACGTCTTGAAATTTCGGCCTCCGATGACATACCACCGTTTAATACAGCTATTTTTGCATTTTTTTTAAACTTTGATATAATATCTTGCATATATCTTCCTCTTTCCTACTATTGTTGCCGAGATAACGCACCTCAGGCATCAGTTCTATATTATACTTTTCTCTTACTTCACTTTGCATTTTAAGCATTAACTCTAATACATCAGTAGAAGTTGCTTTATTTTCATTAATTATAAAATTAGCATGTCCTTCCCAAACTTTCGCTCCACCTATTTTAAAGGACTTTACACCAACAGACTCCAAAAGACGTCCTGCAGAATTCCCTTCAGGATTTCTAAATACACTGCCACAATTAGGTAAAGCCAGTGAAGGCTGATGTGAATGACGAAACTGTAAATTTTCTTGCATTTTTACTTTTATCAAATCAACATCTTTTTCTTCCAACTCAAAAGTTGCATTTAAGACAATTAACTCTTGCTTTTGACAAACCGATGTACGATATGAAAAATTCATATCTTTTTTGGTTAAAGTTACAACCTGCCTTGCTGTTTTATCAAAAAAATCACCCTCGACAAAAACATCCTGAACTGATTGTCCATGTGCTCCAGCATTCATAAACACCTCACCGCCGATAGACCCTGGGAAAGCTATCATAAACTCTAGACCGCTTAATCCCTTTTCTGCAACAATCTGAGAAAGTTTTGGACCTTTAATTCCACACTCTGCCTTAACCAAATTTTCTTTAATATTGTAATTTTTCATTTTGGTAGTCAGAATTAGCGTTCCATCAAAACCATCAGAAGATACAAGAACATTTGACATATTACCAAACACGAAAGCCTCAGGACAAGACTCCAAAGACGCAATAAATTCATCAACGCTTTCAGGGAAAATTACACGACGCACAACACCGCCAATTTTAAATGATGTAAGTTTTTTAACTTCAAAATCATTTTCAACTAACAACGTCAAGCACCTCATCCTTTAATGCTAACAACTCTTTACCCAAATTAGTAATTGTACCCGCACCCAAACCAATTACCACATCTCCTGATTTTAATTCAGATAATAGTTTTTTGGCAACATCATTCATATTACCTGAAAGATATTCACAAGGAATATCTGACTTTTTAGCTAGCTGAGACACAAAATTTTCAGAATTTATTCCCTCAATAGGGTCTTCAGATGCTGCATATACATCAGTCACTATAATTTTATCGACACCTGTAAATGCAGACAAAAACTCATTCCAAAGGTTCTTTAGTCGTGTATATCTATGTGGCTGAAAAACAGCGATTACATGTTTATCTTTCATGCCCGCAGTAGAAGATAATGTAGCTTTAATTTCTGTAGGATGATGAGCATAGTCATCATAAAGAGTAATTCCATTAAATTCTCCAACCTTTTGGAAACGCCTTCCCATACCTGCAAAAGTGGAAAAATGTTCTTTTACTGACTCGATGTCAACACCTGCTTGATGAAGACTTGCCAACACTGATAATGCGTTATACACATTGTGTCTACCGCGCAAAATTATCTTTAATTCTGTTAAAAATTCACCCTTAAAAAACACCTCAAACGTGGTATATTCTGAATCAAATACAATATTTTTTGCCATGTAATCCGCTTCAGTTTCCAAACCGAAAGTCATAGCCTTATGACTTTTGATAGAAGCAGAGGCTTTACAATCATTATTAACTAGTAATATTGAATCATCGTCCATATTTGAGACAAATTTTTCAAAAGTTTCCAAAATTGATTTCAAGCCATCTTTATAAAAATCCAAATGGTCAGGCTCTAAGTTATTTACAACACAAATATTAGGTGCATATTTAACTATAGTACCGTCACTTTCATCAAGTTCCGCAGCGAAATATTTTCCATCTACGCATTGAGCATTCACACCAAGTTCAGGAATAATTCCACCGACAACAAAAGAAGGCTTATATCCTGCTTTTTCTAGCACATAGGAACACAATCCGCTTGTAGTAGTCTTACCATGTGTACCGGAAAAGCCCAAGAAAAATTTTCCCCAACGGGAAATTTCAGCCAAAATATCAGAACGATGATATATATTCAATCCCAGTTCTTTTGCCCTGATAATCTCTGGATTATCGTCTCTTATTGCCGTACTAGCTACAACAATAGCGTCGTTTGGCACATTTTTAGCATCATGTCCTATATGAACAACAGCCCCCAACTTTCTTAATTTATCAACATACTTACTATCGCAGATATCAGATCCTGAGACCTCACATCCGTTTTCTAATAAATATTTTGCTAATCCGCTCATCCCAACACCGCCTATTGCGATGAAATAATATTTTTTCTTTATCAAAACAATATCCCTATAAAATTATCTATTTTCTACAATTCTATTATAATACAGAAAAACATAGGTGACTTAATTTTAAAAATATTAATACACATTTTGTAGCAATTTTTTTATTTACGATTTTTAAGACAATATGCTTAAATTTCCACCCATAAAAAACACCCCTTTAAAATTACCTGAAGAATTTTTCTATAAAAAAACTTATAAACTACCCAACGGTTCTTGTTATAATGAATACAAAATATGGGACAAACAAGGGAAAATCATTGGAGAAATTCAAACAGGAATTGAGACAATTTCACCATTTTCGAAAAGCCCTTTTTTCCCCGGATTTAAAAAATTTCAATCGGTTTACATATACTATATTGAATCGCATAAACATAACTTTGCTCAAAAGATGTTAAACTTTATAAAGATTGAAAGCCAAAAATCCGGTTGTGAAGGTCGTTTTCATCTTTATGCAAACGACTGTTACACACAAGAAGGTAAAGTACCTCCGCATGTAGCGTATCGAAAATTTGGAATGGAATCGCTCTATGAGCTTGAAATAAAACAAGTAGACGATTTTATTGCCGAAAAAATAACTCTGGAAGATTTGGAAACTCCGGAAATTTCAATGTATTACATACCCAAAGAGCTTAAAAATATAAACATTATACAACCTGAAAAAGACAAAAAAATAGCGAACAAAACATTTTTTCAAAAGATTATAGAATTTTTACACAAAAAATAAAGGTTCTTTTAATAAAAAGAACCTTTATTCCCAGTTTTATCAAAGTTACTTAAAACTATTTTACAACAACGTTAACAAGTTTTTTAGGTACAACAATTGTTTTAACAATAGTCTTACCCTCAGTTAACTCTCTGACCTTAGGGCTGTCCAAAGCAACAGCCTTAAGTTCATCTTCACTCAAAGCCTCATCGACTTCTATTTTGTCTTTGACCTTACCATTTACTTGAACAACAAGAGTAATTGAGCTCGCTTTAGCAAGGTTTTCATCCCATACAAGCCATTTTTCATCGTGGATTGAACTGTTTGCTCCGAGCTCATGCCAAGCTTCTTCACACAAATGAACAGCAACAGGGGACATAAGTTTTAACAATGCAATAATTGAAAAACTCATAACACTTTTATCTTGATCATCTAACGCTTTTTTAGCTAGACGCCATTCGTAAATGGAATTTGTAAGTTCTCGATACTTTGAAATTACCGTATTGAATTGGAAATCATTTGATATATCATTCGTAACGCCTTTAATTGCGATATGAACATTTCTCACTAGATCATCATTTTCTTTTTTCAAAGGAAATTCCAATTTGTAATCAAGATTTATATCATCGGCATTTGATGCCACAAGCCTCCAGACCCTATTAAGGAATTTATAACATCCCTCAACACCGGCATCAGACCAATCAAAATCACGAGCAGGCGGTGAATCAGAAAGAATAAATAATCTCGCTGTATCAGCACCATAATTTTCGAATATTTCATCAGGATCTACCGTATTACCCTTTGACTTTGACATTTTAGATCCATCTTTTAACACCATTCCCTGAGTCAAAAGATTTTTAAATGGTTCATCAAAATCTAACAAACCTAAATCCTTCAAAGCCTTGGTAAAAAATCTTGAATACAACAAATGTAAAATTGCATGCTCAATGCCACCAACGTATTGATCAACAGGGAGCCATTTATTTACCAAATCCTTATCAAAAGGTTTTTGAGAATTTTTTGCATCAGCATAACGTAAGTAATACCAGCTTGAGCAAATAAAAGTATCCATTGTATCAGTCTCACGTCTTGCCTTTCCTCCGCAAATAGGACAAGTTGTCTCCAAAAATGTAGGAGAAGTTAAAATCGGAGACTTTCCAACAACACTAAAATCAACATCCTTTGGTAACATAACAGGCAATTGATCTTCAGGAACAGGCTGTATACCGCATTTTTCACAGTAAACAACAGGAATTGGTGCACCCCAATACCTTTGACGAGAAATTAACCAGTCACGAAGTCTATATTGAGTTTTAAATTCACCAAATCCACCTTTTACTGCCTTTTCTGTAATCGCCTTTTTAGCCTCTTCATTTTTCATTCCACTAAATTCGTTTGAATTGACTAAAACCCCAGGCTCAGTATAAGCAGCATCTTTGCAATCTGAAGGATTTTCAGGATTTTGAATCACTACCTTCATTGGAAGATTATATTTTTTTGCGAAATCAAAATCTCTTGTATCATGAGTCGGAACAGCCATAACCGCACCGGTACCGTATTCGACTAAAGCATAATCTGCCGTCCAAAGCGGAAATTTTTCACCAGTAAAAGGATTTATACAATGAGTACCTAGAGGCACACCTGTCTTGACCCTTTCTGTAGAAAGTCTTTCGATTTCTGTCATTTTTCGAGCATTAGCACGATAAGCCTCTACCGCTTCTTTATTTTCTGAGGTAGTTAATTTTTCAATATCTTTATACTCAGGTGCAACGACAAGATAAGTTATACCATGCACAGTATCAGGTCTTGTCGTATAGACTGGCACTTCTATTTTTTCACCACTTGGAGCATCAACCACAGGGAATCTGAAAATTGCCCCTTGAGATTTTCCTATCCAATTCGCCTGCATAGTTTTTACATTATCGCCCCAGCCAGTGAGTTTATCCAAATCTTTCAATAATACTTCTGCATAATCAGTAATTTTCAAAAACCACTGAGAAAGATATTTCTTTTCCACAACACTATCACAGCGCCAGCATTTACCATCAATTACCTGCTCATTTGCGAGTACCGTCGCACATTTATCACACCAATTTACGGCTGCTTCTTTTTTATAAGCTAAGCCTTTTTTGTACAACTGCAAAAAAAGCCACTGGGTCCACTTATAATATTCAGGTTTGCAAGTCGCAACCTCTCTATCCCAATCATAAGAAAGTCCTAGCATCTTTAATTGCTTTGTCATATAGGCAATATTTTCATCAGTCCACTTTGCAGGATCTGCACCGTGCTTCATAGCCGCATTTTCAGCTGGCAATCCGAAGCTATCCCATCCCATCGGATGCAAAACATTATAGCCCTGAGCCTTTTTAAAACGAGCAATTACATCGGTAATAGTGTAATTTCTTACATGACCCATGTGTAATTTGCCTGATGGATATGGAAACATTGAAAGCGCGTAATATTTTGGCTTATCACTATCATCAAACGTTTTAAAAGCGTTTGAATCTTCCCATATCTTTTGCCATTTTTTTTCTATCTCTTGTGGAAAATATGCTTCTTTCATCTTTTTCTCCCTCTGTATCGTAAAAAAATGTTAGCACAAATAAAAAAAATGAACAATTCTGTATTTTTTACCATAAACTACTTTATTTATACTATTACGCAATCCGTTTTTTTGTGTATAATTAACTACATTATGAAGAAAAATTTATTATTATTACTCACAATTACAATTCTATTTTCATTTATAACTCCACCATCAGAAGCTGGAATTTTTGATGCGACACGAGCTACAATATCACAATCACGAGAAATTAATACAAAATTCAAAGCTATTAGAAATTTGCTTGCTAAGCAAAATCTTTTTTGTAACAAAAAAGATTTTGAGGGACTATCCTCCTTGTATAAAGAAGATTTCATCAACAATGACGGATTTTCAAAAGATGTATACTTCAAGTTAATAAAAGACACTTGGAAAAGCTATCCTGATATAACTTATACTACTGAGATAAAATCAATTAACATAACTAATAATTATGCAACAGTAGAGACCTATGAACAAGCTATTGCAACATCAAAAGAAACCCTCGGTGAAATAGAAATTATCGGTGAGCTACATGGGTTTGCTCATTCTGTATACTACTTGGAGAAAATAGGCCAAAATTGGAAAATCACCTCAGAAAACGTGATTGAAGAGAAGACTATCTTAAGCTATGGAGATGCGAGATATTTACAAATAAACCTTAACGCACCTGAACTTGTCGGAGCTGGTAAAGAATACACTTCTAATCTAACGGTAGAAGCACCTTATGATTCAGTCGTTGTAGCCTCTATTGGAAAAGAAAAAATAACCTATCCGCAAAGTCGCTCTGATGAAGTATACAGAAAATTACCGGAAAACAATACACTCGAAAGAATTTTTAAAGCAAACTCAGACAACACAAATGAGTATAATATAGCATCGGTTGGAATTACAAGAGCTGAAATACCGGATGAATCTGACCCTCAAAGTATTAAAGTCTATATGAGCGGAATAGCATTTGTTATGTCAAGAGTAAATGTCATACCTGTAAATAAATTTGTAAAACCAGAGGTTAACGATGAACAAAAAGATAAGTAATCTCATATATTTCATTACCTGTTATGTATTTTTAATATATGCAAATTTATCACTATCTAACTTCGTTGTTTACAACATAAAACACGGATATAAATTTACAAGTGATTTTATTTCACTTCACTACGTAAAAAACACAGGTGCCGCATTCAGCTTGCTAAAAGACTCAAGAGAAATTTTGATTATTTTGTCTGTAATTGCACTTGTACTACTTTTTTTGTACGCTATAAAACATATAAAATCTATCTCCATGAAAAGCCTATTTTTTATTGCTCTACTATCAGCAGGTATCGCGGGCAATTTACATGAAAGAATTACTCTTGGCTATGTACGAGATTTTTTTGAACTTAGTTTTATAAACAATTTCCCTGTATTTAATGTTTCTGATATTTTCATAAATATAGGCGTAATTGTCCTAATAATATTAATCTTACTTAAAAAGACAAAGTAACAAAATACGGCATTTGGTATGATAATTTATATTGACGAAAGCGAAGAAAATCAAAGAATAGACAATTATCTGACTGGAATTTTAAAAATTTCACGCTCAAAAATTCAATCGGAAATAAAAAACGGTAATATAAAAGTTAACAATAGCTGTAAAAAGCCATCCTACATGTTAAAAGAAAATGACAAAATAGAATTTGAGCTAAGTGAAGAGGAGAAAATAGAAATTTTTCCCCAAAACATACCACTTGATATTATATATGAAGATGAAAATATGCTGGTCGTAAACAAACCTTCAGGGATGCTCACCCATCCAACAAGTACGGAAAAAGAAAACACTCTTGTAAACGCTCTTTTATATAAATACAAAAATAATCTTTCTGACATAAACGGGATTACGCGCCCTGGAATTTTACACCGACTTGACAGAAATACCTCCGGACTTTTAATGGTTGCTAAAAATAACGACGCTCATAATTTTCTAGCAAATCAAATAAAAAATCGTACCATCACAAAAAAATATCGAGCTATCGTAAAAGGAAATTATGAAAAAGACGAAGATGAAATAACTCTACCAATAGCAAGGAATCCAAAACAACCTAACAAAATGTTTATCTCTCAGACAGGAAAAGAGAGCATCACAAAAGTTAAAGTACTTGAAAGGTTCAATAATGAAGCGACATACCTCGAACTTACCCTAATCACGGGAAGAACACACCAAATAAGAGTTCATCTGAGTCATAAAAATCACCCAATTTATAATGACACAATGTATGGCGCAGGCTCAGGAAAAGTTAAAACTCAAGAACAAGTATTACAGTCTTTTTATCTTGAGTTTACAAAACCATTTGAAGATGAGATAATAACATTGGAAATTGAACCGGATGAAAAAATCAAAAAAGTTCTTAATTATTACAAAAACAGGAGGACATAATGAATTTAATCTATAAACTACTTTCTTATACGGCTTGGATAGCAATAATTCTACTCGCAGCCATGAATATCACAGGTGTTACCCATGTCGATATAGTAAGCACACAAGGGGCAGCATTCTTGGCGGAAAAACTTCACATCACCATACCTGTCAGTGCTTTTTACATAAAAACTCCTGTGTTGTATGTCGTATTATTTGCGCTCGGAGAAATCGCAGGAATCTGTTACCTGCTCCCATTATATAATTCAATGCAAGAAAAGACAAAAGCCTACCGAAGAGAATTAGAAAAAGGCTCTGTTGCAAACAGCTCAAGCGTATCTAAAATAGAAGTTCTTGAAAACAAAATCCAAGTATTGGAAAAAGCTTTAGATGAAGCTTTAAAAAAAGGATCATAAAAGAATTTCCACGGACTTTAGTGCACAATTTGAAATTTTCAATCTTTAAATAACAAAATATTTATGCTTTTTAAAAATCACTTGAAAATAATCCATGCCCGTGATATCTTTTTTGTTGCACTAACGCCAAATTTTTAAGGAAAGAAGGATATTATGTCAGAAGTTAGAGTTAGAATAGCACCGTCACCAAGCGGTAATTTACATGTAGGTACAGCTAGAACAGCCTTGTTTAATTATCTTTTTGCAAAGAAAAACAACGGTAAATTTGTATTACGTATTGAGGATACCGATGCCGAAAGAACAAGTCAGGCTTATATTGACAACATATTTGACAGTTTAAAAGCCCTTGGACTTAACTGGGATGAAGGTCCTGATGTAGGTGGAGAATATGGACCATATACACAATCCGAAAGATTTGATATCTACCCAAAATACGCTCAAAAATTACTGGAAAATGGTTTTGCTTATGAGTGTTTTTGCACCCCAGAAGAACTTGAAGCCGAAAAAGAAGAAGCTACAAAAAATAAAAAACCTTACGTTTATACAAAAAAATGCGAAAACTTAACTGAAGAACAGAAAAAAAAATTACGCGCTGAAGGTAGAAAACCGGCGTTGAGATTTAATATTGCAAAAGCTCAAAAAGCATTTCATGATTCATCTATTTTAAAGTTTGATGATATGGTTAAAGGTGAGTTGCATATGGATACAGATTTGTTGGGAGATTTCGTCATCATGAAATCCAACGGAGCTCCAACATACAATTTCGCAGTAGTAATTGATGATATGCTTATGAAAATCTCACATATAATCAGAGGAGAAGATCATATCTCCAACACATTTAAACAAATTTTGATATACGAAGCACTCGGCGCAGAAGTACCTAAATTTGGTCATTTAGGAATGATTTTGGCACCTGACAGAAGCAAACTTTCAAAACGTCATGGGGCAACTGCTGTATCTGAATTCGTTGAAAAAGGTTATCTCACAGACGCCTTAATCAATTTTGTTGCATTACTGGGCTGGTCACCATCTGATGGACAAGAAATTAAAACAGTCGATGAAATAGCTCAAGATTTTAGAATTAATGAAATTTCATCTTCTAATTCAATTTTTGAATATGATAAATTGAACTGGATGAATGGTCACTATATAAAAATGCTTGATATTGAAGATTTGAAGGAAAGACTGAAGCCATATCTAACTAAGTACGACCTATCTGAACTTACTGACGCTCAATATACAAGAATGGTAGAAGTGACAAGAGAACCACTTACTATACTTTCAGATATTACAGATGCGGTTACTTATTTCTTCGGTGAAGACGTTGAAATAGAGCCGGAAGTGCAAACTGAAGTATTAGATACCGAAATTTCGCAAAATGTTTTGAAAGAATTCGAAAAACAAGCTCAGGATTGGGATTTTAGTGAAGAAAGTCTTCATGAAAAACTAGAAGAATTCCGTGCTCAATTCAAAGCTCAGGGAATTAAACCAAAAGTCACAATGTGGGCTGTCAGGGCTGCTGTTACGGGTAGAACTCGCGGAGCTGACATGACCGCAATACTCGCTATTTTAGGTAAAGAAAAAGTCCTAAAACGCGTTAGAAAAGCCATAAAATAAAAACATTTTGTAAATTTTTCTTAACAAAACCTCAGGTAAATTAAATTTTTCTGAGGTTTTGTCGTATATGAAACTAGGAAATCTGTGTTAACTCTATTGGTCTTTTGAGGATATTAAGAAAATGGGATTTAGGAACAATATACTATTAATACTGATGCAATGCATTGACGACAGCGCAATTAAATTCCAACAAACTAACGAGGACTTTGACGTTGTTTTAAAAAGAATATCCGAAAACCGATTAGAAGAAATTAACGAAGTCGTTAAAATTATTGATTCTACAAGTAACAATATTGAAAAATTGTATAGTTGTAGTAAATTTATTGAAATATTTGACAATAAAGGTTTTTCAGGTTTTGTTAATTAATTTTTTCATGATAAAGTGTGTAATATGGAAGAATTTAAACATTATACAGTTATGAAACAAGAAGCAGTGGATGCATTAAATTGCGAAAACGGCAAAATATATGTTGATTGTACACTCGGTGGAGGTGGGCACAGCGGTCTTATTTTGAGTAGAATACAGCCTGACGGTAAACTAATTGCTTTTGATGTTGATGAAGATGCGATAAAAGCTTCTCAAGAAAGATTAAAAGATTACAAAAACTTAACAATAGTAAAAGATTCCTACTCAAATATTAAAAAAGTTTTACATAATCTCGGAATAGAAAAAATTACAGGCGGAGTACTTTTTGATCTTGGAGCATCTTACCACCAATTTAACAAAGCTGAGCGTGGTTTTTCCTTCTCAAAGCAAGCCCCGCTTGACATGCGCTTTAATCAAGATGCTGATTTTTCTGCCTATGATGTCGTTAATTCTTATTCAGAAAATGAACTCGTCAGAATATTCTCTGAGTATGGAGAAGAAAGATTTTCAAAAAGAATTGCAAAAAAAATTATTGAGACGAGAAAGGTCAAAAAGCTTGAAACCACTTGTGAATTAGCGAATTTAATACTAAATTGTACTCCACATGTAAAATCTTCCATTCACCCCGCTACAAGAGTATTTCAGGCTATTAGGATTGAAGTAAATCAAGAGTTAACAAATGTAAAAAATACCTTGAATGATGTGTTGGATTTACTGGACTTTGGTGCTATAATAAGTGTGATAAGTTTTCATTCACTAGAGGATAGGTTGGTGAAAAACTTATTCAAGTACCATTCGCAAAGGTGCCATTGTGATAAAACTCAAATGATTTGTCACTGTCCGCCACCAATATTGGAGATAGTTAACAAAAAACCAATAATTGCGACTGATGAGGAGATAAAAGAAAATCCGCCTTCAAGAAGCGCAAAACTAAGGATAGCAAAGTGCATAAGACGGTAACTGAAAAATTTAATAGTTGAACTTTTGAACAAAATTGGGGTAGGAATTTTGAACACAGCAAGGGTAAGAACAGAAGATGCATATGCATACAGATATCAAAGACAACATGTAAATGAACCTGTAAAGCAAAATGCACCGGTTATTGAAGGATATTTTCAACAAGAAGATTCGGTTAAAGCTATGGCTATAAGAAAAGTTAACAAAACATTATGTGGCTTGTTAGGTATACTCGTTTTAGTTGCTTTCGTAAGTTACTACTTTGCAATGAGTTGTGAGCTTACTCTAAATACACTATCACGCCAAATTACAACTCTTAATGATGAAAATGCAGAATTGCAAAGCAATCTTGATAAATTAAAATCGTTTAATAACGTCGATACAAAAATGATGCAACAAAATCTTTTACAAAAAGCAGAAAAAGTAATCGAGGTTCCAGCAGTTCAGTCTATGGTGACAGTTAGTAAGCAGGCAGCAAAATCAGTACCTTTTAACTGGTTAATCGGTTATTAAAGCCGTTGTTAACTTAAAAAACCTGTTTTTATCTGTCAGTCAGTGGTATTTTGTTTTAAATATTAATAATTTTTGTCCATCTAAAGTATGAAATTTTGTAAAAAGTATTAAAGTTTTAATCAAGACATGCCGTATAAAATGACAAAGGCATGTAGTAGATAAGGAATGAAATTTCATGGACAATAAAGATTTGCAAAATGGTGTATCCTTATTCGGACAATCTGAATATCTTATGGGACAGGATCCTATAGAAGAAATTTTTGCACTAAATCTTGGTGATTTTATCTCAGAACATTTAATATCTGAAGATTTGGCACGTAAAATAAGTACCAATGTGAAAGATAAAAAACAGGGATTGAAAAATCAATTATCCGAATTGATTTCAATTTACTCTATGCAAAATACACTTTGTGTATTAAGTTTCAATTCAAAGGAAGATTATGCGATATATACATCAATTGCTCAATCAATAGCTCAAATGTTGGATATTGGGAATTGCCAAATCTACCTTAATAAAGATATTGCAAAAGGAATTGAAAGTGGTGACAGACAACTATCGTTAGCAGGAGTCGCAGGAGTGGAGCATCCTGAAAGTTACGACATCGCGCTTGAAACATTCAATCAAAAAGAATTAATAATAAGAAATAATTTTGTAGCAGTTCCTATGGACAGCCATTTGAAAACAGCAGGTGTAATCACATTATTTACCGAAAAAGAAATTCCTAAAGAATATATAGAATTGATTGAGAGTATAGCAACGTTATTTGCAACTTCAACAACACTACAAAGCGAAGTTGACATAACAAATAAACTTATTGCAGATGAAAATTCTACAGTGGGAGATTTACAACACATAAGAGCTGAATTGACAGCATTAATAGGAGATCTTTGTGATTATCAACAAATTTTTGTAGAACGCCTTGCTAATGCCGTCGATGCAAAAGTTCAGTATAAAGTTTCACATTCTAAAAACACAGCAGAGCTTGCCAGAAAAATCTGTCGCGAACTGGGACTTAATGAAAAAACAACCGACCTGATTTACTACGCAGGACTGTTATTAAATATTGGTAAAATCGCAATACCTGAAAAAATGTTCACAAGTAACGGTAAACTTTCACAGGAAGACTTAAAAAGAATTAAAAATCATTCTAATATAGGAGTACACTTCCTTATGAATATTAACTTTCTTTCCGAAGTTGTACCTTACATAACTTATCAAACAGAACGCTATGACGGTTCTGGCACACCAGAGGGGCTAAAAGGTCAATCAATTCCGCTTGGCTCTAGAGTGATAGCTGTAGCAGATGCATTCTCTGCTATGACCTCAGACAGACCGTACCGAAAAGCAATGGAAAAAACACAAGCTCTAGAAATAATACAAAAAGAGGCAGGAATCTTGTGGGACCCTGATGTCGTACAAGCCCTGACCCATATCATATAACACTAAAGGTGAGTTTAAAAAACTCACCTTTTTAATTTATTGGACAATACTAAACGCTACGATATCTTCAATATTTATATTCAACCAGTCATACCTAAAACAAATATAATCATCACATTCACAACCATCATCATCACAAGCACAATAATCATTTAATCTACAAATTAATGCATTTTCTAAAGTTAAGTAATCATCGTTGCACTCCTCACAGCGCCCCTCCGCTTTGAATACAATACCGTCAATTTTTAAATGACTTGTAAACACCGTAATTTTATTTGATCCACTAGAATCAATTATTTTATCTATAGTTTTTAAAAGTTTTTTTGACATAAAAAATTCCTCCTTACTTGAAGAGTATTTTAATAAAAATTCTTTGAAAAAATATTCACTGAACTAATAATTAAAACGATTATTTAAAAGAATTGCAAAATAATATAATATGCTAAAACTACCCACTAATAAGTGTAACTTTTCGTTATAAACTGGCTATAATCATATGTTTGTGCTACAATATAAGTATAAGAATAGACTACTTAAGGGGAGAATTATATATGTCAGAAAGCACACAAGACATCACGCAAGAAGTTGAAGCAATTGAGACAAAGACTTCAACCAGTTATGATGCCAGCAATATACGTGTATTAGAGGGATTAGAAGCTGTAAGAATGCGTCCGGGGATGTATATCGGCTCAACATCCCAAAGAGGTTTGCACCACTGCATTTACGAAATTGTTGATAACTCTATTGATGAATCACTCGCTGGATATTGTACAGATATTCATGTAACTGTAAATAAAGATAACAGTGTCACTGTAGAAGATAACGGTCGTGGTATTCCTGTAGATATAAAACCTGAAACAGGCAAATCCGCTCTTGAAATCGTTCACACTGTTCTTCACGCAGGCGGAAAGTTCGGTGACGGCGGTTATAAAGTATCAGGCGGATTGCACGGTGTAGGTGCATCAGTTGTAAACGCACTTTCTGAAAAGTACATAGTGGAAGTCTCTCGTCAAGGGTTTGTATGGCGTCAAGAATATATGCGCGGAGAACCGGTAGCACCGGTTGAAAAATGTGAACCTACAGATAAAACAGGTACAAAAACTACATTTTGGCCTGACCCTGAAATTTTCACAGAAACAACAGAGATTGATAAAGACGTCATAGCAAACAGACTTCGTGAAATGGCTTTTTTAAACAAAGGACTGAAAATCGTTTTCATAGACGGCGCAACAGGTGAGCAAGAAGTATTTCACTATGAAGGCGGTATTGCAAGTTATGTTGAATTTCTTAACAAAAACCGCACAGTGTTGCATGAAAAACCAATTTACATTGACAAAGTTGTGGATGGAATGCAAATAGAAGTCGCCATGCAATATACTGATGCATATAACGAAAGTGTGTTGTCATTCGCAAACAACATTAATACGCACTCAGGCGGTACCCACTTAACCGGTTTTAGGAATTCAATTACAAGAGTTTTTAACGATTATGCCAGAAAAAATAATATACTAAAAGATAATGACCAAAATCTTTCAGGAGAAGACGTTAGAGAAGGTCTTACGGCAATAGTCAGTGTTAAAATTTCAAATCCTGAATTTGAAGGACAAACCAAAGAAAAATTGGGCAACCAAGAAGCAATGGGCGCAACCCAAGATGCAGTAAAAGATAAACTTCAAGAGTGGCTTGAGTTCAACCCGAAAACAGCAAAGATAATTCTAGAAAAAACACTACAAGCTCAACGTGCTCGTGAAGCCGCTAGAAAAGCCAGAGAATTAACAAGAAGAAAAACCGTTTTAGAAAACTCAACACTCCCTGGTAAGCTTGCTGACTGCTCTAATCGAGAACCTGAAAAATGTGAAATATATATTGTTGAGGGTGATTCAGCAGGGGGTTCAGCAAAGCAAGGAAGAAACAGAATGTTCCAAGCTATCTTGCCTTTGCGCGGTAAAATTCTTAACGTAGAAAAAGCAAGACTAGACAAAATTTACGGAAACAACGAAATTCAATCAATGGTTCAGGCTTTTGGTATTAACATCAGTAAAAATGAAGAAGAAGTCGATTTGGAAAAACTTCGTTACCATAAAATAATAATAATGACAGATGCCGATGTTGACGGAGCGCACATTAGAACTTTGCTTTTGACATTCTTCTTTAGGTATGCAAGACCACTTATTGAACATGGTCATGTATACATCGCTCAACCTCCATTATTTAAGGTTACAGTAGGTAAAACATCTGAATACCTGTATGATGAACATGCTTTAGACAAGATGTTAAAAGAACGCGGAATTAAATCCTTAAGCCTCTCTGACAAGACAAAATCAAAAGTTAAAACAGATGAAGAGTTATTAGAATTAATTAAAAACATGGCAGCATTTTATAATTCATATAATAACCCTATTTTGAATTTATTCCCTGCTGTGCTTTTGAGAGGACTTGTACGTTCAAACATTACCGTTGAAGATTTTGAAGATCAAGCAAGAATGAATGAGATTATTGCATATCTTAACCATTATTTGGAAGATCATGCTAAAAACTACAATATTCATGAAGCTGAGAATTATAATGTCGAATTAAAATATAACCCTGAAAATGCAAAATACTCAATTCAGTTAAACTTAAATGAAGAAGAGCATGTTATAGTAAATTCCAATATTATAAAAAGCTCAGAATACAAACGCTTAAAAACTGCATACCCTCTGATTAGAGATTTTCTAATAGAAGAGGAAGATTACTTGATTTTAGAAACAGATACAGAAAAGTATGAAATCAAATCCTTTGAAAAATTGCAGAAATTAATTGATGAACGTGGACAAAAAGGTCTAACAATCCAAAGATTCAAAGGGTTAGGTGAAATGATGCCTCAGCAGCTTTGGGAAACTACAATGGATCCTGCAACTCGAACATTATTAAAAGTTGATATTGAAGATGCAATGCTTTGCGATCAACTATTTGATATTTTGATGGGAGATAAGGTTGATCCCAGACGTAATTTCATAGAAACAAATGCTGTTTATGCAACGAACATTGATACGTAATAATAAGAGATGCGCCGTTGAAAATACGGCGCTAACTTAATGAAAAATAATAAGAAAGAAGAGTTAAAATGACAAAAAAAGAACTTATTTTTTTAGGACCACCGGCATGTGGTAAAGGTACACAAACCGAAAAATTAGCGAAATATTTACACTTTCCTCACGTGGATACAGGTTCGCTCCTTCGCCACGAAATATCAGAGGGAACAGAGGATGGTATTATAGCGAAATCATTCATAGATAAGGGTAATTTAGTACCTGCAAATTTGGTAGCCAAAATCATTAAAAACAGATTAGCACAAAGTGATTGTCAAAAAGGATATATCTTAGATGGTTACCCTAGAAGCGTTGAACAAGCTGATTTGTTGGAAGCTATCAATAACGAAATTAATAAAGATGAAAAAGTAGACTTTAGAGCAATTTACTTCGACATAGATACAAATATTTTGGTAGAAAGAATAGTTAATCGCCGTTCTTGCCCTGTATGTGGTGAAATTTATAACCTTGAATTTAAACCGCCTAAAGTTGCAGGACATTGTGACAATGATGGTGCTGAACTAACTCAAAGAAAAGATGATACAAAAGAAGTTGCTCAAGCAAGATTTGACACCTATTTTCATGAAACAGCGCCACTGATAGACTACTACAAAAATAAAGGCGTTTTAAAATCAATTGATGCGAACGGAACAATTGATGAAGTTTGGGAAAGATTACTGGAAGTAATTAAATAAAGAAGGCAACAAATTCAAATTATCAAATTTTTACCTAACTAAAGTAACTAATATTTGATATTGAAACACCGTGAGGCAATAATATGATTCATAGAAAATCCAGAGATGAAATTAAAAGAATGCGCCATGCTGGTCACATAGTTGCATTAGTGCACAAAAAAATGAAAGAGGTCATTGAACCGGGAATTAGCACACTTGAACTCGATAGCATAGCCACGAAAATAATTAAAGAAAACCGCGCAATACCTACATTTTTAGGCTACAATGGTTTTCCCGGATCAATCTGCGCTTCTATCAATGAAGAAGTCGTCCATGGAATACCTTCAAAAGACCGAATTGTAAAAGAAGGTGATATAATAAGTATTGACGTTGGGGCAACATATGGCGGTATGGTAGGCGACGGAGCTTGGACATATCCCGTAGGTAACGTCACTGACGAAATTAAAAGGCTATTGAAAACAACCGAAGAATCTTTGTTTGCCGGTATTGCACAGATGCGTGACGGAAATGTACTGGATGATATTTCCAGTGCTATAGAAGCCGTAGCGAACCGTGAAAAACTTGGTATTGTAAGACAATATGGTGGTCATGGTGTCGGACATAACATGCATGAAGATCCGTTTTTGTTTAACTACAAAGTGGGTGATCATACACTGATTAAACACGGTTATGTAATTGCAATAGAGCCTATGCTTAACCTAGGCGGTGATGCAGTTGAAGTCGCTGATGATGAATGGACAGTAAGTACCGTTGATAAAAAACCGTCAGCTCACTTTGAACATACCGTACTTGCAACAGAAGATGAACCATTAATCATCACTCAAATTTTGCAATAAAATTTTACGCATAAACAAAATGGAGAAATTATGAAGTATTACGTAGGATTATCGTTAGCCTCAGGCTCAAGCATGGATTCAGGACTTGCCATTCTTGATGATAGCAATACTCTTATTCTTGTCGATAAGCTTTATAAGGTCAATGACATAATCCATTTTTTTGATAACTACTCTTCATTAAAAGATTCAAAACTTTGCATTTCATTAGCATGGGACAGGACAATGCTTGAGGGCAAATGGAGAATTTTATCAAAACCTTATCAGCTTGTTGCGACAAATCCAAACATACCCAACCAAGACAATTGGACTCAACGCTACACAACCAGAGGTGCAGAATATTTTAAATCTCTTGTTGAAAAAGGTATAGAAATTGATCGTTTTGAATTATACTTAACAAGGCAGAGTATGCATCTAAACTCATGTTATAAAGAAAGATCGCCAGCTGATTGTAAGTTTTTACAACAGGCTTTAAAGTACGAATGGGGACTTGAATTGCCTGCAAATATGATGCCCATGTCACAGTTGGAAGCGATTGTTGGTGCATTACTGGCAAAAGAAACGGTCACAAATCCTAAAAACATAAAAATAATATCTTCATTTAAAAACTTGAATGTGATAGATATTAAACAACCTATAAAAAACTTAGCTAATATATAATCCATTTTACAAATATTTGAAATTAAAAAACACAGATCATTACAGCTAAATAAGCTCAGAGACTATTTTTACAACTTCCTTCTGGATTTCTTCTATAGATTTTGTTGCATCTATTACCTTAATTCTATTAGGCTCTTGCTCTGCTATTTCAAGATACCCCATACGAACTCTATTAAAAAAGTCAAAACCTGCACTTTCCATTCTGTCCTTTTCTTGTCCTACTCGCTGCATTGAAGTCTTTACATCTATATCAAATACAAAAGTAAGGTCTGGACGTATATTGTTCGTGGCTATAGAATTTAGCATTTTTATTCTTGGAATATCAAGCCCTCTACCATAACCTTGATATGCAACTGTGCTGTCGATATGACGATCGCATAATACTATTTTTCCTGATGCCACAGCTGGATTTACAATTTTGTCGATATGTTGAGCTCTATCTGCCAAAAATAAAAAAGATTCACACCTGTCAGAGACTTCACCATCGTAATTCAATAAAATTTCTCTAATTTTTTCTCCAAGTCCTTGTGCTCCAGGTTCTCTGGTCTTCAAAACATCAATCCCTTTAGCTTTAAAATATTCATACAATAGCACAAGTTGAGTTGTCTTACCACAACCATCAGCACCTTCAAATGTTATAAACATACCTCTTTTAACCAAAGTGAAGCCCTCATTCTCTCCATTATTAAAAAAGAGGCGTGGGATAAATCCTCACGCCTCAAATATTTTAATTCCTATGAAACAAGTTCTTTTACCTCTGCAGCAAAAGTCTTAGGATCCAATTTCAAACCAGGTCCCATAGTTGTTGCAAGGTAAACTGATTTTACAAATGTACCTTTAGCTGAAGCAGGTTTTGCTCTCAAAATTGCATCAGCTAAAGTTGCATAGTTTTTTACAAGGTCTTCTTCTGAAAATTCAACTTTTCCGATTGGACAGTGAATCATCCCCTGCTTATCAGCTCTGAACTCAACTTTACCAGCCTTAGCATCTTTAACAGCTTTGGCAATATCCATTGTAACTGTACCTGTCTTAGGGTTTGGCATCAAACCTTTAGGTCCCAATACACGACCTAATTTACCTAACATACCCATACAATCAGGAGTCGCAATTAAGGTATCAAATTCAAACCAGCCATCAGAAATCTTGTCAATAATTTCTTCAGCACCAGCAAAATCAGCTCCAGCTTCTTTTGCTTCATTTACCTTTGGACCTTTTGCAATAACACAAACTCTGACTGTTTTACCAAGACCTGCCGGTAACACAACGGTTGAACGAATTTGTTGATCAGCTTGTCTAACGTCAATACCTAATCTCATGTGACATTCAACTGTTTCATTGAACTTTGAAACTTCTTTAGAAATTTCTTTTAATTTTTTAATTGTATCTACAGCACTAGCAGGTTGCACAAACCCTTCAAGCATTTGCTGCATTTTTTGTTGTTTTTTAGTTAATTTTGCCATTTGTTTTTTCCTTTCATGGTAGTAACGGAATTTATCTAACCGATAAATATCCTTCCATCCTTAATTATTCTGCCTTTACCGTAACACCCATAGCTCTGCAAGAACCTTTAATCATATTGACTGCTGCTTCCAAGCTTGTAGCATTCAAGTCATTCATTTTGATTTTTGCAATTTCTTCTAACTGAGCTTGAGTAATTTCGCCAACTTTATCCTTATTAGGAACAGCTGAACCTTTTGGTAAATTCAACGCTTTTTTAATCAAAACCGGTGCAGGTGGTGATTTTACGATAAAAGAAAAACTTCTATCTTCATACACATCAATTACAACAGGGATAATATATCCTGCTTGTGATTCTGTTTTAGCATTGAACTGCTTACAAAAATCCATAATGTTCACACCATGCTGACCCAATGCCGGACCAACCGGAGGTGACGGATTTGCTTTTCCTGCTTCTATTTGAAGCTTAATTTTTCCTACTACTTTTTTTGCCATTTTTTTCTCCTTTTGTGGTTATAGCGGGGGCGTCCCTTCCACATTACTTTGTTTTACCTTCGCGCTTACGCGCACTTTTTAACTTTAGTGTTTTTAAAATTATAATTTGTTAATTTGTTTATATTCTAACTCGACAGGCGTTTCACGACCAAATATTGAAACATTTGCTCTGAGCTTTGATTTATCAGGATATACTTCAATAATATCTGCAATAAAGTCTGCAAAAGGACCTGAAATAATTCTAACTTTATCACCTGCTTTAACATCCAATTCAATTTTTTGGACTTGAGAAGATGAACGGTTAATAATCTTTTTAATTTCGCTGTCTCGAGCAGGTATTGGACGTTTTGCTGAGCCAACAAACTTTGTAACGCCTGAAGTGTGTCTTACAACATACCAGCTATCTTCATCCATTATCATCTCAACAAGAACATAGCCAGGGAATATTTTTTCTTCTCTTTCTTGTTTTTTACCACCCTTCATTTGGGTCACAGTTTTTTGAGGCACTTCAATCCTGAAAATTTTATCGCCCATATTCATATACTCAATACGTTTTTCTAAGTTTACCTTAACCTTGTTCTCGTAACCTGAATATGTATGAACTATATACCAGCGTTTTTGGGCTTTTTTAGCTTTTTTTTCATCTTCTTCAGCTTGAGCCTGCGCTGCTTCTAGTGCTTTTTCTTCATTCAACTGTTCTGCCATTGATTTTTCTTTTTTTGTCATAAGCCACCTATATCTTTATTAATTCCGATTTTCTCGGCAACAATTATTTTATTAAACCAAACAAGCCTTTGAATATTAAGTCCATAAGATAAACCGCAACAGTAAATACAAACACAATCGCTATTACAAAAATGGTCTCTGCCACGACTTGACGTCTTTCCGGCCAAATTATTTTACCCCATTCTGCCCTTACACCTTTTAAATATGTCTGTATCGCATTAACTGTTTCATTCATAGTTATATCCTTTATCTTATAAAATCGCGCCCTGAAGGACTCGAACCCTCGACATCCGGTTTTGGAGACCGACGTTCTACCAACTGAACTAAGGACGCTCATCAAGTGACAGCTGAATACTGCCACTTTTTAATATAGACTTATTTTGTTTCCTTGTGGTTGGTATGTTTTTTACAAGTTGGGCAATATTTGCTCAACTCTAATCTTTCTTTAATATTTTTCTTATTTTTTACTGTTGTGTAGTTTCTTTCTTTGCAATCTTCACATGCTAGAACTACCATTCTGTCATTTTTTCCTTTGATACCCATTTTCTATTCCTTTATATTTATTATAGTAACTTTTTACTTTACACTTGCCTTGTGGCTTTTTAAAAGAGAATGTGTTCTCTTTCACATTCTCCTTTTTCGGCTTATACTTATATATTAAATCAAACAAAATAAAATGCAAACATTTTGTAAACTTTCTATACAGAAAAGAATGCTCAATAAACAGAGCATTCTTTTTGGTTAATTTTTAAAACGACTATCTGATGACAAAATCACCTGCGCGATTTTTTCCACGGTCAGAATAACCACCTTCAAGACCTGCGCCTAAAGATTCTGATCTCAATTTTTCCATATAAATCTGACCATTTTTGACGACTTGTTGTAATTGAGTCAAGTCTTGTTCTAAATTAGTCAATACCTGCTCAGCATACAACTCAGCACCTTCACGAGTCTTCATTGCATCTTCTGTTGCCTGCAATCTAATATTCTCTGCTTCCTCGGCAGCTTTTCTTTTTATTTCTTCGCACTCTTGTTGAACCTGAGTTCTAATTCTTATTCCTTCACGTTCTAAAGCCTTTATAAAATCTGCTTCACTCAACTTTCTATCTGCTTCCATTTGAGCATCACTGATTATCTTTTCAGCTTTTTGCTGTGCTTCTATTTGTAATTCTTCTCTGCGCCTTAAAAACGCTCTTGCTTCTTGTACTTCTACCGGTAATGAAGCATAAATCCTATCAATTAGAGTTTCGATTTCTTTGGTTTTTACTACTGTAAACTTTCTAGGTATTATCGGAAAACCTTCCTCCAAAGAAATTTCTAACATTTTTAATAAATCATATACACCGTTTTGTTGCATTGTTATCACATATCCCTTTCAATAATTACATTCTACAAAAGCAAAAATAAATTGTCAAATAATTAAGGCTAGAAAAAGTGCATATATTACAATTTATTGCGCGTTTTTAAATAAGAATCTACTGCCTCTGGTACAAATTTCGAAATATCTCCGCCATTTAAAAAAATTTCTTTTATCGTACTTGAAGAAATAAAGTTATATTTTGGTTTTGTAATCAAAAAAACTGTTTTTATATCACTTGAAAGAGCACTATTAGCTTGAGAAAGTTGCATTTCGTACTCAAAATCAGAAACAGCACGCAATCCCCTCAATAAAATTTGTGCACCTTTTTGCTTGGCATACTCTATTGTAAGTCCTTCAAAACAATCCACTTCAACATTTTCCAAATGACCAACACTTTTTTTGATCAGTTCAACGCGCTCATCTACTGTTAAAAATCCCTTTTTTTCAGAATTTTTAGCAACTGCAATTATTACTTTATCAAAAATTTCAGTTCCAGTATGAAGAACATCTAAATGTCCCTTTGTTATGGGATCAAAACTCCCTGGGTATATCGCTATTTTCATATTTTTCCTCTTGCATTTTATCTCAATAATTATAATTCAAATATCGCCATAGATTTATTAAGTTTTGTAACAAATCAATTTAATATGTCAATTTTATATGTAAAAAATACTTTATATATATACGAGGACGATTTAAAAAGACTTTTATAAACTACTACCTTCTACTACTTACTACTACACGAGAATTAAAGAAAAAGATTACAGCTTCAACAATGTTGAGGCTTTTTTATTGCTCAAAAAAGCACCCCATAAACATCGGAGTGCTTTTTTAATAATTAAATAAAACCGATAAAACTATTTAAGTCTTACGTTAACTGAAGAACCTTTTTTAGAAATTTCAACTTTATCTTCTCTAGCTAACCAACCAAGACCTAAATCTGCAAAGTTTCCTTTTAAATCTAATTCTTTTTTCATTTTAGCGAAAGTTGTTTCACCATTGTTGTTCAAGTAATCATAGATTTGACCTGCTGAAAATCCGATTTGTTCTTGTAATTCTTGCATCATGTTAACCTCCATGCGATTTCTTTTTCTACTAACGTCTCCGTTTACAATAATTATATTAGTCCAATTTTCTAAAAAAGGCAATAGTATAATAGTATTAGTTTAAAGTAAATTTTAAACTAATTTATGGTATAATTTACTACAGGAGGAGTATTGATTTGCTAATTGAAGGGAATATTTCATCTAAAAAAACTGAGTTGTTAATAGAGAAATATACAGAGCTTTTGAACAAAGGCATAAGTTCTTCTGAAATTCTTGTTTTAGTGCAAAATTCCACCCTGAAAAATAAATTTATAGAGCAAACTTTACAAGGTCTAACTATTGATATCAGTGAAAAATTGCAAGTACATTCTTTTTTCTCACTTGTGTACAATGCCATATGTGATAATTGGGCATTAATTGAAAACGGAAATCCATACAATAATCCAACAATTTTACCAAACCTTGCCGGACTTGAAGTATCACAATTTATCCTCAAAGATATAATTAAATCAGTCCAATTCAAGGGATATAATTCAAAAAAATCATTACTTCATCAACTGTTTAGACGTTACTCGTTAATTGTACAAAACAATCTTTCTGATGCAGATGTACAGCTGCGCTCAAATATTTTAAATGAAAGTTTTGCAGATGATGCTAAAAGTGCATTGAAAAAATTCCTTGCAAAAACGTTATTTTTAAGAGATTTCGATTATTTACGACAAACACTTGTATTTAACTATATTTATAAAAACACAGACTATTTCAAAAAAGTAAAATATCTAATTGTAGATGATGGAGATGAAATTACACCTGTCTGCTTTGACTTTATAAAATACATCGCGCCTCAACTAATAGATGCATTTATAGCATTCGATAAAAAAGGCGCCAGTCGCGCCGGCTATCTGAGTGCAAATAGACTTGCCGTATGGGAATTTGAAAAAATCTTCAAAGCCGAAACCATTGAATTACCTTCCACAACAGAAACCTCTGAAGATGCAGAAAATATTTTTCAAAACATAACACAATGTAACTGCATTCCCCTCAGACACTTTTCACTGCAATCTCCATCCAAAAGAGCCAGTATGCTCGATATTGCAATTAGAAAAATTAACGATTTAACAAGTAAAAATGTTTTACCTAGCGAAATTTCCATCATTACGCCCGTTATTGATGAAATGCTTAAATTTACACTTAAAGAATCTCTGAGAAAAACTATAAACCCGATATTTTTATCAGGAAGTGAAAAAATTATACAAAACAGACTCGTACTGTCTGTACTTACAATATTGAAACTAAATACAACATTAAAAGAAAAATTATCCGAATTTGATATTCGCCCGATACTCTCGGACTTTTTAGGTATACCTGTAAAATATTGCGAAAAAATCTTAAAAACTTTTGACCTTGAAAAAAAATTTATCACACAAGATTTTCTACTCGATGAATATTCGGAAAAATACAATAAATTTATTAAATTGCTTTCAAAATTAGAAAACTCACAAGATAAACTATCCGATCAGGTCTATGAAATATATGACGAGCTTGCTGAATTTACCTCTATCAACCCTTATGAAATTACAAAATTCAATTTTTTCATAAAACAACTACAAGATTTCGAAAATATCTTTGGGGAAGATTTTGACACAAGAAAAACTGAAATTATAACACAAATTGAGAATTCAATAATTGCAGAAAACCCTTATTCCACATTAGAAATTAAAGAAAATGATCTTGTAATCGGTACTCCACAAAAAATTATTGACAATCAAATTAAAACAAAATATCAATTCTGGCTAGATATCTCAAGTGATGAATGGATTAAAAGTGATACAGGTCCACTATACAATGCTTGGGTCTTTCAACAAGGCTGGAGTAAAGATGAATACACCATCGATGATAATATTGAACTAAGCAAAGAAAAAACCGCCAGAATTCTAAGGAAATTAACACTTTGTGCACAAAAAGAAATCTTTGCACTTTCAAGCTTATTTGATGGTAATGGCGTTGAGAATTTCGGAGGAATAGAGAATTTCATAATACTATCTGAGCCTGAAAACAAACTACAGGAAAATAAATCTGTAAAAATATCACCTCGAGATGATCAACGACCTGTCTTAGAATATAAAAAAGGTCAAATGGCAATATCAGCTGTACCAGGTGCAGGGAAAACAACTATTTTGCTTTTACTCATCATAAAACTTATGGATATGGGAGCAAATCCGGAAAATATTTTTGTTATGACTTACATGGAAAGTGCAGCAAGAAATTTCAGAGAAAGAATTAAAAATATAAGACAAAATTCCACACAATTACCAAATATCAGCACTATTCATGGACTCGCATTGAGAATTCTAAAGGAAAACGGAAATTTTGAGCGCCTAGGACTTAATTCTGATTTTGAAATTTGCGACGATACTCAGCGCTCAAGGATTGTAAGAGAAATTTCAAACTCGCTTAAATTGAAAAAAACAGAATCCGAAGAATTTGACAGAGCTGTATCTGTATTCAAAATGAGCGGAGGAATTTTCCCTAAAGTGCTCACAGATGCTAAATTACAAAAATTTGCGACTTTTTTTGATAACTACCAAAATATTTTAAAAGAATCTAACTTAATAGATTATGATGACATGTTAATTTCATCAGTCAGGTTACTCGAAGAAAACCAAGACATACTGAATTACTATCAAAATATTTGTCACTACATTATTGAAGATGAGGCACAAGACTCTTCCGCTATTCAACAACGTCTTATTAAACTTTTAAGTGCAAAACATAAAAACCTCATCCGATGTGGAGATATAAATCAAGCGATTACCACAACTTTTTCCAACGCGGATGTAGAAGGTTTTAGAAAATTCATTAAAGAAAGCACAAACGTTAGCATGGATTGTTCTCAACGGTGCACACAGGACGTATGGAAACTCGCAAATGATTTAATTGTATGGGCAGACTCCAAAGATGAGTGCCAAAATGCATTTTACAAAATTTTTATGCACCCTGTCGAAGGTAGAAATCCTGTCAGTGAAAATGCCATAAAAACCGCAATTTTTGGAAGCGGACTAGAAGAACGCAATTATATTTTGAAAGAAATAAAATCAGCTTTCAAAAAGGATCCGAAAGCAACTGTCGGAATTCTACTCCGTAATAACTATCAAGTCGCTCAATGGATGAGTTTCATTAATGACAGCGGTCTGAAAAGCATTACAAGAAGTGAATGTTTGGAACAAAAATCAATATTCAGAACTATCTACTCAGTTCTCAATATGATAAAGACACCTTTTGATAATAATACAATAGCCGATAGCTATGAAATTCTGGCAGAATTGGGCTTTTATGAGCAGCGTCTCGGAACTGAAATCCGTAATTTAAAAACCCCTTTCATAAATGTAAATTGTGATGATATTAATAAAATGAGTCTTGCTCAATTTTACTGGGATCTTAATTACTGGCTATCATTCCCTCACTTAACCGCAGATGAACTCGCTATTAAAATCGGGTTGCACTACTACTCTTCGGATATTGAGAAGTCAAATGTCTACCTCATTTCGACTCTTATTAAGCGAATTGGTGCAAACACCAAAGACTTTGTAACTATAATTGAAAGACTCGGAGAACTTGCTAAAAAACCTAGATTAAGCGGTTTTAACTTTTTCTCAGAAGAAGATGAAAGTGATAAAGAGTTTCTGGCAGGGAAAGTCCAAATTATGACACTCCATAAATCAAAAGGAGATGAATTTGATTATGTATTCTTACCTGAGATGGCTGAGAAAAACTTAACTCTTGATATTTCTCAAATAAAATTAAAATCTTCGGATTTCATGGAAAACCTTAAAAGATTGAACCCTAACTACAAGGCTAAAACGGAAATTGAGCTTAAGCAAGAACTTTTGGCTGAAAACTTAAGACTTTTATACGTCGCAATTACAAGAGCCAAAAAATATCTATACTGCACAGTAAGCGAAAAAGTAAAATCATTCGGCAAAGAAACCACCCAGCAACCAAGTTTAGTTTTTACCGAAATAATTAATGAAAGCGTAGGTACACGATGTTAATTTTTTCACCTAACATGCTAAAAACATTTTTGGATTGTCCACAAAAATACATTTTTAGATATGTAGAAAAAATTTCACCCCCACAAAAATCCGGCTGGTTTGAAAGGGGGAAAAAAGTTCATGCTTTAGCTCACTACTACCTAAGAGGCGACAATATCGAAAAACTTGAACCTGCACTAGGTGAGGTTGAAAGAAAGATATGGAATACCTTAAAATCTAACATATATTTTCAAAAACATTATGTAAACTCAGAATATAACCTATCTTGTAAAATTGGGGATTATTGGATTGGCGGAAGACTAGATGCACTAATGCATGATGATGATTCATTATACATCCTCGACTACAAAACAGGAGCAATCCCTCAAAAACCGAAACAAGATTTTCAAACTATGATATACTTACTCTGCGTATCTAAACTATATCCCGATGTTAAAAATTTAAAATTTGTATATATCGACCTCAAAAACAATCAAAATCACGTTGTAGATTTTAACGATGAATTAGAAAAATTATACGAAATAGCAATAATTACAGCATGTAATAAAATCTCGAAACTCATCCCTCCTGAAGAAATTACGCATACAAAAAAATGTGATTTTTGTGAATATAGAAAAATTTGTTATTAAAAAAGGGTCTTCAAATTTGAAGACCCTTTAAAGAATTTATCTTTGAGAAATCGACTACTTGATTTCAACAGTAGCACCAGCTGCTTCAAGTTGTTTTTTGATAGCTTCAGCATCTTCTTTTTTGATGCCTTCTTTAACAGCTTTAGGAGCACCGTCAACTAAATCTTTAGCTTCTTTCAAGCCAAGACCTGTGATAGCACGAACTTCTTTCAATACAGCAATTTTGTTAGCACCAGCTGAAGCCAAGATAACGTTAACTTCAGATGCTTCTTCTGCAGCTGCTTCACCAGCTGCTGCAGGAGCTGCTGCTACTGCTACAGGTGCTGCTGCTGATACACCGAATTTTTCTTCCATAGCTTTAACTAATTCTGCTGCTTCCAACAAAGTTAATTTTTCAATTGATTCTAAAATTGTTTCTACATTACTCATTGTTTTTCTCCTTATAATTTTATTTTGTGTAATTTCGTAAGTTTTGTGAACTCTTTTTTCTTTTACAAAGTGAGTCCAAACTTTGTATTACAAATTAGCTTCTATGCAATAATCCAACTACGCTGTTTTTTGATCTCTAACAGCTGCCATAGCACGTGTAAGTTGTGCCATAACTGCGTTGATAGAGTTTGCAATACCAGACGCTGGAGAGTTGATTGAACCAAGAATTTTTGCATAAAGTTCTTCTTTTGAAGGCAATTTTGATAAATCTTCTGCCTCTTTAGCTGACAATAATTTGCCATCCAAAGCTCCACCTAAAATAGCACCTTTTTTTGATTCTTTGATAAATTTAGCAACTGCCTTTGCAGGGCTAACTTGATCTTCAAAACCAAAAGCAATAGCTACAGGTCCTTTTAAAAGATCAGCAAGAACTTCATACTCTGTGCCCTTAACAGCCAATTTAGCTAAAGTGTTTTTGGTTACCATATAATCACCGCCATCTTTTTGGATAGCACGTCTCAATTTGGTAATTTCTTCTACACTATAACCTTTGTATTCTGTTAAGATAGCGACTTGGGCTTTTTCAACTTTTGACTTTATTGCATCTATTTTTTCTGATTTAAATGCTTTTGTTGCCATTTTTAAGCTCCTTTTTTATATTATCGACCTATTTTTTGCACACATACAAAAAAGACTTTGCAATATGTACCTAAACCGCAAAATCTTACACAGCAATATATTTCGACTTTTGTGTAACCTCGGTAAGCTGATATATTAAGGAGCGCACTATTTATTCAAATCATTCTTACTGAATTTCCGCACCACTCCGCTTACTGTCTGCGGTCATACTCTAATAGTATCAATAAAAAAAATAAAAATCAATAGATATATTAATTTTTCTTAACCAATGCCCAAACCTTGTCATTATCTTCAATAGAATATGTACCTTTTAGTACAAAATGATAGTTCTGCTTTTTCAAAAACTCATAGCGCAGCTGGAAATTTCCAAGGCAAATAATTTCATCGGGCATCTTCAAAGAAAGCATTTTATTCAGTATGGTAAAGACTTTTTTCATATTAGTCTTGTTATCATACGGTTCAAGTGCAACATAAGTAGTGAGCGTCATCTGACTTTTTAACACATATTCATCAATTTTAGCTAACAACTTTTTCAAATAATCCAATATAAAGTCAATTTTTTCAAAATCTGAACACAATATCAAAAACTGCGAACCGGTTTTTGCGACCTTACAACCATTTAATTTTGAAAGTGCATAATAAATTTGTTTATCAACTTCTTTTTGCTTATTTCCAACCAAATCGTTACTCGGCTCAGACCAAAAGGCATTTCCTAAAACATTTTTTAGGCTATAAGTAATCAAAATTCCGATATTAGAATTTTTCAATAGTTGTTTTTCATAATCCTCTTGTAATTTTTTATTAAAAAGTTCCTCCTGATCTCTCGCAACTTTGTCTATGATGATATCAATTTTAGTAATCTGTTTTTGAAAAAAGTCACGTAATTGAGCTCCACCAAAAATCAAAAGAATCGCAATTATATCAAATAATAAGATGGACCCATCTAATTTTACTCCACCGATTTCAATCATACGCTTGTAAAATATTTTAATAAGCCCTGACACAAAATCTGACATCGGCTGTACAAATTGTAAAAACTGTTGATTTACAAGCTCCAAAAACCAATGTAATGTAACCAAAAGAATTACACCGAACAAAAAAATCTGGATTATAAACACCAAATGTATCAAAATTTGCCACATTTTCTTTTGTGCATAGTAAAAATTCAACATGTTTAAAACCTCATTAACCTAACAAAATATTATCAATCAGTCTTACACTTCCTATCCTCAAAGCAATAAAGACTTGCGTATTATCATCAGCTAGAGTTTTCTGTTCAAGATTTTCTTTATCCCTAAATTCTAAATACTCTAGTGAATGATGTTCATTCAAAAAGCCGTATGCTGTCTCAGACAATGCATCCACATCTTTTATTCCTTTATCATAGCAAGCTTTAATATTGAATAAAATTTTACTTAACGCTAATGCTTCTTTTTTATCAGTTTCTGACAAATACTTATTCCTAGAGCTCAATGCAAGGCCACTTTCTTCTCTAACAATCGGACAAGGAATGATTTCTACCGGTATATTCAAATCTTTTACCATTTTTTTAATTATGATAAGCTGCTGAGCATCTTTTTGTCCAAAAAACGCATAATCAGGTTGAACTATATTGAATAATTTATTAACAACAGTACATACCCCATCAAAATGACCAACACGGGACTTTCCGCAAAGTTTGTCTACATAAAAGAAAGGAGGGACCACGTAAGTTAAAAAGTCATTTGACAAAATATGACCTTCGCCATACATCTCCTTTGGAGAGGGTGCAAACACAATATCTACCCCTGCATTTTGACAGAGTTTTTCATCAGCCTCTAGCGTTCTTGGATACTTATCAAGATCCTCACCGGGACAAAATTGGATAGGATTAACAAAAACTGAGACCACCGTCTTGTCACACTTTTCTACACTTTTTTTAATTAGACTTAAATGTCCGTTGTGTAAGGCACCCATAGTAGGAACAAGTCCAACTGTAAGTCCTTCTTTTTTCCATTTTTTTATACATTCTCTCACTTCATTTATCGTATGGACTAACATAATTTATCTCCCGAAGTTTTAGTGAATTTAGTTTCACTCAAAAACTTTTCCAACTCATCTCCACTTAAATTAAAAACTTCATCATCATTTGGATAATTACCAGATTTAACATCTTCATTAAATTTACTTGCACACTCTAAAATTAATGATTTCATATCACCGTAACGTCGTGCAAATTTTGGTTTAAATTCGGAAAATTTTCCAAATAGATCATCACATACCATAACCTGCCCCGTACAATATCTTCCCGCACCGCAAGAAATTACGGGGACTTTCAAATTATCACCAATATACTTTGCGCTTTCTTCTGGAACCATTTCCAAAACAATAGCAAATACACCAGCTTTTTCAAGTTCAACTGCTTGAGCAAGAATTTTTTCGGTATTTTCAAAATTTTTTCCCTGAATATTATATCCACCTATTGTATTTAAAAACTGAGGAGTGAAACCAACATGCCCCATAACCGGTATTCCTGAACCTACCAAACGCCTTATTAAAGTAAAAATATAATCATTTGCGCCCTCAATTTTCACAGCATTTGCACCAATTTTAATCATCTCACCACAATTTTTAACTGCGTCAGCAATATCAATATGATAGCTCATAAAAGGCATATCCGTTACAACCATTGCATGCTTTACACCTTTTGCTACTGCCTTTGTAAAAATTTTCATCTCTTCAACACCGACTGAATGTGTAGTCTCGTAACCAAGTGCAGTCATTGCCAAACTATCGCCTACTAAAATCACATCAATACCGGCTTCATCTATGTATTTTGCTGTTGAATAATCATACGCAGTAAGCATAGAAAATCTCTGATTATTGTCTTTAATTTTTTGAATTGTAGTTGTTGTAATTTTTTTTACCATTATAATTTACAGTCCTGTTTTTCTACTTCTTTTGCAGTAAAAAATAACGTTTTATCATGCTTATGCTCTTTTTTATACCAAGCATAAATAGCTCTAGCAACACGATTAGAACTGTGTCTTACAAGTCCTTCTTTACTATCTTCTATCAATTTTTTAGAATACAATTTAATCCCGAGTTTTTTAATATTTTCCACATCAACTTTTACAGGGAAAGAGCCGGACTGCTGATACTTTTGAGCAAGATTATTAGGTAAATAATCATTAACTAATACAGCTTCAACAATTTTTTCATCACCAGCATGACCGATAAGAGCTTTTAAATGGTCTGATACAGCATATCCATCAGTCTCTCCGGGTTGTGTCATTATGTTACACACATAGATTTTTTTCGCAGTCGATTTTGCGATTTCTTCTGAAATTTCTTTTATCAAAAGATTTGGTATAACACTAGTATATAGACTTCCAGGTCCTAAAATAATCAATTCTGCGTCTTTAATTGCTGAAATAACATCAGACAAGGCCTTACAATTTTCAGGATCGGTGTAAAGTCTTTTAATTCTGCCATGAGCTTCAGGGATATTAGATTCCCCATGGATGATCCTTCCATCTTCCATTTCTGCAACAAGTTTCATATCATCAAGAGTAGATGGCAAGACACGACCACGTATTGACAATACATTTGATGATTCTTTTACTGCACGAACCATATCACCAGTGATTGAGCAAAGTGCAGTAAGGAATAAATTCCCGAAACTGTGCCCCTCAAGACCTTCTCCTGATTTGAAACGATATTGGAATAACTTTGTAATCAAATCTTCATCATCAGCTAAAGCTGCAATACAGTTTCTTATATCACCAGGAGGCAACATTCCCATTTCTTCGCGCAAACGCCCTGAACTACCGCCGTCGTCCCCCACTGTAACAACTGCGGTTACGTTATTTGTGACATGTTTAATCCCTCTCAAAAGCATTGAAAGCCCTGTTCCACCGCCAACAGCAACAATTTTAGGACCTCGGTTTAACTTTCTTCTTCTATAAAGTGCTTCCAAAAGAGTCTGGTTATCTTTGCCATCTAAAATTGACAAGTTTGTCTTTTCCCAACCCTTGAAAAATATTGCACCGCCAAGAGTGATAATTGAAAAAGCCAACCATTCAGTAGATGCATGCTCAGCAAGTTTTCTAATAAATTCCATCGTATAAAATATTGGCTTAATATCTATCAAAATCAATATTCCAAGAGTAATCATCGCTGCTCCCAGAAATATCAGCATAAACCATCTTTTAACTTGCAACCCCGGAATTAACCATCTTGCATCCTGCGGAATTTTTACATTATTTCTTAATTTCATCATCATTCCTATCTTTTACCTTATACCCAGCCAGACTCACAAACATTTTTATAATTAACAGGAAGAGGAGAGACTATTTCTCTGGCTCTTACCACAAGTTCTTGAGCATTCACTATTCTGTTCGTAAAATGAATTGTATCAGCTTCAACAACAGTTTTTCCACCCTCATTGTTGTACACTTGTGAATTTGATAATAAAAGTTTTAATCGAGAAACTGATGTGTCAGTATTCTCAATATCTTTGGTTGAATAATCAACCGAACCATCAATATTATATATCTTGTTTAAAGAAATTTCCTGTGCCACCGGTATATTAAGATATTCACCAACCTTAGCTGTAACATCACCTGAAGCACCATAATAGACTAGCCACTGAGAACATTTCTTAACAGCCTTAGCTATGGTACAAGCAAAATTAAAGTCTTCTCCAGCCTGCTTATACATCGCACCATGAGGTCTTACATGCTCAATTTCCAACTTAAAACTTTTTGCAAAAGTCATCAGCGCACCCACCTGATATATAACAAGAGCTTCCAATTCATCCTCATCCAAAGAAATAGGACGATATCCGAACCCTTGAATATCATCAAAACCAATATGCGCACCAACTACAACATTTTTTTCTTTTGCTTTTAAAAGCGCATTTTTTATTGTCAAAGGATCGCCAGCGTGAAACCCGCAAGAGATATTCACTGAACTGACATAATCCAGTAAATTAAATTCTGAATTGTTTTTATATATTCCGAAACTCTGTGCAAGATCACAGTTAAAATCAATATTTTTAATACTTTTTCTTTCCAATGTATTTTGCATAAGTTTTCTTTTCCACCGTAATAGCTGTAACGAAATAATTATACCCAGTAAATAAATTATTGCCAGCAACTTTACATAAACTTAATATATAAATAGATTTATCGAGTAAATACGCAAAAAAAATTTTCAGGGCTGTTAAAGATATAACAGAGGTCTGATATGAAGATAGAAAACAGAATAACTACAACAAATTTTGGGCAAATATATATAGTATCCAATGAAGCACATAAACTATTGAGAAAAGCAGACAGAGCAGTAAAAGCCTCCAATGCAGAGTTTATAAATACCAATATTCCCGAAGGTCACAAGCGTCCGCTTTGGTCTGTACTTTCAGAATTAATTATAAAAAGGCAGCAGAACAACCCCAACAATATAATTATTGACCTTGCGGATAAAGCAAAACAACTCTTATCTATTAAAACTATTGATAAAAAAGGCTACCTGATTAGCAAATATGAAGTAAATCCATTACCTATAGAAGGTAATCATAACGATATTTTTCCAACAAACGATCTATATAAACATTACAGACAAAGTCTTGATCCCAAGTTATACGGAAAATCAGACTTATTCGACATACTGGACAGAGCTGAGTACGAAGTAGATAAACTCCTGCAAAAACAACTTGAAGAAACACAACAAATAAAAGTTAGCATAAGAGAACTCCCTAAAATCAGTAGACGCGAAAAACACCCTGAAATCATTCTTAACCCACGCAGGATTGAAAAAGCAAGATTAAAAATTATTGCACATACACAAAAACCATTCGAAAATCTAAATAAAATGCTTAATTTGTCTGAAAAAGCAGAAAAATTACAGCCTAAAAACAAACAAAAATTACCTCGAAAAACAAAAAAACAATTTAATAAAAATATTTAAAATAAGGGAAAGGCAATTGTTGAAAAGGGGGGGAGAAGAGGAAAGAGGTGTAGGATGCAACGAAAAAGCGGAAGACAACAAACAAAGGGGAAAACGGATAAATTAAAATCAATACAGGTGCCTAATAGGCACCTGTTTGTTGGAATTGTTTTTTGTCACATGCAATCCTATTTTATAGTTCTTTTTACTGTCGGATTGGTAAATCCGACCTACAGTAACAGCTGAGCCGAAGGCTCTAAAAAATACCTTTATCAGACTTATCGAGTTTATTATCATATTTTTTATTGTCGGATTGGTAAATCCGACCTACAGTAACTAAAAACAAACAAAAGTTACCTCGAAAAGCAAAAAAACAATTTAATAAAAACATTTAAAACAAAATATTTTTAAGCGTCATTACCGCATTTTAAAGGTTTTAATGCATAAGATGAAACAGGTGCCAATTAGGCACCTGTGTGTTGATATTTCTGAACATTATTTGCATTATGCACATTGTACAAGCTCATCGTCACTAGTTACCAAAACACCTAGCGCGGTTGCTAGAGTAGCCAACGTAGCTGCCGTTCCAGGTACTGCGGGAAGAGTAGAAGTAGCGGCAGTACGCGTAGCCGCTACCGATGGGCTCACTCGACCAATAGAACCAGTCAGTAGTGGACCAGTTGAGTTCAGCTGCTCGGTCTGGATCTGGAGTTATGTCGTATCGGCCTTCCTGTGCTCCGATTGGGTTCTCCTGTTCGTAGATGTATGTCGCTACATCTGCTAATTCCTGCGACGTTGGTAATCTCATTCCATTGTCTGCGCACGCTTTCTTTGCTCCTGCCCAATGGTTTGTGGAACAATAATTATATTGATCTGTACCTCGGTCATCCCATTCTTCGTTTCCACTGCCATCGCACGTGTTTATTGGGGTTATTGGATAGATGTCGCTTGCCGCTATGCATTTGTCTTGGAATTTCATATCACAAGTTGAGATTGTTGCATTCTTTAATTGGATATCATTGCCTACTCTATTTGGACCTTTCTTTCCATTCACATCTATCAACATACTCATGCAACCCACTTGACCATTCTGACCTTCTGAGCTGAATGGGTCGACGCTACTGCAATTCGGGTTGTATGCCATTACTACCGTTGTGCCATCTGCTATTACAAATCCCATTGTATTTGTATTCCAATTCTTTTGACCGAGTTTACTTGCTGTTGTTAGACTGCTTACTTCTACTTCTGTTTCTTTATCGCCTGTTTGCACAAATTTTGTTGCGTAGCAGTTTTCTAGTTTACTGTTATCACAAGTTTTGATTACTTTTACATACTTCTTAAAATAGTTCATATAATCTTCTGTAGTACTTGCTACTCCTGTCATCACGCCGTCGATATTCATTTGACGGGTAGCTTCGACAAGTTTCTTGTCCCACAGGTCTTTTGCTGTTTTCCATGCTTTGTTGTTGTGGTTCTCTATCATGCTTGGAATTGTCAATGCTGCGACTATGCCGATGATACTCAGGGTGATTAAAACCTCTGCCAAGGTAAATGCAGTTTCACTCTTGTTCAAATCAAGCTTTTTCCTAAATTGGGTCATTTATACCTCCTTTATTTTTATTAATCTGACCATTAATTCCTTTTATTAAATAATTCTACCTTTTAAGTTGATTTATTGCTTTTTATACACATCAACACAAGTTCACTAACTTGTGTCTTTTTATCATCCGCGTGAAACGCTTTTGCTGAGCCTTTAGAAGTTGCCCCCCCCCCCGTGAAAACCTATGTCACAAGGCTTTTCAGGCATTAACTCCATGCCTGCGTCTTTTTCTTTTGCTACTCTATTTATAAAATTGTTCCTCATATTCTGATTATAACGTATTTTTCGCTGCTCCGCAAGGGGGGAATGAAAATTTCATCCGTCCACATGAGAAAAAGTATCGCTTCTCAACACTGCAAGGCTTCGCATTTTGTTACAAATAAAAAACGCACAAAAAATGGGACCGGAGGGATTCGAACCCACGACCAAGGGATTATGAGTCCCCTGCGCTACCGCTGCGCCACAGTCCCAGAATTACTATTCTGCACAAATTATTTTAAATATCAATTTCGGTCAAGACTACTTACTCAAACCGCATAAATAATTTAACATTAAAAATACAAAAAAATCAACCCCCTTTCGCAAAATTATGCTATAATACAGATAATGAACGATCAACTTAAGCAAACTCTAAAACTCTTACCTTCCCTCCCAGGGTGTTACATCTACTACAACAAAGAAGGTGAAGTAATCTACGTCGGAAAAGCTAAGGTACTAAAACGACGCGTTTTGAGCTATTTTAACCGCAAGCACCACGACAGCGTAAAAGTTCAAGTGCTTGTATCTCAAATTGAAAGGCTCGAGTATATCATCACTAACACCGAAGTCGAAGCACTCATTTTAGAAAGTCACTTAATTAAAAAGCACAAACCTCGCTATAACATACTACTAAAAGACGATAAAAAATACCCATACTTTCTCATCACAGATGAGGACTTCCCAAGAATTTCCATTGTTCGCAAAAAAAACATGAACCCTGAAAAAGGAAAGTACTACGGACCTTACACCGATATCCGAGCTATGCATGCCACTTTGGATTTTTTGAAAAAAATCTTTCCGCTCAAGCAATGTAAATCACCAAAATTTAAAGATCGTCCATGCCTGTATTACCACATAGGCAGATGCCTCGCACCGTGTCAAAAGCTCGTCACAAGTGAAGAATACAAGGCTATTGTCGCTCAAGCTGAACTGTTTTTATCAGGGAAACAGTCTGAGCTTATGAAACAACTACAAGAGCAAATGCAAAAGTACTCTGAATCCGAGCAATTCGAAAAAGCAGCAAAACTTCGCGACAGCTACCTTGATTTAAAAAAGACCCTCGAAAAACAAAAGGTTGTCTATGAAAATACTAAACTTAATGAAGATATCATTTCATTATTAGCTGATGATGGGATTTTTGCGATTGTAATTTTAATGATTAGAGAGGGACGTTTAATTGATAAAAAAGATTTTGTTTATGAAGTAGAAAATGAAGATAGAAAAGAGTTTTTCGCAACATTTTTCAAAGAATACTACTCCACACTAACTTTGGGCTACCCAGATAGAATTGTCTCAAATGAACTCGAAGCTATCGGAGAAAAACCGCTCTACGAAGAATGGCTTGAAATCCTTGCTCAAAAAAAGGTTAGAATATCCTACGGTAAATCTGCTCAAGGAAAAGAATTACAAGCACTTGCAGATAAAAACGCTAAAGTGGTACTTGACAATGCAAAACTTACCAAAATGTCTAAAATCCGTGATGATTTTAACGAAATAGGATCTTATCTCGCTGAAAAACTTCAACTTAAAAACTTCCCACACAGAATAGAATGCTACGACATTTCTCACATCCAAGGGACAAACACGGTTGCTTCAATGGTAACATTCATAAATGGCTTAAGCAAAAAATCTGAATATAAAAAATTCAAAATTAAGACAACAGAAGGAAAGCCCGATGATTTTTTATCTATGAAAGAAGTGCTGACACGACGTCTTGAGCACTTGGGTGAAAAAAATTGGGACAAGCCGGATTTAATGATTATTGACGGTGGAAAAGGTCAATTATCAAGTGTTATGGAAATTATACATCAACTCGGAGTTAATGATATTGACGTCGTCTCTCTCGCTAAAAGAAATGAAGAAGTATTCTTACCTGAAAAATCAGATCCCGTAATTTTGCCAAGAAATTCAAGTGCACTTTTCTTATTCCAAAGGATACGGGATGAAGCGCATAGATTCGCAATAACTTATCATAGAAAATTACGTTCAAAATCAATGACCAACAAGATTAACGGAACTTAGGATCTTTTTTCTCTTCTTTTTTAACTTTGACCTTTTGTAATTTTTCTGCTGTCATCCATGTTTCTCGCAGTTTTTGCAACGTTAAACCTTTTTCTAACCATTTAAGAATATATCTTTCGACAGGTCCCATACCACCACTTATTTTTTTACCTGTTTCAATACTAAACACCGCTTGAGATATTCCCATAGCAACAATTATATGTGGAGTACTTTCTCTATCTGCATCCATAGTTATATCCAAAGCGTTAAATTCATAACGTTTAACCCTAACTTTTGAACGAGGATCGTTCATACAATCCAATATAAAATCTTTCAATTCAATTGTAAGTTCATTTAAAGTTTTAGCCAATAATCTGCCTTCCTTTAGTTATTCAAACTATGTATTGGTGCCGGAATTCTTCCGCCGCGACGGACAAATTTTGTAGAAGACAGCGTATTTACAGGCATAATCGGAGCTTCTCCAAGCAAGCCGCCATAATATATTTTGTCTCCTATAGTTTTACCGATTACAGGTATTACCCTAACAGCAGTTGTCTTTTTATTAATCATACCAATAGCCATTTCATCAGCAATCATACCTGCTATAGTGTCAACAGGTGTATCACCTGGAATTGCTATCATATCAAGTCCAACAGAACATACTGATGTCATAGCCTCTAACTTATCAAACGTTAAATATCCCCTCGTCGCGGCATCAATCATACCCGCATCTTCTGAGACTGGAATAAATGCACCAGAAAGTCCACCAACATGGGAACTTGCCATTATACCACCTTTTTTGACAGCGTCATTAAGCATTGCTAATGCAGCAGTTGTACCATGAGCCCCAGCATGCTCTAACCCCATAGCCTGAAAAATTCCCGCAACGCTGTCACCTTCAGCTGGCGTAGGAGCAAGCGATAAGTCTATCACCCCAAATGGAATATCCAAACGCTTTGCTAACTTCCTTCCAACAAGCTCACCTGTCGTCGTAATTTTATATGCAATCTGCTTAATTTTATTTGCTAACATGCTCATATCAGCATCTTTTGGTAAATCTTCAATAGCTGCCCTTACAACCCCCGGACCGGATACACCGACATTCAATGCACACTCAGGCTCCCCATAGCCGCAAAAAGCCCCCGCCATGAAAGGATTATCACTAGCTGAATTACAAAAACATACCAATTTTGCGGCACCTATACAATCCCTATCCTTGGTAAGCTCAGCCGACTTTTTCACAACATCAGCCATTTTTAGTACAGCATCCATATTAATACCGGCCTTTGAGGATGCCAAATTTATTGATGAACATAATCTTTCGGTGTTGGCAAGCGCCTCTGGAATACTTTCCATAAGCAATTCATCGCCTCGAGTAAATCCTTTCTCAACAAGCGCTGAAAATCCACCAACAAAATTCACACCGACTTCCATAGCCACTTTATCAAGTGTTTTTGCTATTTTTACATAATCAGGATTTTTACAACTCTCACCTACTATCGAAATTGGTGTCAGTGCAATTCTTTTGTTTATTATCGGGATTGAATAATCATTTTCTAATTCATTTGCATATTCGACAAGATTTTTAGCATATTTTTTAATCTTGTTATAAATTTTTTCACATACACAATCACAATCTACATCAGCACAATCTCTCAAACTTATTGCCATCGTTGTTGTCCGTATATCGAGATTATGCAGCTTTATCATATTTATAGTTTCGAGTATATTATCCTGATTAATCATATTTAGAACCCTAACATATTTTTTATATCAAAAGTGTTAACTTTTAATTTCAATTCTACACGACGACTTTTAGCAAAATCCTCTTTGCCATTAACCAATATTGGTTCGCTAAAACTCTTGCCTTCCACAACAAGTTTTTTTCGCAAATCAGCACTATGCGACTTGTCAAATTTAGTTTTAAACATGTACTCCGCTACAGAATTTGCACGTTTCAAGCTCAATTCCATATTTCTTACAAACTGTTCATCTTTAGTCGAAAGTCCAGCAAATGATTGCGAGTCTGTATGTCCCTGTACAATAATGTTTGTTATATTCTGATTGAGCTCAGGACGAGTAAATATTGTATTTACATATATTGGAACAAGCTTATCCAAATATTGTTTTCCCCGAGGTGACAGCGTCCAACTATTTACCTCAAACAACTCCAAATCAGAAATTTTTATATCGCCTGTCATTTTATCAACTTCAGCATCTATATCGGCATCCTTTAACTTATCAGCAAGCTCCTCGACAGCCTTCATCTGATTTTGTTTTTGAGTGACACTCTCTTGAGTAAAACCGGTCATCGCAAGTACGAAAAGCGTCATAAATACGCAGGCTAACCCCAACATCAAGTCGGACATGGTTACCCAAAATATATTACCCTCTTCACCTTCGTCTGAATGTTTTTTCATCATCATTGACATAAGCTTACACCCTCATACTTCTAGAATAAATCATCCACATCATCAGATTTACCAGCAGCCTTAGCTGTTTCTTTCATTTGTTTATTTAACTGATTTACACCATATATAAGGTTTTCCAAGTATGGAACTAGGTTACTTGCAATACCTGCATTTAATGCAACTTTAAAGTTATCCGGTAATACACCTATTAGATTTGAAACAGAATTATTCTGGATTTTCGTTTCTCTCAACAACTCGAGTAAGAATTTTTCAGAAGATATATTATCAAACAATTTTGCCATTTTATCCTGACATTTTGCAAGTGGCAACTGACAAAATTTGTTATACAATAATTTTTCAAACGACATAAATATCAAAGAAGATGCAACCGCGAATACTGATACCAAAGCTGCAACCTGCATGGAACTCATCAATTCTGCTACTGATGAGATTGTCCTTTCTTGTGATGAAAAGTCGATTTTACCAAACGCAACAGCGATGTTCATAAATGTAAACAAAGGACCAAAACCTGTCAAAATTGTTGGTACAGTCTGTAAAAATTTAAAGTTAAACTTTGAAATAATTAAACTCTCTGCATTGAAAAAATAAAGCGGATCAACAGTTGTCTGAATATTTTGCACTGTCGCTGAAACTTCCTTATATGTCAGATCATTGTCTTTTGTTTTTAACGCCACTGATTCTGAAAATACAAGAGTATTTTTGAATTCTAACCAGCTCGCAGACACATACGGGTTATTACACATCCACTCATCCAATTCTTTAAATCTGAAATTCAAGTCAGTCTTTTTAAACTCTTTTATAAAATCAAAAAAATTTAACAATTCTTTTTTTACATAACTATACTTTTTAAAACAAAAAATACTGGAAAATATAAACGTAAAAATAACTATCAAAATTGGTGGGTCTTTTAGAATGTGCATTAACATATTCATAATATCTTTTTCTCCAAATTATTAAAACCGAGCTACCCAAATTATAGCATAATAAACTTTACAATGCAAAGTCTTAAAAAATAAAAATAAATTACCGAATATACTTATAACAACTTATACCTAAAGGGGATTATTTGAGATGTAAAAACATTTACAATTTTTGTATAGCGCAATGTATGGAGTATATTGACATGTTAATGGGAAATGACTATCAGGATTGTAGCAAATACAATCGACTGGAGATAAAAAATGTGAATAAAAATATAGTATCTTGGCTAGAAGATATAGTCGAAGAAAACAACAGCAGAATCGAAAAAAAAGAATGGAAAAGTAAGTATAACAGCTATGTTGTATACGATTATGAACCGTTTTGCACAGATGGGTTTGAAATAAACCTTGTGATTACATCACATGATCCTGCATATTTAAATTTCATAAAATATCTCTACGAAGAAAAAATAAGTATGATCGACTATCTAAACAGTTGTATCAGTGCATAACAATAAAAAAGACAGAATATAAATTCTGTCTTTTTTATTACTCTAATAAAGCATATCAAATTACGATTGAGCGTTTTCTTGAGCGAAACAATCTTTGCAATAGACTTCTTTACCAGGGATAGGTTTGAAAGGAACTTGAGTTTGAGCACCGCATTTTGTACATACAGCATCATACATCCTTCTTCTTCTACGGTTGTTTTGTCTGCGCTTTTTTCTGCACTCAGGGCATCTTTTCGGTTTGTTTACAAGCCCTTTTTCTGCATAAAATTCCTGTTCTCCGGCAGTAAAGATAAATTCTGCGCCACAATCTTCACATACCAGTTTTTCGTCTTCGTACATTGTCTTTCTCCTAATTTGTACATGTGAATTAAGAAATCTATTACAAAATTCCTTCTATTCGCTTAATTGTAACATATTTTTCAAAAATACGCAATAGGCAAAATTAAATTATTTTCAAATATATATTATAAATTTAGAACGATATAGGAATAAATAACCAACAGGTGCCTTTAGAATTAGGCACCTGCATGTTGTTAATGTTATTTCAATATATTCATTTGCATTATGTACATTGCATAAGCGCATCATCGCGTCTATTTAAAACACCTAGCGCGGCTGCTAATGTTGTGTACGCCGCTGCTGATCCAGAAACTGTTAGAAGAGCCGAAGTTGCGGCTATATGCGCTGATGGTACCGTCCGGCTCACTCGAGTTATAGTCCCAGCCAATAGTAGACCAATTGAGTTCTGATGCTCGCTCTGAATCTGGAGTCATGTTTCTTCTGTTTTCTAGTATTCCAATTGGGGTGTCTTGTTTGTATATGTATGTCGCTACGTCTGCCAGTTCTTGCATCGTTGGTAAGCGCATTCCATTCGCCGCGCAGGTCTTCTTTGCGCCTGCCCAATGGTTATTTGAACAATATCCAGTTGACATTGCACGGTCATCATAATCTCTGTCGGGACTTCCTTCACAAGTGTTTATAGAACTATTAGGAATAAAATCGCTTGCTGCTATACATTTGTCTTGGAATTTCATATCACAAGTGGAGATTGCGGCATTCTTTAAATCTATATCATCTCCTACTCTATTCGGTCCTTTCTTTCCATTTACATCTATCAACATACTCATGCAACCTACTTGACCGCTTTGACCTTCTTTACTGAATGGGTCTACGCTACTGCAATTCGGATTGTATGCCATAACCACTGTTGTGCCATCTGCTATTACAAATCCCATTGTATTTGTATTCCAATTCTTTTGACCGAGTTTGCTTGCGGTTGTTAAGCTGCTTACTTCTACTTCTGTTTCTTTATCGCCTGTTTGCACAAATTTTGTGGCGTAGCAGTTTTCTAGTTTATCGTTTTCACAGGTTTTGATTACTTTTACATACTTCTTAAAATAATTCATGTAATCTTCTGTAGTACTTGCCACTCCTGTCATCACGCCGTCAATGTTCATTTGACGGGTTGCTTCCACAAGTTTCTTATCCCACAGGTCTTTTGCAGTTTTCCAAGCTTTGTTGTTATGGTTCTCTATCATGCTTGGTATCGTCAGTGCTGCTAC
>CALUVH010000003.1 GCA_944324175.1 Candidatus Gastranaerophilales bacterium | reverse complement strand
TTTTGCATGATGGATACGACTTCCTCATCTGTGATGACGAAACCTAGATTATTCGCCTGACGATACTGGCTTATTATTTTTTGCTGTTGGATATTGTATTCACCCATCCTTCACACACCTTGCTATGAATGCATTTCATTCTTTATATTCCTACGGCTTTATTTGTGCTTTTCTTTACTGATTTCTTTTTATTTTTCATCTTTTTTACATTTCGTAATATTACTTATGGAGACTCTGGAAGTTCAACCGTATCTGCACAAAAATTAAAAAATAATTAAAAACCTCAATAAATTCTTGATTATAGTAAATAATAGTATAAGTTATACATCTCTTGTTAAGCTAAAATCCGAAGATGATTTTTTAAGCGTTTGCAGGGAAGTAGTTGAATAAATTTTTATGCACAGTGAAGCTGATACTTTGCTGTGCTTTGACATTTTGCTTGGGGGGAGAATGTCGGAGTTTGAAAATAATTTGTAATAAAGGAGAGAAAATGAACAAAAAAAAAGAATATCATATTTTGAGCTTGAGCGGTGGAAAGGATTCCACTGCGTTGGCATTTTTTATGCGTGAGAATATGCCTGAAATTTTTGAAAAACTGGAGCTTGTTTTTTGTGATACCGAACACGAAATTCCTGAGACTTACGAATACTTAAATAAAATTGAGCTATTTTTGAACAAACCAATCACTAGACTGAAACCTAAAAGAAGTTTTGAAGATATTCTTGCTACTACCAACTTTCTACCTTCTCATAAACATAGGTGGTGTACAGGACTTTTAAAAAACAATTCATTGAATAATTATGTGAAAATGCTCAGATTTATGCATAACTATACAATAATTAAATTATATCTGGGCATAAGAAATGATGAAATTTTTAGAATAAGTGCTGCTGGACAAAATCCCTATTTAATAGAAATTTTCCCCTTTGTTGAAAATAATATTTATAAAAATGATGTTGAAAATATTTTAAAAAATGCAGGTATAGGGATATCAGATTATTATAAATGGAGAAAACGCTCAGGGTGTTATTTTTGCTTTTACCAATCGTGTATGGATTGGTTAAGATTGTATGAAAATCATCCTGATTTGTACAAAAGAGCTATGGAATATGAGTATAACGACTGTAAAGAAATAAAAAGCGGACGGATGGGGTTTAATATGGATTATTCACTAAGGGATATGATAAAACCAGAAAATATTAAGATAATTAAAGAGAACTATCAAAAGTCGCAAGAAAATAAGCATAACAAAAATTTATCTACAACATTATTTAATTCTTTTTGATTTGCAGCAGTTCCTACAATCTTCATCTAGTAAATCAATTTTCCCATCGTGGTCATTATCTAATCCGTCGAAACAAGAATATTTCGAGTCTTTTCCTTCTGCTTTTGGAATTTCATATAAATATTTATTGGGGATTATCTTCCATAAATGTACAAAATGTTTAATTGCATTCTGTGCAAGAGCAGAATTTTCTATTATCAAAAGGTTTTCATCATTATGGAATTCTGCTTTACCAGTCCAATTCATTGAACCTATAATGTAGTATTTATCATCTATAATAGCGGCTTTTGTGTGCATTTTTCCGCCCCAATTTTCGATTTTCACAGGTATTCCAAAAGCGCGTAGTCTATGGTGAGCTGAAAACTCATTGGCTGCACTTGAAGCATCTAGTATGACTTTTACATCAACCCCCCTTTGTTTGGCAGAAATTAAATCATTTATTAAATATTTATTTGTAAGATAGAACATTTCTACATAAATTGTTTTTTGTGCTGATTTAAGTATATGATGCAATTCATTAGCAAATACCCTATTTTTAGGAGCAAAAAACACAGAAATTTTTGTATTGTAATCCAATTGGATATTTTTGTTGTTAGTTATTTCTGATTTTATTGTGTGGAATTTCAAGTCATACATTTGTTCAAATTCTTGAGTATAAAGTTTGGCGACTTCTGGTGAATTAATTAAGATATTGACATTTGTATTGTATCCGCCAATACCTGAATTGCTTATATTGGTGGAACCAGTAAATACTTTTTTGTTGTCAAATATAAAAAATTTATTATGCATTATCGCTGCTGTGATATCAAATTCCTTATCAAAATCATCTCTGACATTTTTGTCTGCTATTTCATAGTCATTGTGAACATCGCCTATTTTTTTAACAAAATTATCAGTTCCTGAATATATATTTTGGTTATTTTGAGTCATGTCTACGACTCCTTTTACTTCTACCCCCCTGTTTTTAGCACCAATAAGGGCATTTTCAATTTCAGGTTGTCTGGCTATTCCGTATATAGCAAAGTAAATACTTTCTTTTGCATTTTGTATTTCATTGATCAAGGCTTTTGCAGCATTAGTCCTAGCCCTGTCCGAAGGTGTTTGGTATTTATAACCGTCAATATAATATAAACTCAAATTCACCGTTTTGAAATCTGGCTTTACCACATAATTTTTTTTGCGAACTTTTTCATTTTGCTCAGGTAAGGCATTGTCGTTAAAATCGACATAGACAGTATTGCCATCAACGACTTTCAGCACTTTGTGAAAGTCCGACGCGTAAGACAAATTCACTGAAATCGCAGTTATTAATATTGATAAAATTATCTTTTTCATAAAAGTTATTATACTGAAAAATATTAAAAAAATCTTAAAAAGTAACAATAAATCGTAAATGTCATAAATAATAGGAATGAAAGCTTGTTAAGCTAAAATCCGAAGATGATTTTTAAAGCGTTTGCAGGGAAGTAGTTAAATAAATTTTTATGCACAGTGAAGCTGATACTTTGCTGTGCTTTGACATTTTGCTTGGGGGGAGAATGTCAGAGTTTGAAAATAATTTGTAATAAAGGAGAGAAAATGAACAAAAAAAAAGAATATCATATTTTGAGCTTGAGCGGTGGAAAGGATTCCACTGCGTTGGCGTTTTTTATGCGTGAGAATATGCCTGAAATTTTTAAAAAATTAGAACTCGTGTTTTATGATACTGGTTGCGATTTACCAGAGACCTACAATTATTTGAATAAAATTGAAGTATTTTTGAATAAAAAAATTACTATAGTGGAGCCTGACAAGAGTTTTGATCACATTTTTCACACCAGTTTACTTATTCCTGCGCCACATCGTAGGTACTGCACAATTGAATTAAAGGTTAAGCCTTCTTGGAAATTTATATACCAGAAAATAAAAAAAGAAGGGGAGGGCATATTTTATTTTTACATTGGAATTAGGGCCGATGAATCTTGGAGAAAAGGTATCACACCTAAAAATAATCGAGAAAAAGCTCTAATTACTCCTAAATACCCGTTAATAGAAAATCACATTAATATATATGACGTCGAAAGAATTTTATTGGATAATGGGATAAATTACCCAGATTATTACAATTGGAGAGAGCGAAATGGCTGTTATTTTTGTTTTTATCAAAAACCACTTGACTGGATTAATCTTTATGAAAAACACCCTGAATTATATAAACAGGCTATTTATTATGAAGAAAACGGACGAAAATCTCATGGCGAAATTTTTAGATGGTGTAGTTTTGGGACTTTAAGAGAAATGATTCAAACTGATAATATAAAAAAAATCAAAGCAAACTCGAATAAAAATAAAATCCAAAAATACTGCAATCAAAAATTATTTGATACGCTTTAAGTGACATTTGGGGTCATCCTTATCTGTTAGCCCATTATGGTCATTGTCAATACCATCATGACAAGAATATTTTGAATCTATTCCTTCTGCACTAGGAATTGCATATAACCATTTATCTGGTATTGAACCCCATAGTGCAGAAAAATATTTTATCGTTTCACTGGCAATTCTGGAACTTTTTATCTTTAAAAAGTTTTCATCATTATAATTTACTGCTGAATGTGTCCAATTTAAAGAACCCGTCAGGGTTGTATCATCATCTATTACAGCCAGTTTACAGTGCATTTTTCCCGCCCAATTCTCCACTTTAACCGGGATTTTTGCTTCTCGCATCCGATTTATATAATAATTAAAATCTTTTGCAAATGAAGCATCCACTATGACCTTAACATCCACCCCCCTTTTTTGAGCGTTTATCAATTCTTCTAAAATATGTTTATTTGTAAAATAGAACATCGCAACATATATTGATTTTTTCGCCGTTTTGAAACTTGGTATGATAGCCTCTGTCAATATTTTCTCATTAGGTGCAAAGTAAATATCTAGTAATGTTCCGTCTGATAAAACCAAATCTTTTGCATATACTTTTTGTTTATCAATATGAAATTTTTCTTGATCATACATTTGTATAATTTCTTTTCTATACAAATCTGCAACTGTTTTATCTTTTATCAAGTAAGATACATTTGCATTAAACCCACCAGAGCATGTCGAACTTATATTAGTTGAACCTGTCCACACATGATCATTTGAAAATACAAAAACTTTGTTATGCATCAGATATCCCAATTTTTTTTGTTTGTCATAATATTCTTGCATTTCATCTTTAGTCGCAAAATCAGTTTTTATGCATTTGCATAATGATTTTAATTTGTGAGTATCTGCATAATCATTTTTTCCTCTTGTATTTACATCAACAATTCCCCTAAATTCTATATCAGGATTGTTACATAGTCTAACAATTTGATTGAAAATCCTAGGTTGACCGTATATACCATACATCATAAAATCAAGTGACCTATGCTCATTTTTCAATTCCTCATATAGAATCTTAGCTGCTTGTGTTCGTACTTTTTGAGAAGGTCTTTTATAAATTGGGTAATTAAACATAAGCTCAATACTGTAATCAGGATTAGCGATTTTGCGGAAGTCCGACGCGTAAGACAAATTCACTGAAATCGCAGCTATTAATATTGATAAAATTATCTTTTTCATAATTTCTATTATAATGCAAATTATTAAAAATTTAATAATGTTTAATTTTTTGCATTTATAGGGTATTATATTATTAAGTGTAATTAATGTAGGAAACAAAATTATGAAATCAGTTAAAGAAGTCTCCATTGAATCCAAAATTTTAGCGAGATTAAAAAACAATCCCAAATGTTTAGAACTTGTAAACTATCTATTTGCAGATGAAGAACTTCAAGAAATGCAAGAATACGCAAATAATGTCTCTATTAAACGCCTTGGTTACAATGACCATGGACCTGTTCACATGCGTCAAGTCGTAGGGAACGCTATAAAAATGCTTAACATCCTACAAGATTCGGGGATTCAAACATCCCTAGAAAAAGAAGAAATTGGAACGTTTGAAGATAGCATGTGCGCCGTAATTCTGGCAGGATTGATGCACGACCTTGGAATGACTATCGGAAGACAAGGACATGAAGATATGTCTGCAATGATCTCACAACCTATCATGGATAGAGCACTTAAACACATTTTTCCAGATGACCTACACAAACGCGTTGTCATCAAATCACTCGCAACTGAAGCTATAGTCGGGCATATGTCAACAACTAAAATTCATTCAATAGAAGCAGGAATAATTTTGATAGCTGATGGATGTGACATGACAAAAGGACGAGCTAGAATTCCTATGGCTATAAATACAACTCCTAAAGTCGGTGATATTCACAAATATTCCGCTAACGCTATCAATCGTATCGGCATCCATCATGGACAAAGGAAACCAATAAAAATTGATATTGAAATGTCCGGTGATGTCGGATTTTTCCAAATTGAAGAAGTCCTATTGACAAAAATTGACTCAAGCCCTGCTAAACAATATGTAGAATTGTACGCAGGAGTCGAAGGACAAGAAAGGAAATGCTATTTATAGCACTTCCATAGTAAACTTACTTCCTTTTATAAAGGCTTGGAAAGTTCATTCCAAGCCTTTTGTCCTGTTAAAAAATATTCTACTATTCTTTTTTAAAGGTTTTTACCCATTTCGCAAGCTTCATTAACTATGTTAGTACTTAATATTTCTCCTTTTTCCCACACACCAGCGCCACATATCGTTCCTTTTTCAACCGCTCCACTTAAGCAGTCCAAAAATCCTCTAAAGCATTCAAATGTCCGTTCTAATGCTTGTTTATTCCCATCTGCTGCTGTCGCAATAAAGTAAAATTCTTTATTAATGATTTTTGTATATCTGGCACAACATCTGTCTATTAAAGTTTTCATCTGTGCAGAAAGTGTATAAAAATAAACCGGTGTCGCCATAACTATTACATCTGAGCCTATCATTTTATTTAAAATTTCTTCCATATCGTCTTTTTGGGAACACCCTGAATAATTATTGCTGTTACATAATCCACAACCAGTACAGTAGTTGATTTTTTTATCTCGCAAAAACACTTTTTCTACACTATGACCTGAAGCTATTGCTCCTTTTGCAAATTCATCACATAAAATATCTGAATTGCCTCCCTTTCTTGGACTACTTGATAATATTAAAACTTTTTTTGACATACAACCCTCCTGAATTACTCTTTTATTTTTTATATAACATTTAATTCTCATCTATTGTAACTCAAATTCAAGAATTAACCAATCTAGTAAACTTTTTTGCTCTCCAAATGAAATATTACAGATTTCTTCATGCTCCTTATTGGTTAATAATTTATAGTCAATATTAAACGCTAACGGTTCAGGGAAACCTTTTAACCTTGAAAATTTTTCAAATGATACTGTTTGGGTTTTAAAATCCAAAACCTGAGAATAATTTAATCCCGTAAAAGCACAAAAAGGAATTTTAGGGATACCATCACCCTGATATGTCATAAGACCAAATGTACGACAAATTATGCCTCGATAATCATATAATGAACACTCATTATTTATCAAAAAAGGACACTCATACATATAATTATCACCTTCAGATGTGATTTTTTCTTCATATAGATTTAAAATTTTATTTTTTATTAAATATTGCAAATCTGACGACAATTTTTTATATCCGAACATTAAATATCTAAACTCTATCTCTGAAAACGGATATATACCCTTTTTACAACACCTTGCACAACCTTTATTACAAAAAATATAAGGCGCCTGATTTTTAAAAAATTCAATAAGGTTTTTATTTAAATATTCTAAATAATTTATATAATTATACAGATTCATTGTATTTTGCCATAAGTACTTTTAAATAATTTACAATTCTGTAAAGACAAATAGAATGAGAAGATTTTACGAGTATGCAATCTCCATCTTTTAACCAATTTAACAAATCTTTGTTAAGTGCTTGAAATTCAGGATACCACTCGCCTGAATACTGATCTTTCAAAATCTCCCAAAGTGCTTTCATTTGTTCACCGCAAAGTAATATTCGGGTAGGATTTATTTGCTTAATTGTCTCAGCCAACTCCAAATGATGTTTTTGTGTTTCTGGACCTCCCTCTGCCATATCTCCCAAAATTAAAACACGAGATTTATCTTCACCACCAAACATCTTGCCAAAACCCTCCAATGCTGCTTTCATAGAAAGAGGATTTGCATTGAACGCTTCATCTACCAAAACAACTTCTCTATCTGTAAGTATTTTGCCTTTATACACTTCGCCACGACCTGCCAGCGCTTGGAATTGATTTAATTTTGAACAAGCATCATCAACAGATATTCCCATATCACCAACAACTGCAAGCACAAATGCCATATCAAGCAAAATATGACGCGGTAAAAATGCTTTCATTGTAACACTTTTATCTGGTAAATGAATTATATTTTTTTCTCCAAATTCAATTTTGACATCAGCATCAGAGCTTTCTCCAACTGTTATAATTTTTAAATTTTTATCTTTTGCGGCATCCTCTATAATATTGAAATGTTCCATCTCCTTATAAATTACAGCGACTCCACTTTCTGGTACTGCATCAAAAATTTTAGCCTTATTTCTTGCTATATCTTCAGTACTCTGGTGTTCTTTCAAATGAACAGGCGCAACATTAGTTACTATCGCGTAATCAGGCCTTGTAATAAGAGAATTTCTAGTCATTCCTCCACCAAGTGAGGTCTCTATTGCCCAATATGGAACATGCAGTGAAAAATTTGACATATTCCAACAAATTCCCCAAGTTGTATTCGCTTGATTCAAGTTTGAAGAAACTCCATATCCTTCCAGTACATCATAAAACATCTTTGTAACGGTAGATTTACCTGAGCTGCCAGTTACACAAATGACTTTTCCCTTAAATACTCTGCGAATAAATTTTGCAAAATATATTACTGATTTATTCAAATCCGGTACTTCAATTATTGGAATATTTAATTCCATAAAAGGCTCAGCCTTGGTACAAACTATTGCACTAGCCATACCAAGAACTTTTTCTAATCTATCTTGGGGTATACCGATTTTTTCTTCCCCCATCCGCACTACAGCAATATTGCCATCTTCAAAAGCACTATGAGTTATTTTTATACCCTTTGAGTGCCATCCTTCGTAAAAATTATATAATTTGGCTTTAGGATTAGCCAAACGTACCCGTTTTTCATTCCAAAAATCCATATACGTATTTTACCATAAATTTTAAAACTCTGCAACTAGTTTAACTTTAAAACAGCACTATGACGGTTGGTCGTAGCATTTTCTTTACGATAAGAAAAGAAAAATTCATTATTACATACCGTACAATATGGACAAATATCAATTTTTTCAACACCAATTTCCCGAAGTTGCTGCGCATTTATACCTTTTAAATCGACAAATAATTTTCCTTGACGTTCTTCAAATAATTCTGCGTATAGTGAAACCGTACTTTTTAATTTCTCATAAACTTCTTCACCCACATCATAACAACACTTTGAAATAGCAGGTCCTATGGCTACTATGATATTCTCAGGCTCAGAATTAAAATCTTTGATTAGTTGTTTTACTGTGAGTACCGAAATTTTTTGCGCTGTCCCGCGCCAGCCTGCATGAGAAATTGCTCCGATATTTTGCTTTTTATCATAAAAAATTACTGGAGTACAATCTGCAAAATTTAAAAAAATAGCCTGCTTATTATTGGTTAAAATCAACCCATCTGTGTCTGAATAATCCGATTGATTAGAATTCACAAGCTGAATATTTGCACTATGAGTCTGGCTAGGTGAAATTAAATCTTTTAAGCTTATTCCTAACTTTTCACAGACTAACTTTTTATTATTTAGCACAACTTTGCTCAATACCTCATCATTAGACTTAAGACAAAGCTCTCTTGTTGTAAAAAAATGATTTGTCTGTGATAGATAATCCGATTTTAATATTTTTTTACCGTTAATTTCATCAAAATAGAACATAGCCTTACTATACAACAAAAAATAGGCTAGGTTAACTATGTAAAATAAAAAAAATGTATTGTAAAAAAATATAGAAAATCAAAACTAATAAGGAGTCAGATATGAAAGAAAATTTAAAGAAGTATTTGGTAGAATTTATCGGAACATTTTTTCTTGTATTCACAGTTGGAACAACAACACTTTTTAATATGCCAAATGTAATACCAGCTATCGCAATTGGCTGTGTGCTGATGGTAATGGTGTATGCAGGCGGTGCTGTATCCGGTGGACATTATAATCCTGCTGTAACACTCGCGGCAGTCCTTAGAGGAGCAATGCCAACCAAAGAATTACTTCCTTATTGGATCTCTCAAATTCTTGGAGGAATAGGAGCAGTATTCTTATTAATGCAAATGATTATTCCACCAGCTTTTTCTGACGCCATTACATTTGAAAGTACAGGACTTATCATCGGCGAATTTCTATTTACATTCGCATTGTGCTATGTTGTACTATTTACAGCCACATCTAAAAAAACAGAAGGTAATTCATATTATGGACTGGCAATAGGGGCTACAGTAACTGTCGGAGCCTTCGCTGTCGGGGGGGCGATTTGCTACGGTGCTTTTAATCCTGCTGTAGCTATCGGACTTGGAATGCTTAATATCTCTGACTGTGCAATGATGTTACTTACTATTGTTTCAAACCTTTTAGGAGGGTTTGTTGCAGCTTTTGCTTATAGATATATTAATAACGACTACTAGTGTGGGGATGGTATGAGAAGATTTTGAAAAATCTTCTCATACTTTTTTATGTTATAATCTTGGTAGCAGGTTAATTAAATTTATTGGAGATTAAGATATGGATTTTAAGGATGGCGCGCAATTTGACCCGGGATTTATCCAACATATTTCAGCTTTTGTACCAAACATAGAGTATGCTTATAGTTCATTAAATAGATTTAGAAATTTTGGGATGAAAAAGCAGCAATTCAAAATGCTTTTACCAAAAATTGAGCAACTGCTTGATAACTATTTAGGTTTTTATACAGGTTGTCTGCTTTGGGCTGGGTACATAAAAAATCTTGATAACCTTCAAATTTTGGGTAATCTGGCTTTTGATTGCGAGTATGATGAAAATGAAACTCTTGAAGAGGTAAATTTCATAATAGATTACATTGAACAACTTAAAAAAGATGTCAAATATTACACAGGCAAAGATTTCGAAATTGAAGAAAACAAAATAAAAATATTAAATGCATATCGTGAATTTTTAAGCCTAAATAAAGGTTTCACGAATACTGAGAAGACAAATGATATTATCATGCCAGAGAATCTCAAAAAAATCACTAAAGATGACGAAATACTTGCAAAAATCGAAGAAGTAACCACAAATGGAAACCTTAAAGAGTTATTGAATTTAGTTGGGAAGTTATTTTAATGGACATTAAAACACAACTATACCAAATGTTTATTCTCGGAACAGAAGGAGAAGGATATCGTTCAGCTTTAAAAAAAGGATTAGGTGGAATTATCCTTTTCACTAGAGATGTACAAACTCCCGAACAGATTAAAACTCTTACAGATAATATAAAAATCCAAGCTTTAATCCCACCTTTTATTTCGATTGATCAGGAAGGTGGTAGAGTTGAGCGCACAGAAAATATACATAACGGTAAAAAATATCTTTCTGCAAGATTTGCTTTTGAAAAAGGTGAATTTTTTTTAGTTGAGCAAACCCAAGCAATTGCTCAAGAATTAAAGAACTACGGCATAAACTTAAATTTTGCTCCATGTCTTGATGTCAATACAAACCCCAATAATCCGATAATCGGAGAACGAGCGTTTTCATCAAACACTGATGAAGTAAGTCTAGCTGGGAACATTGTTGCTAAGACTTACAAAAATAGCGGAATTATTCCTTGCGTCAAGCATTTTCCTGGACATGGTGATGCTAATTCAGATAGTCATTTGACTCTTCCTGAAATTAATCTTCCATTGTCAGATATGGAGAAAATACATATTAAGCCATTTTTGGAAGCGACTAAAAACGGTATTGAGATAGTTATGATAGCGCATTTACACTGCACATGTTTTGAAAAAGCGTCCATACCTACATCACTGAGCAAAAATGCAATTCAGTATTTACGTGAAAAAGTCGGTTTTAGTGGTGTAATAATTTCAGACGATATGATTATGAAAGGTGTTGCAAAATTTGGAATGCAGCAGGCTTGCGAAATGGGTATTCGAGCAGGATTAAATATGTTTATTTACAGATATTCCACCCCTGAAATTATTGAGATTATTGAAAATATAGCTAAAAAAGCACTCTCTGATAAGGAACTTGCCCAAAGCATAGAAAAGTCCTATGACAAAATATTAAAAGTTAAACAGGCTAACTCGCTTTTTTAGTACCAGCTATTTTATCTTTCAGCTCAATTGCACCCCATACTCCAGCAGCAAAAAGAAATGCAACTGTAGCATATGTTCCCCAACAAAGTCCAAGTCCTTGCCGTAATTTCCCCAATTGCCTATTATCCAAATATTTTTTTGCAAACTTAAGCCCGTTAATAGAAGCCAATCCTTCCTCCATTAAAACAGGAGCAAAATTCAAAAATGTTAGCTTACCTGCATTATCTTTTATAAAATCCTTAGTTTTTTCAAATTTTGTTTTTTCATTTTCCAAAATATTTTTCTTATTATGTAACAAACCTACAGCGAGAAATAACGGTGCAAATATCGGTATATTGAATGGTACCAGATATCTGCCTTTACTCAGGACTTTACCCAATCCGCTTTTCAAAAAATCATAAGCATGCCCTAATTCATGATAGGCAGACATATAGCACTGACTTTGCGGAACTATTATTTTTTTTGTTTCAGGTAAATAAGCTGCGTTAATACCCTCAATAAACTTTTGCAAAAAACTTTCTCTCATCAACTTAGATATTTTGGAATCACCTGCAACAGATTTTTTTAGTAAATTCGCAATTTCTGATTTATTTTTATCTGAAGCTACAACTAATTCAACACCCTTTTCTTTTAAGCCTATTTTTTCTATAATCTCTGAAATATTTCTTTTGGTATTTTCCAACGTATCAATGTTTGGAAGTATCATCGACATCATACTTCTTTGTCCAGCAAGATTTTTTTGAGAAACTTTCGCAATAGACTCCTTTAAAATATACGGTATTGGAGCAAGTCCGACAACAGCGCCTACAGTAACGCCGCAAATATTTCTTAGCTTAGATGGAGTTTTTTGGGAAACACTTCCATTCGATATACCCATCATATAACGTCTATTATCAATATTAAAACCAGAAATTTGACTCATAGTATGATGAATAAAAACGCTGAATAAAAAAATTTGTTACTAAAAAAGGTGTAGCATAAAAATATGCTACACCTTCTGATTTTGTTTATGAAATTTATTTCATAGCATTTTCAACTGCAACTGCAACTGCAACAGTAGCACCTACCATAGGGTTATTACCCATACCGATAACACCCATCATTTCAACGTGAGCTGGAACAGAAGATGAACCTGCAAATTGAGCATCACCGTGCATTCTTCCCATTGTATCTGTCATACCGTAAGAAGCAGGACCTGCTGCTACGTTGTCTGGGTGAAGTGTACGTCCTGTACCACCACCTGATGCTACAGAGAAGTATTTCTTATTGTTTTCGAAACACCATTTTTTGTATGTACCGGCTACTGGGTGTTGGAAACGTGTAGGGTTTGTTGAGTTACCTGTAATTGAAACATCAACACCTTCATGAATCATAATTGCAACACCCTCTGATACATCATCTGCACCATAGCATTTTACTTTAGCTCTTTCTCCATCAGAAAAAGCCTTTTCGCTAACAATTTTTAACTCACCTGTTTTATAATCATATTTTGTCTCAACAGATGTAAAACCGTTTATTCTTGAAATAATGTAAGCCGCATCTTTTCCAAGACCGTTCAAAATAACTCTTAAAGGAGTTTTTCTAACTTTGTTAGCATTTCTAGCGATACCAATAGCACCTTCTGCAGCTGCAAAAGATTCATGACCTGCTAAAAAGCAGAAACATTGAGTCTCTTCTCTTAACAACATTGCTGCTAGATTACCATGACCCAAGCCTACCTTTCTACTGTCACCAACTGAGCCAGGTACTGCAAAAGCTTGTAGACCAAGTCCAATAGCTTCAGCCGCTTCTGCTGCATTCTTAATACCTTTTTTAATTGCGATAGCGCAACCGAGTGTATATGCCCAAGATGCGTTATCAAATGCAATCGGTTGAATACCTTTAACAATTGCATCTACATCAATGCCTTTAGATAGGCATAATTCACGAGCTTCATCTAAAGAAGAAAAACCATATTCAGGTAACACTTTCTTTAAAGTAGCTTCACGTCTATCTTGTCCTTCAAATTTAGCCATTTTATTTTTCCTTATCTTGTTAAATTACTACTATAGGTCAAAATTATTCTTCACGCGGGTCGATAGTTTTAACCGCATCTGCAAATCTTCCGTAAGTTCCGATATTTTTTTCGAATGCTTCTTTCGGATCAACACCTTTTTTAATAGCATCCATAACTTTACCAAGATTTACAAATTGATATCCGATAATTTCATCGTTTTTATCAAGTCCGAGTTTAAGAATGTAACCTTCAGTTAAAGAAAGATATCTAGGCCCTTTTTGCTTAGTAGAGTGAATTGTACCTACCATTGAGCAAAGTCCTTTACCTAAATCTTCCAATCCTGCACCCACAGGCAATCCGTTTTCTGAGAATGCTGTCTGAGTTCTACCATAAACAATTTGTAAGAATAATTCTCTCATTGCTACGTTGATAGCATCACATACCAAATCAGTATTCAATGCTTCCAAAATAGTTTTGCCAGGTAAAATTTCGGCAGCCATAGCTGCAGAGTGAGTCATACCTGAACATCCGATAGTTTCAACAAGTGCTTCTTGGATGATACCATCTTTAACATTAAGCGTTAATTTACAAGTACCTTGTTGTGGGGCACAACATCCACAACCGTGAGTCAAACCTGAAATGTCTTTAATTTCTTTACATTTTGTCCATAATCCTTCTTGAGGAATAGGAGCAGGTTCACCCTTTACGCCACGTTTTACACAGCACATTTTTTCTACTTCTTGTGTGATTTGTATACGATCCATCATTTTCTCTATACTCCCTTTGGTTATATACAATATAGATTTTACCTGATAAACAACTGTTGTCAAGCTAAATAAATGTACTTGGATATATGAAAATGTCGTACAAAGTAACAAAAAAAGAACAATCCTAATATTTAATTTAGAATCGTTCTTTTTATTTAGATTTTTTACAGATTATTCAGTAGCTTGTTGTTCTTTTTGTTGGTTTAAAAGGTTTTGCAACTTTTCTTTAATCTCATCACCTTTTTTTTGCATATCTGACACAACATCATCTGCTTTGTTTTGAATTTCTTTAACTGTTTCATTAGCCTTATTCAAAACATCTCTTGTGGTATCGGCAATCATAGCACGAGTTTCCTCACCTGATTTTGGCGCTAACAAAATACCTGCAATAGCACCTATAGCACCACCAACTATAAAACCTGCTAAAAATTTACTTGCTGACATAATTTTTACTCCTTTACTGTTGTCTCATACATTTTATTTTGATTGATAATTTATTTAATCCCCATAATCGGCTAATTATTTTTTCGCAAAAAGGTTAAATACAGTAGTAAACCCTTTGATTAATCCACCGAAAATAGATTCAGACAAAATCTTTGTCTTACCCAAAGTTTTTTCCAACGCTGTTTTAAAATTATCCACACCCTGATCTGTGTTTTTCACTATTGAATTTATAGAATGTAGCGTTTCATTTAACTCATTCAACGTCGGCTTTAATTCTTTATTTAAAATTAGCGATGTTTCATTAAGATTTTGAGTCAATACTCTTACATCTTGAAGCAATTTAACCAAATATACAGCAATAACGATTATAACAATACCTGTGACCCAAGCAAGAAATGCTAATCCTTGGTTAAGTGCAATTTGTGACAGTAATAAATCCATAATTTAACTTCCTTTTTTTACTAATAATTAAACTCTGAATCTTGTTCCATACTTTCTAATTCTTTTGCCTTTTGTAATTTTTTCGATTTAATCATATTATTAAACTTACGAAGTTGACGTTCAAGCTTGTAACGCATAAGATCAACCGATTCAAGTGCCTGTTTTTTAGCTTCTTTAATTTCAGGAGCGTGTTTTTCATATAATTCACACGCTGCTTCTTTTATTTCTCTGCGTGATTCTTCACCTGACTTTGGTGCAAAAAGCACTCCAGCAACAATTCCGCCGACCACACCGGCTATCAAACCCATTCCAAACATCAATGATGACTTATTCTTACTCATAATTTTAACCTCTTCTTTCGTTTCGCTGATTATAACATATTTTTTTATACTTGACAAGCTATTCCGATCTGATTTTCATCAAATAATCATGGAAAAGCACTGCAAATTGAACAGTTGCAGCTAACTTTTTATATTTCCCTTTTAACAAAAACAATGACAAGTACATAAGGATATTTTTAAGCATATTAATTCGAAATTGATTACGTTTTTTCTTAACAGAGGCTAACATACAGTTATAGTAAACTCCAAAATTTGTTACACAAGATTTCAATTCTTTTAAAGTCTTATCCAACTCCTTCTGTTTTTCAATTACCACCTCGTTGCATTTAACTATAGCCCTGTCAGCCTTATTGATAAAAAAGACTAACGTCAACGCGATAATCAACTCTGCTATAAAAACTGTTGCAATTAGTAAAAACATGTGCCTCTTTCTCAATTTTGTATTATTATATAAGTATATAATATTGCAAAAGAAATGGGAATACGTCCAAAGTACTATTTATGATTAAACAAATTCGATTTTACACATCTTTACTTATAGCAAGATCAGCATATGTCGCAATAAAACTCTTAAATAAATCTTCAGGGACATCTTTTATTGGCATGTTAGCCCTGAAAATTTGTCCTGATTTTTTAACACACTGTGCAAAATATATTAAAAATGAAATTATAACAGTATCAGGTACAAACGGAAAAACAACAACATCGGGCTTAATCGCACATATCCTTGAGGTTGCAAATCAAAGCGTTATTCATAACCTTAAAGGTGCGAACATGCTCACAGGAGTTGCCAATGTTTTTGCACTAAATGTTAGACCCTTTAAAAAATTCGATTACGCTGTAATAGAGTCTGATGAAGCTTATTTAAACAAACTTTATGATTTTATAAAATCTGACTACCTTGTTGTGACCAATTTATTTAGAGATCAACTGGATAGATATGGAGAGCTGGAAACAACTGCGGCTTTCATCAAAAAAGCTATTGACAAAAATCCTGATTTAAAACTAATTTTAAATGCCGATGATCCTTTAGTAGCTAATTTCGGACACAATAAAAATGCCATCTACTACGGGTTTGAAGATGTTGAATTTGTACAAAATTACCAAAAGTCCAATGCTCCTTTAGAAGTATTTAACTGTCCTTGTGGAAAACCGCTAAAATATTCAAAACAATTTTTTGCTCAACAAGGGCACTATTTTTGCAACTGCGGGTTCAGTCGTCCTCACTGTCAGTATTCTGCAAAGGTAAAAATTTTTAATGACTATTCAATAATTGATGTATGTCATAATGATATAAATTTTCAGTTCAAGGTCGGTCTGGTTGGCTTATACAATGCATACAATGCACTTGCAGCAATAGCGGTTGCTTTTGAAAATGGACTTAATCAAGCAGAAATTCAAAAAGCTCTCGACTCATATAAAGCAATTTTTGGACGAGCTGAAAAAAGAACTATCAACGGACACCAAACAATTATACAATTAATTAAAAATCCGACAGGCGCAAGTGAAGTACTTAAAACAGTAGATTTAAACTCCCGAATTCTTATTGCCATAAATGACAATTACGCTGACGGACGTGATATTTCTTGGCTTTGGGACAGTGATTTTGAACAGTTACAAAACACTAAATACCCAATCATAACTTCAGGTACACGCGCTAATGATATGGCAATAAGGTTAAAATACGCAGGTGTTCCTGATGAAAAAATTACAATCAATCAAAATATTGAAAAAGCTATTAATTACACTGTCAATGCATGTAAGTCAGATGATAAAATAACAATTTTACCATCATATACGGCATTACTCAAAATCAATAAACTAAAACTTAAAAAATAATAACAGAAAAGAGGTTAAATATGCTACTAGGTGTGAATATAGATCATATCGCAACATTAAGAAATGCAAGAGGTGGAATAGACCCTAATCCGATTATTGCAGCAGAAATATGCGAACAACATGGTGCTACCTCGATTACAACTCACTTGAGAGAAGATAGACGCCACATTAAAGATGATGATGTCTACACACTTTCGAAAACTTTAACTACCAAACTTAACCTTGAAATGGCAATGGCAGATGATATACAAAAAATCGCTCTGGAGATAAAACCTTACTCTATTTGTCTTGTACCAGAAAAAAGGCAGGAAATTACAACCGAAGGTGGTCTTGATGTCGCAGGACAACTTGAAAAGGTAACAGAATTTATCTCTCCGTTACTAAATTCAGGTATTATCGTCAGCCTATTTATTGACCCGACCAAAGAACAAGTTGAAGCCTCAGCAAAAACCGGAGCGCAATTTATCGAAATGCACACAGGAACCTATTCTGAAAAATTCGGTACGCAAGAAGAGGAAAAAGAATTCCAAAACCTTAAAAATGCAGCCCTCTTAGCTCAAAGCCTCGGCCTTAAAGTAAATGCTGGTCATGGTCTAAATTATGAAAATGTTCATAGAATGCATGAAATTCCAAACTTACACGAGTTAAATATCGGTCACAGCATAATATCAAGAGCTGTCTTTTATGGTCTTCCTGAGGCAGTGCAAAAAATGTCAAACTTGATTAAATAATGAAAGGCAATTTTACTAATGAAAAGTGAGCAAGAAATAATAGAAGAAATGCAGCAGGTCGTTGAACAGATGCGACTTGATGATATTGAAGATAATCCGGATGTAATTGATGAATTTTTTCACTGTGACTGTTGTGGTGAACAAAAGTGTCTTGCAGGATCTATTGAGTATGAAGGCTACAGGTTATGCAACGATTGCGTTCTAATCGCAGAAACAGGATTTGCTTTAGGTAAAATAAAAAGCGTTCAAGAATTAATTGACGCGGTCGAAGATAAAAACCTTGAAAAATTATGTGAATTCCTAAGACAACAAGAAATGAAAGAAAAAAATTAATGGATACAAAAATTTCAGATAAAGTAATTAACAGACTTACCTTATATCATTGTATTTTAACCGATTTTATTGCTGCGAATCAGGAATTTATCTCAAGCAAGCAAATTGCGCAGCTTCTTAATATTGACGATTCTCAAGTGAGAAAAGATATTTCGCTACTTAACAATTCAGGAAAATGCAGAGTCGGTTATATAGTTAAAGAATTAAAAATCTCAATTGAAAAAACTCTCGGTTTTAAAAAAACAAAAAATGCTTTCATTATAGGTGCAGGTAACCTCGGCACGGCACTTGCTAATTACGATAATTTTACAAATTATGGACTTAACATAGTTGCACTATTTGACAACGACACAAGAAAAATAGGTAAAAGTATAAACAATAAATTAATTTTGGATATATCCAAACTCGAAAATTTAACAAAAAAAACCGGAGTAGATATTGCTATTTTAACGGTTCCAAGAACAAACGCCCAAAGTATTGCAGACCACTTAGTAAAAGCAAATATCAAATATATTTGGAATTTTACCCCCACCGTACTTAGTGTACCGAAAGAAATTCAAGTTTGGAACGAAAATCTTATGGGAAACTTTTTACAATTCACTTATAACATCTAAGTGCCAATTTGTATTGAGATTTTAGCGCTTCAAGCTTCATTATAAGCTCAGTTAAATGACTTGTAAAATCAATATAAGGAATTTTTATCTTAAAATCAGATACCTTTATTTACATATCCTTATGCAATTATCTACATAAATCTATTAAATTATCTACATTTAATAAATTATTAACTCAAAAACTAACTACACACCAACCGCCGTGTTAAGATAATACAAATGCCTCAATCCCTCAAGTGTCAATGTCGGGTTAATGAAGTCAAAAGGACGTTTCATATAATTTGTAATTAATCCTGAATACCCACCGGTCGCAACAACAACAGCTTTTTGTCCCAATTCTTTTTCACACTGCTCAACAAGTCCATCTATCATAGCAGCTGTACCTCTTATTACACCTGACAAAATGGCATCAGTCGTATTATGTCCAATCGCACTATTAGAAAGAGCTACATCAATTCTTGGAAGTTTTGAGGTAAATTTATTCAATGATTTTAACTGCAAATTAACCCCAGGAGCTATCATCCCGCCAATAAACTCCCCTTTTTCATTTACAATATCAAAAGATGTTGCAGTACCAAAATCCACAACTATGACAGGTTTTTTATAAAGTACATAAGCTCCAGCCACATTTGCAATTCTATCAGCTCCTGCCTCTTTCGGGTTGTCTAGCTTAATACTCACTCCTGTATTTATATCAGCACTTAAAATGATAGCTTCACTCTTAAAAACACTATCTACGGCCTTTTTAAATTTATCTGTCAATTCCTCTACGACTGAAGAAATTATGCAGCCACCAACTTTAAAATCCTTGAATAAAGATTTTAAAAGCACTTCATACTCTTCCAATGATAAATCCTTGTCTGATGCAAGGCGAAATTCTTCAACTAACGCTTCATCATCAAATAAACCTAATGTTATACTTGTATTTCCTATATCAGCTACTAATAACATAACAAGATAGTCCTCTTTCGATGACTATCTTATCACAAAACTTCTCTATTTGAAATAAACTATAAAAGTTTAATCGCATTTTGATCTGATACTGGTGCCTGATTTTGACCATTTAACAAATTACCAATAACAGGCTGACCTGAACGTAATTTATTCATAAAATTATCAAATCCCTCAGCAAACTGTGTTCTGTTTACTCTCGGTTTATCTCCGCCTGCAACTTTCTCTACTCCTGAAATTGCACCGCTATTCATACCCATAGTATCAACTCCTCATTTTTATACTCTATATATCTTATATATATATAAAGTATTTTATGTCAGAAGGAATTGCTTTTTTTTAAAGTAAACGTTACATTTCTTAATATCTAGCGGTTATAATTATTTTTTAAAAAGAGATTTTTCAAGCTCTAAAGCTGTTTTAGTCTTTGCAAGTCCAGCCTGAGAACTTTCTTTTAATGTAGGTGACATAAGTTTTCCCGTCTGTTCCAACGCATCAACAATTTCATCCAAAGGTATTTTGGACTCAATATCAGCTAAAGCAAGCTCTGCAGCAGTAACTGCATGAATTGCTAAAAACGGATTACGTTTAACGCAAGGTATTTCAACTAAACCGCACACAGGATCACAAGTAAGTCCGAGTAAATTTTTCAAAGCCAAAGCAACTGCGTTCAAGATCTGTTTGTTACTACCACCAAGCATTTGACATACCGCACCTGCACTCATAGCTGATGCAACACCACATTCAGCCTGACAACCGGCGACAGCACCAGCTAAAGCAACTTTATTAGAGACAATTCTACCAATTTCACCTGCTGTAATAAGGGCATTAATTTGCTCATACTCAGATATGTTAAAATTTTCTCCAACGGCGACAAGCACAGATGGGACAATTCCACAAGAACCGGCAGTAGGACAGGCTACAATTTTTCCCATACGCAAATTTTCTTCACTAGTTGCAAGTGCATATGCTGTTATTTTCTCAAATGTATTACCAAACAACGCCGGTTTTCTTTGAAACCGTTTTTGCAAACGTTCACAATCAGCGCCACACATTCCGCTCAATGACAACTCATTTGAATTAAGCCCTGATTTAATAGCATCTTTCATAGCCTCAAGACTTCTTTTGACAATTTCTCTTACTTCATTTTCTGTTTTTTCAGACAAATAAGCCTCACGAGTTTGAGCCAATTTATAAATCGAAACATTTGCAATATTACAAGCCTTGTATAGCTGTTCAAAAGAGTTTATATCTTTTTCAATCATAGTAAATAACCTATTAATGTTCTAACTTTCTTACATAGCGAACCAAATATAAATTTTCAATTCCCTCAATGAGCTTTAAAATTTCTTCATCCAACTCACCATCCACACAAATACACATGGATGCCTCTTCACCTTTAGCATACCTATCACAATGTAAAGATGCAATGTTAATATTCTTTTCTTGGATCACTTTGGTTACGCGAGAAATCATCCCAGGTACATCACGGTACACAAGTAGTAAAGTATTAAACTTACCAGTAAATTTTACAGAAAATTCATTAATCTTTCTAATTACCACTTCACCAGCACCAACACTATCTCCTGCAACAAACATATTTAAGTCACCCTCAAATATAAAATCAACCGCATTAGGGTGCCGATTAAAATCTTCCAAATATTGAAATTCATAGGCTATCTGCTTAGCTTCAGGTTGTTCAAAAATATGTCTTATTCGCTTGTCATCAACAGCAAATCCAAGCACACCGGCAAGTAGCCCTTTATCAGTTCCATGACCAAAGCCGGTTTGCGCATAAGAATTGTATAATCTAAAAGTTACTTTATGAGGGCTCGCATCATATACATTACGTGCCAACAACCCAAGACGAACAGCACCTGCAGTATGAGAACTCGATGGTCCGACCATGATCGGGGTAATTATATCTATAAATGATGATTGCGCCATTTTTTACTCCTGACTTCAATTACAAGTATAGCATTAAAATTACGCTTATTAAAATTTGTAAACATTATGTAAAATTTTTGTAAAAAATGAACAATATTAGCGAAATTTATGTTTTTATATATGTACAAGTTGTGTAGTGTTATTTTTTAGTGTTGAAAAGGTTAGATATATGTTTAGTCCAGAATTTATGAAATTTTTAATTAACTATCAAAAACCGGAGTATACTCCAATTTCAAACAAAAAGGAAATCAAGTTTAAAAACAAAGGTGGAAAACTTGCTGAAGTTCTTTTATTAAACAAGTAACTTCATCAATATTTTGTATCTTTTGTAAAAGAAAGAGCCCTTTTTAGGGGGCTCTTGGAATGTAAACTTTTTGAATCATTCCTCGTAAATAGTGTGAAGTGTAGTGTGCTTAAAAATCTTGTTGATTCCTCGATTTCAAGCATTCCTCGTGTTCATATTTATAAAGTATTTTTTTTATATATAATTGCTATATTTTTTAGCTATTTTTTTATTTTCTTTACAAAAATTCATAATAATCTATTTAAGCACTGGTAATTTTAATAAAAATGTGTATCATTATTAAGGGGAATATTTTTACAAAAGGAGAAATATGAAGATACTGATTTCTAACGATGATGGTATAGCAGCAAATGGTATAAAAGCTTTATCCGAAGCTTTATCAAGGAAACATGATGTATATATCATAGCACCGGACAGAGAAAGGAGTGCAGCTGGTCATTCTTTGACATTACACACTCCACTAAGAGTTGAGGAGCTTGAAGATCCTGTTTATGGAGCAAAACGAGCTTGGGTAACAACCGGCACTCCAGGTGACTGCGTAAAAATCGGTATTAATGCTATTTTATCAAAAGAAGAGCAGCCTGATCTGGTAATTTCAGGAATTAACCATGGCCCCAATCTTGGTTCGGACATATTGTATTCAGGAACAGTCAGCTGTGCTATGGAAGGAGCAATGCTTGGAGTACCAAGTATTGCAGTGTCACTTGCGAGCATGCATTATGAGCCTGAAAACTTTAGATTTTCTGCAGATTTTGTATGTGCATTACTCAAGAAACTAAAAGATTTTGAATTCCCTAAAAAGTGTATCCTGAACATAAACATTCCACCGCTTGATGGCGAAGATATCGCAGGTATTGCTATAGCAGAGCTTGGTAATAAAATGTTTACGGACAATTATGAAAAGCGAGTAGACCCGAGAGGAAAGGTCTATTATTGGATGGCTGGGGAACTAATAACCGAACCTGAAGACGCAAGAACAGACCTTGCTGCCGTCAGGAATAATAAAATTTCGATTACACCAGTAACCTTTGAAATGACAAGGACTGATACAATGTTGGATCTAGACAAAGTGCTATGTCGAGGAAAAGGCTACTGCGACTGGTTTTAGGATCGAAGTCGTTTTTATGAACTTTATTATTCAACGATAACTCTTGCTGGGAAATTATTGCGTAAAAGGTCGTTAGCAGCACTTTGTGCTTTTTCTCTGCTTGAGAAGGAACCCACTTGTATTGTATAAGCACCGCCTATTTGCTTCACAAAAGGACTTATATTCAATCCTGCTTCCATCAATATCCCTTTAGCGACTTGCGCCTGTTCGGCTGTTGCATAATATCCGACCACCACCTTAGCATTCACAGGCGTAGGTGCTGGAGTTGAAGTAGAGGCTTGAGGTGGAGCAACAACCGGCTCTGCTTTGGATATTGGGTGTTCTACAACATTTTGGGTAACAGCTTCTTTCTGCTCTTGACCACTAGGGAGCGGATCATTTGGAATTGTACCTCCATCAATATCTTGCTCATGTTTTTTTACTTTATCCGGTAATTTCACTCTTTCTTCGAGGCTATCGTCAAACAATCCCTCTTCATCATGAGCTACAGCACCGGCATCTTCCATTTGAATGAGTTTTAATCTTTCATCAACCGATGATTTTGTATAATCTTCAACATCTAAAGACTCTTCCGAAGTTTGATTTTCGTCGTCCCCTATCGCAACATCTACATCAGGTGAAATCTGTTTTGCTATACCTAAAAATAGCAACAACATAACAAAAAATGCAGATATAAACATTATTACACCTTCATTAGGATTTTTGGCTACTTTCTTACCGTATTCTTTATAATCGACACGAGAGGGTTGATCCTCGAGCTCAAACAAATCATCATCTTCTCTCATATTTTAAACTCCTCTGACTTTAGTGCTTGCAAGCACAATATCATCTAACTCATCTGCATATTTAGTCAATACTTCTATTGCAAAATCTTTTATATCAGCAATTCCCAAATCGCTTTTAAGACCACAAGCACTTACCGGTGCTCCTTGCGAATCAATATTTATACCTGTATGAATTAATATAGACGTTAAGGACTTTGTTGCGATTGAAACGGTTAATTTTTTATTATTAACAAATAAGTCATCCCCATTTCTAACAACTTTAATTCCTCGTTTTTCAAGTGCCTCTTTTATTATACAAATCAACAATCTTTGTCTAAAAACGCCTTCTACTAAATCAACATTAAATTGTTCAGAAATAAAGCTTAGCATCAATTTACTGTAAATAGGTTCATCATTTATAACATCTTCAATGTCTACCATCTCTGATAGTTTAACTTCACACTCACCGACGAACGCAACAGTTGCATCCCCTTGAATTTTAAAATTTTTGTAAATCCAATGCGGTGAAAGCTGCCAACCTTCATATTTAATTTCTTTATCTGTTAGAATTGTTTTCATCATAGCGTTAATTATATCCTAAAAAAGTATATTCACGTAATAACTATCATTATTTGCTAACAGCGCCTTTTTTAATCTTTGACAAGACTCACACACACCACAATTTTTTTCAGATGACTGATAGCAACTCCTAACAAATTCCAATGGAATTTTGTTATCAATAGCCAATTTCACAATATCATTTTTTTCACAATTAATCAAGGGGGCAATAACCTCAGGATTTTTTCTGGTCGAATACTTAAATTCTAAATTCAAACTGTCAATAAATTCCTGAGTATTGTCCGGGAAAGTCTTTCCTTCTTCTTTATTTGCGCCTATTAAGATATAATCATACCCCTCTGCATCAGCAAAAGCAGCCGCTATATTCATAAATAAGCCATTTCGATTAGGCACCCAAACTGACTTCGCAGAACTTACTTCATCTGACAAATCCTTACCTGTAGGAACTTTTTTATCAGAAACAAGGGCTGTATGCGTTATTTCCTTAAGCCAATCCAACTGTATAACTTTGTGAGTCAGACCGTAATAATCCGAAATTTTTTCTGATGTACTCACCTCTTGATATGCTGATTTTTGTCCATAATCAAAAGTTAGTGCGAGCTCCACATTATATTTTTCTTTCGAAACACCTAAACTCACAAGCGAATCAAGTCCACCGGAGAGTAATATTATTGATTTCATTGGTTATTCCTATCTTCACGATATATCTCGACTGTCTCTTCCTCATACTCTTCTATCATAGAAAGCGCTTCATCTTTCAACTGTTCAGAGTAAATCGGCAGACTGACAACCTCATCCAATATTTCCCTACCACCTAAATTATACAAAGCTATAAGAGCATTTTTTTGCACTTCATAATCATTATCATCAACCAAACATCTTTTAATGGTTTCATAAGCTTCTTCATGCTCACTATCCATAATCGCCTCTATAGCATTAATTCTTATTTGCGGCGACTCATCCAGCAAAGACTCTTTTAATGCGTTAAATACTCTATCATTATTTGCTATACGCATTTTTCCCAAGGCTTCAATTACACGCTCCTTTAAAAAGGTAAACTTATTCCAAATACCCTTATTAGCCTCTAAAATACTGACCAAAGGCTCAATCGCCCTCAAATCACCTAACATACCTAATGCTGAAGCTGCAGACTCTTTTAAATAAACTGACTTTTCTTCTTCATCTTTCACCACTTCGATTAGTGGAGCCACCGCGTATCTATCACCTATTTTTCCCAATGCATCCGCACATGCCAGCCTAATTTTATAATTTTCATCCTTGTTATTTAAGCAGTAAAGTAATGGAGTAACTGATGATGTATCTTTATAATTTGCAATAGCCTTTGCACACATAACACGTGTATTGATATATTTTTCTTTTAATTCAGGCTTTTCAACATTTTTCATCAATAATATATCAAGCAGGTAAGACAGAGTAGAACTATCACGAAATCTATCTGCCAATCTAATGACCTGCATCAGCACATCGGGATTAGTTGAAACAGATAAAAAGTAATTATAAATAGTCACCAAATCTCCACTTTGATAGGACTTATCTAAGTCAATAATTTTTTGAACAATTTCATCTGTTGAAGACCCACCAAAAAGACCACACCTTGAGGCCAAAGATTTTAAATCAAATTTATCTTTTTCTTCCATCAGCGCTCCGCCAACTTTATTGTACCCCTGAATGCAATATACAATAAAATTGTTTATTTTTCAAGTAAATAAACTTTAGCCACTTTTTTTATTAATGGTAAAATAATTATATGAACACGAAAAAATTTAAAGCAATAATAACGGTAAAAATCAAACCGACAATAAAAGACATAAAAACGATTACGCTAAAAGAGGCTGTATCTGACCTGTTGGAAGTTAAAAATTTCAACTGCAGCATAGATACTCAATATAACCTCACCTATGAAGCTGAAGATATGAAAAAAGCTAAAGCTATCGCCCAAATGATATCTGATGAAATTCTGTCAAACAGCGTAATAGAGAACTACGACATTTCAATGGAAGAAATTCATGAGTAAAATTAAAGCCGGAATTGTAACCTTTTTAGGGACAAATTGTGAAAGAGATACAAAATATGCACTAGAATCATTAGGATGGACTGCTGAATATATCTGGCAAGATGACATCATCAATAAACAATACGATGTAATCTTTTTACCTGGGGGATTTTCATACGGTGATCATATCTCTTCTGGGAGAATTGCAAAATTATCCAATGCAGTAAAATCTTTACCCGTTGGTAAAACAATGATTGTGGGAATATGTAACGGATTCCAAATCCTATGTGAAAGTAAATTACTGTCTGGAGTACTGACACATAATGAAAATATGAAATTCATATCTAAAGTTGTTTCATTGGATTTTTTTTGCGAAACTATAAAAATTCCCATCGCACATCATCAAGGGAATTTTACTTACTCACAAAAAAACGGACTTAAGACTGATGAAAAAATAATTATGAAATACAAAGAAAATGTCAACGGTTCTGATGATAATATCGCAGGTATTTATAATATTAAAGAGAAAATTATCGGAATGATGCCTCATCCCGAACGTGCAGTATTTAAGGAACTTGGACTTACCGACGGAAAAAAAATTTTTGAGTTCATAAAAAATGAAATATAAAGACTATATCACGCAAAAACTTAATAGAAGACCGAACGAATTTGAATTACACCTATTCAGTGCAACGTATTCTGAGCACTGCGGATACTTACATTCAAAAAAATTACTAAAACTTTTACCAAAGGACAATGCCATTTTCCCAACTGAAAACGCCGGAGGCATAAGAATTGGAGAACACGCCATTTTATTCAAAATGGAATCCCATAATCATCCATGCGCTGTAGAGCCTTTCAATGGTGCTGCAACAGGTATTGGGGGGATTATACGCGATGTACTTGCTATGAACGCAAGACCTATTGCTCTTTGCAATTCATTAAAATTCGGAAATGATAAAAGAATAATAAAAGGAGTAATTGAAGGAATATCAAACTATGGAAACTGTATAGGAGTTCCAACTGTTTCTACAGAAGTCTTATACAATGAGTGTTACACGGAAAACCCTATTGTGAATGTTACGGCAATAGGTATTGCTAAATACTCTGATGTAATGACATCCAACCGTGCATACGCCAGTTTAAAACTCATGCTCATAGGTTCACCTACAATGAAAGATGGAATGGGTGGTGCAAGTTTTGCTTCCAAAAAATTGAGCGATGAAAAAAAAGAAGATAAACTATCAATCCAAATTGCCAATCCATTTATGAAAAAGAAATTGATAGAAGCCTGTCTGGAAATATTTTCACACAATCTTGTAATAAGTTGTCAAGATTGCGGTGCTGCAGGCATACTGTCTTCAACATCAGAAATGGCTTTCAAAAGTAATGTAGGTATGGATATAGATTTGAGTAAAATACATCTTGGGGATTCTTCAATTCTGGATTATGAAATTATGCTCTCAGAGACTCAAGAAAGAATGCTATTTGCTGTCGAAGAATCTAAAATTAATCAAATAATAAAAATATTACAGAAATACAAACTTGATTTTTCAATTATCGGAGAAGTGACCAAAGAAAAGTTATATAAAATACGCAAGGATAAAAAAATACTCGCACAAATACCTACAGAAATTCTTGTCTCCCCTCCTGATATTGAAATTGACTTTACTGAAAAAGCCATAAATGATTTACCGCTAAAAAATATTAATTCACCAGAAATATACAATCAATACGACCATACAGTAGGTACAAGAACCCAACTCCAACCTGATGAAAATCCTCAGTTTAACTCACTATACATCTGGGAAGAAAATTGTGAATTAGGGATTTATACATTTTCATCAGTGGTATCAAAAACTTATGAAATGTTGAAAAAGGCACAAGAAACATTCTTAGCCAAAGGCTACACTCCTAAAGGTTTTACTAATTGTCTAAACTTCGCAAACCCTGAAATTCCTCCAACAATGGCTGAATTTAAAAAAACAATACTTGCAATCAGAAAGTTTTGTCTAGAAACAGATATTCCTGTATGTTCCGGTAATGTTTCTTTTTACAACGAAAGCTCTGCCTCTAAAATAATAAATATCCCAACTTTCACAATGCTTGGAATTAAAAAAGCTCCTTAAGCTTAAGGAGCTTTTTTGACGTTGTATGTATGTTATTTGCATTAAGCCGCTTTGGAATTCGCAGCTTCTTGAGCTTTTGCTTCCTGCTTACGGCTCAAATATTTTTCTCCAATTTTGTTAGCAATAGGAGTTACAAGTACTGGAACGATATAACGATACACCGCACCGAATACTATCATTGTCTTAAGAACTCCCATACCATCAATTTGGTTTAGTAATGCACGTTTTTGTTTAGGAAGCATTGATTTGAAATTATTTCTTGATTTCACGAAATCTCTAACCATTTCTGTATCATCAAGTAATAACTTTAAATCTTTTTTAGATACTTTATTTTTGTTAGTTTCGATAATCAATTTATTATTTGTTTTAATTGCTTCATTTGTATCTAAGAAATCTTTAACAAGACTTTCATCATTCAACCTTAAACCTGCAAATCGAGCAGTTTGCTTATCCCACCAGTTGCCAATTTTGCTATCAAGGAAATAAGCACCGGCTGTAGATAATGCGAATGTCAAAAATTGATTGACTGCAAGAGTTTTTTTCCTATCTCTATCTTCAGGTTTTTTCTCAGGCATTTTTAAAGTTTTATACATATACATACCGCTTGTGATAGCTGAACCAACAGCCAAAAGATGGTTAAATAAGTATTTGCTGTTTTTAAACTTTTCAGCCGCCCAATTCATCGGTGCACTATCAACTAATGGAGCTGTAAAATATTTTGCAATATAGTCAATACCCTTATCATAAAGATTATCAATTTTAGTAAACAGTCCTGATTTTTTTGCTATAGTGCCTGTCACACCAGCTGCACCGCCACCATTAAATGTAGGTATTTGATTTCGTTGTGCAAAATTATTATTTCCATTTTGTTGTCTGTAGTTATAACTGTTATAATTTTGAGAATTAAGAGTTACTTTCATTATTTCACCCCTCCTCTAAAAGCATCAAATGATTTCATATTCATTGCTCCAAACGCTACTGATGTGTCGTTTTGTTTTTGATTTTCAACCTTCTGCGCTGCATTTTTATCTTTCTTTTCTAATCCAAATACATACACCAAAATTAATGGAATCAGCTTAATTGTTAAAGCTGAACGAGGGATTGCAATAATCCAATCAGGAATATTTTTAGAAATTTGTTTCAAAGCATTTTTTGAATTTTTCAACAAACGAGTCTGCTTTTTATTTTCTAATGTTTTTTCAAGTCCTTCATACTCTTTTATTTTTCCTGCAATTTCTTTCAAACGTTTAGAACCGTATTCATCGTATCCCTTAACAGCTTGTGTAACATTGCCGTTTTCATCCAAAACTTCACGTGTACCAAAGACTTTTTTAACTGCCGCATCTAGTGGGCTTGTTAAAATTACTGAGGCTACAAAACCAATTACACCTGATGAAATTGAATGAGCCGCTGCATAAATTTTATCTTTTGTACTTTGTTCTTTTTTCCCTGGTAAAGAAACAATTGTCGCAGGCCGTAAAATACCTGCCAAAATCAATGCCATAAATGCACTTGAAGCGATATTGTGATCATTTACGACACCCATTGACTTTGCGTAAAAGTCACTTTTGAGGATTTTTTCCCAACGGGTTAGTCCCTTTAAAGCAGTAGCGGCAACTTCACTCTTTCCCGTAAAGCTGCCGCTATTTGCTGCATTATATCCTCTATTATTATTTTCTCTGCTCATACCCGCATAATTTCGCTTCTTATAGTTCTGCGAGTCGTGCACCTCTTGCACACCTAGAGCCGTTGGAGTATTTTTTACCTCCGTCGAACCCTGCTTGAAGTTCATATCATAATGAATTGAGTTAATTTTCATAATCCACCATTCAAAAAACTACTACACTGTCTTACCTTTATTCTAAAACAAATAATTTTTTTTTTTGCCATTGATTTTAAGAAAGTTTACATTTATTTTTTCACAAAATCGCAAAAGCAAAAAGGGGACTACAATAGCCCCCTTTTTAAACGCTTAACATTTAGTGTCAGGCTAACACTTTTTATATATCTAAAGCTAAATCCAAAGTCGGTGCCTTAGCAACAATTGCACTTGAGGAAATTATATCGACACCGGTTTCAGCAATAGTTCTCACAGTATCCAAATTAACATTACCACTAGCCTCGACTACAGCTTTTTTATTTATATAATCACATGCCGCTTTCATATCATATACAGTCATGTTATCAAGCATAATAATATCAACATTACAAGCGACAGCCTCTTTAACCTGTTCCAAAGTATCGCACTCTACCTCAATTTTATGTGCATGGGAAAGATTTTCTCTAAGCTTTTCAACAGCCTGAGTGATAGATCCTGCAAGTCTGATGTGATTATCTTTAATCATAGCGCAATCGCTAAGGTTGAATCTATGCAGTGCCCCACCACCAACTTTGACTGAATATTTTTCAAAAGCTCTAAAATTAGGAGTAGTTTTGCGCGTATCAACAATTTTTGCAGGTAATTCACCTATAGCACTTTGATACTTATGAGTTTCAGTAGCGATACCGCTCATTCTTTGAAGATAATTCAAAGAGACCCTTTCGCCCATAAGCAAATATTTTGCAGGTCCTGAAATATCCGCAATTTTGTCACCTTTTTTTATTCTATCACCATCTTTAAAATGGAAATTTATTTTAATATCTTTTGATAAAATTTCAAAAACTGTTTTAAACACCTCGCAACCGCAAAGTATACCATCAACTCTTGTATTTAAAGCACCTTCAAGATAATCGGTTTCACTTGCAAGATTTTCAGTTGTAATATCGCCAAATCCGATATCTTCAGCGAGTGCTTGTTTTACGTGTTCCTCAATATAAAATTTACTTAACAAGATCCAATTCTCCTTCTTTTTTTGTCATATTACTATGTATAGCTGATTCATCTGTTTGCAGGTAATCAAGACGATAATGTGCTCCGCGCGATTCTTTACGATTATTAGCTGAAATCGCGATTAAAAGTGCTACCGTCAACATATTTTTAAATTCATATTCTGCTTTGCTCAAACATTTATCTTTTCTTGGAAATTCCGATTTTAATTTATTAAGCTCAGTAATTGCACTATTCAAAGATTTTTTATCACGCAAAATACCAACATAATCCCACATTATGTTTTGGAGTTTCTTTTTAAGCTCAATGACATCTACTTCATCAAAAATACAATCTTCCTCTGAATATTTATCTATTATTTTTTTTACATCTTCATCAATTTGCTTAGGAGTCTTAATTTTAGTATTTTTAAGGAATTCAGCAACTGAGTAAGCACACACAACGCATTCTAGAAGTGAATTGCTGGCAAGCCTGTTTGCGCCATGAAGCCCGGTCGATGATACTTCACCAATAGCATACAGACCTTTTATTGAAGTTTCACCCTGTAAATTAGTTTTCACCCCTCCCATAAAGTAATGAGCTGCAGGTGCAACCGGAATAAAGTCTTTAGAAATGTCGATACCGTTTTGAGCGCATTTTTTAGAAATAGTCGGGAAACGTTTTGCTAACTTTTGCTTGTCAATACAAGTCGCATTCAAATAAACATTATCCAAATTTTTCTCAATCATTTCATTAAAGTTCGCACGAGTAACGATATCTCGCGGTGCAAGCTCTTTTTTCTCATGATACTTGTGCATAAATTCAACACCATCAGCATCGACTAGTTTGGCACCTTCACCACGTACCGCCTCACTGATTAAAAAGCGATTTTCTTCTCCATCAATAGCGAGAGCAGTCGGGTGAAACTGTACAAATTCCATATCCTGCATAACCGCACCTGCACTATAAGCAAGCGCAAGTCCATCACCTGTAGCCCCAATCGGGTTTGTCGTGTACTTATACAACTGACCAATACCACCGGTCGCTAAAATCACAACTGATGCATAAATCGTTTCATACTCTTGAGTTATGTCGTTATATACGACAACCCCACGACATTCCTTTGAGGAATTCACTAGGATGTCAACGGCTATAGAATCTTCATATAAATCAATGTTAGAATTTTCGCTGACTTTTTTACTCAAAGCCTGCTCAATCATTCGCCCTGTAGCATCGCCACCAGAGTGCAAAACTCTATTCACACTATGTGCTGCCTCAAGCGTATAAGTCAATTCGTTATTTTCGTTTCTGTCAAACTCTACCCCAAATTTCAAAAGATCTTTTATTACAGCATCGGAATTTTCTGAAATAAATTTTACGGTACTAAATTCACTTAAACCTGCACCAGCCTTAATTGTATCACTGATATGAGAAGCTGTAGAATCTTTTTTATTTTCCTTCATCACTCCGACCATACCACCCTGCGCATAGCGAGAATTGCTTTCACCTAACTTAGACTTCGTCACAAGCAATATCCCATCAGGTAACTCAACTTGCTGCTCAATTTTCAAAGCTGCATAAAGCCCTGCTATACCACTACCTATGATTACCGCTGAATACCTTGAATATTTCATAAAAATTCACCTTCATTCTATCAATGGATATTTTAAAACAAAGTAAAAAAAAATTCCACATCAGGATGTAAAATTTTTATTAAAAAGATTTTATCGTTGGATTAGTAAATCCGACCTACAGTAACAGCTGAGCCGTAAGGCTCTAAAAAATACCTCTTTCAGACTTATTGAGTTTATTATCGTTTTTTATCGTCGGATTGGTAAATCCGACCTACAGTAACAGCTGAGCCGTAAGGCTCTAATAGACATCATAATCCTATTTTATCCGTTTATTATCGTTTACTAAAGACAAAATCAATCACCAAAACAACGAGCTCTCCGGTAAGGATAGGATATAATGCAGTTAACCGTCAATCCACCTATAGAAGATCCATAGAAATGTCTACAATAAGCATTGCCCGGTTCTGACGGTTGATCAGACCAATACTGCCAATCATTTGTAGACCAATGTAGTTCAGTAGCTCTTTCTTGATCTGTCGTCAAATTAGATCTACTTTCGTTTACACCAATTGGATTATTATCCTGCTTATAAACATAAGTTGCAATGTCCGCTAACTCTTGAGGAGTAGCTAAATGCATGCCATTCTCAGCACATGCTTTCTTGGCTCCTGCCCAATGATTTGACGCACAATAATTATAACCATCGGTACCTCTGTCATCCCACTCTTCATTTCCACTTCCATCGCAAGTATTTATTGCTGCTGGAGGATAGATATCGCTTGCGGCTATGCATTTGTCTTGGAATTTCATATCGCACGTTGAGATTGTTGCATTCACTAATTGAATATCATCCCCTACTCTATTTGGACCTTTCTTCCCGTTTACATCTATCAACATACTCATGCAACCTACCTGACCGCTTTGACCTTCTGAGCTGAATGGGTCTACGCTACTACAATTCGGGTTATATGCCATAACTACCGCTGTACCATCTGCTATTACAAATCCCATTGTATTTGTATTCCAATCTTTTTGCCCTAAACTGTTTGCAGTTGTTAGGCTGCTTACTTCTACTTCTGTTTCTTTATCGCCTGTTTGCACAAACTTTGGTGCGTAGCAGTTTTCTAGTTTACTGTTATCACAGGTTTTTATTACTTTTACATACTTCTTAAAATAGTTCATGTAATCTTCTGTACTGCTCGCGACACCTGTCATTACGCCGTCAATATTCATTTGACGGGTTGCTTCGACAAGTTTCTTGTCCCATAGGTCTTTTGCCGTTTTCCAAGCTTTGTTGTTATGGTTCTCTATCATGCTTGGAATTGTCAATGCTGCAACTATGCCGATTACGCTCAGCGTGATTAGTACTTCTGCCAAGGTAAATGCAGTCTTGCGTTGACACAGGTTCAAATGTGGTCTTCGACCACCTTCTGCTAATGTGAATGCGGTTTTTGTTAAGTAGTTCTTTTTTTCTGCTTTTGTCATTTTGGATTCCTTTATTTTTATTAATCTACTTGTTACAAGAATTTATTCACTTCCTCTAAGATGTACCAGAAAAGTTATTCCGTCATTCCTTCCAAGGTCGTTTATTCTTCAAAATCTACTATTTTTTAACTCAATACTCATATTCTGATTATAACTCATTTTTATATGATTCGCAAGGGAAGAAGCAGAATTTCATTCATTTACACGAGACAAAGCCTCAATTCTCAACAAAGCAAGGCTTTGTCTTTAGTTGCGTTATATCATAGAATATCGATAGGATCGACATCAATAGACATTTTTATGTCGCGTGGCATTGTAATTTTATTTAGGAAACTTGATATAAAGTTATGTCCTTTTTCTTCGAGTTTGTTTTTTATTAGTATTTGGAATCGATACATTCCATTAATCCTTTCAATCACGCAAGGTGTAGGACCAAGCACTTCAAGCCTTTCTGTTATCCCATATTTTTCTATCATTGTGCATAATCTGAGAGCAATTTCTTGGGCTGATTTTTCTGCTCGAAAATTGTTCTCTGAACTCAAAATTAATCTGATAATTTGACTAAATGGGGGGTAGTCAAACTCTTCACGGGCAACTATTTCGGTGTTATAAAATTCCTCATAATTTTGTGATTTTGCACTTTCGAGAGCGTAGTAATCGGGATTATACGTTTGAAAAAAAACGCTTCCAGAGAACTCACCGCGCCCAGCTCGTCCTGCCACCTGTGTAAGCAGTTGAAAACCGCGTTCGGAGGCTCTGAAATCAGGTAAATTAAAGCTTGCATCTGCTGAGATTACTCCGACAAGCGTAACATTCGGGTTGTCAAGCCCTTTTGCTATCATTTGTGTGCCGACAAGGATATCTATTTCTCCGCGCTGAAACCGCTCAAGCAGTCGTATATGTTCACCCTTTCTGACCATAACATCGCTGTCTACTCTTTCCACATTATAATCAGGGTAAAGTTCTTTTATCAGCATTTCTATTTTTTGGGTACCTGTACCACTGTTTTTCAAGGCGTCAGAGTAGCACTCAGGACAGGTATCAGGAAAAGGTTCTACATGGTTGCAATAATGGCATTTCAAAAGTTTATCTTTAGCGTGCCAAATCATAGGAATAGCACAATTTGGACATTCTATTACATGACCACAGGCTTGACATTGCGTGTAGGTCGAAAATCCGCGTCGGTTAATCAATAAAATTACTTGTTGATGTGCTTCAACGGTTTGAGTAATCGCAGTCTGAAGTGGTTTAGAAATTATACTGCGATAAGCAGCACGTCCGTGCTCTTGCATATTTATAACTTTGACTGGCGGCACTTTCGCATCATTAAATCGCTTTTTTAGCTCAAATAAATTATTAGAATTCACCGCCTTATAGTAAGACGAAATATCAGGAGTTGCAGACCCAAGTAAAAGTGAGCAATGATGAAACTCAGCGAGTTTTCTTGCAACTACACGCGCATCATACCTCGGTGCAGGGTTAGTTTGTTTGTAGGCACTTTCATGCTCTTCATCTATTATGATGAGTCCGATATTTTTTAGCGGTGCAAAAACCGCCGAGCGAGCTCCTGCAAGAATCTTTATCTCATCTTTATAAAGCTTTTGCCATACGTCATATCTTTCACCTTCTGAAATACTGCTATGCCATATCGCGACATCTTCGGTACCGAATTTTTTTGCCAATCGTTTTGTAAGTTGGGAAGCTAGCGCAATTTCAGGGGCTAGGAATAAAACATTTTTTCCAGATTTTATGGTATCGTCAATCAGTTTGAAATACACTTCAGTTTTGCCCGAGGCTGTGACACCATGCAGTAAGATGGTTGAACCTGTCGTAATTTTCTTTTTTATCCCCTCATAGACCTTTTGCTGATCACCTGAAAGCTCAAATAAGGCTTCACGTTCTGAAATTCTTAGGATATCCAAAGGGTTTCTATATACATCTTCGTTGGTGATTTTTATACAGCCTAAAATCTCAAGTTTTTTTATCGTTGCACGAGTCGTTTTTGCCATCTTTTCAAAGACAATTAGGGGAGATTTTCCCATTTCTTTTAAAATTTCAAGCACCTCAATTTGTCTTTTACTTGCGCCTTCAAAAGTTACAAATTCAGCTGCCTGCTCAACCTTTGAAGCCTTTTCTATAAGTTTCATAGGAACAGCCGCATTAAGCACAGTAACTAAATCTGTACAGTAATAATTAGCGACCCACTCAAGTAGTTTTAGGTATTCTATTGAAAAAAGCGGGTTTTCATCAAGAATTTTGTTAATTTTCTTTGCTCTAATCTCTTCTGGCAAATAATCGGAAAACCCGACACAAAAAGCGTTGATAAGCCCTTGTCTGCCAAAGGGAACTAAAATAGCTTGACCGATTTGGATTTTATCTTTCATCTCATCAGGAATGAGATAGCTGAATGTCTTTACTCCAAGACCTTTGATATTTACAAGGGCTAACGCGTATTTTGACACTTATTCTGCCTCTGCCATAAATTCTTTTTTTGCATCTTCTATAGCTTCTGATAATAAATCTAACTGCTCAGGAGTAAAAGTAACACCTTTTTTGGTAGGAATCCAAGTTGCACCATCATCAGTCGTGTAAAATATTCGCATGTTCAAGTAACTTTTTCCTTTGTATTCACTCACAGAAATCTGCAATTGCTCAGTTGCACTTCTTTCAATAGTCGCTAAAATTTTTGCATCCGCCATTTTTCTCTCCTTTTAATTCTAACGATATTATAATATCATAAATTTTTTGTTTATGATAAAGTTAGTGAAAAAAGGGGGTAAAACTTATGATAAAAGTAGCTGTATGCGGAGCTTTAGGTAAAATGGGTAAAGAAGTTGTTCAAGCAGTTTTGGACAATTCTGAAATGGAGCTTGTTGCCCAAATAGATATTGCAGGCGAAGGTATGTATCATACAATCGAAGAAGCAAATCGAGTTTGTGATATCGATATACTTGTAGACTTTACGCAGCCCAAATCCATATATGAAAATGCTAAATACTGCCTAAATAACGGTATTAAAATTGTAATTGGTACTACAGGGCTAAAAGACAATGAGATAGAAAATTTAAAAGAGTTGAGCAAAAAAAATCAAGTTGGTTGCCTTATTGCGCCAAACTTTTCCACAGGTGCAGTATTAATGATGATGTTTGCAAAGCAAGCTGCAAAATATTTTGATAATGCTGAAATAATTGAGTTACATCACAACCAGAAAAAAGATGCGCCATCTGGTACAGCTGTAAAAACTGCACTTATGATGTCTGAGGAAAAACAGTCGTTCGCAAGCGGAAATTGCCTTGAGACTGAAACTATCACAGGTGCAAGAGGTGGAAAGTCTTACTCTGATATACACATTCACTCCGTAAGAATGCCTGGTTTTATCGCATCTCAAGAGGTTATATTCGGTTCAAACGGTCAAATTATGACAATCCGCCACGATTCAATGGACAGAAAATGTTACATGCAAGGTGTTTTGCTCGCGATAAAACATGTAATCAGCAAAAATGATTTTACTTACGGACTTGAAAAAATAATGTAAGTAAAAATCGTCAAAACTAAAACTTTTAATAAGGCGTCTTGTATAGTTTTATCTATGAAAGACGTCTTATCATTTCTTGAGCCTCTTCACATTCAGGAAAAGCATCAACTATTTTGTATAGCTTTTCAAGTGCCTTATCATTTTCATTTAATTTTTCCAAGCATTTTGCACTACTCAACAACAAATTTAAGTTAAGCGGGTTTTCCTTCAACATTTTCTCAAAAATATTATTTGCTTGAGTGTAATTACCTAACTCATAATAGCAAAGTGCAAGTATATTTTCCACATCATGAGTTTTTTCTACTTCATAAGAAGCTATCAAATAACGTTTTGCCTCTTCATAATCGTGAGTTAAATATTTGATTTTACCTGCGATATAGGTCACAAAACTTTCCCTTGGAGCATGTTCAAGTGCCTGCTCTATCTGCTTCCAAGCATTATCAAAATCTTTTAGCAAAATTTTATTTAACGCTGAAAAAGCAAGTGCATTAACATTATGCGGCTCTTTTTCAAGCGCCTTTTGGTAGTATTCATCAGCCTGCTTAAAATCAGTTGTCGCATGGAGATAGTTTGCGTATTCAAACAAAATAATGAATTCATCAGGATCAAGTTTAATTGCCTGTTCAAACTCATCTTTTGCGTAGTCAAAAAGTCGTTTTGACAAATATATAACCCCTAAATCTTTATGTGCAGGAGCAAAATCAGGATTCAATTCTATAACTTTTTTTAGAATTCTTTCTGCCTTATCCATATCATTCGTCATTACGCAGACATGCGCAAACTCATAATATAGTTCATGCGAAACATTTCCCATAACTATTATTTTTTCATAAATTTCTTTCGCCTTTATGGGCTGCCCGATTTTTACATAAATATTTGCAAGTTTTTGGGACATCGTAACTGATTTCGGGTTGAGCATTACAAGATGTACCAGTATCCCAATAGCCATGTCATATTTGCCCACCATCTCATAACAGGTTGCAAGATTATATTGATAATTAGGCTTTTCAGGGTGGTGCGTTACGAGTATTTTATAATGTTTTATTGCATTTTCAAAATCTTGCGCCTTGACCTCTGATAGAGCCATTGCCACAAGATAAGTATCTTGAGGTTCTAAATCATAAGCTTTTTGAAAATATTCACAAGCTTCTTTATGCTTATTTTGTATCTGCAAAATTGATGCAATATTATAATAGGTTATCGAGCTTGAATCATCCAATTCAGCTGCCTTTAAATAATTCTCATAAGCCTTTTCTAAATTCCCGATTGTGACATAAGACGTACCCAGATTATTATACAACTGAGCGTGATCAGGATTAAGTTCCAAAGCTTTTTCAAGATAATATACGCTTTGTTCAAACTTCTTCATGGACATGTAAGCTGTTCCTATGATATAGAAAATTGTATAATCATCCAAAGAAAACTCAATTGCCTTTTTCCCAAGCTCAATAGCTTTTTCCGGCTCCTTGCTTTTGACATAAATTATACATAAACACTTATATGCTTCCAGATAATTTTCACGAAGCTCAATTACTCTTTCATACGCAGGAATTGCGTGTAAAAAATCATCAAGATTGTCATAGCAATTTGCAAGATAAAACCAGCTGGAGGCATCATCTGCTGAGTATTTTACTATAGTTTCAAAAACGCCTCGTGCATTTTCGTAATCATCCAAATTTATGTAACACAACCCAAGCAACTTTAGTGCATCAATATCTTTCTCATTATCCGCAATAATTTGTGTTAATTCTTTCTTTGCCTGCTCAAATTTTTTATCGGCTATTAAATTTTGTATGTTTTCTAAAGTCATTTCCATAATCTTATTATAACAAGAACTGGACAAATAATCAAATTTTATGCTAAAGTGTTGCTATGAACATTTTGCAAGAATTTGATACAATTACAGCAATAGCAACTCCTATAGGTACCGGTGGTGTTGGAGTGATAAGAATTTCAGGCGATAAAAGTTTTGAAATTATCGAAAAAATTTTCACAAAAAAAAATCTCACTGCCGGCAAAATAGCTCATGGTTGGCTCGTAGATGAAGATAAAAAAATTGATGAGGTTATCGTACTTCCATTTAAATCACCAAACAGCTACACAGGTGAAGATGTAATAGAAATTCACTGCCATGGCGGAATAAATGTGGTAAGAAACATTTTAGATCTCGTACTTAAGTGTGGCGCGAGAACTGCTGAACGCGGAGAATTTACAAAACGTGCATTTTTGAATAAAAAAATGGATCTTTCCCAAGCTGAAGCTGTCGCAGACCTCATCCACGCTAAAACTAAAAACTTTGCCAAGCAGTCTGCAAAAAATCTATCTGGCGTACTTAGTGAAAAAATCAAAGAAATACGTCAGGATATTTTTAATGTACTATCTAAAATTATAGCAGGAATTGATTTTCCGGAAGATGTCCAAGAACCTGAATATTCATATATCATATCCGAATTTGAAAAAGTTTTGTATAAAATTAACAAAATCCTTGATGGTGCAAAGTCCTCAGACATACTTAGACAAGGAGTAAAAATTGCTATATTGGGTAAGCCAAACGTTGGGAAATCATCATTGTTCAACACGCTTTTAAATGTTGAGCGCGCAATAGTTACAGATATTGCAGGTACAACACGTGATGTAATTAAAGAAAATCTTGACTGGGATGTTGCGATTACCCTGATTGATACCGCTGGGATTAGAGACAACGAACAAGTCGGGAAAGTGGAAGAAATAGGAATAGAATACTCTAAGCAATCAGCAGAAGAAGCGGATCTTATATTATTCTTATACGATATCTCAACTGGTATGAACGATGAAGACAAAACTATTCTCAATCTAATTAAAGATAAAAAGCACTTTATTATAGCAAATAAATCAGATCTAAAAGAGCAAACAGAAATTAATACTGACATAATCATTTCAACAAAGACAGGTAAAGGAATTGATGAATTGAAGTCTAAGATAAAAGAGATAGTATATAATTTTTCTCCTGATGAAATGGAATTTGTCACAAATAAGCGTCAACAACAATGCCTTGAAAAATGTAAAGAAAGTATGCTTCAAGCACTAAATGCGGCTAAAACCTTCGAGCTGCAAGATCTAATCTCAATAGATCTTAAATCAGCACTGTTGTTCTTGGATGAAATAACAGGTGAAGTTATCACTGATGAAATTCTAAACAACATATTTGATCATTTTTGCATAGGAAAATAAAATTTTTCATTGTCTTTCAGACCTTGTGACGAAAATACGTAATATCGCCTTTTGAAGGGATTGGAAATCAACAACGATTTTTGTAAATGACGACTTTTAACTGGCTACAAAAAAGGGGGAATTTGGAAATGGAGAGAGGGGGGGGAAAAACAAAACAGGTGCGAATTAGGCACCTGTTTTGTTGTGATTGTTGTCATCCCGCGTAATTTGATTTACATTTTTTAGCATTTCAGAGATTACTCATGTCAGATTGCGTTATTTGGGATGATATCGGTATTTTAGGTGATTTTTAACCGTTTTTGTCTTTTGACCATGCTCATGTGGCTAGAAATACTGTATGGTGAGACTTTGGAGGAATTTTAAGAAATGTAAAGTTTGTGAATTTTAAAAGTTAATATTGATTATTACTTCACTCTTTTGACAGTTGGGGTCCTCAGCGCTAACGCTGAGGACTAAGCGCGAGTGAGCTGAGGGCGAAGGGCTGCACACGGCGGCGAGGAGGCGGCGGAGCAAGCCCGTAGACCCGTTAATTGCGAACGAGTAAGAATATCGCGAGGCGGATTTTACGTAAGAGTGGAGTCGAGCGTAGCGAGCGAACTCGAGAGTCTGAGGGCGAGATTTGCGACTAACGTAGTTTTAGCAAATCGCTCGCCCTCAGACAGTAAAATTCAAGACAGCGCATCGTTGCATCTATTTGAAACACCTAGCGCGGTGGCCAGGGTAGTCCACGTTGCCGTCGTACCAGCTACTGCCGGAAGAGCTGAAGTAGCGCCTGTATGCGTTGTTGCTACCGTAGGGCTCACTCGACAAATAGCCCCAGCCGTTAGTGGACCAATTGAGTTCAGTCGCTCGATCTGAATCTAGGGGTATGTGGTCTCGGTTTTCCAATCTTCCTATCGGGTTGTCTTCCTGTTTGTATATGTATGTTGCTACATCTGCTAATTCCTGCATCGTTGCTAAATGCATTCCATTATCTGCACATGCTTTCTTTGCTCCTGCCCAATGGTTTGTTGCACAAAAACTGTTTGTGCTTCCTCGATCATCATCCCATTCTTCGTTTCCACTTCCTGTGCAAGTGTTTATTGCTGTTGTTGGATAGATGTCGCTTGCGGCTATGCATTTGTCTTGGAATTTCATATCGCACGTTGAGATTGTTGCATTCTTTAATTCTATATCATCTCCTACTCTATTCGGACCTTTCTTTCCGTTTACATCTATCAACATACTCATGCAGCCTACTTGACCGTTTTGACCTTCTTTACTGAATGGGTCTACGCTACTGCAATTCGGATTGTATGCCATTACTACCGTTGTACCATCTGCTATCACAAATCCCATTGTATTTGTATTCCAATTCTTTTGACCGAGTTTGCTTGCGGTTGTTAGGCTGTTTACTTCTACTTCGGTTTCTTTATCACCTGTTTGCACAAATTTTGTTGCATAGCAGTTTTCTAGTTTATCGTTTTCACACGTTTTGATTACTTTTACATACTTCTTAAAATAATTCATGTAATCTTCTGTAGTACTTGCCACTCCTGTCATCACGCCGTCAATATTCATTTGACGGGTTGCTTCCACAAGTTTCTTATCCCACAAGTCTTTTGCGGTTGACCAAGCCTTATTATTGTGGTTTTCTATCATGCTTGGGATTGTCAGTGCTGCTACTATTCCGATTACGCTTAGCGTGATTAATACTTCTGCTAAAGTAAAAGCACTTTTATGTTGACACAGGTTCAAAAGTGGTCTTCGCCCACCTTCTGCTAATGTGAATGCGGTTTTTGTTAAGTAGTTCTTTTTTTCTGTTTTTGTCATTTTGGACTCCTTTATTTTTATTATTCTAGCTATTAATTCCTTTTATTAAATAATTCTACCTTTTAAGTTGATTTATTGCTCTTTATACACTTCAACACAAGTTCACTAACTTGTGTCTTTTTCTTCATCTGCGTAAAACGCTTTTGCTGAGCCTTTAGAAGTTGCCCCCCCCCCCGTGAAAACCTGTGTCACAAGGCTTTTCAGGCATTAACTCCATGCCTGCATATTCTTCTTTTGCTACTCTATAAATAAAATTGTTCCTCATATTCTAATTATATCGTATTTTTTGAAGCTCCGCAAGGGGGAAATGAAAATTTCATCCGTTCACATGAGAAAAAGCCTCAATTCTCAACACTGCAAGGCTTTAATTTTCGCTACAATGTTATCAGCCACATTGTTGTAATAACAATGTAGCTGATAACATCAAAAATATATTAACATAGGAACTATGCAACAAGGTTTACGTTAATTCTCTTGTTTTGGACAACTTGAGCAAGATCCTGACGAGAAATTACGCCATCTTTATTGAGATCCAAACCTTTATTTTGGCTGTAAGTATTACCATCATTACGATTGGCTATAACTTCTTTTCCAGCAAAAGCAGGACGATATACTATTGCGTATAAATCAGCACTATCGAGTTGTTTTGATGACTTAAATTTAAAACTTTTACTACGAAGTAAATATTTTTCAACAAGGTCTAACTGCTCCATAGCGGACATTTTCGCAATTTTTTCTTTTGTTAAATTTAATCCATAGACATTATTCAGATCTTTAATTGCAATATCTGTAAACTGAATTAGTCCGATAGCTCCACTATCTTTGTTTCTCGCCGTAGGATCAAGACCGGATTCGCTATTCATTACACCCAACAAGTCACGGTAATCACATTTTACTTTACTTGCAATTTCTTTTACTCTGTTTACAAAAGTCATATCGAGAGCTTTTGTTGTCTTTGTCCCTTTTGATACTGTAAATGAAACATTTTCAGTTTTTTTGGTATTGCTTTGTACTAAATTTTGAGTATTTAATAGTCGCGCGGTAGCAATTGAATTTTGTGTTGTTTGGGAAGTTGCATTTTTTTTATTCGGATTTTGGTTGTTTAATTTTTCGCGCAACCCTTTTACTATCTCCTCTATTGAAACACTCGGCTGAGGATATTCAATTTCTGGAATATTTGTATTTAAAAAATTATTCAAATATGACTGATTATTATAATTATTGTAAGAATAAGGAGTCATATAAATTGGTTGAGGAGTATAGTTCCACTGAGGAAGTTGACTAAAACTCCTTAAATCCGATACCTGATAATTAGGGAATGGTTGAAATACAGGCATTTGATAGGAGGGTCTATAAACATCCCATTGAGGCATAACTGGATAATAATTGTTCAAATAATTTCCTGCAAATGGATTAGTGAATGAATATGCATTTAAAAAATTAAAACCCAACATCTCATTATTTCCCCATAATTTCCCCGTAACTATATAAAGTACTGGTAAACTTTAGAATTGCTTTTTTGCTTAGTTTCATGTAAATTTATGTTAACTAATATTAATCCTTGGGTAAGAAATTTTATTTTGTTTATTATATGATTAACTATGGGTAGAAGATTATGATATTTAATGAAACAAAAACACACGAAATCACAGTCGACGTAGTTATTTTAACGCTGAAAAATAACGCCTTGCATGTGCTTTTAATTAAACGTACAAATGAACCTTTTAAAGATAAATGGGCTATCCCTGGCGGATACGTAAGATTGTCAGAAAACCTTGATCAAGCTGCGTTAAGAGTTTTGAAAGAGCGCACAGCTGTTGACAACATTTATCTGGAACAGTTATACACATTCGGTGATCCTCTACGTCACCCGAATTCAAGAGTCATCACCTGCGCATACTTTGCATTGGTGAGAGCTGAAGATATTCAAATCAACACATCTCCAGAAATCGGTTGGCATAAGGTATCTGACCTGCCACCTTTAGCTTTTGACCACAAGGAGATTATCGAGTATTCACTAAAAAGAACACGTGAAAGATTAGAGATTTGTCCGGTTGCTTATCAGCTTTTGAATGAAAAATTTACCCTGACAGAAATGCAAAAGTCTTATGAACTTATTATGGGCAAGAAACTTGATAAAAGAAATTTCAGAAAAAAAGCTCTTGCAACAGAAGGACTTATTGAGTTGAATGAATTTACAAAATCTACTTCCAAACGTCCGGCTAGATTATACACTTTTGAGAGCATTAAGCTTAACTCAAAGCGGGCACATTTCATTTCGAATAAAAAGGAGAACAAATAGATTATGGTTACATTTACTTGGACTATTCAAATAATATCAGCAATTTTACTTATTGTATTAATCTTATTGCATTCCCCTAAAGGTGACGGGATTGCGGGGATGGGTGGCGCATCTCATGTATTTGCTTCACAAAAAAGTGCAGAAAAAGGATTGAATAAGCTCACAGCTATAATCGCTGCAATATTTATTATTTGCACCTTTTTGTTAGGATACGGAATTATCAAGTAACTATCAGGTGAAATGTGGTTAGTCTGACAGATGAAATATATTCCCGTAATGAGCTTTTTTGGGGAAAGGAAAGTCAGGATTTACTTAAGAGTAAACATATAGCGGTGTACGGACTTGGCGGAGTCGGCGGTTTTTGCGTGGAAGCACTTGCAAGAGCCGGTGTTGGTGAACTCACGATTGTAGATTTTGATAAGGTCTCCATATCAAATATAAATCGTCAAATAATAGCTCTACATTCTACTGTAGACAAAAATAAAACCGAGCTTTTTGAAACTCGCCTAAAAGACATTAACCCTCAAATTAAGCTTAATATCGTAAATGATTTTTATAACGAAAATTTCAATCTACCACAAAATTTAGACTACGTAGCTGATGCAATAGATACAATGAGATCGAAGATACATCTGCTTGAAGGCTGTGTAAACTCTAAAATTCCTGTAATCAGCTCAATGGGAGCAGGAAACAGAATCGACCCCACCCAATTATACATTTGCGATATTAAAAATATTAAGTCAAAAAATGCTCCATTTGTCTCAAATATAATTTACCAGCTGAAAAAAAGAGGTATTGAATCAGGGATTACGGTAGTAGCAAGTGACGAAAAGCCACATTGTCTTGAAAAAATCAGCTCAGAAGAAAAAATTACCACAAGTGACGGTGGAATGATTGAATTTACAAAAATCACACCTGCATCTACCCCTTTTGTAGCGAGTTGCGCCGGAATTTTTATGGCTTACCATATAGTTAGTGAAATAATCAAAAAAGGATAATATATGAATATACTAATTACAGGTGCTTCAAAGGGGATTGGAAATGCTATTGCAAATGAATTACGATCAATAGGAGAAATATACGTCACAGGGAGAGATGAAAATGCACTTATAGCTTGTAAAGCTAATGGATTTTGTGTATGCGATTTATCAAAAGATGTGAGCAGGCTTGTCGAATTTATTGAAAAAAATCATATTGACGTGCTTATTAATAACGCAGGAGAATATTTATATCATAATATCGAAAATATTACGGTTGAAGAATTACAAAGAATATATCAGACAAACTTACTCGCCCCTACATATTTAATTAGCAAAGCAGTACCGTATATGAAAAGTAAGAAATGGGGTAGGATTATAAATATCGGCTCAATTTCAGGGGTAATGGGAGAAGCTTATGCAAGTTTATATAGCGCGAGTAAAGCAGGTCTGCTCGGACTTAGTAAAGCTCTGGCTCTTGAGCTTGCCGAATATAAAATCACTGTCAACACTATAAACCCCGGCTGGGTCGAGACTGAACTTGGAAAATCTTCAATAGATGAAAGTGAATTTTCTCAAGAAGAAATTCTTGAAAACATCCCGCAAAAACGTTTCGTACAGCCTATCGAAATTGCAAAACTTTGTAAATACCTCATCTCCGATGATGCAAAAGGAATTACAGGACAAGGAATTAATCTTTGTGCCGGACTAAGTGTAGGGATTTAAAACAAATCTATACAGTGACTTTCAACACTTCATTTACGATGTCTTGCGCACTGATTTTCAAACAATCCAAAGATTTACAAGTCGTCTGTCTATGCTCCCAAAGACAAGGCTTAATGCTACAACTGTCTTTTGCTTTGATTGCCTTTACAAAATCCGCTTGTGGTATAAGCTTTTTATCATCAGTAGGTCCAAATATAACAAAAGTCCTTACCTTAAGTGCTACTGCAACATGTAATGGTGCCGAATCTGAACATATAAAAATTTCAGACTTTGCAATAAGCTCCCCTAAATCCTTTAAACTACGAGTCTTACCGTAATAATCCTCAAACTTATCAGCTGCAACAGTTTTCCTGATTTTATTTATACATTCTTCATCATCAGGACCGCCGACCAAAATAACTCGTTTTCCACTTTGAGCCAAAAGCTCTATTGTCCTCGCCCAAACATCGGCGGACACAGTTTTTATCATCCCTTTTTGAACACTTAGACGACTTACCCCGGGATGCACCAAAACCGTATTTGGCACTTTGTCTTTTACACTAACATTTATTTCAGGTAAAAGAGTTTTGTAATCAGTAACAGGCGTTACTAAATCGTGGTACATTGCACAGGCGTACTGATTTTTATTCAAAGGTACAGCCTCTGTCAAAAGAATTCGACTTAACTTACCAGTATCATAACCATAGCGCTTTTTTATACCAGTTAGAAAAAGCAAAACTGAAATAAGTTTGTTTCCACCTGAGGAAAACACCATATCAAAACCACCCAAACGAGCCTTTATAACAAGCTTTAGCAGCTCAAAATATTTGTTTTTCCCTTTTACATCAATAAGCATCATCTCATCAATTAAATCAGTTAAATCCTTAACACTTCTACTCCGCGGTTCAAGTGCAAGAGTTATCAGTGAATTAGGGAACTGTTTTTTTAAAGATATTAAAGTTGGCAAGAAAAATATTTCATCACCAATACCGCCAAAATTTATCGCTAATATTTTTTTTACTTTTTCCATATCAATATTATAACTCAAAAATTTGTAGTATAATAAATCCTATGGTAAATAAAGTAACATCAGCAACCGTAATAGGTCTGAATGCCTACAAGGTGGAAGTAGAAATTGATACAAATAATTCCTTACCTGCAATTTCGGTTGTAGGACTTCCTGACGCTGCCGTGAATGAGGCACGTGATCGAGTTCGCTCCGCAATTAAAAATTCTGAATTTACATTTCCAAATAAAAAGGTCATAATTAATCTTGCACCTGCAGATTTAAGAAAAGAAGGTACAAACTTTGACTTGCCAATCGCTGTCGGAATTCTTGCGGAAGAAGAAGTTATCGACTCCCAAAATATCAAGGATTATGCATTTATAGGTGAGCTATCGCTTGATGGCACAATAAGAGAAGTTAGCGGAGTACTTGCACTTGTGCTTGGACTGAAAGAACTCGGAATTAAAAATGTAGTCGTCCCTATGAAAAACGCAAAAGAAGCAGCACTTGTAGAAGGGATTACCGTATATGGAGCAAATAACCTTAAAGAAGTGGCAGAACACTTTTCATCAGCACCGCTAAAACCGATTTATGTTAACATAAATGACTACCTTGTACAAAACAGTCAAGAAGAATATATATATGATTTCAAAGATGTTAAAGGACAGCAGAAAGCGAAAAAAGCTCTAGAAATAGCTGCAGCAGGCGGACATAACATTTTAATGGTCGGGACTCCAGGCTCAGGTAAAACGCTTATGGCAAAGTGTTTCCCCTCAATCCTTCCTCCTCTAACCCTACAAGAAGCCCTAGAGCTGACAAAAATATATAGCGTAAGCGGTCTTTTACCTTCAGATGAACCGCTAATGACAAAACGTCCATTTCGTCCCGTACACCACAAAGCTTCAGCAAACGGCATCGTAGGAGGCGGTACTAATCCTAAACCGGGTGAAATTACACTTGCACACCGTGGCGTGCTGTTTTTAGATGAAATAGTCGAGTTTCCGCGAGATGTTCTTGAAGTCCTGCGTCAGCCGCTTGAAGACGGTGAAATTGTAATTACACGTTCCAAAATGTCTGTAAAATACCCAGCAAAATTTTTATTGCTTGGTGCAATGAACCCTTGTCCTTGCGGATATCTTGGAGATAAAGAAAAACAATGTACTTGCACTGATTTTCAGATTAACCGCTATCTATCAAAATTATCTGGTCCTTTACTTGATAGAATTGATTTACAAATAGATGTACCTCGGCTAACCTCTGATGAACTTCTAAATTCTAACTCGCAAGAAGAATCCTCTTCGCAAATTCGAGCAAGAGTCATAAAAGCGAGAAAAATCCAACTCGAAAGATACAAAAATGAAGGCATTTTAACAAACTCTGAATTAACTCCAAAACTTATTAAAAAATATTGCCCTCTTGATGAAAAATGTCAAGAACTTATAAAAATTGCATCGGTGAAATATCAACTTTCAGGCCGTCGTTATGACAGGGTACTAAAACTCGCACGCACTATAGCAGACCTGTCTGACTCAAAAGAAATATCCCAAACCCACCTTATGCAAGCTCTGCAATACCGCATGATGAATTTACCTGAGTTTCATAGTTAACATTTTTTCTTAGCCCAAAAATCCTAAAAGCCCAGCTAAAATTCCAACCACCGCGGAAATTCCAAGATAAAAAAGCGGATCGCGTTTTTCAATAAGACTTAACACAAACAACACGAGCAACAAAAACATCCCGAGTACATTTGTGTTATTCACAAACATATCAACACCAACTGCTGCCAATAGCGCACAACCTGTCGGTTTTAATGTATAAATAATTGAACGCACGTATTTATTTTGCTTAAACTGCTCTAGCAACCTTGAAATAATTAATACAAGAATGAACGATGGAAGAACAATCGAAGTAGTTGCAACCAATGAACCCAAAATCCCTGCCGTTTTAAATCCTGCAAAAGTCGCAACATTAATTCCTACAGGCCCTGGAGTAATTGATGATACAGCTATCATATCAGTTAATTGTTTTGCAGTATACCAATGCTTAAATTCTGCAATATGGTACAAAAAAGGTAATGTTGCATAACCTCCGCCAAAAGATAACAATCCGATATGAAAGAATTCAAAAAATAACTGAGATAGTATCATAAGCATTCTTCCTCATTATTATCTTCAATTTTCACAGCATCGACACGCCTTTTACTCTCCCTGAATATTCCAAGGAATATAGCCGCCACAATTAAAATTCCAGGGGATACCTTACAACAAGCAGATAAAATAAATGCAAAGAAAAACACCCAACTTGAATATCTATCTACAATGCTTTTCATCCACATCTCTTTTACAGCCAGAAAAATCAACATCAAAACACCTATTCCGACTCCCCAGAAAATGTACTGTATAAATTTTAACCCGACAATTTCATCAAGCATTCGCGCAATAATCACAATAGCAATAAAAGATGGCATTACAATGCCTCCCATCGCTGCTATAGCACCTCGAATTCCAAGAAGTTTATACCCGACAAAGGCGGACATATTAACTGCTATTACCCCGGGAACACTTTGTCCTAGCGCGTAAAACTCGCATAATTCCTCATTATCAATCCAATCCTTCTTATCAACAAGCTCGGACTGCAAAAGTGGCAATATAACATATCCTCCACCCAAAAGCAGAGTGCCGACTTTGAAAAAAGTTTTAAATATGCTATAAAAAGTCTTTTCCATAATCTAAAATCAATTGTTCAATGTTGCCTTTAACCTTGCCATCGCACGAGCAATAGCAGCCTCAGCACGTTTTGCATCTATAGCCGCATTTGTTTCAGCAAGCCTTGCCTGAGCTCGCTCCAAAGCCGCTTTTGCACGAGTAACATCTATTTCATCACCTGATTCTGCTGTATTTGTTAAGATTATTGCTTCATCATCCTTGAATTGAAATACCCCACCCATTGTCGTGAAATATTTTTCCCTATCGCCCTGAATAACCTTCGTAACTCCAATATCCAAAGACGCCATTAACGGAACGTGATTTTTCAATACACCAAACTCACCATCTGTACCTTTGGTATAGATTGCGTCAACATCTTCATCAAATACAACTTTTTCATGAGTAATTATCTTTAAATGCATCTTTTATACCTTTTTCAAAGAATTTATGAAAGTGTCTTTGCCTTTTCAACAGCTTCCTCAATAGTTCCAACCATATAGAAAGCTTGTTCTGGCAAGTCATCATGCTTACCTTCAATAATTTCTTTAAATCCTTTAATCGTATCTTCTAATTTAACATATTTTCCTGAAATACCAGAGAATTGCTCAGCAACAAAAAACGGTTGAGATAAGAACCTTTGAATTTTTCTTGCGCGGTTAACAGTCTCTTTATCTTCTTCTGACAATTCATCCATACCCAAAATTGCGATAATATCTTGCAATTCCTTATATTTTTGTAGTATTTCAAGCACCTTTCTCGTAACATTATAATGTTCTTCCCCAATAATATTAGGGTCTAAAACTCTTGAACTTGACTCCAAAGGATCAACAGCAGGATAAATACCTAAAGACGCAATCTGCCTTGACAATACCGTAGAAGCATCCAAATGCGAGAATGTTGTTGCCGGAGCAGGGTCAGTCAAGTCATCAGCAGGTACATAAATTGCCTGTACCGATGTAATAGATCCATCCTTTGTTGAAGTGATACGTTCTTGTAATTCGCCCATTTCATTAGCAAGCGTAGGCTGATAACCAACAGCTGAAGGCATACGCCCTAATAATGCTGATACCTCAGAACCAGCCTGAGTAAATCTAAAAATGTTGTCAATAAATAATAATACGTCTTGCTTTGAATAATCTCTGAAATACTCGGCAGCTGTCAATGCTGAAAGCCCAACCCTCATACGAGCTCCAGGTGGCTCATTCATTTGACCGTATATCAATGCAACCTTATCTATTACATTAGATTCCTTCATCTCATTCCAAAGATCATTTCCCTCACGAGTTCTTTCTCCTACACCACCAAACACAGATACACCTGAATGTTCCATCGCAATGTTGTGAATTAACTCCATGATTAATACTGTTTTTCCAACACCGGCACCACCAAAAAGACCAATCTTACCTCCTTTTTGGTACGGCTGTAACAAATCTATCGCTTTGATACCGGTCTCTAGAATTTCAATATTCGTATTTTGATCGACAAGTTTAGGAGATTCTCTGTGAATAGGCAAATAAGTGTCTGTATTTACAGGACCCATTTGGTCAACAGGTTCACCTATTACATTTAAAATTCGTCCTAAAATAGGCTGTCCCACAGGAATTTTAATAGGTTCATTAGTATTTATAACCTTCATTCCCCTTTTTAACCCGTCAGTTGAAGCCATAGCTACTGTTCTTACACGATTATTACCAAGCATTTGCTGAACTTCTGCAACAACATAGCTACCATCTTCTTTGTATATATTCAAAGCCGTATAAATCTCAGGTAACTCACCGGCCTGAAACTCAACGTCAATTACAGGACCGATTATCTTAGTTATTAACCCCTCATTTTTAGCTAAAGTTTCCATAATTTCTCCCTCACTTCTCCTATTGTGTGAATTATACAACAAGAAAAAAAATTACGCAATTAGTATCAATCTTCGAAATCATACTCCATTTAGATGAAAACATTATATTCAAAATAAAATATAATATCACCATGAACTTAATACAAAGACTTTTATATTTTTTGCTTTCAGCAAAAGAAAAATCACTAAAAATAAGACTTGATAAACACCTAAAAAGGAGCTCGACTAATTCGACCTCCAAGACAGTAATGTCCTCTAACGCAACGCTTACTCTAACATCTGAAACTCAAAAAAATTCACAACTTGTAAAAGAAAATATTGAAGCAATCGTAAAAAAAACCGGTGGCAACCCGTTAGAATTAATCAACTTTATAAAAAGTAAAGGCACACCTGTTTTTCGCCCTGCCAATGCTGATAAATTTTTAGCGCTTATCGGCGAGGAAGAAGGGTTAATTACAGAGCTAAAAGGACGCCCCGCACTTCTTTTAAACTTGTTTGTAGGACAAGGAATAAAACTAAAATCAACTCCAATGTTTGTCATGCGAGAAGGTAACATTGATCCTTATTATTTCTTGCACCATTTTTACAAATGGTATGCAATGAAATATAAACTTCCAGGCTTTGACTATGAAGCACAAAGACTACTAAAAATATCTTTGAAAAATGCAAATGACAAAAGATTACAAAATCTGACACTTGATCAAATGCTTGCACTAAAAGAAGCTATAGCACGCGACAATGAAGCTAGCGACTTTGTAATACAACTTGCACAACATAAAGATGGAAGCAAAAAAGTGCTTGATAAAATGAAAAATGATGGTGGCGCAAACATCTAAACAATAGTAAATTTAATTTTTGTTTACATCACTTGATTATAATACTTTTTTATGTTTTTATAGTCCTTGGAACAGGTAATTCCTCTTTAACCTCGTTCAAGGATTTACAACAAGCGGCGGTTGTCTTTCCGATTTCGTAACTAAAATGACTATAAAAAGAAGGAAATTAACATATGTTAAAAATCAGATTAAAAAGATTAGGCGCTAAAAAAGCTCCTACATACAGAATTATCGTTATCAATTCTACAACAAAACGTGAAGGTAAACCTATCCAAGAATTAGGTCACTATAACCCTAAAACAAAAGTTATGGTTTTAGATAAACAATCCGCACTTGATTGGATTAAAAAGGGTGCACAACCTACTGAAACTGTTGCTTATTTAATCAAAAATTGTAACGATGACGGATCTTTGAACTATCAAAAGAAAGAAACCGTTAAATTGTCTAAAAAAGCTCAAGCTAAGGCTGCTGCTGAAGCTGAGGCTAAAGCTAAGGCTGAAGAAGAAGCTAAAGCTGCTGCACAAGCAGAAGAGGCTCCTGCTGAAGCTTAATCAATTATGCAAGCATAAAACTAAATCTGGCCCTTTAAAACTATTTGTTTTAAAGGGTTAAATTTATGCAAAAACATTATCCAAACTAAAAAGATTCCAGCATAACGCGGGAACCTTTTTAGTTAATAATAATTTTATCAATTATTAGCAGCAAGAGCAGCTAGCACAAGTGCAACCTAAAGCTTCTTTAGCTTCTTCAAGTCTTACTTTAATACGACCGTCTACTGCGATACCTTCTCCAGTTGTTTCTGAAATTAACAATGGGTTAATATCTAATTCATCGATGAATTTAAAATCATTAACCAACTGAGATAATCTCAATAGAGTTTCTTGAATTTGATCGATTTGAGCAGGTTTTGTACCTCTTGCACCTTCCAGTAATTTGTAAGCTTTGACTGATTTAATCATATCCATAGCATCTACATCCGTTAAAGGAGCAATTCTGAATGTTACGTCTTTCATAACTTCTACGAATACACCGCCAAGACCGAACATCATCATTGGTCCGTATTGAGGATCAGTTGCGATACCGCATACCATTTCTCTTGAACCTTTTACCATTTCTTGGATGATAACGCCTTCAAGTCCTTCAAGTAGACCTTTTGCTTCAAGTCTTTCAAGCAAACCTTTGTACTCTTTTCTTAGTTGTTCTTCTGACTTGATGTTTACAACGACACCGCCAACATCAGTTTTATGCGATGTTGTCTTAGATGTCATTTTCATAACTACAGGATAGCCGATTGAATTTCCAAGTTCAACAACTTCAGCTTCATTTGTTGCAAGACCATATTTACAAGCCCTTATTCCATAAGCCTGCAATACATCTATTGATTCAAGAGTTGTAAGTTGCGCACGACCTTCTTTTATAGAATTTTTAATAATTGCTTCAACTTTTGCTCTGTCTACATCATAGCAAGGGATTTTCCCTTCAGGTCTTTCCATCCATAATCTCTGTTGATTTAATCTGTTAAGACCGTCTGCTGCTTCTTCTGCGTACATGAAAAATGGCATATTTACATCCATTTCTGAAAGTTTTGAGAAGAATTCACTTTTTGTCATAAACACACCAATCACAGGTTTTTCAGGATGTTCAGCTTTAATTTCCATTAATGCTTTTGCTACATCAATATCTTTCAAACCTAAGAATGGAAGATAAATTGTAATAATCATATCAACATTTTCATCAGCAATTACTGTTTCAAGTGTTTGCTTATAATGTTCGATTGGAGCAGAAGCAATCATATCAATAGGGTTTTTAACTGAAGCTGCTGATGGTAAGAAACTTCTCAATTTTTCTTTTGTTTCATCTGAAATTTTAGCCATTTGCATACCATATTCACATACAGCATCGGTTGCCATGATTCCAGGACCACCTGAGTTTGTAATAATTGCAACTCTATCGCCCTTTGGTATCGGACAATTTGAAAATACTTTTGCAGTTGCAAATAAATTTTTCAATGAAAATTCTCTGATTACCCCTGATTGATGCAACAATGCGGCTGCAGCCTTATCAGCACCTGCTAGTGAACCAGTATGTGAAGATGCAGCGGAAGCCCCAGCTGCTGAACGTCCTGCCTTCAAAGCCAAAATTGGTTTTTTCTTAGAAATTCTTGTAGCAAGTTTTCTAAAATTTGATGGATTTTGAATAGATTCCATATACAAAAGAATTTGTTCAACATCTTCATCATCTTCCCAATATTCCAAGGCCGTTTCAGCATTTACATCTGCTTGGTTACCAATTGAAATGAATTGTGCAAATCCGAGGTTCAAGTCTTTTAATATATTTAAAATACCTCCACCTAATGCACCTGATTGAGATACAAAACCTATATTACCACGTTCTGGAAGTGACTCTGCAAAACATCCATCCATTCTGATATCAGGATGAGTGTTTACAACACCTAAACAGTTAGGTCCTACACATCTCATTCCGTATTCTTTCAATTTTTCAACCAATTGTTTTTCCAGTTCTGCGCCTTCTTTTCCTGTTTCCTTGAAGCCTGCTGTAATTATGCAGATACCCTTAATTCCTTTTTCATGGCATTGGTCAATTGTTGATAATACAAATTTTGCATTAACTACAACAATAGCTAAATCGACTTCTCCCGGTACTTCATTGATGGTAGTATAAGCTTGTAATCCTTCTATTATGCCACCTTTTGGGTTTACGGGATAAATTTTTCCGTTAAATTTGTACTCTTGTAATCTTTTCATAATATCGGAACCGATAGTATGTTCTTTTGTTGATGCACCTATAACCGCAATGGATTTAGGTTTCATGATTTTGTCTAAAGATTTCATTTTTTTCGTCCTTTCTTTTGTACGTTTTTAATCTTCATCCTGCATTATTTCTAAAAATTTTTGACCTAATTTATCAAAAAACTTTTTACACTTTTGTCCAAACGACTCAGGCATAGCCGCTAACTTTTTTTCATATTCACTACAAGCATGTTCTGCCCCAACTTCATATATTTCAGGAATGTTCTCATCTATTTGACCACCAAGCAAAACATGTCCTTGTGGTTTTCCTGACTTATTCAAATCCTTACCTTTTTGCGCAATAATACTTATGTTGAAGTCTTTAGGATTTTCTTTTATAAATAAATCATAAGACTTATCCGCTATTAACTGATTTAATTTATCCATAGATTTTTGAACAACTTTTTTATGAGAAGCACTCAATTCATTAAGAAAAACCACTCTTCCTTGAAAATTATTACTATTATTAGTGTTTGATATATTTTGTACTAACATTATTTTTCACCTTGGCCTTGGTAAGTTAATAGCCGTTTTCAATCCACTCTCTTACTCGAAATTTTGCACCTAAATCAAAGGCTATTTTTTCACACTTTTCTAAATCAATATGTCTTCCTTTATAGCCTTCTACAACACTTGCTACAACTGAAATGTCCTCATCAGAGCAACACTTAATAAATTTTTTTACTTCATCGTATGCATCTTTGATTTTAGGCTGAGATAATTCATTATATTCTTCACTTGTGGCACCGTTTAGACTGACTGAAAACTCATCAACAAGTCCTTTTAATTCAGGTACCACATTTCGTTTATATACAAAATTTGCATGCCCATTGGTATTTACACGGATTTTAATATTGGGGTACTTTTCTTTAACATATTTTGCCGTTTGTATCAAATTATCCAACTTCAACATTGGCTCACCATAACCGCAAAATATAACCTCATGGGAAGGAGTATTGGCATAGATTTGCTCAAACTGCGCTATTACATCTTGCGCTGTAGAATTCTCATTATCCAGCCACAAACCTTGTCCGCAAACATCACTTTTGTCATTTCTGAGGCAAAATATACAATCATTTGTACATCTGTTCGTAAGGTTTATATAAATTTTATTTTCCAATGTATAAACTAAAATATTAGACACGTCCACCTCAATTACATTATCTCACAAGGAAACATATAATCAATAGTTATTTTTTTGATTTTTTCTCATTTGAATAATCTGCAGTGCCAGGAAAAGCGTTTTGTCCTGTGGTTACCTTCGTAATCCAATATTGAATTTTCGGAATTAATGTCGATAAGAAAGTAGCAGATACCGCAAAACCAATTCCCCAATTTATTGCATTTTTAGCGAAGTTTATTTTTCTTGCTTTTTCTAACAGCTCAGGAGTAATTTCTTTTCCGGCTTTCTGCGCGTTTTTAATAATATCATTCACATAGTGATACATATCATCTTTTAGGCTATCTAAGCTCGATTGAGAAATGTATTTATAAGGATTTTTATGTTTGTTACTTGTTGCAACACCATATATACTATCTAAAAATTCAGGCATATTCAAATAACCTTCTCTAAAAACATCTTTGACTTGAGTTTTTGTGAGGACTTCGGTCTTTCTTTCGATAGCAGGCTGCAATTTTGCCATACGTTTAGCTAAATCAGAGTATGTATCAACTTCTTGTTTAGTAAATGTTTTATCTTTGCTGATATGTTCCAAGAAAGTTTCAAGATTTATGACACCGTCTTTAAATTTAGCATTTAATTCTGGGGTTATTTTATATACGTTGTTATTGTTACCGAGAACTTTCAATCTAAAATCTTCAACAGACATTTTACCATTGTTTTCGGCTAAAACACCCTTCATTAAATCGGTTACTTCTTTAGCACCTACAGGATCCAGTCTTGTCTTTCTGCCATCTTCCAACAAATTTAACCATCTGTTGATATTTGGCATATTGAACATATAAAAATATATGGACGATAAATCTCTGAACAATACCTCAGTACGTTCATGATTATTTCTTGCGCTTATCGTCCTGCCTCCGGCAATACCCACGTCTGTTGATAGCAATTGATATACTGTATCATTTTCAAAATGATTTGCGACACTTAACAATGTAGCTGGATTTATACCGGTGAAGGAGACCTCCTCGCCATTTTTTGAATCTTTTTTATTTAAAAAGCCATCCATATTTACAGGCATAAAAGATTTTTCAGCTTTTAAAATATTTCTGTTTTGTATTTTTTCATGTAATTTTTTTGTTATATTTTGGTTAATACGAGGCACTACTAAACCTACAAGTGCATTAGCCAATACAATACTTGATCCTATCTTTAAAGATTTGAATATCGCAACTTGTTTAGGTGTTAATTCTTTTAAGAATTTTCCAGCACGTTTTGGGATAGTATTTAGCGTTTGCTCAGCAGAAAGGTCAGATACATCACCAATACGTTTTTTAATTTTATTTAAGCGTTTAAGCATTTGTTCATCAAATGTTGATAAGATTTCTTGTTCTGATAATTCGCCACGCGCAGCAGCTTTAATTAGTTTTTCATCATTCAAATAATTGGTGACTGGCTTTCTTAAGTTGTCTTCTTTTCCATCAAAATTAGGTGTCAATAAATGAAGAATCTTTTTACCTATAAAATCATTCATTTTATTGAAGGCTTTTACCCCACAAAACCAGAAAAATGCACCTATGCTTTCTTCTGTAAACCTTTCGCGGGCTTCATCAAAACCTCCACGCTTATAAGCCTGTATAGTCCTACCACCAGTTACAAAACACTCTAACAGTAATAATGGAGCTGTACCACCGTTTTGTAAGCCTCGCACAAATCTTTGCGGATATGTAAAATTAGAAATTGTCTGGGGTCTTATTTCCATATATCAACATCTTTTTTATTTCTATTCAGACACTATCTTTAATATCGCTGAATATTTTTTTTTGCTTACTAAAAAAAAAATATTAATAATTTGTTACAACATTAGTGTAATACAAACACTAATTAAGAAATGTAAAATTATATAGTTTTAAAGGAAAAATATTATATGTTTTGTTTTTGATATAATGTGCTTGAAAGGTTAGCTCATGTCAGTCAATGCTATTTCAAATTATAAAATCGACAATCGTAAAGGATTTGCAGAATTCAAAACGGTAAACAACAGAATTACAAGTTTTGAACACTCTCAAAACAAAAAAGACGAACAACAAGAAAGACATCTGTCTACAAAAGGGATATTTTTAACAACGTTTTTGGGTGTTGCCACAGCTTTAGCTATAATTTCAAAAAGACAGGGGTTTTCACTTAACCCAAAAGATATTGCAAATTCTAAAGTAAAAGATTGGGCTATATTTAGAATATATAATAAAAAGCATCCTGAGCAAAAAGTACTGGAATTTGAAGAACCTGAAATACTCACGATGGCAGCAGGATCTGTTGCTGGGGGGCTTGTTGGTGGAGCTTTATTTGATGATAAGAAGCATTTCAAATCAAAACTGCGTGAATCGGTGAATCAAATGCTCGGGAATGTTATTGTACCTGTAGCTTGTGTTGGAGGAGCATCACGGATATACGATAAGTACCGTGATAAAATTTTGAATATTGTACCGCAAATTAAATATTCAACCAATAACCGTTTTGTAAATAAGCTTACCACTAAGCTAAGTCCTGAAAAATTGAATATGGTAAACAACCTTTTAACCGGTACTGTTAAATACACAAATAAATTTCTAAAAGTTATTCCTCCTAGTGGAATTACAATCGCTGCATTAACTACAGGTATTTTAGCAGGGAATAGGGTTTCAAACTTTATAAATGAAAAAGTTTTTCATAAAAAAGTTGAAAGAAAGATTCATAGCACAGACTTTGCACCTCATGTTGATGACTTGAGTATGGCTATTTCTTTAATGGCTGATAAGTCAGCTTTATCGAGTGTAATATCAAGGACCATTCCAGCATTTTTATGCGTACCTGGGATAGAAGTTGGAACTCACAGATAACTGATAAATCTATAAAAAAAGAGAAATCTAAAGAATTTAAGACTTCACTTTTTGAAAGCTTTTTCTAGGCAGCTATATCGAGATTATCATCAACAGGCTCAGGTCGTTTTAGAAAAGCTGCTAAATCCTGTAGATGTTTGATTAGGGGGTTAGCTTCTCTATTCAATCTTTCTCTTAATGCATCTGCTTCTTGAGGCGATTTGTCATTTTTCTTAGCAACAGCCATATCAATCTTTGCCTGCACTGCACGACTTAACAATTCAGGAATATTAGGCGCAGTAGGTTTTTCACTAGATAAATTTTTATAATATGTATCAATATAATTATTATTCATTCGTAATTTCCAGTTTGTATCATTCTTTTCTCCGGGAACATTATATCGTTTTTCAATTGCAAAGAAATCCGCAAATGAGAGTTGAATATTTTTACTACTCCTGAATAACTCAACAAACTTAGCCATTACCAATTCTATTGGATTATTGGAAATAGTTTGTTTAAACTCTTTATTTTCTTTAGCTTTAGCAGGATCAGGTATCAAAAAACCACTGAGGTAGTCCTTATCAAAACTATTCAAATCCAAATGCATAGTAGGAGGTGAATCATGAGAAGTTATCAAAGATGTATTTTCATATCGAGCATTTTCTGCCTTACACCATTCTAGCTGACTTATACCTGGCAGATTATACTTGTGTTTATAAATTTCTTGAAATACACCTGACTGAGAACCCAAATCTTCCCATACCACATTACTTGTATCCACACCTTTTTCTTTCAATGTTGGTAGAATAATCTTCTCCAGAATTTTTCTATAATTACCTTCTGAATCAACATGATACATATTTGAAATATAATCGCCTTTTATGCTGCGAATAACACCATTTGATTCATATACGCTATTCTTTTCATATATCCAAGGATCAACAAGTCCCATAGCATGGTCAATTCTGACTGTTTCACAGTATTCAAGAGCAGACATAAGTTTCTTCTTAAGGAATTCCCCTGCAACATCAAGACTGCCATCATTTTTAAATAATCTTTTCGGATTAAGCACTGGTAAATCCCAAGCCTGAGGCGAATTCTCTTTACCGCCATACAGACATCCTATAGCATATCCATCTAAAAATGCCTCTCTATTTGCCCAAACATCAGCTTTTGAACAACCAACGAGTAAATCATTTATGTAGGTAAAATGGTTTTTATCCCTAAATTCTTTATTTTCTTTAATTTGTTTATCTATTAAAAATTGCGTAAAACTGTTTTTTTCAATCTTATCCTTTGAACGATTTACAATCTGATTATACCTTTTTACCGCTTCCTTATCACCTTTTTCCATTCGTAAAATAAGATCAGCATCAAGTTGATTTTCCCATTTAGTAAAATCATCAGTTCCATTCATTTTGGACAAAACTTTAAAAATACCGTCATTTACAAGCCAATCTTTAGATTTTTCCTTAAATTGTGAAAATTCTTTATTTAACTTTAATGCATTAGGCTCACCAACTTTAAGTTTATTTTTAAAAGTGGTGTAAGCTTCTTCCAATGCAATATCCATATTTTCAAAAGCCTCAAGAAAATTTGAATAGTTATAATTTTTACCCTTGACCTTACTCAAATCAGTGATATTATCATAAGTTTCTTTTGATAAAATTTCCGCATACTCTGGGCTGGTAAGTTCTTTGGGGTCTATAAAAAGTGGATTTTTCGCAAAAACTTTTGAAGCATATGGAGAGATATCAAAACTTGAAATTTCACCTGATGGTCCAAGCTGTATAGCATTAAATCCATACATCATAAGCTCTTTTGTCAAATCTTCAGCAGCCTTTGAGTAGGGAGTACCAACTCCTATATCAGGACCATTTGAGGGGAAACATGACCCATGCAAAATTATGGCACGGTTTTCTATTCCTAAATAATCAAAAGCTTCATTACAGGTATCTTGAAATTCTTTAATTTTCTCACCTTTGGGACGTTCTTTAAACGTAAGTTGACTATTAAAATTGTTAATTCCTAAAATTCTCATACCACACATAAAACCCTAACAAATTTTTTTTTGCTATATTTCTGCAACAATGTCTAACTGACAATTGCAGCTTACTTCTTCTCTAGCAAGAACTACTACATTATTCAAATAATTATTCAAAATTGTAAACAGCACCTGACGATACTCTATTGGAACAATCAATTTTATCATGTCTAAATTAAATTCAAAAACTTTTTTTTGTATTTTTTCTGCCAATTGTTCAACAAAATCCGCGTCAATCCTTACAACTTCATCACCTTCATCAAATTCTTCAACCGTAAGTGCTTGTAAAGTTTTTTCTGATATTTCCAATGCACTAATTACACCACTTTCATCAGCAAACTGATGACATATTTGTCTTGATAATGCCAGTCGAATTTTTTTTAATATGTCTGTTTTGACATTATCTTCAGCATAATCATTCATTTTTTCAAAAATATAGCAAATATCTTTTATTGAAACTCTTTCAGCAATAAGACTTGTCAATATAAACCTTAAATCTGATAATGAAATAAAATCAGGTATTAAGTTTTCGACAAGAAAAGCATTTCTTTTACTAACAATTTCAATATATTTATCCAGTTCGTTATAATCGAGTAAATCATCTACATATTTTACACAAACAAACTCCAAAGCTCTTGCAATAAACTGACTTCCTGAAAGTCCTTTTTCCCAAAAATCTTTTGCATGTACTTTTTCAACCCATACGACATTTTTCCCCGTTATATCATCCACATCTTTTATAATGTTTTTTATTTTTTTATCGAGGTGAATATCTTCTTCAAAATACATTACATAATTTGGGTATACAAGTCCTTTATATACATCCAGTCCTCTAACCCTTATAGCAAATTCATAAGGGTTAAGTCCCTCATCATCTTGAAATACGATTTTAGGAATTACAAACCCTAATTTTTCAGTTAGTTTTAACCGAGACTTAACTGTTTCGGCAACTAACTCTTCCTCGCCTATATCTTGCTCCGGATCAATATATCCTATAAGCTCCTCACTTAAATATATACCAAGTTTTTCAGTTTTTAGCTTTGCATACATCTCATCAGGCGATGTCGCACGTGCTAGTTTTTCCTTTAGGTCATCTAACTCTTTTAGCCCTGCTGAAATTTTTTCATTAAGTTTTTTTCTCCCCTGAGAAGCTGGAGCTTCACCTTCCAATTCTTTTTTTATTTGGGCTATTTTAGATTTTTGTTCTTTGATTTTTCCCTGAATTTCCAAACAGATCTCATAAGGTGTAAGTTTTGGTGAAAGCATTTTTTCCATTTGACTTTTAAAAGTCGAAATATTAATCACGTCAGAATTTGAATTGCACTCATAATCAGGAGCTTCCTTCATGAATATGCAATTATACTGAAAGCCCTCCTCAGCTTCTACTTCATGCATACTGTAAAGCTCCCAACCGTTCATTGACATCTCATTTAATAAATTTTGTAATTCTTGAACATTCTCACTTGAGCATGTTTTTATTACATATTGCATTTTTTTATTAAACATATCTACTCCTTGTCATTTGCGATTAGAATTTTAATCGCTTCAATCGCGGTCTTTATGGCTTTATCAGTGTCATGTTCCACAGGATTTTCAAGTCCTTTTTTTTCTCTTTCCTGATTTGCTACGGTTAAAAATACTGAACCTGTTTTTACTCTCAAAAAACTTGATACAATAAACAATGCAGCCGATTCCATTTCAGATGCCAAACATCCCATACGTTTCCAAGCTTCCCATTTATTGTTTAGTTCGTAACTTACAGGCATTTTATCAGGCTCATGTTGTCCGTAAAAGGAATCTTTACATTGAACCACTCCTCGGTGATAATTATAATCCAAATTTTTAGCTGCTTGAGTCAAAGCATTAACCATATCTATATCGGCAACTGCGGGAAACTCTATTGGCGCATACTCTTTACTGGTACCTTCCATTCTAATTGCACCTGTAGCAATCACGACATCTCCACCTTTCACATTGATATCCACACCGCCACAAGTACCTACACGAATAAATTTTCTAGCGCCAACTTTTACCAATTCCTCTAATGCTATCGCAGCAGAAGGTCCACCAATACCTGTTGAAGTTACACTAACTTTTTTACCATTGAGATATCCTGTATAAGTTGTATATTCTCTGTTATCGGCAATTAGTTTGGCATCATCAAAATATGCTGCAATTTTTGCACAACGCTTTGGATCCCCCGGTAAAATAACATAATCACCGACATCACCAGCTCTCAGTCCGATATGGTACTGTTCTCCTGCTTGCGAATATTTCATTTAAGTTACCCCATCAATATGCTAAAACTACACCGGTTGAAAGACATTATTTACGGTGTAGCCTTTAATTTTTGGATAACTAAATCGCTAATATCAACACCACCGACAAATATTACACGATAATCTACAATCGCATCCAGTTTTTGCTCAACCAGTACTTGCTTTGCTGCTGCTTGAATTTTGTTAAAGATTAATTCTTCTTTTTGAGCACGTAATTTAATTAAAGCATCTTCTTTTGCCTTTAATTCGCGTGAAGTAGTCTCTTCAAAATTTTGTTTTTGAACCGGTGTGCTTAAAGCTTTGTATTGTTTTTCTTTATCAACCATAAACTGTTGAATTTCTAAGCTTTTGCTGTCAATTTCCTTAATAGCTGATTGAGCTAAAGGATAACCGTTTTGAACTTTTTGATAGTTGATGTATCCGACACCACCTGCTAAAGCTTGACTACCAAGCAAAATAACACCCATTGTTAACGCTGCTAATTTTAAGTTTTTCATAAAACCTCCTATAATAATTTTTAGTACATTAAGTCGCCTACACCAAAAGTAAAGTATCCGTTTGGACTTCCATTTTCACCCGAATTGGTAAGCGGAATACCATAATCGATGGATAATGGTCCCATACCCGGAATATACAATTTCAAACCTACACCGGCTGCAACCGCATATCCTGGTCTGTCATACAATGTATCACTGATTGTAGGATTGAATATTTTACCTGCATCAATAAACATAGTAAATCTTAAGTTATTAAGGAATTTAATTTTTGTCCTATCCAAAAACGGAATTGGTGTAGCGAATTCCGCAGATCCCATTATGAAAGCATCACCAGTACCGACGCCACTCATTTTGAAACCTCTAATTGTATATGGACCACCAAGTCGATAAGCCATTACATCAGGCATCTCATCACCGTGAATTTTACCTCCACCTTTAGCTGTGAATGATAATGATGATTTTTTACCGACAGGAATGTATTGCTTAATCATACCGGTCAATTTTCCGTGAGTTTTATCAAATCCGTCTAAGCCTATTTCTTCATCAAATCGCAAGCTTGCCATTGTACCTTTACGTGTAACAGTTTGATTATCACGAGTATCAAAAATCATAGCTGGACTTAATGACAGGAACAGACCGCCTTCTAACTGTTTAGCACGCTCTGAAATCGGGACATTGTAGCGATTGTACAAACTGGAAATTTTTCCGAAATCCCCCTCAGATACATGGACATTTTCAGCTCCCAAAGAGAATGTGGAAGTCAGGTGTTTATTTAACTTCATTCTATGAGCAACCGTCATCTCAGCCCCAAGTCTACGTTCAATAGCGAGCGGCACCTGATAACTACCAAAATCTCTATAATAAATCTTACTCAATAATGATGTATCTGCATTAAAAAAGTATGGCTTGTAGTAGCTCAATTCCACTTGCAAATTCATACGTCTTTGTATTGAAGCATCATTTAATATTACACCTGTACCAGCTAACACATTCAGGGCAAGTCTTTCATTACGTCCTTTAAAGTTATTATCAGCTATACCTACAGACCCAAAAAGACCTGTCACAGTATCTACACCTGCTCCAACTGACAAATTAGCTGTTCTTTGTTCCTCGACCTTGATAGTAATATCATACATATCAGGATCTTCAGTGCTTGGCTCAATTTCTCTGGTTACATCTTTGAAGGCTTGTGATGCATATAATCTCACAAGGTCTTCTTTTATCTGATTTTCATTATATACCGTACCTGGTTCTGTAAGGATGTTACGTTCAATAATATAGTCTTTTGTTTTTTCGTTACCTGCTATCATTATTTTGTCGATTGTACCTTCTTTGATACCTATGTTAACCGTACCATCAGGGTCATCGGTAACTGAATCGACACGAGCCAGAATATAACCTTTTTCAGTATAGAGGTTTTGTATTTTAACTATCGCGCTATTTATATCTGTAATATTTTGTGGTTTCCCCTTGAGAGGTAACAAAAATTGTAAAATTTCCTCTGTTGAAACAACCGTATTACCTTCTATCGTAAAATCAGTTACAGGGGCATTTTCTTCGAGTATTATCTTTAAAGTTATAGTGCCATCGGAATTTGTAACAGGGATAGCCTTCATTTTCTCTGTAAAAAATCCAAGATCATAAATACTTTTTAAATCATTTTGTAAGGTTTCTTTATTGTATTCATCACCTTCATGCAAATTAATTTTAGACATGACCAGTTCAGGACTTATCACATTAAGTCCGTGAATTTCAACACTTTTTATAATTTTAGGAGCCTTAACCTCATAATTTCCAGTATCTTCAGAAGTTGTAGAAGACCCGCTTTCTCCCCAGAAATCACTTGCAGCATAAGTGTTTGAAGGGAACGCCATTATTGCCAGTGCCAAAGTAATTACTATTCTTTTATATATTTTGTTTGATAATAAACTCAAGAAAATCTTGTCCTTACAACTTCAATTATCTCTATTCTTAAAAACATTATACCATTAAATTTTTAAAAGTAAAAACACGTAAATTAAATTTAACAAAACTCATCAATAATTTTTTTATAGACCTCATTTTTATTGAGATTGTACAATGAAGAAAGTATCGTCGATATTTCTTTTGCTTTGAAATTTTTACTTTTAAGAATGTTAATTTTTTCATCCAAATCAATTTCATCAGATGTTGTGTCATCTCTGAATACCATAGCGACAATTTCGCCCTTCATCGGATTTGTTTTAAAATGATTTATAACATTATCACAAGAATCAATCACAATTTCTTCAAATATTTTTGTCAACTCCCTGCCGAGTGCAACTTGCGGATTATGCCTTACATCAGAAATAATTTCTAATGTATTTAAAATCCTATTTGGTGAGTCGTAAAAAACTAAATCCGTTGTTTTATTTTTTCTCAAAATATTTTCAATTTGAGCCTGACTTTTAGGTAAAAAACCGACAAAAGTAAAATCTTCAGCTTCCCTAGAAATTTGCGAAAGAAAAGTTACAACCGCGTTTGCTCCTGCAAGTGCAGTAATCGAAAAGTTATTTTTTCTTAACTCTTTTACAATAACAGCCCCGGGATCACAAAACAAAGGGGTACCGGCATCAGATACAAGAGCAATTTTCTTACCTTCGTTTAACAATTCAAGAAATTTATCAATACGTTCTTTTTCATTGAACTTATGATATGAAATGCATTTTGTCTTGATATCAAAATGGTTAAGGAGCTTTTGAGTAACGCGCATATCCTCGCACGCGATTAGGTCTACCGACTTCAAAACTTCTACCGCGCGTGCAGTGATATCACCTAAATTTCCTATCGGAGTAGGTACTATATAAAAATCATATTCTTTCATAACCTCAGAATATCACAAAATTTTATTCTTTGCACACAGCTACTTTAGAAGAGCTACCCCTACTACAACCGTATGAGCCTGTTTGAGACCAAAAAAATCCACACCTATAGCCACTGCCAAACCATATTGTAGCCTCGTATGATGGTCTAGGATCAAGTACTTCTGCCAGAGATGATGCAACCTTTGACCTCACTGAATGATATTCATCAAATGATGGCATGTTTTTAGTACTGCCACAGGTTTTTACTGCACCAGCCCAGTAATCATTCTCGGCTCCACAGCCATCTTCTATTCCGTATTTACCACTTTCAAACATCGCTTGACATTCAGCGTAAGTTACCGGTTGTGGATAAAATGGTTTACCCAGACATAATCCGTTATATTCGACAAAGCATTCGTGTTTAAGTGAATTAACATTCACACTTCCTATATCTTTTCCATTTTTATTAGGATTTTTATATCCGCTTACATCATATAAAATAGCCATAGCATTTTGTGTTGCTGCATATTGATTGTTATATGGGTCTTGAACGACATTGGGATTATAAGCTATTAGCGCACTTACACCATTTGCAAATTGTACCGCTGTTGTTTTAGTTTTCCAATCACTTTGACCAAAGTCTGCTGCATTTGTGATTTTAGACATATCAACAGGCTCTCCGCTTTCACCCCAATATACTTCTTTTGAAAAACAATTTGTTATTTCATTATAATCACATATTTTTGTGATTTTTATATATCTTTTTAATTCATCAACAAAATCTAAAGTAGAAGAGTAACCCGACAATTTTTCTTCGGTATTCATTTGTTTTAATGCCACTTCAAGTTTTTTTTCGAAGGTACTTTTAGCTGTATTCCAAGCTTTTTCATTTTGATTTTTTACAAGGGCAGGAATAAGCAAAGCTGCGACTATACCGATTACTGTCAAAGCAATCAGTATCTCAGAAAGTGTAAACGCTTCCAAAAATTTCATTTTCTTATTCATAAATACCTCCAAATAAAATCAATATTTTGTTTAATACAATATATTTATTGTTTTATACAAATAATATATTGTAGATGTAGTTTTGTCAAGTACATAGAATTTTTAATATGGAAAAAAGAGAAATTTTAAAAGAATTCGGACGTAATCTAAAAGCAGAAAGGAACAGAGTTGGTCTGTCCCAAGAGCAACTAGCTGAAAAAGTCGGGCTATCATACGGTCAAGTAGTCGGAATGATCGAACGAGGGGAGACAAACACTTCACTTACTGTTATCGTATCAATTCTGAAAGTGTTGGGATTAAAATTTGAACAATTAATAAATTTAGAAAATGGTAAAAACTAATTCAATTTATACTCTAATTTTTCACTAAGTTTGTCTAAAATTTCTCTATAGTTTACGCATACAGGTGTTGGTTTTGAACTCGGAATTATTTTCAAAAAAGTATCAGAACCTTTTGCACTTTCCAAAAACTCTTGTTTTACGTCTATTCTTGCAGGAACTATCAAACCGCTTTTGATAAACTTTATGCTGCTTTGTCTTGAAGAAAGGTAATCCACAAGCATAAGAGCTTCCTTTTTATGTTGAGATGCTCTTGCTACAGCCCAGCCTGAAGCATCCAACGCAACTATACTACCTTTTTCGCCTTTTGGAAAAGGCACAGTATCCCAGTCAAATTTTGCTTCTTCTGTATATTTTGGAGTAAGCCAACGTCCTGAAAGATGCATCGCTATTTTACCTTGTAAAAACATTTGTGCCATTGTTGCACTTGCGCTTTCGGATTTAAGTGGCGCAACATGATATTTTTTTCGCAAATCTGAATAAAAATTTAACCCTTTTTGACTCTGTTCAGAATCATAAATTTCGCTTTTCAAATCATCTGATATGAAGCCTCCGCCCTCACTCATTAAATAAGGCAGTATAAATAGCGGATCTTCTTCAAAACTTACACCATACACACCATTTTTAGTCAGTTTTTGGGCAGTTTTCAAAAAGTCAGAAAAAGTCCAATTTTCATCGGGATAATTAACCTCATTTTTATCAAAAATATCCTTATTGTAGTACACAACAAGACTAGATACATCTCGTGGTATGGCATATAATTCATTTTGCCAACTAAGTGCTTTAATAGCTTGAGGATAATAATTTTCATTTTTTACTTTCAACGGCTCAAGCACCTGCGCATTGGCATACACAGGCAAATACAAATTGTTTATAAAAATCACATCGGGAGCTTTATTAGATGCAAAAAGCAGGTGGATTTTTTGGAAGTAATTTTGCGGAATATGCATAAATTCCACCTTAATATCAGGATTTTTCGTTTCAAACTCGTGTAAAATCGGTTTTATTATATCAACTTCGGATTTAGACCCCCAACTTGCAAATTGTATTGTAGTTTTTTCTTGTTGAGAATTACAACCACAAAAAAAAGTAAGGGATAACAATAACATCAATAGAGTCCAAAATTTTTTATTCATTTGTTAATATTCTCCCTTACACATTAAAGAATAAACCAACACGACTACTACAATTCTATAAGAACTCCCATGTTACTAGCATCAATTAAGGATTTGAATCCTTCGGTTTTTACCATATAAATTTCATCTTTGTCATGCCTTACTTGGAGTTTCTTATCAGAGTTGTCGTCAAATTTTTTCAATACAAACACCTCATCCTTAATCCTGCCGATTAAAGCCGATGTCCCATCTAAATTGACGATATAAAAACCTCTGTCTTCATTTATATTACAACCCGTTTTTACAATAAGTCCATTGAAGGAATTAACATTTTCATTTGCAACTTTTTTCACTTCAATAGGATTTTTTATTTCCTCTTTTGCAACCGTTTTATGCAGTTGCATAGACGGTTTTATTTGAGCCAAAGTTGAAGCTACGGAAGTTTCAGGTGTTGCAAAAAACTCATCCAAACTAGACATTATATAATCATCTTTTTTTACAACATCTCCAACTTTCAAATTCGCGTCTTGGATTTGTCTTGTAGGATGAGTAAGAGGAGTTTTTTTCAATTCAACAGTAGGCTGAAGATTAGATTCAATAGGGGTTGTAGCATAATCCTCTTTCGTAGCAAATCTTGTAAATCTGCTTTTCTTTAACTTAACATTCCTACGAGCTTGAGACAAATTAGGCTCAAACGCTTTAATTTTAGATTCCTGTTTAATGCTTTCAGTAATCGCCTGATCTTCTTTATGGACGACAACATCCTCAGATTTTACAGGAGCATTACTAACCGGCTCTTGTTTTTCAGGGGTAACAAGCTGCTCTAACTTACGACGTTGTTCTTCAATATTATCAGAAACTGTCTGCGTTTGGGTAATAAATTTATATTTCGATTTCATAGTGCTATTTTCTTTACCTGATTGATTTAAGTATAACTGATATTTTTCTTGCCAATTAAGATTTTCATTGTTGATGATATGTTCATAATCCTTTTGACGTGGCTTTTTAGATATACGTTCCAAAAATGATCTTTTCAATGCCTGAGAATTTTTCAATGAAGCATGAATTAATTTTATAAATGCAATAAGAGCGATAATTGGAATAATTATTAACATAAACGCCATTGGCATGCCTGAACTCATTTTCGAATTAACCTTTCCTTTTAATACTTTTATTTTATTTTTTAACGAAGCAATCATTGATGAGTGGGAAAGATTATTTTTATTTTCTTTTTGTTTTTTAAACTCCTGAATATCTTGAATAGACTGCTTGTCAATATCAGACTCAGCTACAGACAATTGTTCTGGCTGTACGGTCGGGGCTGCAGGAACTTCTGGTACATGCTTGTTAATATCAATATCTTGAGTAACCTTTTGAATTTTTTCTTCTATCTTATTGTTGCTTTTATTTTCTTTTTTCTCACCTAACTTATCTATATCCACTGGAGTGAGTTTTTGAAGTGCAGGCTTAGATTGAGCCTGAGTTTTTGAAGCTTGCACTTGTTGATTTTTGTTTATTGAAGCACTACTTGCAGGAGCCTTATTGGTTGTAACCTCAGTAAGACGTGCCGTCTTTGTCTGAGCTGATTTATTTACGTTGTTTTTCACAGTATAAGCCTCTGCAATTAGAGTTTTATATTGCTTTTGAGCCTCTGTGAGCGGTGCAGCCTTAGAAACTCGAGTTGTGATATTGAGTGGCTTTGTTGTAATCAAAGTTACTTTTGTATAACCTGCTGCACCATCATTGACACTTTTTACATCAATGTTTGAAACAAAATCTTTTACACTTTCTAAATCAGCACTTCTATAACCTGCTGTCAAAACTTTTGGCATCAAGATTACATATTTATTATCAGATTTTTTACGAACTATAACATTACTACCATAGTTTTCTGAGGTAAAAAATGTTATATCTACAGCATTTCCATTACCTTTTTTTAGGTCCAATTGAACCAAATTATTATCCGTTGCGAAAGCTCCGTTCATCGGGGCAAACGCTAAACCTAACAGTAATATTGTACCTATTACACAGTTATTTCTTTTCATTTTATTCCAATTTATAAAAATTATTTTCCCTACATATACATTATATAATACATTGATAAAAAAAAAATTGCTACTTTCTTAATAAATTGATACTTTTTGTGATACAATAATTTTATGAAAAGTGGATTTACAGCAATAATAGGAAGACCAAATGTAGGCAAATCGACTTTGCTTAATAAGATTTTGGGTCAAAAAATAGTAATAACAACAGATAAAGCTCAGACTACAAGGAAACGAATTAAGGGTATTTACACAGCTGATGCCGGACAAATTGTGTTTATCGATACTCCGGGCGTACATAAACCTTTAAACAAATTGGGAGAATTTTTGCTTGATGAAGCAAAAATAGCAGTTCCTGATGCCGATTTGATATTATTCTTAGTAGACGGTTCAGAACCAGCAGGCAAAGGCGATAAGTGGATTGCAGGAAATATTTTACAAACAAATACCCCAATCATAATTGTTATGAATAAAGTTGATAAACTTAAAAATCTTGACAAAGTCGAGCAAAATTTAATTTCATACAAACTGCTATTTGAGAAAAATTATCCGATTGTAAAAATCTCGGCCAAGACAGGCAGAAATATTGACACACTTATAAAAAACATATATAAGTACTTACCTGATGGTGATTTGCTATACCCTGAAGATGTCGTGACTGAAGAGACAATGCGCGACGTTACGGAAGAAATTATCCGCGAAAAAATATTACTCTACACCTCCGATGAAATTCCTCACTCTGTTGCGGTTACCGTTGATAACTACCAAGAAACAGAAGAAATTGACAGAATTTATGCAACTATCTATTGTGAGCAAAAAAGTCAAAAAGGGATATTAATAGGTAAAGGTGGAAACCTACTTAAAAAAATCGGAACAGAAGCAAGACTAGAACTTGAAAAAATCGTTGAAAAAAAAGTATTCTTATCGCTGGAAGTCAAAGTTGATAAGGACTGGAGAAAAAAGCAAAGCTCACTGAAAAATTTTGGATATGAACAAGAAAAGTAAAAAAATGTTAATTAATTAAAATTTTTCTGTCAAAAATTTTTTTTCACAGTTTTAAAACCTCCATAACATGAAAGGGAAACTAAAATGCAAGTCGACGCAATATCATTTCAAGCAAGATATTCTATAAAAAATAGAAAATTATTACAACAGCAAAAAGCAAAAAAAGCATATGAAAAAGCCATGGCAAATATTTTAGGACAATCTGACAGAGATTATGCAAACCTTAAATCAGCTGAAAAAGTTGCCCAAGGACAAGAAAAAACGCCTGTGAAAAAAACTTTTGCAGAAGGTTTAAAAAACTTCTTCGAAAAAGGTGTAATGTTTTAGCGAGTATGTTCTAACTATTTGACAAATAAAAAGAAATGATGCGATATACAACCATGCCATCATCTTTTGTGTGTTGCTCGTCATAAATTAAAGTTAAATGTTAAGCTTATATCCACCACCGTAGATGGTTTCAATGTACTTTTTACCATCAGCTATTTTGTCGAGCTTACTTCGCAAATGTCTTATGTGTACTCGAATTGTTTCAATATCATCATCAGGGGAGTATCCCCAAATATCCTTAAGCAACTGCGCTGAGGAAACCATATTTCCGTGATTTTGGAACAACAGGTTAAATATATCAAACTCAATGGGAGTAAGTTTTGCCTGCTTGTCTTTTATTTTTACACAATAGGTTTCAGGCATAATAGTGACCTCGCCTAAAGTCAGCAACTCACGAGTTGAAGCAGATTCTGGGATTTGTCTGGAACGTTTTAACAATGCCCTCACTCTAACCTGTAATTCTTCCATCTCAAACGGTTTCACCAGATAATCATCAACACCGATATTAAATCCCATAACCTTATCACTCACCTGAGAAAGTGCTGTCAACATCAGTATTGGAATATCTTTTGTATCATCGTTTTTCCTAATACGTTGAGCCACCGTGAAACCATCCACCTCTGGCATCATAACATCAAGAATTACAAGTGAAGGTATCTCTTGCTTGCATAGCGCAAAACCGGTAGTTCCATCATTCGCTTGTATAACTCGATATCCGCACAACTCAAGATTAACCTTTATAAGCTCATTTATTGCAAAATCATCATCTATTACTAATATCTTGTTCATAAAATAAGATTACAACAAAAATTTTAATACTACAATATTAATAATTCTTAATAAAAATAAGTCGATTGAATGATACATTATTCTTTATTTTTGGGAATATTAAAATGAAAAGTTTTGTAAAAAATAAATTTTTAAGTGTAAATTTTACAAATTTTTTAATTTTTATTGTAATATGTTATAGCGAAAGCAATTTTTAGTAGTAGTAAAATAAATATACATTTAGATAGGAGGCACATGAATTGGCAATAACATCACCATTTACAGCTATTCAAGAGAACGGCAAAAAAGAGATCCACTTAGGACAACACGTATTAGCGGAATTTTTTGAATGTGATCCAAACACATTAAACAGTATAGACAAGGTAGAAAAGTATATGGTGGATGCCGCCCTTGAATGTGGTGCGACGATTGTCCAAAAATGTTTCCATATGTTTAATCCTTACGGAGTGTCAGGAGTAGTAATTATTTCTGAAAGCCATTTGGCTATCCACACTTGGCCGGAATTGGGTTATGCAGCAGTTGATTTATTTACTTGCGGTGACAAATGTGATCCAAAAGTATCATATGAATTTTTGAAAAAGAAGTTTAACTCTCAAAAAGCGACTTTTACAGAATTAAAAAGAGGAATCATAGACACTGAAACTCTAAGAGTTGCCGAAAAACCATTTGAAATAATGCAACAGTTAGTTAGTTAATAAGAAGTTAACGTGAAAAATATATTAATAGAAAATTTACAAGAATTAAAATTCAGCTTTGGCGCAGTAGGTGTCAAAGCTGAATTTGAGTCCGAAGGAGCGACTAAAGAAGAAGTACAAGTATTGAAAGATATCGCCGACACAGCCGGAATTGATTTTGTATTAAAAATAGGTGGATGCGAAGCTGTAAGAGATATGAAAGATGCATGTACTATGGGGGTAAAAACAGTTGTAGCGCCTATGATTGAATCTGATTATGCGGTCCAAAAATTTTTAACCAGGTCCATAAAAATATTACCCCAAGCCAGATTACTGATAAATATAGAAACAATAAACGGGTTTAATGCTCTTGATAAAATATGCAAACAAAATATGTTTACACACTTATCAGGCATCGTTTTTGGACGTTCTGACTTTGCTAATTCTATAGCCTGTCCAGATGTTAATTCACCCGAAATTTTGAAATACGTCAAAGAAGTTTCTTTAAAAATGCAAAGCTATGGTAAGATTTTTACTCTTGGTGGGGGAATTTCTAATTCATCTTTAGATTTCATTGAAAAAATACCTTATTTAACAGCTGTTGAAACCAGAAAAATTGTATTTAAAAAACAAAAACTTGACAAAATAGCAATTGAAAAAGCCATAAATTTTGAAATAGCTTGGCTTGAATACAAACAAGCTTTTTCACCTGAGATTGGGGATTATGAAAGATTGCAAATTTTAAAAAAAAGATGTTGTCAGACATAAAATGTTTTTAATTTTTGTTAAAAATTTGACATAACATCATGACAATAAATTTTTATTGTTTTATTATGAACGAGTAATCGGGAGGCAAAATGCTGGAAGACATAATAGATAAAAAGTCCAATTTTGATTTAACTTCAAGAAGTTCGTTTTCGCGCGAAGATGATGTGTTCACATCTCGTTCATATGCAGCTTTACTTGCGAAAAACAACATACCATATTCACATCGCAAACTTGCTGATAATTACGTGATTATAAAACGTGTATTTAAGTTTCAAGCAGTAATGAGCAGAATAACTAACACAGAACGTGCGCTGCTGAGTAAATATGATTTCAATACATTGGAATTTACAACCATTAAACAAATGTATGAGGAACTTGCGCTGCTTCAAAAGTGGTCAGAATCAAAAGATGAAAAGCTAAAACAAGATGCTGATACAATATTAGAAATCAGAACAAAAGAGTTAAAATTCATTATAGCAACCCACTACGCGACGATTTCTAATGAAATTTATAAAGGCTACGTTGCTCTGGAACATTATTACCAAGAGATAAGTAAGTATTCAGAATAATCAAATCCAATAGCATCAATAAATGTAAACTTTTTTACTTACAGACAAAATTTTTCATTCTCGCTTATTATATTATGTGTAGTTGAAAATAAAGGGGTAAAATCATATGAAAGTTTCTGCAATAAACACAATTCCTAAGGTACAATTCAGTGGTGAAAACTCTAATTCCAAAAAGGCAAACGGAATAAAGACAGCTGCTGGAGCAACAATGATAGCGCTGGCAACAGCTGTACCAAGCCAAGAAGCTCAAGCACAGTATTACATGCCAATATATCCGAGAGTGCAGTACGTAGTACCGACCCCGACAATGAATATCCCGAACTGCTTTGTATATGGCGATATAAATAATGAAGATTATGAAAAGACCATGCCGGACGTATTCAACGAAATTGACAGCCAGATTAACCAGAACGGACAAATTTCAGTAAATGAAGTGGTAGCCTTGGAAGAGTATAATTGGAATTCTACAAATATGTATCCGATGACAAGGGCTCAAAAACAAAATACAGCTAATTTAGTAAAAAACTTATCCCGACAATATAATCAAAAAGGCTCAAACCCAAACACTATAAACTACAACGAATATAAAAATATTATGAATTCATATATGCAGTCAAAGAATATAGCAAACTTCTTTAACTTGCTACAAATATTTGCATCACCATATTACCATATACCGTATCCATATCCACCATTATGTCCACCGCATCACCACCACAGGCACCATAGGTAAGTTGTTACAAATTGACTATTTTTCCTATTAATGTAATAATTCGGATATGAATTACATATTTTACTTTTTAATTGTCATATCAATAATTATAGGAGCTGTGAACGGTAAGCTTTCTGATGTTGTAAATTCGATATTATCAGGTGCTGAGCTATCAGTAAAAGTTGCGTTTTCCTTAATTGGTATTATGGCGTTTTGGCTTGGGATCATGAAAATTGCAGAAAAAAGCGGTCTTGTGACTTTTTTAGCAAAAATCCTTAAACCAATAAGTAAACGATTATTCAATGAATTACCACAAGATTCACCTGCTATAGGAGATGTTGCAATGAGCTTTTCAGCCAACGCGTTAGGGCTTGCAAACGCAGCGACACCAATCGGTATTAAGGCGATGGAAGAAATGCAAAAAGCAAATACCGATAAAACTACTGCTTCAAATTCAATGTGTATGTTTCTTGCAATGTCTACAGCAGGATTTCAAATAGTCCCCACAACCGTAATTGCAATACTAATAGGGATAGGTTACAAAAATCCGACAGAAATAATAGCACCAACACTAATTGTGACAACAATCGCATTCATCAGTGCCATCATAATAGCAAAAATATTCCAACATTTTTGGTCACCTCAAACGCAAAATAATACAGAAGAAAACGGAGGTGCACTATGAGTTTTCAGACAGTAATGAATACCATTTCACTTTGGACACTTCCTGTAATAATTATTCTGATACTTACAGTCGGTCTGATAAAAAAAGTACCGGTATATGAAGCCTTTACTCAAGGGGCAAAAGACGGCTTTAAAGTATCAGTAAATATCATTCCATACCTTGTTGCGATTATTGTCGCTATTTCAATGCTAAAAGCCTCTGGTGCAATAGAAATGGCAGGAGCAGTACTTGCACCCGTATTGAATTATTTTCATATACCAATAGACACAATCCCGATAATGATAGTCCGCTCACTGTCAGGCTCAGCAGCTCTCGGAATTTTTTCTGATATTGCACACACACTCGGACCTGATGCTTATGCAACAAAACTTGCTGCTATTATGCTTGGTAGCAGCGAAACAACCTTCTACGTCCTCGCCGTATATTTTGGCGCAGTCGGAATTACAAAACTTCGATATGCACTTGTAGTAGGAATACTTGCAGATATTATTGGTATTGTTGCAGCAGTAAGCGTATGTCATTGGCTTTTTGCGTAACATCAACCCAACTTTGAGTTATGTCAGGTCTTTCATGGGTGACTACTTTTTTGACTAACACCGCATAATTTACATCAATAAAATTTATTTTATCAATTTTATCTACCGTGTAAATTGAAGACCCGCAATTATGGCAAAACTTATCTTGAGCAACAATTTCGCCATTTTTTATCATAGCGCGAACTTTCACACCACAGCAGGCGCAGCGCATAATGAACCATTGATTCTCAATCAATTCACCGCAATCAGGGCAGTATGCGAAATCGACCTCCGCTGATACTCTCTCATGCTGACATACTCTATTCTTTTTTAAATAATCCATTATCTTCATACTTTTTATATAATAATTTTTTTCCAAAAGTCAAAAATTTGGCAAAATTTTATTTTCTCAAGCATTAAAATAAAAAAACGGAGTAAGTATGCTAATCCAAAACAACAGCGGACAAAATTTTACCGCAATCCATAAATTTAACATCAAAAACACAACTAACTTTGATAAAAAGATTAATTTCAAAGTCTTTGAAATCACCCCAAGCGATAAATCTTTTTTAAATTCAATGTATGAAAACATCGACCTTGAAAAGCTAACCAAAGGTATCACTCAAGATAAAATAGAAGTTTGGTACACAATGATAAAAGAAGCGATAAGACTTGCGCAAAACTCAAAAAACAAATCATACTTACTCGCACAAAAACAAAAGCCCTGCGGAATTATGACATTCACACCCGAAGGCAAAAAATACGAAATACTTAGAGTAGCAACCTGGCCAATAAAAAAAGACGAGAAAACTCCACTAGCAGGCACAGCACTTTTTAAAACAACCTTTGAAGATTTCGCAGCACAAAGTGATACCTCAAAAATAGAACTCGATGCAATAAAAAACGGGCCTTATGACGTAATCTCAAAATATTTAAAACTAGGGTTCAAACCACTCGGCGGAGGGAACTTTATAGAACTTATGCGAATAAGTCGCGCACAAGTGATTAATACATTGGGAAAATTAAACACCCTGCTCACAACTATTCCTTCACAAAAAAACGAAAATCTAGACCTGTATCAAATTCTCAAAATATAAAATAAAGATTGTAATACAGTTTTATGCATTTCACACAAAATTTTTTATAGGGGAAGAAAGCACCAACTTACATAAATAGCTGAGCCGGAAGGCTCTAAAAAAACATTATCAGACTTATCCAGTTTATTATCGTTTTTTTATCGTCGGATTAGTAAATCCGACCTACAGTAACAGCTGAGCCGTTAGGCTCTAATTGCTATCGTTATCCGATTTTATTCATTTATTATCGTTTTTTTTATTGTCGGATTAGTAAATCCGACCTACAGTAACAGCTGAGCCGAAGGCTCTAATTCAAAATAATACAAAACAGGTGCCAATCAGGCACCTGCGTGTTGTTTCAAAACATCATTTGCATTATGCACACTGCATAAGCGCATCGTTGCGTTTATTTGAAGCACCTAGCACGGTAGTTAGGGCTGCTCACGTAGAAGTAGCTGTAGTAGTAACTTTCGGAAGAGTTGAAGCTGCGCTTGTATGCGCAGTCGCTAGCGTAGGGCTGACTCGACCAATAGTGCCAGCCGTTAGTGGTCCAGTTGAGTTGAGTTGCTCTGTCTGCATCTGGAGTTATGTTGCGGCGGTTTTCATATGCTCCAATCGGAGTATCTTGTTTGTAAATATATGTCGCTACATCTGCTAATTCCTGCATCGTTGGTAATCTCATTCCATTTGTTGCACAAGCTTTCTTCGCTCCTGCCCAATGGTTATTTGAACAGTATGAAGTTGACATGTTGCGGTCATCCCATTCTCTATCTGCACTTCCATCGCAGGTGTTTATTGCTGTCGTTGGATAGATGTCACTAGCGGCTATACACTGCTCGCCAAACTTCATATCACAGGTTGAGATTGTTGCATTCTTTAGCTCTATATCATCCCCTACTCTATTTGGACCTTTCTTACCATTTACATCTATCATCATACTCATGCAGCCTACCTGACCGCTTTGACCTTCTGAGCTGAATGGGTCCACGCTGCTACAATTCGGATTGTATGCCATGACTACTGTTGTACCATCTGCTATTACAAAGCCCATTGTATTTGTATTCCAGTCTTTTTGTCCTAATGCACTTGCATTTGTCAGTGTGCTTACTTCTACTTCTGTTTCTTTATCGCCTGTTTGCACAAATTTTGTGGCGTAGCAGTTTTCTAGTTTATCGTTTTCACAGGTTTTGATTACTTTTACATACTTCTTAAAATAATTCATGTAATCTTCTGTACTGCTTGCTACTCCTGTCATTACGCCGTCGATGTTCATTTGACGGGTTGCTTCCACAAGTTTCTTATCCCACAAGTCTTTTGCAGTTTTCCAAGCTTTGTTGTTATGGTTCTCTATCATGCTTGGTATCGTCAGGGCTGCTACCACACCGATGATACTCAGCGTGATTAGCACTTCAGCTAAAGTAAAAGCACTTTTATGTTGACACAGGTTCAAAAGTGGTCTTCGACCACCCTCGGCTAAAGTAAACGCAGTTCGCGCTGAATAATTCTTTTGTTCGTTCTTTGTCATTTGGACTCCTTTATTTTTATTATTCTGACTATTAATTCCTTTTATTAAATAATTCTACCTTTTAAGTCGATTTATTGCTCTTTATACACATCAACACAAGTTCGTTAACTTGTGTCTTTTTTATCATCCGCGTGAAACGCTTTTGCTGAGCCTTTAGAAGTTGCCCCCCCCCCCGTGGAAACCTGTGCCACAAGCCTTTTCAGACATTAACTCCATGCCTGCGTCTTTTTCTATTTCAACTATTCTGTTTAAATTCGTACTCATATTCTGATTATATCGTATTTTTTGAAGCTCCGCAAGGGGGGAATGAAAATTTCATTCATCCACAGGAGAAAAAGCCTCGTTTTTCAACATAGCAAGGCTTTGCATTTCGTTACAATGTTAATTTTAGTTTAATTACCACCTATTTTATTCTTGGTCTTCTTTTTCTGTTTTTTCGGTATTTTTATTTGCTTTTTTCTTTTTCTTTATTTCGCATTCAACATCGTCAGATATTTCGCACTCATTACATTCTGCGCATTCCACGTCATAGTCTTCACATTTATGGGCATTATTGTTCTTATCGTCGTCCTGCACTGAGTCGCTTTCTTCTACATTTTCTTGTGTTTCGGCATCTGATTCTGCTTTTTCTTGAGCTATAGCCTGCTCAATTTCAGCCTCATCTTTAGCACGCAATACAGGAATTGATAGCATCAAAGCCATTTGATCACCGTCTTGCTCAAGGTTAAGCTCAAGTGCTTCCTTGTCCATTTCTACGTATTTTGAAAGCAGTTCTACAAGCTCTTTACGCATACGCTCCATCAGTTCAGGTGTTAAATTTGTTCTATCTTGCATCAAAACAACACGCAATCTGTTACAAGCGATATCTTTTGCGTTAGCCTCAGGCTCAGTTTGCTTGAAAAAGCCAATTACTTTATTGTATAGACCTGTAAAAATTTCTTTCATCTTATTTCTCCTTACCCATTAGACCTGAAAAAAACTTTTTCATTTTTCCAACAAAGCTTGTATCTTCTTCCAAGTTAAGGAAAGGCACATCATCGCCTATAATTCTTCTTGCTACATTTTTATAAGCCTTACCTGCGAGAGACTTTTCATCGTTTACGATAGGCTCACCTTTATTTGTTGATGTGATAATTCCTGTATCTTCAGGAATTATACCGATTAATTCAGCTGAGAGTATTTCAACAACGTCATCTACGCTCATCATATCATTTGATTTTATTAAATTAGGGCGCACTCTATTCAACAGCAGTTTGTATGATTTAATTTCTTCTTTAGCTTCAAGAAGTCCAATAATTCTATCGGCATCACGCACTGCTGACATTTCAGGTGTTGTTACAACAATCGCTTCGCTTGCACCTGCAACTGCGTTTTGAAAGCCTTGCTCAATTCCTGCTGGACAATCAACTAAAATAAAATCAAAATCTTTTTTCAACTGTTCACAAATATCTTTCAACTGCTCTTCTGTGACAGCGGTTTTATCGCGAGTCTGCGCTGCTGCCAAAAGACAAAGGTTAGGATTTTTCTTATCTTTTACCAGTGCCTGCTTAAGCTTACAACGCTCTTCTACAACATCAACTATTGTATATACAATTCTGTTTTCAAGTCCCAATAGCAAATCAAGGTTTCTCAATCCAAGGTCTGTATCTATCATAACAACCTTTTTACCTTCTTTTGCAAGGGCAGTACCAATGTTAGCGTTGGTGGTAGTTTTACCTACACCGCCTTTACCTGATGTAATTACTATTACACGACCGTCCATTATTTCTCCTTAGTTTTCATACATTTTACTTATAATTATTTGTTTATGTTTTACTCGTGCCTCTTCAGGTTCAAAAGTCGATGACTTTTGAATGTAAGGTATATTTATACTATCAGGTCTACGAGCAAAAACATCAGCTATACGAAGTTGTATCGCATGCATTTTCAAAGCGCGAATTCTTGCATATTTATTTCCATCAGATCCAGCATGCGCAATTCCGCCTAAAATTCCCCATACGGTTATGTCTCCTTTCGCTTTTATTTCAGATCCCGGATTGACATCACCTATGACAACAATATTACCCTCAGCTGTTATACTCTGTCCTGATCGTAAAGTCCTTTGAATATATAATGTAGGCAACTTTTCTGTCTCGCGCAAACTCTTTTGTATCTGTAAAAAGTCATCCTCACTATCAGAATCATAAGCATTTGCAACTTCTTTATTAATTTGCTCTAATTGCTTGTTAAAGTCTTCTAATTCTGCAAACTCTTCCTCTAACTGCTCCTCTTCTTCCTGCTCAACTTGAGCTGTTTGAATATGTTCACTAAATTCAGGTGCAATCTCAGCCTTTGGTTCGGCAATCTCAGGTTCTTCCTGCTCCTGTTGCACAACTTGAATATTGTCAATAACTTCATCTACAAGTTCTGATTCGTTTTTAAATTCTGTCAACACAGGAACTGAGTCTGACGTTTCTGCTTTCAACTTTTTCATCTCTTTTTCTGCCTGAAACGTAGGCTCATCAAGTCCACTATCCCCGAAAATTTTATCAAGTGCTTTTTCTAACTCCTTATTTGTTTCCTGAGCAGCTTCCTCGCCTTGGTTAAAATCAGGAGCTTGAACTTTATTTTCTAACTCTGAAACTTTTAGCCCTATCTCCATAGCAGCATCAACTGTCGCCGGAGAAAGTGTTGTCACAAACTCTATTTCTGAATTCATTGATTCAACTAGTGCTTTAATGCTCAATAGCTCAGAGGCTGAAAGCTCTATATCTCCTAACTTCAAACAAACTTTTTTGCAATGAGCATCTGGTAAATCTAATATTGTACTCAACTGATAAATAATCTCTGAAGTCTTTTTAGCGTTGCTTACATCAACGATAAAACCATTTTCTATATATCCCTGTTCCATCAGATACCTTCCCTAAAATACTAATTACTCATGAAGATACATTAAATAACATCAAACATCAACCGATTATTTCGAATTGTGAATTTCTGAAATATCTTTTCACTCTAATACTACACTCAAAAGAATACCAGTGTGCGCCAATCCCACACACTGGTGAAAAACAAGAAAGGAGGAGGATGGTATTCACTTACTCACAATAAATAAAAAACCACCCCTGTAATAGAAATTATAATTTATGACTAGATTTTTGTCAATGAAAAAAGATAGAACTTACATAATAGTTAGGTTTGACACTTTACATTATGCGCATTCTATCTTTTTCAAAATGTTTTATACCTTAGACACTTGCTAATTCTTTAGCTCTTTCAAGTTGTAATGTACAAGTTGTAATATCACAAACTTCGCAAGGTCCAAAATATTGAACAGCTCCTGGGAATAAGTATCTGTCGTTAAGCGCCCAGTCTGCTCTGCATTCTTCCAGCGCTTTGAACACCGGACCGTCTAATTTTACAAGCGCCTTTTGAATAACAGGCTTAAATTCACCATGGCGTTTTTCCATATTCATCATCATGGTAAGCGGAATTCCACCTGCAAGCCATTCACTAGCAGGTTTTGTCAAATTTCTTACTGATGATAAGTAACCTGTAAGTCCAAAATTAATCAATGCAAAAGCATTAAATCCTAGAGAATAACAATAATCAGCATCAAAATTAGAAGGGAACGCACAACGACCTTCATAACCAAAGAAATGAGACTGAGCAGAGAATTTGCCTATGTAATCCCCTTGTGATTTTAATTCATCAAGTCTTGTAGAAATCATTTCAATTAATAATTTTTCAGTCTCAATTTTTGATACTTGAACATTACCATGAGGGTCACGGTCTGCCAATAATTGTTCCTTAATCAAAGCAGGTAAAGAATTATATACCTTTGCATTTGCAGCTTCTAATCTGTTTTCAACTATGTCAAATTTTTCTCTGATTGTTGTCGCATTTACAAAATCAGGATCATTTTCCAAAGTAGCCATGATATCATTTAAGTTTGCTATCATAGATTTCATTTCAGGAATGAACTCAATCAAGCCTTCAGGGATAATTGCAATACCAAAGTTTTTGCCCATATCAGCCCTTTTTACAATGATATCTGTCATGTAATTGATGATACTTTCTAAAGACATTTTCTTTTCTTCAACTTCTTCAGAAATTAATGTGATATTAGGTTGAGTTTGTAAAGCAGCTTCCAATGCAACGTGAGATGCACTTCTTCCCATAATCTTGATAAAGTGCCAATATTTCTTAGCTGAGTTTGCATCACGTTGGATGTTTCCGATCAATTCAGCGTAAGTTTTTGTCGCAGTATCAAATCCAAATGAAATTTCAATTTGTTCATTTTTCAAATCGCCATCAATTGTCTTAGGACAACCGATAACTTGAATACCAGCATTATTTTTCACAAACCATTCAGCCAAAAGCGCTGCGTTTGTGTTTGAGTCATCACCACCAATTATGACAACAGCAGAAATATTTAAGCTTTTGCACACAGCAAGTGCTTTTTGAAATTGCTCTTCTGTTTCAAGCTTGGTTCTGCCTGATCCGATAATATCAAATCCGCCTGTATTTCTGTATGCATCAATAAATTCATCAGTAAATTCAACATATTTACCATCAATAATACCTGATGGACCACCTAAAAATCCATACAATTTATTTGCTGAATTTGCTTGTTTCAAAGCATCATACAATCCTGCAATTACATTGTGTCCACCAGGAGCTTGACCACCTGATAAAATTACACCGACATTTCTTAATTCTGACACTTTATTTGAAGAAGTTGAATTGAATGTCACAACCGGCTTTCCATATGTATTTTTAAACAAAGCCTTTATTTGCTCCTGATCTCTGACTGACTGAGTAGCTTCGCCTTCAACTAATTCTAAACAATTGATACCTTTTGCTAAACTTGAAGGTAGTTTAGGCTGATACTTCAATCTTTCGATTTGCAACGGTGAAAGTTTTTTCATTTTCTTTTCCTTTATGTTTTCTACCACAATTTACATGCAGTATAATAACATAAAAAATACACCCCCTCAAACTTTATTTTGAAAATTTTCAATACCCCTCAAAAAAGTTTGCACAAGGTCATTATATCGGTAACTTTACACAAAATTCGGTACGGATGTTTTCTTCACTATCCACAATAATTTCACCGCCATGAGATTGTACTATTTGCTGAGAAAGATAAAGTCCTAGACCTGTACCTATTTTTCTGAACTTTTTGGCTGCTGAGTAGTATTTATTAAAAATAAGTTTTAATTCCTCTTTCGGAATACCTTGACCGTAATCAATAACCGAAATTGTTACAAACCCAGGCAACTCTCCTGTTTTTATATCAATATTTTCAGAGGTATTACTATGAGATATTGCGTTGGAAATCAAATTCTTTACTACTCTAACAAGCTGCAATGAATCTGCATAGACTTTGATATCACGCTGTGGCTCAAAATTAATTTTCAATCCGGCATTCAAAGCGATAGGTTGCATTTCATCAATTACATCACGCAAAAAACCGTTAAGCAAAATATTTTCTTTATAAAGCGGTATTCCCTGCTCTTTTACTTTATAAGTTTCCAATAAAATTTGCACCAAATCAACAAGTTCCTTATTAGAATTTTTCATATTCAGCAATGCAAACTTTTGCTTGTCATTTATTGCACCAAATTTTTCATCTAAAAAGAAATTCAACATATTAGTTTCTGCAACTATCGGAACCTTCAAATCATGAGTTAATGTAGCGACAAAATCCTCCTTTAATTTTTCTAACTCCCGCTCATTAGTTACATCCGTAATCAAAAGGACATAGCGTTTTTTCTCATCTAGTGACAGTTTTATTGAGCTCATCGAAAAATTATTTGCTGGGGAATGTTTAATAAACACGTCCTGATTACTTATTTTCTCGATACTGATATTTTCAGGAGTTTGTACATAGTCATAAATACTTTTTCCAACCAGCTCGCTTCCTTTCACACCAAACCAAGTGGAAATTTTCGGGGTTGCACGTAAAATGTTTCCTTTTTCATTAACTATTAATATTCCATCTGAAAGTGAATTAATTACACTTTCCAAAAGCTTGTTTTGTCGCATCAACTCTGTTTGATACTCTATTATCATTTTTTCACGGTCGTTAAGTGTATCTACCATTCTGTTTATACTATCTGTAACATTTTGATAGGTAGGATGACTTATCTCCTCAATTTTTGTGGATAAATTACCATATCTTACTGAATTAACAGTATTTGTAACTATTCCCAAATAATCATTTATCTTTGACCAACGCCTATTTGTCTGTCTTGTAATTATGAACAATAAAATCAATGCCGCCAGTATTGCAAAATTTAATAGATACCAAGCCATATTTAACTTATCTTAACCTTTTTATACTTATTACCAATTTATGTTATACTGAAATTATAACAGATATTGGAAATTTTGTATATAGACATGACAAATTGGTTAGACAATGTTTTAGAAAAGATTAAAAACTTAAACCATAAAATCGAAAATTACAAAAAAGAAACGGTAATTCAATCACTACCGGCAGTTGCTTTTGTAAACAGAGCTAAAAAAATGTTTGAGGCAGGAAATTATCTTGAGGCCAAATTAATTTTGGATAAAGCAATGGAACTACCTCAAAAGGATGCTCGAGTGCTAAAGTATCAAGGCATGGTCGAAGAAAAGCTTGGGAATCCTGAAAAAGCCGTTGAGTACTACCAAGATTCTGCTGAACTAAACCCTAATGACAAAAACATCTGGCAAAAACTCGGATTTGCATTAATTGCTGTAAATAAGTTTGTTGAAGCAGAAAAGTCATTTGAAAATTCAAACAAAATAAATGCAAGTAATACCGATACCCATACAGGATGGGGCATGGCACTTATGAAACAGCATCGATATGCTGAAGCCCGAGAAAAATTTATCGAAGCAGCCAGAATTAATCGTTATAACTTTTCAACCATCTTTTTAGCAGCAGTTATGGATATGAGGCTAAATGAACTCGATAAGGCAGAAACAAGACTCGCATTTTTAGCAAATGTAAGCCCAAATGAATCGAATACTTACGAATACGCACATTTAAAATTCATAAAGCAAGATTACGAGAATGCTCTTTTTTATGCAAAAAAATCACTTGAATACAACCCGAGCATGCTTCCAAGTTACATCCTAATCGCAAATACCTACACTATTAACTGGGATTTTGAAAACACAATAAAGACATTCAAACAAGCTGAACAAAAAGAGCTATCATCTCTACCACTATATCTTGAATGGGCGCTTGCACTTGAAACCTTTGACTGCTTTGAAGATGCTAAACAAAAACTTATTAAAGCACAGGAATTAAAACAGGATGAACCTGACGTAATTGCAAATCTTGCATTGTGTAATTTTATGACCGGTGATTATGATACAGCTCAAAATTTGACTGAACAATTCCCCGAACATTTCGCTTCAAGACTAACAAAAGCACTTTTAATATACTTATCCGACAACATAGATGACGCAATTTCAAAATTGCGCGAACTATCTGAAGAAAAAAGAGATTTTGCCTTAATTGACTTCTACCTTGCACAATGTTTCCAAAAACAAAAAAATGATACCAAGGTAAAGGATTTTTACAATTCTACAATTGACAAAAATCCTAAATACTTTAGAGCTTACAAAGAATATGCAAAGTACCTTTTCGCTCAAAATAACTTTGCCGACGCTCAAAGAAAGTTAAGGAAAGCCCACAAACTCGATGAAAATAATTTAGAAATATTAAATTTGTTATTTTATTCTTGTTACAAACTTGTAAAAGATAATGTTTGTGAATATAATATAAAAGAAGCTTTAGGCTTCGCTGAAAAAGCAGAAAATTTGGGACATTTTGAATACCCCGAAGAAAAAAATGAATTAACAGAACTTTTAAAAAATATACAGGACCGGTAGAAAATTGAGAAAGATAATAGTACAAAAGTTCGGCGGAACGTCCGTAGCTGATACAGAAAAAATTAAGAATGTTGCAAAGACTGTAATAAGAGAAAAAGAAAACGGAAATGATGTAGTAGTTGTTGTTTCTGCTATGGGACATACAACGGATTATCTCGTAAAAATGGCACACGACTTAAACCCTAATCCATCAGGAAGAGAAATGGACATGCTGCTTTCAACAGGAGAAGGGGTGTCTATTGCTCTTTTAGCTATAGCTATTCAATCGGCAGGCTATGAAGCTGTGAGTTTCAATGCTATGCAAGTTGGCATTATGACAGAAAATGTTCACTCAAAAGCTAGAATTGTTGACATTAAAACAGAAAAATTAAGAAAGAATTTAAACGAAGGTAAAATAATAGTCGTAGCAGGATTCCAAGGTGTAACAGAAGATGGAGAAATCACAACTCTCGGACGCGGTGGATCAGACACATCAGCTGTTGCATTGGCTGCGGCTTTGAATGCAGAACGCTGTGACATCTATACCGATGTAGAAGGTGTGTATACAACAGATCCTCGAGTCGTGCCGAACGCTTCAAGATTAAATGAAATTTCATATGAGGAAATGCTGGAACTTGCTCAGGCAGGTGCAAATGTCCTTCACCCGAGAAGCGTTGAAACAGCTAAACAATTTAATGTTCCGCTTCGCGTACGAAGCAGTTTTAAACTTGACAATTTAGGTACTTTAATATTAGGAGTTGATAAAATGGAAATTTACAAACCTGTAGCAGGCGTAGCAGCTGACTTATCACAGGCAAGAATTGTTGTATGTGATGTTCCTGACAGACCAGGTTCTGCCGCTTCTATCTTTGGGAAATTAGCAAAAGAGAATATTTCAGTAGACATGATTATTCAATCATACGCAAGAAAAGTGTCTAACACTAATGACATTGCATTTACAGTCGACAAATCAGACCTTAACAAAACAATGGAAACTCTTGAAAAAATGAAGTCTGAGCTAAACTGTGGTGAAATAACGGTAGATGAAAACATAGCAAAAGTATCAATAGTCGGTGCAGGCATGATTGACAGACCTGGTATTGCTTCTACAATGTTTGAAACCTTGGCTGAACAAGGAATAAACATTCGAATGATTTCAACAAGTGAAATTAAAATAAGTTGTCTTGTCGACAAAGAAAACGCACCAAAAGCTGTAAAAGCACTTCATAAAGTCTTTGAATTAGAAAGCGATGAAGTTGCTGTAGTTAAAGGTGATTTGCCTAACGTTTAGGTTGTTCAAACTAATAAATATACACAGAAAAAGGTTGGAAAATAATTCTTCCACCTTTTTATTTTTTAATCCTTTTTATGAAAAAAAAGGGAGCAAATGCTCCCGATGGAATTAAGAATAGCTGGAAGTATGAAAAAGATTTAATTATATTTAACGGAATTAGTGTCATTTTCACAATTGCTCGGTAGGGGAATCTGATTTTTTATTCAGGATAATATATTTTTTTGCTTATTACCCATGCCGGCAATATTTATTATGAGAGAAGAAATATTCAACCACCCCAATAAGTGTATTTTTAGCACTTTATGCTAAAAGCTTGATATTACAAGGTCTGCCCGTTCTTTACAAAAGTTCACAAGAGGGCTTGACAAATTAAAATTTATATTTTATAGTAAAAGTGTTAAATGAAGTGTTAAAAAAACACTTAATAACAAAAACCCGAAGGAGGGACATAAAATGATAACAATAAATCCAGTAAAATTTAATACTTGTAAACCAATATCATTTGGAGAAGCAAACAACAATAATATAAAAGCAGGGCAAGCAATCCTTGCGTTACAAAACGACAGTGCAAAAGTTAATTTTGAAAAAGAATTTGAAAGAACATACAAAGCAGATGCAGTGCAATCAAATCCTGTGACAGCTTTAGCATATAAATTCGGTAAGACTTTAGATATACTGAGAGGAGCTTCAAACAAAAGCTCTAAACCCCAAAAACATATATCTTTTACAGCGTAAAAGATAGAACTTAAACAAATATTATTCAAACTCCTAAATATTTTTCATTATACATTTACCTCTATTAATTTTTTACCCCAATAATATACTAAACCAAAAAATACCCCGATTAAGTAAGTTACTTTTTTTCAAAACAAGTTATCCTTTCTTTAACAAGAAAGGATAATTTTTATTTTATGAGCCTAAGAATTAAAGAATTACGACGTGACACAAAGGCAGCGCAGGAATATTTTTCACAATACCTCGCATATACACTCGGCCCCATAGAACTGCAATATAAAATGGAAAATGAAGACATACAAATAATAGATGTCCGACGTCAAGAAGATTATGAAATTGGTCACATAAAAGGAGCCTTGTCAATACCTAAAGAGGAGCTCTCTGAAAATCTTGAAAAAATATCAAAAGAAAAAATTTCAATCGTATATGCCTATAATTCACAGTGTCATCTAGGCGCAAGGTCATGCCTGATTTTGGCTGAATACGGTTATCCTTGTATGTTACTTGAAGGCGGATTTAAGACATGGACAGAAGATTTTAAATTTGAAATAGTGAACTAAATCTGGTTGTCATAGTTTATCGGGGAGAGTAATTACTCCCCGTTTTTATTTGGCATAAAAAAGTTATGTAAACAAATTGAAATTAATGCAAAAAAACATTATAATATAGGTATGAACAATTTAGATGACAGCAGACTTATAAATTTAAAGCAGCAAGTTCATGAAAAACTTGAGCAGACTTCACTTTATGAATTTAAGGGAACTGTGTCAAAGTTGCTTGGTCTAACCGTTGAAGTTAAATTACCCGGGTTGAAGATAGGTGATCTTTGCTATATTGAAACTTTTACAGGGGAAAAAAAACCGGCTGAAGTCGTTGCCTTTAAAGGTGATGTAGCTCAGCTTTTACTACTTTTAGACGGTAACGGAATCGGACAAGGGAGCCTTGTAACGTCAACCCGAAAACCGATAATTATACCTGTAGGGGACTTTTTGCTTGGGCGATTGATTAACCCTATGGGTGAGCCTATAGACGATAGACCAATGGATATTACAGGTGCCTCTTGGCGCTCAATAGAAGGACCACCACCAGGGCCTTTCGAACGTCCGATAATTACCGAGCAATTTTCAACCGGAGTAAGGGCGATAGATTCTTGTATGACAATGGGTTGCGGACAGCGTCTAGGGTTATTTGCAGGTTCAGGGGTCGGTAAAAGTACACTGCTTGGGATGATAGCAAGGAATTCTGATGCAGACGTAAACGTCATGGCATTGATTGGAGAACGAGGTCGAGAGGTAAAAGAATTTGTAGAGGATTCACTTGGGGTGGAGGGTATGAAAAAGTCTGTTTTGGTATGTTCAACAGGGGATCAACCTCCATTGATAAGACAAAAAGCCCTATTGACTGCCACTGCGGTGTGTGAATATTTTAGAGATCAGGGGAAAAAAGTTTTCTTAATGACAGACACAGTTACACGCTGTGCAATGGCAGGTCGTGAAGTTGGACTGTCTATCGGAGAACCACCGACAATGAAGGGATATCCTCCTTCAATTTTTTCATGGCTTCAAAAAGTTCTGGAGCGAGCTGGGAACAGTCCTAAAGGATCAATCACGGCGCTTTATACAGTGTTAATGGAAGGGGATGACATATCCGATCCGATAGTTGACACTGTGCGCGGTATTGTAGATGGTCACATTTTCTTGTCAAGAAAAGTTGCAGAAAGCAACCACTATCCTGCAATCGACGTATTAGGAAGTATTTCAAGGCTTATGTCCGCAATAGCATCACCTGAGCATAAGGAAGCTGCGGCAAAAATGAGAAAAATCCTTGCAATGTATAGAGAAAACAAGGACTTGATTGATGTAGGAATGTATCAACCGGGCTCCAACCCGAAACTTGATACTGCAATTGAGATGATGCCTCAGGTAAACGGATTTTTACAACAAAGGACATCAGACAGCGTTTCAATGGAAACAACAATTCAAACCCTTATTGACATGATGCGTGGCGTCGATATCTAAAAATATAAATGACTTATTTTAAAATCAAATCAAACGCCAAATTTTCGACGATAGTCTGGATATTCATATTGAGTTGAAGCTGTTTTTTTGCTTTTTCAAGAATTTTTAAGTCTTCAATCAATTTTATTTTTAGATGTTGATTATAGATATTTGACTTAAGCATTTCTTCTAAATAAACTTGCATTTGAGTAAAAATTTCCAAAGCGCCATATTCCTGAATAAGCTTTAAAATATCATCATTGAAATCTAAAACCTGATTACGCTCGATATCAAGATAATCATTCATCAAATCTCTAACATAAGAAAATTCTCTGTTTTCTTCAAGCTTAGAAGGCACAAAAAAGGATTGAGCGCGAGAAATAATCGTGGATATCATATCTGATTTATCTTTAGTCAAAAAGAAAAAAGTAGTATTTTGCGGAGGTTCCTCGAAGGTTTTTAAAAGGGCATTTGCAGTGGGCTCTTGGAAATTATTTTGATTAAGCCCGCAAACATTTCCATCATCATCCCTATCGCAAAAAATCAAAACCCGATGATACTCACTTGTGACGAGCAGATCATTTTTAATCATTCTTGCCTGATCAATAGAAATAACCGTCTTGGATGTATCATCAGATGGCTTGTTGTCTACTTTTGAAATAGTAATCACAGCAGGGTGCTTATTTTCTCTAATCCAGTTGCAGTTAAGGCAATTACAATCAGGCAAATGAGTACCAGTACAGTTAAGCATACGTGCTATTTCAAGAGCTAATTCATATTGAGCTTGAATATCGTTTCCATAAAACAAAATACAATGGGCTATATTTTTATCAGGATTTTTAACACCATTTTCAAAGTATCGCATCAAAAACGGATATTTTTCATACAAAACACTAGTACAAGAAAGCATTTTCAACCTCCTGCTCAATATCCAACAACTGTCCTGATTTCAGCTTATACTCTGTATCCGTAAGTCTTTGTTTTAGACGCACTAAATCTTTGAGATTAGTTTTTTTCAATTTTTGCAAAGTTAGTTTAACCACATATTCATGCTGACCTGTAAGCCTTGAAAGTTCCATTGGCGTACATTCTGAGGCCTTTGATTTTAGAATAATCCACCGTCTTAGCATTGTCTGAAGCACAGCAAGAATTTCAAGCGGGTGCTTTTTGTCGAGCAGTTTTCTATATTCTAAAAGTGCCTTTGACTTCTCATTTTGCATTAAGTAGTCTGAGAAAGCAAACAAATCCTCGTTCGCAATACAAATTTCCTGCACCATATCTTTATTGATAAGATCTTTAGGATAAGCCAGCAGTGCAAGCTTTTCAAGCTCGGTATCGAGCTGTCTTAAATTATTTCCGACCTGCGATATAAGCACAGGCAAAGCATTTGTATCAAGCTTAATTTTCTTTGTTTTAGCCTGTTTTTGCACCCAAGCTTCTAATTCAGCCGTTTTATATGTAGGAATTGTCGGAAATTCCTGAGCGTTGTATTTTTTCAACAGTTTAAATAATTTTTTCCTGCTATCAAGCTTTTTGCCTTCATCGCGAGGGAGTTGAGCGACAAATACAATATCTAAATTGTCCGTATTATTTTCTAACGCCTCTGATATTTGCTTAATTTCTTTATCATCAAAAGTCTTTGAAAAATATTCAAGACAGTTAATCACAATGAGCATTTTCCCAAACATCATAGGCTGAGTACGAAGTATCGAAATGAGATCGGGAAACTTCGGATTATCGTAAATCTTAAAACTCATATCTAGAAAATTCTTATCAAGAGTTTTTTTGAGCTTCCCAATCTCATTACTAATATTAAATTCTTCTTCACCGTAGAAAAAATATATCATTTTCTAACTTTCGATTAAAAGACTAGCACCGATAACCCCTGCAGTATTACCAAGCTGAGCTGGAACGACTTCAACTGCTGAACCAGCAATTTTCATAGCACGTTTTTTAAGCGTTTCTTTCAGCGGCTCAAGGAGTAAATCACCTGCATCAGCGACCCCGCCTCCAATTATAATTTTTTCAGGATTTAACAAGTTAACAACACTTGCCAAGCCGACCCCAATGTACTCACCCATAATTGTGAAAATTCTTTTAGCAACAGGATCACCAGCCTTAGCAGCCTCACAAACGATATAAGGTGATATATCGCCCCCGTTAGCCATCTCGCGGAATTTAGTAGATTTACCGCCGCGAATGTAATCTTCTGCCATAGCCACAATAGAAGGACCTGACGCAAAAGCTTCCAAGCACCCCGTATCACCGCATCCGCAAATAGGACCGTCATGAATTTGTAACTTAATATGTCCGATTTCACCTGCAGCATTAGATGCACCGCGAACTAACTTACCGTTAATAATAAGCCCAGAGCCGATACCTGTGCCAACTGTGATACAAATAAGGTTTTCACACCCTTTGCCTGCCCCGTAATTCAATTCACCCAATGCAGCACATCTAACATCGTTATCAACACGAGTCGGTATTTTGAATTCATCTTCAATAAGTTTTGCAATAGGAACTTCAACCCAACCCGGGATATTTGGCGCATTACGCACAATACCTGCCTTATAATCGACCTGTCCGGGGAAGCCGAAACCTATACCTTCAATATCCTTCGTAGAAAGCTTTGTTTCCTTCATCAAGTCGTAAATAGCTTGCTTTATGTTGTTTACTGTGTACTCATAACCCATTTCAGCTCGCGTTGGTACCGAATTTGAGTAAATAATTTTCCCCTTGTCATCAACCAGCGCAATTTTTACATTTGTACCGCCAACATCAATTCCTATTCTGTTTTTCATATTATCTCCCCTTAATATTTGTACATCCCATTGTCCAATAATAAGACAAACATAGACAATATTTAAGCGATGTAACAAATTATTTAATAAAATCTCTTAAAATCTTTTTTAGCGTTATAAAATAAAAAACGGAGGATACATAAAAAAATAAGAAGTGAAAATAGAGAAAAATATACAAACCCCGAACTTCAAGGGCTGTGACGCGCGCCCCTTAAGAGGTATTGTAACAAGATACACTGTTAAAGATAAAAACTTTTTAGCGCTCATCGAAGAAATAAAGTCAATAGGGAAAAAATCAGGATTTGACGTTTTTTTACAAACACCAGATAAAATAATAAAAAAAGGTTTCCAACAGCTTCCTGAATATTCAAACAGATATGAACCGATAAGGCAGTATTGCTGGCCTCAGGATTATCTGTCTTTTTTACCGAACGGGAAAGTTGTCGGACTAAAATTCATCGAAGGTGCAAACGCTCAAATAGCTAAACTATTTAAACGACCTTTAAAATCAGATAATCCACATATTCAGGGCGGAAATTTTTTCATCGTTAAACACAAAAATGAAAACGTCATGCTCGTTGGTGAAAATGATATTTCACGGAGAAAACTTGCTAATATCAGAGATCAATACGGAGTAAAAAGAGTCTTGACTCTTTCTCAGCCTGATTTTCACATAGACCTTGCCATAAGACCTCTTAACAATAGCAATATCCTTGTAACTGATGATGAAATGACAATAAATATCCTGAGAAAAGCACAAAACAAAATGTCTGACTATCTCAAAAAAAATTATGACCCACAAATCGCAGATGTCAGAGGAAATTTAAAAGATGTAGCAGACACATTTGAAAATTATATTTCCAACGATAAGCTGTACACCTCCCCCAAAGTAGTACAACAAGAGCTGGAGAATTATGGCTTTAACGTAATAAAAGTTCCAGGGCGAATAATGCGACCACTATACGAAAATGAAGAAAATGACGACAGTTATCACTACCTTGCAAACTTCATGAATGCGATAGTTCACCAAAAAAAAGATAATTCTCTTGTGTACATCACAAACCATTCTCCACTAGATGAAATTATCGGAATATCACCCGTGATAGAACATAAGCTGAATTTTGGTATAGAAAAAGCTTTTAAAAACAGCCTCAAAGGCTATATTGCACCAAAAGACATTCATTTTGTATCAGGCAATCACTATCTTACGACCTGCCTTGAGGAGCTACAAGGAGGAGTGCATTGCCTGTTCGCCGAAATTCCGCGATTGGACACAACAGTGTAAAATAGTTTCACAAAGGAAATGAAAAATGCAGAAAATAAAACAGGTGCCAATTAGGCACCTGCGTGTTGTGATTTTAAAAAATTATTTGCATTATGCACATTGTACAAGCGCATCATCACTAGTTACCAAAACACCTAGCGCGGTTGCTAGAGTCGTGCTCGTAGTGGTTGAGCAAGTTAGTGCCGGAAGAGTAGAAGTTGCGTAGGTATGCGTTGTAGCTACCGTAGGGCTCACTCAACCAATAGTACCAAGTGGACCAGTTGAGTTCCGCTGCTCGTTCTGAATCTAGAGTGATGCTGCCTCGGTAATCCGATGCTCCAAATGGATTATCTTCCTGTTTGTAGATGTATGTTGCTACGTCTGCTAATTCTTGTGGGGTTGATAGGTGCATGTCATTATCTGCACATGCTTTCTTTGCTCCTGCCCAATGGTTGGTTGCACAATATGTATTTTCGCTATCTGAGCGTTCATCGTACTCGTGGTAAGGACTTTCTTCACACGTGTTTATTGCTGTTGTTGGATAGATGTCGCTTGCTGCTATACATTTGTCTTGGAATTTCATGTCACAATTTGAAATTGTTGCATTCTTTAATTGGATATCATCGCCTACTCTATTTGGACCTTTCTTTCCGTTTACGTCTATCATCATGCTCATGCAGCCTACCTGACCGCTTTGACCTTCTTCGCTGAATGGGTCTACGCTACTGCAATTCGGGTTGTACGCCATAACCACCGTTGTACCGTCTGCTATCACAAATCCCATTGTATTTGTACCCCACTCTTTTTGTCCGAGTTTGCTTGCGGTTGTTAGGCTGCTTACTTCTACTTCTGTTTCTTCATCACCTGTTTGGACAAATTTTGGGGCGTAACAGTTTTCTAATTTGTCGTTTTCGCAGGTTTTGATTACTTTTACATACTTCTTAAAATAATTCATGTAATCTTCTGTACTGTTTGCTACTCCTGTCATTACGCCGTCGATGTTCATTTGGCGCGTCGCTTCAACAAGTTTCTTGTCCCACAGGTCTTTTGCTGTTTTCCATGCTTTGTTGTTATGGTTCTCTATCATACTCGGGATCGTCAGTGCTGCCACAACACCTATGATACTCAGTGTGATTAACACTTCTGCCAGAGTGAATGCGGTTCTACATTCGTCTGAGTTTTGAAGTGGTCTTTGACCACCCTCAGCTAAAGTAAACGCGCTTTTGCGTTTTGTAATTTTTTCAATCATATTTTTACCTCCTTCTTTTTCATTACTGCTTTTCGTGTACCTATATGATTGCTGTAATTTTTTGCATAGCAATTTACACAAGTATTTCTACTTGTGTTATTTTCTTCTATTGGCGAAAAGCCTCTTATAGAGCCTTTAAATAGCCCCCCCCCCCCCCCCCCCCCCCCACCCCCCCCCTCACCAAAATTTCCACCTCGCCTCTCTCTTCACCTCCCACCATCCCCTTCTTC
>CALUVH010000002.1 GCA_944324175.1 Candidatus Gastranaerophilales bacterium | reverse complement strand
AACCTCTAGCGGCTTGATATACGGGCATTTGCGCCATATTGGAATAAACACAAGTAGTAATACTTGTGCGCTTTGCTATGCAAAAAAATACAAAAATCATATTAGAGTAGTAAAAAAGAAAGTAAACAAGGAGGTAAAAATATGATTGAACACATTACAAAACGCAAAAGAGCGTTTACTTTAGTAGAAGGTGGACGAACTCCACGTTTAAACCTGAGTCAATGCAAAAATGCGTTTACACTGGCAGAAGTTTTAATCACGCTGAGTGTAATCGGCATAGTAGCCGCACTGACAATCCCGAGCATGATAGAGAACCATAATAACAAAGCTTGGTCAACAGCAAAGGACTTATGGAATAAAAAACTAGTTGAAGTAACCCGTCAAATGAATATAGATGGCGTGATGACGGGAGTAGCAAATAGTACCGAAGATTACATGAACTATTTTAAGAAGTATGTTAAAGTAATCAAAACGTGTGAAAATAACAAGTTGTCGAATTGTTATTCTCCAAAAATGGTATTGACCGGTGGTGAAGATGTTGAAGTTAGTTCTTTATCAGATGCAAGTGCACTTGGGCAAAAAGACTGGGACACAAATACAGTTGGCTTTGTGATAGCTGATGGTACAACAGTGATTATGGCATATAATCCAAATTGTGACAGTGTAGATCCATTCAGCGAAGAAGGTCAAAATGGTCAGTTAGGTTGTATGGGTATGTTAATCGATGTAAATGGCAAAAAGGGTCCCAATAAAGTAGGGGATGATATAGATTTAAAGAATGCAACAATTTCAACTTGTGATATGAAATTTGGTGACAAATGTATCGCAGCAAGCGATATCTATCCAATAGAGCCTATAAATACCTGTGACGATAGTGAAGACAAAATATATGATGATAGAGGTAGTACAAATATCTATTGTGAATCAAATTATTGGGCGGGAGCAAGGAAGGCATGTGCTGGAAATGATATGCACTTAGCGTCTCGACAAGATCTCGCAGATTTGGGTACGTATCTTTATCGACAAGAGGATAATCCTCTAGGTGTAGGTGATCGTATAGATTCGCTTCCTCCAGATCGTCAAAGAGCTAAAGAACTTAATTGGGCTACTGGTTGGTATTATTGGGCAAATGAGCCATTTGGTAGAAATACGGCTTATGATCGTAGTTTTTACGATATATTCTGTCATTCAAGTAATGATCGTGTTGTTGGACACCCATCGCATCGTGCTCGTTGTTTTGGCAACTAGATCATGTATTTAGTACTGTAGGATTAAACTGAATAAAAATAATTATAATAAACAGGTGCCTAATTGCGGGGCACCTGTTTTCAATTGTTTGGAATTAGAGCCTTCCGCCTTAACTGTTAATGATGATCTCTAACCCAACAAATATCTTAATAAAAACTAATTATGTTTTAATTGTGCTAAATGCCCATAAGAAAAAATCCTTACCTATGGGTTGGTTTTCTTGCACTTGAATTAATTTTGTTTTTGTAATACCCTTGAGGTGTGTAAATATTTACAATTTAAGAAGGAGAACTCAAATGAGTGAAAGAAAATTAGTTGGAACTAACGAAATGTTCAAAAAAGCATTAGCTGGCGGTTATGCTATCGGTGCTTACAACGTTAACAACATGGAAATTTTGCAAGGTATTGCTGAGGCTGCTGAAGAAACTCAATCACCTATTATTCTTCAAGTTTCTGCAGGTGCTAGAAAATATGCTAACCAAACATATTTAATCAAATTGGTTGAAGCTGCTTTGGCTACTACAACTGTTCCTATCGCTTTACACTTGGATCACGGTGCTGATTTCGAAATTTGTAAGGCGTGTATTGATGGCGGATTTTCTTCTGTTATGATTGACGGTTCAAGATTCCCGCTAGAAGAAAATATTAAGTTGACAAAACAAGTTGTTGATTACGCTCATCCGCGCGGAGTTTCAGTTGAAGCTGAATTGGGTAAATTGGCAGGTGTTGAAGATGATGTTAAAGTTCACGCTAAAGATTCTACATACACTGACCCTGAAGAAGCTGCTAGATTTGTAAAAGAAACAGGTTGTGATTCTCTTGCTGTTGCTATCGGTACTTCTCACGGTGCTTACAAATTCTCTGGTGAAGCTAAATTAGATTTCGAAAGATTGGCTGAAATTAAAAAAGCTGTTAATGAAGCTGTAGGTTATGATTTCCCATTAGTACTTCACGGTTCATCTTCTGTTCCTGCTGAATTCGTTGCTAAATGTAACCAATATGGCGGTAAGTTACCAAACGCTCAAGGTGTTCCTGAAGATATGCTTAACTACGCTTCTAAGCATGGTGTTGCTAAAATCAACATTGATACTGACTTGAGATTGGCTATGACTTCTACTATCAGAGAGTTCTTTGTTGAACACCCTGAAAAATTTGACCCTCGTGAATATATGGGACCTGGTAGAACTGCTGTTAAAGAAATGGTTATGCATAAAATGCGTGACGTTCTTGGTACTGCTGGTCATGCTCAAGACTAATAAGAGTTTTAAGATTCTTAAATCACAAAAAAGCTTCGGTATACACCGAAGCTTTTTTGATGTTTGTGTTTAGTTTTGTTCTGCTCTTTTGCCGAAGACAAAAAAGGGTGCAAGTGCTGCCTTGCTTAATTACATTCCGCTCGCTTGCTTCTGTGGAAAATAAAAAAGGGAACGAGTAACTCGTTCCCCTCACTTTTTATACTTCCAACCTTTTGTTAGGTTTTTATCATTAGATCTATTTTATTACTTTTTCAAAAAGTCAGGAATTTCAATATTCGTGAAACTCGGAGCTGTTCTTGTCGGAGTGATGCTCGGAGCCGGTGATGATGTAGCTGAATTATTGCTGAATGCACCTGCAAAGAAGTCTGACGCACTTAACTGTTTAACTTCTGTTTTTTCAGGTTCCACAGGTTGGTTTTTTAATTCAAAACCTGTTGCAATAACTGTTACTTGAATTTCACCTTGAATATTTTCATTAACTGCTGTACCGATAATTACTGTTGCATCATCAAGAACTGAATTGTGGATGATGTTAGCAGCATCTGTAATTTCATGAAGTGTCATATCAGGACCACCTGTGATGTTAACGATAACACCTGATGCGCCATTGATTGATGTTTCAAGTAATTGTGAGTTAATTGCTATTTCAGCAGCTTTGACAGCTCTGCCTTCACCTTGTCCGCGTCCGATACCCATTAATGCTGAGCCTGATGCTTGCATTACATTTTTTACATCAGCGAAGTCAACGTTGATAAGTCCAGGAACTGTTATGATATCAGAAATACCTTGGACACCTCTCAACAATACTTCATCAACGATTATGAATGATTCAGTCAATGAAACTTGTCTGTCTACAACTTGTAATAACTTGTCATTAGGTACCACAATTACAGCATCTACTGCTTCTCTTAATTTTTCCAAACCTTGTACTGCTTGGTTTTGTCTTTTCTTCCCTTCCCAAGAGAAAGGTTTTGTAACGACACCAATTGTCAAAATACCCAATTCTTTAGCTATCTTAGCTACAACAGGAGCAGCACCGGTACCGGTTCCACCACCCATACCGGCAGTGATAAATACCATGTCTGCACCGTCTAATGCTTGTGTGATTTCTTGTTGTGCTTCTTCTGCAGCTCTTTCACCTACTGAAGGATCTCCGCCTGCACCAAGACCGTTTGTTGACTTAGCGCCCAACTGAATTTTATTATTGGTTTGACCATATTCTAATACTTGTAAATCTGTGTTCATTAACCAGAATTCAACACCTGACAAACCTGCCTTTATCATTCGATTGACAGCGTTTCCGCCACCACCGCCGACACCGACAACTTTTATTTTAGTCGGGTTTATAGGTGATCTTCTAGGTTGATTGTTTGTTGTTTCATCTTTTTTCGCAAAGATATCTGATACGAAATTTTCCACTATTTTTACCTCTTATATGTTGTGATTTTTATTTTAATTCGGTTTGTATGGTGCTTTCACCATTTGTACTAATCCAATAATATAATAACATACTATTTTAAAATGAAAAAAAGTACAATAATTTATCAATAATTATGAACAAAAATTAAGACAGATTTACATGTAGATCATGCTTTTAGGCTGTGTTTGATGAAATTTATGAAAATTATTTTATACAAGCAGGTGAAATTCCCCAGTGAAGTTTATTTTTGAGTACTGAATAAAATTCTCCGCCTTTTAGCAGTGCAAGTTTTGCTGTGTATTCGGATTTTTTTATTTCAATTTCTTTTTCAAATTCTGAAAATTCTTGTCCGTCGGCTGAAAACAGGTATTTACTATTTGGATCAGTTCCGCATATTGTGATTATTTCATCATCAGGAATTACAAGTGGGCGCGCAGTAAGGGTATGTGGGCAAATGGGAACGATGACAAATGCATTCAAATGTGGTGATACAACAGGACCGCCTGCTGAAAGCCCATAGGCGGTTGAGCCTGTTGGAGTTGCTATTATTATACCGTCTGCAAGGTAATCGCATAGTGTCTGACCGTTGATTTTTAGTGAAAAACTTGATGTCCTCCCTGCAAGTGCTCCCTTGATTACAATATCATTTAAAGCATTATAATTCCCGCTTTGTAGCATTATCCGATTTTCTGTGTAAAAATTATTACCCAAAATTTTCTCAACCGATTGTTCAATTTCACTTTGTGAAGATTGAGAAAGAAAACCTAGACGACCTAAGTTGATTCCAAAAACCGGTGTATGGAATTTTGCATAAAAACGCGCAACTTTTAGTATTGTACCATCGCCACCTATGACGAATACAAAGTCATACCCGCCATTTAATTTGTCTATGTCCATTACATCTACGGTGATTTCTCTTTTTTGTAAAATCCCTAATAAAATATTTTTTATTTCTGCTGAATGTTCTATTCCTAGGTTATAACATATTGCGTATTTTTTCTCTTTCATAAGAAAATCCTTACTTTAATTTTCTAGCAAGTGACAGACCTGCTGGTAGGGGAAGTACCACGTTTTCGTAACTAGGATTCGCATTTACCGCATCAATGAATGGTCTACATTTCTCTTCATGCGAAAGAACATTATCACATGCAATATATCCGCCTTTGCGTATGTGAGGATCAAGTATCTCAAAATATTTTACGTATTCTCTTTTATTGGCGTCAATAAAAGCAAAATCAACTTGAAAATCCTCAGGTAAGTTGGTTAAAATTTCACATGCATCTCCTTGACGAGGGGTTATCACATCCGTAAGCCCGCAGAGTCTGAAATTTTCTTTCGCAATACTAAGACGCTTATCCCAATATTCTATAGTCGTCAAATGCCCGTTTGTCTCTTGTAGTGCTTTTCCGAGCCAAATACCCGAATATCCGTTTGATGTACCCACCTCTACGGCATTTTTGATATTTTCTTCTTTTATCAATATATACATAAACTCGGCGGTTAATCTCGATATGTTCCAGAATTCCCGTTGCGTTTTTTCCAAATCTTTTAATATGTTTTGTGTTGTTTCGTCAAATCTTGTAATCATTTTATTTAATCTTTTTTACTTTATCTGAAACCGTTATGCTACCGACGGGTATGTCCAATGGGTTTGTTGCTACAATGTCATTTGTATCCAAGTTGATTATTGAATATATTGATGATTTTGAATCGGTTACTATTGCTGAATTAGTATTATCAATACGGTGTATTTTGGTTGAAAATCCATCTGTTTGCAAGTCTATTTGATCAACTATTTTATCTGTAGCAATATCAATTATCTGTATCGCGTTATCCCCGGCACTTAGCAAAAATACTTTGTCTTTGTATGGCAGCATATCAATCGGTTTTGAGCAGACTTCTAATTCTGTTATGAGGTTTATGCTATCGTAGTCAATAATTGCAAGGTGATTCTTTGTTCTACTTGTTATGTATACTTTATTTCCAGCATATACGATTTTTGATACATTTGGAAATCGCCCGATATCTTTCAATAAATACTTGTTATCAAGTTCAATCGCCCATATTTCACGTGTTTTTTTGTCGTTATATAAAAGCTTTGTACCATCTTCGCTTAGGAACATTTTTTCACACATTCCATTAAGTTTAATCTGTTTTGATAGAGTCATTGTGTCTAGGTTAACTATGAAAATACTTGCAGCTTCTCCACTTGATACATATGCAAGTTTTTTTGAATTGTCAATGATAATCTCATCCGGTTGTGTTGGAAATACTATTTGCCTGATTACTGCGTCATCTGCAAGTGAGATTACATCTAGTGTTTTTTTGTCAAATGATGTTACAAGTAAAAACTCATTGTTATATGCTGCAATTGATATTGGAGTGTTTTCTTGTTCTAATGCGTAATCAGGAGTTTTTTTGCCTTGTGTTAAAACTTGAATGTTTTTTGAGTATGGTGAAGATACGTAAAATGTTTTATTCTTTAATTCCGGCACTAGCACTCCTGCTGTTGATTGCGTAGTGTTTTTAGGTTTCATGATTTCTACCTTTAAATCGTTTGAAGTCCCGATTACAAGATTGCCTGTTATACCTTTCAGATTTTCAGGTACAACAAATCCTTTCGGTACAAGCAAATCTTGAGGCAGTAAGCCTGAACGCAATTCATATGGAGGTTGATTTATACTTAATACCGTATTTTTACCATCTTTGGTTTTAATCATTTTCAAAAGCACAAAATTGTTGTTAAATACAACCGCTTCTGGTTTATCGGATAGCTTTTTGTTAGCCGGAATGGTATATTTTATTGTTAATTCATTGTCATCATAAAAGTTTGAAGGAAAAAGCGGTAAATATACCGTACTGTCAGGTAACATTATAAGTCCGTCAAATCTATATTTAGTTTGAGGAAATGAGTTAGTAACGAAACTTTTTACGTTTTCAGGGATTTTGGCAGCAAGGCTTATATTTGCAGTTCCAAGCATTAATAACAGTACAAGTATTAATTTACGCATTATTGAAAAACTCCCTTAACTTTATCCATCAATGTTTCTTGCGATTTTTTCCCTGAGCTGAGTTCATATAGCTTTTTATATAATGACTTTTCTTCATCACTTAATTTTGTCGGGATTTTTATCGATACAACAATTATGTGATCCCCTCTTTGGGTTGGTCTTGATAAAATAGGCACACCTGCTGATTTTATCTTTATTGTATTACCGTTTTGAATTCCTGCATGGATTTGTACTTTTTGTTCTCCATCAAGAGTTTCAATTAGAATCTCATCACCAAGGACGGCTTGAGCAGGTGTTATTTCAAGTTTCGTGTATACATCGGCTCCGTCACGTTGGAAATATTCGGAAGGTTTTACATGTATTACAACAAATAAATCACCGTTAGGTCCTCCATTTGAGCCTGCATCACCTTCTCTGGATACTCTTATTTTAGAAAGATTATCTACTCCGGCAGGAATTTTTATCGTAATTTTCTTTTCTTTTTCAACTTTTCCATAGCCTTTACAGTTTTTGCAAGGATTATTTATTTTTTGTCCTGTGCCGTTACAGTCAGGACAAACACTTATTTGAGAGAATGAACCAAGTGGAGTTCTCATTACCTGTTGCACCTGACCTGTACCATGACAAGTTGGACAAGTCACAGGCTTAGACCCCTTTTCTGCTCCTGTTCCATTACATTCAGGACAAGTTTCCAGATGGTCAAATTTAATTTCTTTGTTAACCCCAAATATTGCTTCTTTGAATTCCAGCTGAATGTCAAGTCTTAAATCTTCTCCACGCATTGGTGCGTTTGGATCAGGTCTTCCTCCTCCAAATCCAAAGCCTGCCATTCCTCCAAAAAATGAATTGAATATATCATTCAAATCTCCGAAGCCTCCGGCGAAAGGTCCACCTGTGTCAAATCCTGCATTTTTTAGACCGTCTTCACCGTATCTGTCGTATGTTGCACGCTTATTGTCATCCATTAATGTTTCATATGCCTGACCAAGTTCTTTAAATTTAGCTTCTGCATCCGGTGCTTTATTTACATCGGGGTGTAATGTACGTGCTTTTTTGCGAAAAGCTGATTTTATTTCATCTTTTGAAGCGTCTTTTGACACTCCCAGTATTTCATAGTAATCTGCCATATTTCCTTTTTCTCTGATTGTCAAATGTTTTTTCTTGTCTATTATGCTTCAGTTGCGACGTTTACTAATGCAGGTCGCAAAACCTTTTCTCCGACTTTATATCCCTTTTGTAGTTCGTTTATTATTGTATGTTCAGGGTAGTCGCTTGTTGGGGTACGCATTACTGCTTCATGAAAATTAGGGTCAAAAGTCTGTCCTTCTGTTTCTATAGCTTCCATACCCAATTTTGTTAATGTTTCAATTGTCTGTTTGTGTATTAGATCGAAACTATCTTTTACTTGTTGGCAATCTTCGACTGATTCAAGAGCTTTTTTGCCTCGTTCAAAGTTGTCAAGTACTTCAATCAATTTTTTTAAAGCATTTTCTGTGCCAAATTTTAATAGATTTTCTCTTTCTTGTTCCTGTCTTTTTCTGAAATTGTCAAAATCTGCAGCAAGACGAATATATTGCTGATTTAAGTCGTCATATTTTTTTTGAAGTTCATCCAACTTCGTAGTTTGATTTTGCTCTTCTTTTGTTTGGTCAGCTGCTGTTTTTCCGTCTTCGGGTTCTTTATTTTGGATGGTATCTTCGGATATTTTGTCTATATCTTCAGATGAAGTGTTTTTAAACGGATTGTTATTATGTTTACTCATATCTTCGCCTCATAATCTTATCAATAATTATATTATAAGGTATCAAAAAAAATTAACAAGGAAAATTTATTATTTTTTAATAATTGAATCTTAAAAAGGTATAGATATTTTGTATTTTTGCGTTATTAAAGTTACGTTGTGTTAGGAATTTTTTGTGGTAGAATACTTTGCGGAGGTGGATTATGGTATTACCGGATAATTTCGGAATAGCGATGACAATGACACTACTTGCAGGGTTAACTACTGCGATTGGAGCTGGGATTGCTTTTGTTGTTAAAAAAGATAATTTGAAAGCGCTTTCTATAGGGTTAGGCTTTTCAGCAGGAGTTATGATATTCTTATCATTTACGGATATTATTCCCGAAGCGGGAGAAATGCTTTCTGTTAATTTCCCTAATATGCATGAATGGCTTGTTTTTCTGGGATTTATTACGGGTATTGTAGTTGCGATTTTGATAGATTATTTTTTACCTGACCACATTGACCCTGATGAGCTTTTAAATCCGGAAGAACCTTGTTTACATAGGCATAAAATAAAAAGGGCCGGATTATTTACGGCAGTTGCTATATGCATTCATAATTTTCCGGAAGGGATGGCAACGTTTTTGACAGCTACTCAGGATTTAACTTTAGGGTTGTCTGTTGCTGTTGCTATCGCTATTCATAATATACCCGAAGGAATTGCAGTTGCCTTACCTATTTACCATGTCACTGGTAAAAAACGCTATGCGATGTTATATGCTGCTTTGTCAGGTATAACAGAACCTATAGGGGCGTTAATTGGTATGTTACTGTTCGGGCTTTTTCTACCTCAGGTTATGGTGGGTATGCTTTTGTCAGCGGTTGCAGGAATTATGATTTATCTCTCATTTGATACTTTATTGCCGCTTGCGCGTGAGTATGGTAATTGGCATCTTTCTATGGTCGGTATATTTACAGGGATGTTATTCATTTGGGTAAGTTTAATTTTGATTGGATAGGATATGAAAAGTTTATTAAAAAAATTGATGGCAAGAGAAGTATTATCGTTTGAAGAGATTGGTACTGTAGTTGAAAGTATTGCCAATAAAGAAGTTTCAGATGCTCAAATCGCTGCTTTTCTTGTAGCTATTACCTCAAAGGGTGTGGATAAAGATGAATTTTATGCTTTTGCGGCAAATATGAGAAAGTTTGCAAATCGAGTTGTTACCGATAAATATATTGTGGATAGTTGCGGTACAGGTGCGGATTTGTCGGGAACTATTAATATTTCAACCTCTGCTTCAATTGTTGCAAATGCTTGTGGTGTAAATGTCATTAAACAAACCAATTCGTCTATTACAAGTGCTTGCGGAAGTACAGATTTTTTATCTGCTTTAGGAATTGATATTGCCAAAAATCCTGATGATGCTTTTAGTATGTTTGATGCAAAAGGTATATCGTTCGTCCATTCTCCATATTTTAACGAATTTGCAAGGGTAAATAACCCTATAAGACAGCAAATAGGTATCAAGACAATTTTTAATTTTCTTGGTCCTCTTATCAATCCTGCATTCCCAAATGCTCAGTTGCTAGGAGTTTCATCTGAAAAAATGTGTGATAGTATGGTTTATGCGCTGAAAAATTTGGGTACAGACAGAGCTTTAGTTGTGAATGGTATAGACCCTAACTTAGACGAAATTAGTATTTGTTCAAAAACTCGCGTGTTGGAATTGAGGAATTCTGAGGTTGAGGAATATTTTATTGAGCCTGAAGATTTTGGATTTAGGCGTGCTAATTTGTCTGAAATCCAGGGGGGAAAAGGCTGTGATAATGCTAAAATTATTTATGAAATATTTGAAAATAAAAGAAAAGATGCAATGCATAATGTTATCTTATTAAATGCCGGAGCGATGGTTTATTTGGCATCTTTGGCTAATTCCATTCAAGAGGGAATTTGTATTGCGCGTGAATGTATTGAATCGGGTAAGGCTTTAAAAGTTTTAGAGGGACTAAAAAGTTATGAAAAAAAACTTATCAGCTCTGTTTGATTGGGGACGTAATTTATATTCATTACCTTCTTATTGTTCAAATTCAGGAAAGGCTTTTATTCCTTTGAGGTATTTTTTTGAACTTACATACCGTTGTAATTTACAATGTCCGTATTGTTACGTGGGAAATTCTCGCAATAAAGAAGAATTAACAACTGATGAATGGTATCATATTATTGATCAAATTCCTTGGTATTCCTTTGTGACTTTGGTCGGTGGGGAGCCTTTAATTAGAAAAGATTTTGTTGACATTCTTATGAAAACTGCCCAAAAAACTCATGGAAAATTAAATGTTGTATCAAATGGAATTTTAATCAATGATGATATTATTGATGCTTTTATTAAATCTAAAATGATGCTACTATCGGTTTCTTTGGACGGGTATGGAAAAAATCATGATAAAAACAGAGCTAAAGACGGTATTTTTGATATTATAATGAATAATTTTGAAAAAATGAATTCTCGTAGTAAGCGCCCGATGATTGATATAAAAACTATTGTGCTTGAAAATAATTTAGATGATTTAGTTAAATTATACAAAATGTGCGATGAAATGAAGTTTAATTTTCTTTCAATTTCTTTTCTTAGAAATAATAATTTGAAACAAAATTCTGTACTGTTTGATTCTTTTGTTCCTGAATTTAATAAAAATTATCCTATTCAAAAATATTTTGATATGGAACATTTTAAGGCTGTTTATCGTGAAATAGAGGATTTGAGTAAAAAATCTAAGGTACAGGTGAGATTTTCACCGAAATTTGAATACTGTGAAGATCCGCTTGTGAAGATAGAAAAATTTTTTAATACTCCGGCGGAAACACCGGTTAATGAAATTTATAAACCGTGTAGGTACCCTTATTCTAATATGATGATTAATCCATGCGGTGATATTTATCCTTGTCTGTCCCAAAGGATTGGTAATGTGAAAAATATCTCTTTAAAAGAAGCATTTAATTTACCTCATTACAGGTGTTTTAGAAAAAATCTTAAAGCAGCAAAAGTTTTTGGAGCATGTCAAATGTGTTGCGAATTATCAGTTAAGTAACATTTAGATTTTAAGTGCTGATTTATGATTTATATATCTGATTCTTTTTCCCCTTATCCATGATTTTGTATACATGAAGTTGTTTATACTATAACAACGACTTTTATTTTTAATTCAATAAGTTATACTTATTAATGTAAGTTAAGACTCAGGCCCACGAGAATAAAAACTCGTCGTTTGATAGATGGTAAAGTCGTTTGCTTACCTGTTATCTTTGAAGTGTAAGAGAGTAATAGTTGCACTTATAGAGGGGAAATGATGGGATATATTCATTGTTGTGGTGCCTTGCATAAGACAAGGACTTTTAGGCTTGCGCCTTATAAAGATTTTTTGATATGTGAGGTAGACTTATTAACCCGATGTCCTGTGTGTGGTAGTAAAGTTATTCAACTTACCCGCATTACTGAAAAAGCTGAAATTTCATGCGTTAGACGGACTAATGCGAAAGCAGATGCTTTTTTTGAGAAACTAAAAAAAACAATTTTATACGAGTTAAAACCAGTTAATTATAAAAACTGTGGTAAATTTTACCTAAATTATAATGAGTATGGGGTTATTAAAAGATGTTATTCAAATTTAGCTAATCTAAAAATTGGTAAAAATGATAACTCAGATAAAAATATTAAAGGTTTAGAAAAAATCAATTTAAAAAAAATCCAATAAACCAATCCTTTTAATTATCTTACTCTTGATGTGGGAGGATTTACTCCTCCCGTTTTTTTAAAAGGAATTATTATTAAGCTTTTGTCTGGTTTTTTTAGGTAAGCTTGTGGAAAAGCCGAGTTAAATGATAAAAATATTGATGAAATAAAACGAAGGAATTAAGGATGAATCTCTCACCAAAGGAGCTGGAAGTGTTGGCTTTGGTTGCCTTAGGCTATTCTGATAAAGAAATTGGTAAGAAATTAAGTATAAAATACGGCACTGTAAGAACTCATATTAACAGGATTATATTGAAATTAAATGCAAGAAATCGTGGACATGCTGTTTTTGCTTTCTTTCTACGTTATCCCGAATGGCTATCCACATTCACTCAAAAATATGAAGATTTTATTAAAATTACATAAGGAACATAAATGAAAAGGATTATAATACACTGGACTGCAGGTGAATATTATCCAAATTTACATGAATTAAGATGTTACCATTTTTTGATAGATAGAGATGGAAAAATACATAAAGGTGTATTTGCGCCTGAGGATAATGAAGTCTGTAGAGCCGGTAATTATGCTGCGCATACCGGAGGTGGAAATACCGCTTCTATAGGGGTATCGCTTTGCGCGATGTATGGATTTAAAAATAAAAATAGTGTTGGGTGATTCCCTATTACAAAAGTACAATTTGAAGCCTGTATGAAATTATGTGCGGAACTTGCCATAAAATACAGAATTCCTATATCTGCCAATAGTGTAATGACACATTACGAATTTGGTATAAAACATCCTGATACGAGTAGTGCAGGAAAAATTGATATTATCTACATACCTCCTTATGCTTGGGTTGCGCAAAGTGATGTGGGAGCATTTATTCGAGCAAAAATTAGGTGGTACATGTCCCAGCAAGTGAAATAAAAATGTTCGTGACAGATAAGGATAAGCTTTAAGTTACGAGATGTTGTGATACTTCAAAAAATGAAAGGAAAACAAAAATGTCAGAAAATGCTATTAGTGCAAACAATTCTTATTCCGCTTTTATTCCAGAAATTTGGAGCCAGCAATTAAATAAGCTTTTGGAAAAAGAATGTGTTATGTTGCAATGTGTAAACAGAAATTATGAAGGTGAAATTGCCAATCAGGGGGATACTGTAAAAATTATTACACCGGCAAAGGTAAAGGTTTCCACACTTGGTAGTTCAAATATTACTTACGATGAATTAGAACCTGAATCACAGGATTTAATCATAGATCAGAAAAAATTCTTTGCTTTTAAAATAAATGATATTGCTCAAGTTCAGTCTAATACTGATATTATGTTGGCGCATTTGGCAAATGCTAGAAAAGCAATAGAAGAAGTACAAGATGCTTATTTACTTGCAATGCATTCAAATGTTGAACAGGCGAATACTGTTGGAACGGATGAAGTACCTATTGTGCTTGACAAGACAACTATCTATGAACAATTCGTCAAACTCGCTTTATGTTTAAAAAATTCCGATGCAATGACATCAGGACTAAGACCTTGGGTTGTTATTAATCCAATAATAGAATCATATTTACTTCAAAGTTCTGAATTTATAACGGCGTATAATGTTGCGGATACAACGCTTCGAGAAGGTGCTATTGGAAGAATTGCAGGTATGGATGTGCTTGTGTCTACAAATCTTACCGATGTCGATGGTAAATACTACGTCCTTGCAGGAACAAATGATGCAATTACTTTTGCTTCCCAATTAGCAAAAATAGAGAGTTTACGTGACAAAGACAGCTTTTCTGATTTGGTTAGAGGTCTGTATCTGTATGGTGCAAAAACTGTTCAACCAAAGGCTTTGGCTAAGTTAATAGTGAAGACTGCAGCATAAAATGAGGGCGGGTATTATTTACCCGCCTTGTTAAAAGGATAGTATTATGTTCCAAAAGTTTAAAAATAAGATTTCTATAATTGCAAAACAAGCTGTGATTATGACTGAAATTGAATTTGGTAGTTATAAAAATCACTTAAAAAAGAACAAATCAATTCAATTTGTGATTAACCACTTACCTGTACCTCAATTTTTCAAAAAAATAGTGGGTATATTATTTGCTAATTATATTGAAAATTGTGTTGAAATTGCGTTTGCGGTTATGAAAAATAAGATTGTTGAATTAAGACATGTAAGGAGAAAAGATGACTGATTTTATATTTGATAATAATTCCGGTAAAAATGTAGGAGTGGAAAATTCTACTCAAGAAGAAGGAAAGCATAATCAAGTTGATTTTGAGATGAATTTTTTTGATGAAATTTCACAAGTGACTAATTTGATGAAAAAAGGATTTATCTCGCAGGAGCAAGGATGTGGAATAATTGCAAATATTGCAGGGCAAAGTGAAAAAAAACAAGTTCATAATTCTAATCTCATTGATGCTAATGGTGACATTCCAAAAGAAACAAGCAATACTTCGCATAATGCAAATATTTCCAGCAATAAAAATTATGAAAAATTTTTCGGGTACTTGAAAGATTTTAACTTTTCTCTTACTGACGATGATTATGCAACTGTTTCAGCTTTTTTAGAAGATATTGAAAAAAATGCTATAGAACGTTATGCTCAACAACTACGTCATGAAAAAAATCTGGCAATAAGAAATGAAATTGCAAAAAGTAGACTTACTTCTGCTGCTCAAAATTCCACGTTCGAAAATAATAAAAGTAAAACATTTACAAGAGAGGAAATTGGTAAAATGTCCAGAGCTGATTTTATCAAAAATGAACAAGCAATTATGTCTCAATTACGTGAAGGGTTAATAAAATAATTTGGCAAAGAAATTTGTTGATCTAAAAAGGAGAGCAAATGAATTATTTAGAAATAATTAACAAATGTTTATCTGAATTGAATTTTAAAACTGTTTCGGATTTTAATCAACTCGATAGGCCGGAGCACCAAAAAGTAAAAAATTATATAAATCTTATTGCACAGGAAATTTGTCGTTTTGAAAATTGGAGTTTTTTACTGCGACGTGAAACCCTTACTTTAGCAAAAGGAGAATCACAGCTTGAGAATGTAATAAACGGTAGGATTATGGCTTTGTACATTGATAATTATGAATATAAATTTTGTGAAGAATTTGATAACTTTTTGTTGAACAAAAAAATTCATGAAAGAATTTATAGTGAATTTGAAAATAAATTACTATTTTCTCCGTTTGAAGAAGATAAACTTGTGAATATAATTTATTATACAAGAAATGTTGCATTCAATGCTGATGGGGAAGAAAAAGAAAAACTTGAATTTGCTGAAGATACTCCTTTAATTCCTGAATATTTTGTTGAACAAATACTTGTATATGGTACCTGTATGCGTATTAAAGCTGACCCTGAGCATGCTAAATTTGCTTTTTGGAAGAGCATGTACAATTCTGCAATTTCTGCAATGAGATCAAAAATTGCCGTAAATGCTGATTACTCACCCTACATCAGATTATACCGACAGTAGTATCTTTGGCGGAAAAACATAAAAAAAACAGGAAGTAAAATTCATTGCCCCCTGTTAAGATTTACACTAGCCGAAATATAAATAGCATGATTATTATACAATTTTTTTTTAAAAAACACAAATTATATTGAGAAATGTAAAGTATTACTTATGAAAAATTTAACCAATCAGCAAAAGAAATTTGTCCTGGAATACATAAAAACCCTTAATGGTGAGCATTCTGCGAAACAGGCTGGGTACAAATCCAAAGATTTAAAAGAAACATCAGAAAGGTTGTTATCCGACAAGTTTGTAATAAAAGAGATAAATTCCCAAATTCAAAAGCAGATTTCTTCTTTAAGCGTTAGTAAAGGTTATGTAATTCAGAAACTTCTTCAAATAGCAGAATTTAGCCTTATGGAAGAAGATATTTTAGATAAAGAGGGCAATCTAACAGGTAAAAAAAAATTACGCGATACTTCTGCTGGTCTGAAAGCTTTGGAAAGTCTGTGTAAGTACTTGGGATTTAATACTCAAGAGGAATCAGAGTATAACCCCGCAAGGATTATTACTATTTCAAATTTAGATGAGGAAAAATTATAAAATTGAAATTTATAGGGAGAATTTTATGAAAGATAAAGATGCGGATATTGAACAGATGCTTCTCAATAATAAATCTTTAGATGATTTGATAAAGCAAAGGGTAGAAAATGAGTACCTTTTAGCTATTCAAAAAGTAAATGAAATTAAAAAGAAAAAACGAATTACTGATATTTCACAAGTTCCTAAAGATATGATATTTACAACGCGGTCAGTTTTTAGGATTTTTAACAGGAAATCAGGTACAGCGACAAAAATCAATGGAATACAGGCGGAAGCTTTGTTGGGGTTACAAAATAATATCAGAGAAAAAATTTCTAATGGTCAGATGAATGCATTTGCGACGAGCGATGCCTATGTAAAATTTGATCATGCAGATATTTATGAATAATCTTGGATGAGAATTGTTTTAACTTGAGGAATAAATTTATGGAATTATTAACACAAGATTTAATTATGCAGTTGAATGTTGGCGAACAGGCAAATTTGGTTCAGACGATTTGCAAAAAATATGAAGAGTTTGAAAAACGCAGGAATTCTCAACTATCAGATATAAAAAGAGTTAGAAATGCGGTATATGATTCAGATTTAGTTAGGCAAGATTCTTGGAATACAAAACTTTCTTTACCAGATATTTATGAGCTTGCTCAAACATTGAAATCACATTTAAGTCAGAATCTGTATTCTCATCCTGATGCTATGTTTGATGTGTCAGGTACTACTCCTCAAACTCAAGGTTATGCAAACAGACAAAAAGCTATGCTTGTAAATACTTTTGAGCAAATGAATATTGAACAGGTATTAGATAAAGTAATTGATAGTATTGTAGAAACAGGTGAATGTACATTGTTTGTCGGTTGGGAGACTAAATTTAAGCAAATTCGTCGTGCATTGACTTTTGAAGAGCAACTTCATAATGAACAAAATTTAAGTTTTATAGTCGAAGACAAAGTTATTTATGATAATGCGAAAATAAGATATATCAGATCAGAAGATTTTGTGTTTGATAAGTTTGCGCAATCGAACTGGGATAAATGTGCAAAAATTTACAAGACTTATTATAGTCTGGATGAGATTTTTTCGGATAAATCAAATAATTTATTAGATGAAGCAAAAATGGAAATTTTGAAAGGGGTGGTGGCTAAAAAAAGAAAACTTGATAATGGAAAACTGACGGATGATAATAAACTGGAAGTTTTGGAATATTGGGGTGATATTGAGCTTTCCAACGGAAAAATCTTAAGAAATTATTTGATAGTTGTGGCGGGAAGGCGCGAAATAATAAGACTTGAACCTAATCCGTTTGTCATTAATCCGTTTATTTATGCAAATGTAATAGAAGATCCATACACAGGGCGTGGAATTTCACCTTTGCGCGTTGCTTTGGTGCTTAATAATATCTCTTCTACTATATTAAATAAACAACTGGATGCGCTTGCTTTGATGATGAATCCACCTTATCTTGCTCCTAAAGGATGTTTTAAGGGACAGCAGAATGTTAGTCCTGGAAAAATTATAGAATATGATGCTGCACTTATGCCCCAGCCCCCTACGCCATTAGAGTTTGATAAAGCCATGGTTGGTTGGGATTTTTTGAATTATTTCAAAAGTACAATAGAGAGTGCAACTGGTATTTTTAAAAACATGGCTGGGAATATTCAGTCCGAACAACGCACAGCAACAGAGTTAAATTATTCTGCTAGTGGTCAAGAAGCCAGATTGAATATGTTGCTGGAGGCTATTAATCGAAAAATTATTATTCCTATGGTTGAAAAGACTGCTGATATTATTTCAAATTTCAAGTTAGGGAAAGAAATAATAAGTATTAATGATAAAGGACTGACAAAGTTTGTTGAAATAGACGATAATATACGTAATGCAAATTATATTTATCGCTATGGTGACAGGCATGCAATTTTTGAACGCAAGACAAGGATTAAAGAATTATTTGATGTTATAAAAACTCTGGCTGAAGTACCAGAAGTATCGCAAAGTGTTAATTGGCTTGAATGTTTTAAGTTTGCACTCGAACAGTATGGAATTGAGAATGCAAACAATTTTATAAGCAGTATGCATGAAAAAATTATTCAGGAATAAACTTCTACTATTCTCTGTGCCGTCTTTTCCTCGTTTCTCTTTTAAAATTCTTGCAACCAGGCGGCACTTTTTCTTGCAATTCTGTAACAAAAGTAATCAATTTTAATTTAAGTATGGATTTTGAAATATGAATATTTTTGAGTTGGCTAATGAGTATAAAAAAATTTGTTGCTTTGCTGCGGATTTGAATACAGATGATTTAGGAAAATTTTTTCTCAATAGTTATAAATTTTTAGAGTATAAACACGATAAAAAAAGTAACTTTAAGGGGCTGCTTTTTTCTAAATCTGGTAATTATGTGATTTGTTTTGTAGGTACAAACTTTTTTAGTATCAAGGATCATTGTGCAAATTTTAAAATGGCGACTTGCGGTGTAAGTCGGCAAATGCGTTGTGCAGTGATATTTACCAAATATATGTTGAAAAAATATAAGTTAAAAAAAACTTGTTTGAATGTAATTGGTCATAGTGAAGGTGGCACTGAAGCAACCTATGTTGGGATGCGATTTCACTTGAAAACAGTAACTTTTAACGCTTTTGGTATAGATAAAGACTTAGTTGCTGATGCTTTTGATTACGATGGGTTAATTATCAATTTTAGAGATCCACATGACCCGATATCGAAGATAAAACCTAATATAGGTATAACTTATATAGTCCCCAAATTAAACCAAAAATTACCCAAAACTCCTTTGGGTTGGGTAAAAGCTCATAAAATAGCTAATATGGGTGACTGTAGAAAAAGTGTATTAGTGAAAAGTAATGAATGATGTTAAAAAAATAAGTTTGTTTTAGCTTTTAAAAAATAATGTTAGACGTGATAATTTAGTTGAGAATCTACTGTTGGTTGTGTAAATTATAAAATTTTAACTGATATGAATTCAGTTAATAACAATGTAATAAAAAGAAGGAGAAGATGAATATGAAATATTTACCAAAAAGGACAGAATAAAAATTATGGAATATAAATTGTTGAAGGCACAACGTGAATTTTTAGAAATTCCTCATGATTATAGTTTGGATGTTGCGGTCTATCAGGGAGGATATGGATCTGGAAAAACTTTTTCAGGTTCACTTTTAGGTATTTTGTTGAGTCAGAAATTTCCGGGGATAAGAGGACTAGTTGGAGCTCAGACTTATACACTTGTAAGAGATACCACGCTACAGACTTATTTTGAACACCTAGATAATATGGGCTTTAGGGAAGGTTATGATTATACTTGGTCTGCAACTTTACAAAAACTCTTGTTTAGAAATGGTTCAGAGATATCATTTAGACATTTTGATGAGCCAAGTAAGTTGAAATCCTTAAATTTAGGCTTTGTAGAAATAGAAGAGATGTCAGATGTACCATATGATACGTTTTTGATGCTATTGAGTCGTATGCGTCAAAAAATTAGGAAAGTTTGGAAAAATTTCACGTATAGAATTTTTGGACATACAAATCCTGAAATGTGTAGGGGGTGGATTTATAAAACTTTTATGGTTGATCCTCCACCGAATTACAGATTGATAACAGCACCTACAACTCAAAATATATACTTACCCGAAGGTTATTGTGATGAACTTAAAAAACTTTATGATGAACAGTATTATAATATTTTCGTTTTAGCAAAGAATGGTGATTATAATAATGGATTGGTTATTAAAGATTTTACGGATGCAAATATAAAGGATATTACGTATCAGCCGGAGTTAGATTTACACATTAGTTGTGACTTTAATGTTGATCCGATGGCATGGGTTCTGGCACATAAGACAGAGGATAAAGTCTTTTATTTTGATGAAATTGTTCTGGAAAACACCACAACATCAAAGACTTGTGATGAATTTTATCATCGTTACCCTAACCATAAAGGTCGAATTATAGTAAATGGAGATGCTTCAGGAGATAATAGGAGTTGTACGAGTGAATATACGAATTATGTAATAATAAAAAAGAAACTTTTGCAGTATGGTTATGATGTTGAAATTAAGATAAAGGCTTTCAATCCACCTATAAAAAACAGGATTATGGCTTTTAATTCAAAAGTTAGATCTGCAAATGGCGAAGTTTGTTTATTTGTTGATAAAAAGTGTGAAAAGCTTTTGTACAATATTTATAATCTGAGATATAAAGAAGGGAGTTCTCGAATTGATATTCCGACTTACCAACAGATAAAACAATCCAAGGAATTAAAATTTTTGTCACATCCGATGGATGCAGCCTCTTATTTGGTAGATTTTTATTGGCCAATCAGTTTGTAAAAAATAATAAAGAAAAGGTGTGATATGGAAAATTTGTTGCATTATTCTCCAATATTGCTTGCGGTTATGATTTTTTTAATTCAACAGCGTATAGTGGTTACTCCTGAACAGTTAGAGCGTAAGCATAGAGAAATTATGGAAGATGTTGAAGAAAGATTTGTTACATTAAACAGTTTTAAGGATTTGAAAGAACAAGTGATAGAAATGAAAGAGAAAATTGACAGAATATATGATTGTATAATTACTGTAAAATAGAATGTAAATATTTGTTAACATTGCTTTTACATGTTCTAAAGTTTAAGCCTAAAATCTCCGTATACATGATTAATAGGACCATAAGTGTTACTAAGAATTTAAGAAAGGATCGAGTAAAAATGGGATTGGCGGCTTCACAAGCAAGATTTTTAGCCATAACATCGCGAAAAGCTGATTGCGAATTCCGTTCCATGGAAATTGCTCAAGAAAAGCTTTCGCTTACTCGTGAACTTTCAAGGGCTACTGATAAGTACGAAGAAGCGTTGGATGCTACAAAGTTGGTCTGGGATGGAGAGACTGAAGACGGTACTGTTTATGATTTGAGTTATGATGTCATGATGTCACCGTCAGAATTGAATGGATATAGCCCATTTTTAGTGACAAACAGAACCGGACAAATAGTTTTAAGTGAACAACTGGCAAAAGCAGCTGAGGTAGCTGGAATAGATTCTATTTCCTCAAGTGGTAGCCTAGATGGTCGTAATAAGTTTGCACTTGCATTGGCTCAAGTCGGTTATATATCAGGTACTACAGCAGAGGCAATAACAGGTGTTGATCCGTCATATTGGGATCCTTCACAGCCTGCTACAGGTTCAGAGACTATAGAGTGGAGTGACAAGGCCGGATTTGGCGGTCAAATGCTTGATAAAAGTGTTGCAAACGCTATGACTATAACAACTATGGCCTCTTATTTTGAAAATATTTTGGATCCTGATTTTAGAGCTCAATTACCAGCAGGTTCAGACCAGAAAGCAAAATATGATGCATTAGCGGAAGCTATGACCTTCAAAAATGATGGAACTTTTGGTGACGTTTATGTTAACGGTTCTAAAAGTAGTGAAGATTTTACAATTTTAGATTTATTAACTGATAATGTAACACTATCATTAGATGGTATAAATAATGAAGAGTTCCAAAATAAATTGAAGGAATTAGTAAAAGGACGTACCGCAACTGCAGATACAATTGATGGCGCAAATGGAGCTATGTCAGCTTTAGCAGTGATAGCTAAGTTCTTTGAACAAATTTTACCGAAGGATGTTCAAACAGAAGAAACAAACGCTTTTGAATTTGCTATAAATGAAACAATACAACAATTAGCAGATTACTCTAAAAGTTATGGTAATTTTACGACATCTACAGATAAGGTGTTAGCTGAAGCTAATGGAACAAATGGCGCTGTGTATAATTCGAGAGTCGGTTTATGTGTTAGTGCTTCCAATATGATTGAAATGTTCTTAACCAATTATGCTTTTGCATTGGGAGGATATGAATCAGGATATTTTGTTACAGAAAAGACTAATGATTCCAATTATGTAACTAATGACTACAATTATATGTATGTTTTGAAAAATCAAGAGTCAGTATACGAAGAAAAAGATTTGATGATAGCCGATTTTATTAACGTGTTGTATAACAATATTTGTTCGCATGGATGGACACGCTCTACCGGTGATATTGAGGATAATGAATTTTTACAAAATGCATTGAAAAACGGTCAATACTTTATTTCTTCATTAAACTCTGATATGTGTTATTATCAAGATCACTATACCAAAAACGGTTGTGTTGGCGAAGTTACGGATTCAGATGCAGTAACTCAAGCTGAAGCTGAGTATACAAAGACAAAAAATAAAATAAATTATAAGGAAGAAATGTTGGAAATTGAGCTTAAAAACTTAGACTTAGAAATTTCTTCACTTACCACAGAATATGACACCGTAAAAAGTATGATAAGTAAAAATGTTGAAAAAGTATTTACAATGTTTAATTCATAAAAAGTCTTGGCAATTTAAGCCGAGACTTTTTTAGTAAATAATAAATTTTTCCTTAAGAAATTTATATTTCTATATATCTGTGTTACTATAAAATCACAGATATTATTGGTGAGGAAAGTTAATGATAAGCTTATTATTAAAATTGTTAGGTGATCCTAACGAAAGAAAAGTTAAAAATATAATGGGGATAATAGATCATATAAATGCTTTAGAACCCCAATTTGCAGCAATGTCAGATGATGAGTTAAAGGCAAAGACTCAGGAATTTAAAGATATTTTAGCGAAGCGTCCGACATCTTCTGATTTTAAAACTGACAGAAAGCTTGAAAAAGAAGCACTAGATAAAATTTTACCTGAAGCATTTGCGACTGTGAGAGAAGCCGGTAAAAGAGTTTTAAATATGCGTCATTTTGATGTTCAGCTCATAGGTGGTTACTTTCTTCATAACGGACATATAGCAGAGATGAGAACCGGTGAAGGTAAGACTCTTGTGGCAACTTTACCTGCATATTTGAACGCTTTGACAGGAAAAGGAGTCCATGTAATTACGGTTAATGATTACCTCGCAAAACGTGATAGTGAGTGGATGGGAAAAATTTATAAGTTTTTAGGCTTGTCCGTAGGAGTAATCCTTTCAGGAGGTCGAACTGCCGAGGATTTTGCAGCTAAAAAAGCTGCTTATGACTGTGATATCACCTATGGTACAAATAATGAATTTGGATTTGATTACTTGCGTGATAATATGTCAGGAAGTATGGAAATGCTCGTGCAACGGCCTTATAACTATGCAATAATAGATGAGGTGGACAGTATTTTAATTGATGAGGCAAGAACGCCTTTGATAATAAGTGGACGTGTTGAAAAATCAGCAGAGACTTATCAGTTGATGGCGAAAATTGCTCCACAACTCGAAAAGGTTAAAGATTACGAGGTAGATGAAAAAAATAAAAATATTATCCTTACAGAAGAAGGTATTGACCATGCACAAGAATTACTCGGTGTAAAAGATTTGTTTGATGTTTCAACGCAATATGCACATCACTTGTTACAAGCCTTAAAAGCAAAAGAATTATTTGTAAAAGATACTGACTATGTTATAAAAAATGGCGAAGTAATGATAGTTGATGAATTTACAGGCCGTTTAATGGAGGGTAGACGTTGGTCTGACGGTCTTCATCAGGCTATAGAAGCAAAAGAGGGTGTGAAAATACAAGATGAGACTCAAACGCTTGCAAGTATTACATTCCAAAATCTTTTTAGATTATATCCGAAATTGTCTGGTATGACTGGTACAGCTATGACAGAGGAAGCTGAATTTGGTAAAATTTATAATTTAGAAGTAACATCAATTCCTACTAATAAACCTGATATAAGAATTAATTACCCCGATGTTATTTATAAAAATGAACGTGCAAAATTTAATGCAGTAGTTGAAGATATTATTGAACAGCATAAAAAAGGGCGTCCGGTGTTGGTTGGTACCATAAGTATTGAAAAATCTGAATATGTATCAGCACTGTTAAAAAAACGTGGTATAAAACATAATGTTTTGAATGCTAAACATCACATGAAAGAAGCATATATAATTGCTCAAGCCGGTCGTGTAGGTGCTGTTACAATCGCGACTAACATGGCTGGTCGTGGTACTGATATTTTGCTGGGAGGTAATGCTGAATATTTAGCTAAAGAAGAGTTGAATGCTCTTAATTTAGATGAAAATTTCCCTGAATATGAAAGAAAAAAAGAAGAATTACTAGCTAAGGCAAGGCTTTTAACAGAAAAAGAACACAGACAGGTTGTCGAAGCCGGTGGACTTCACGTCATAGGTACAGAAAGACATGAGTCAAGACGTATTGATAATCAGTTACGAGGTCGTGCTGCTCGCCAAGGAGACCCTGGATCTACCAGATTTTTCTTGTCTTTGGAAGATAATTTGATGCGAATTTTTGGCGGCGAAAAAATTACGACATTGATGAATGCTTTAAATGTTGATGAAAATATGGCTATTGAATCACCACTTATTACAAGACAAATTCAATCTGCTCAGAAAAAAGTTGAGACTTACCATTTTGATATAAGAAAAAGTGTATTAGAATATGATGATGTAATGAATATTCAACGTGAGAAGTTCTATGCTCAAAGACGCCGTGTATTACGTGGTGATGACTTGAGTCAAGATATCTATTATATGATTGAACGAGAAATAGACAGGATTATAAAAAGTTATATCGCACCCGGACAAAATCCCGAAGAATATATATATGATGATTTGACAACAATGATTAAGGAATTGCATTCAATTGTTCCTCAATTATCAGCAATTAAAGTGGGTGATATCCAAAATTTACGTTATGAAGCAATTTTTGATAAATTAAAAGACTTTGCAATTAAGGCTTATCGTGACCACGAAGAAGAAATTATAAACTTCTATAACGAGATATTAACAAAATATAATGAAAATCCTGAACTGCAACAGCCATTTACAGCTAATAATGTAATTAGAAATATGGAAAAGGATATTCTGTTACGCGTTGTGGATGCTAAGTGGATAGATCATTTGCACAATATTGATATGTTACGCGATGGAATAGGACTTCGTGCTTACGGTCAAAAAGATCCTTTGATTGAATACAAACGTGAAGCATATGATTTATTTAATAAAATGATGTATGAAATCCAAGGGGATACAGTTAAACACTTGTTCAGAACAAAGTTCGGTATCCAAGTTGTAGGTGCTGACCCGAATGACTTAGCTTAAGTTGGTGCTTGTAATTTGTGTTCGTGGTATAATGCCTGTATTGAGATATGAAAATAAGGAATTACAGATATGTTACGAACTGGAATAGTGGGCTTACCAAATGTAGGAAAATCAACTCTTTTTAACGCTTTAACAAGTGCAAAAAACGCTCAAAGCGCAAATTATCCATTTTGTACGATCGAGCCAAATGTCGGTGTGGTTAATGTCCCAGATGAAAGGCTTGAAATTTTAGCGAAACTTTGTAAGACCCAGACGATTATACCAACTGCGATTGAGTTTGTGGATATTGCAGGATTAGTAAAAGGTGCAAGTAAAGGTGAAGGTCTTGGAAACCAGTTTTTACATAACATAAGAGAAGTTGATGCGATAATTCAAGTTGTGCGATGCTTTGACGATCCTAATACAATACACGTTGCAGGGAAAGTTAACCCACTTGATGATATCGAAGTAATTAATACAGAATTAGCGCTCGCAGATCTAGCTTCAGTAGAAAAACGACAAGCACGTATTGCAAAACAAGCAAAAGGCGGAGATAAGGATGCCGTATTAGAAGATAAAGTGCTATCAAAGCTCACAGAACTTTTATCTGAAGGTACATTTATTAACCTAAAAGATTATTTCAATGAAGATGAAATTTCTGTGGCCAAACAGCTTAATTTAATGTCCACTAAGCCTGTGATTTATGCTGCAAATGTGTCGGAATATGACCTTAAAGATGGTAATGCATATACTAAGCAGGTACAAGAATACGCTTCAAAACACCATGCTGAAGTTGTGCTTATTTCTGCAAAAATTGAAGAAGAGTTGGCCGAGCTCGGGGTTGAGGAAGCAAAAGAATATCTCGGTGAGTTAGGTATTGAAGACAGTGGAATTGATAGGATGATTAAATCTGTATATCATTTACTTAATTTAAGAACTTTTATTACGGCAGGAGAAAAGGAAGTCCATGCTTGGACAATTCCGTCAGGTGCAAAGGCCCCTCAAGCAGCTGGAGTTATTCATACCGATTTTGAAAAAGGTTTTATTCGTGCGGAGGTAACCTCCTATAAGGATTTTGTGGAATGTGGTTCTTATGCGGCTTGTAAAGATAAAGGGGTTACACGTCTTGAAGGAAAGGATTATGAAGTTCAAGATGGTGATTTGGTACATTTTAGATTTGCTGTGTAGGGAGAAATTTTTATGTCCGTTCAAGCAATCAATTCGGCTAATGTAAATGTAAACAGTAAGAAAAATAAGAAAGTAAATTATGTAAAAACTACAGGTTATCTGGCAACGGTTTTTGCTGTAGGGAGTGGAGTTGCAGGAAATAATAAAAAAATTAAACTACATAAAAAATTGGCTTATATTGCTGCTGTTTTGACGGCATTACATATTGGAATTGTTGAATGGTTTCATCATAAAAAAGTAACTAAGTAGAATGAAAAAAACGAGTGTAAACTCGTTTTTTCATTTACATTGGGAAATTTATTAAACATTTTACTTTGACATTAAAGCAAGTTTTTCACCAGTGACATACTGCTTAGAAAGATTTGAGTATGGATTACCTATATAATACTGTGGATTATATAGCACTTTATGTTTTGGAGTTGCTTTTCCCGTGAATGATACAGGATGTTTAGGGTCATAATATAAATTCATAGTTGTATCAGATAGGTTAATGCTTTCTTCTTTTTCATTTCCATTCTCATCTTTGACAAAGCGTTTAATAAAGTATAATTCATCTTTAGAACGACAAACTTTATAAATTCCTTTGTCATTTTCATCTGCGTTTTTAAAAATGATTGCATCACCGTAGAACTTCCCATCATCGCCTTGTTGAGCTGCTTTTAGCCCCCTTGGTAGACCAATTTTGGCTGAATTTTCGACTTGGTATAAATCAATTGAAGGCAGGTATAATGTTTGAGGATTATAGTCGGCTTTATGGTTTCTTTCTATGCCAGTGGTATTTATCAGTGATAATACCATAGAACCATCAGTGTTGTGATGTAATATCGCAGTGACAGGATGTTGGTCGCCATTTTTGAAGTAGCCTTTTTGAAGATCCAAAGTAAATGGTGTACCATCATTCAAAGCTCTTAATTCAGTTCGGGCACGTGTTCCCATTACCTTGGCAAATTCTTTTTCATATTTAGCGACAAGTTCCTTATAATTTTTATGTCCTTCTGTTGTCCATTCGTGATGTAGGTATGAACGGTTATCAGTCGTTACGTTTTTTGACTTGAATTCAAAACCGGTAGAACATAAGTCATCACCTGCGTATAAAGTAGGGTTCCCAGGGAGTGCTACGAGTATTTTCATCATTGCAAGCAATTTTTTATTTGCGGGTTCTAAAATTTGAGCAAATACTTTATCAGACAAGGTTTTTTTATCTTTTTCGTTGAGTTTTAGTCCATGTCTTTCAGCTTCTCTAAGTACAACATCTATTGTTATATCAAAAGGTTTAAATCCAAATGCGTCTGCTTCAAAATTTTCCCCTTCAAATTTACCATTTGCTAATTCAGAGATAGAATCATTAACTGCTTTAAATATTTTATCAAAGTTTTCATGCGTTAATTGCCCTTCTGCTTCCATTTTGTTAAGAACAGTTGTAAAACCATCTCTTAGAGCATAAGCCATTGCTACGTTTTTGGAGCTTACTGAACTTAATTCATATTTTACAAAATCATTAAAGTCATCTTGATTTATTGGGTCAAAGAAGTTATTTCGTAGCATTCTATAGGCTTCAACTTCTCTACCGTGGAGGTTAAAGAATAACCCCATGTCCAAAGCCATACAATGAAGTGCCCTAGGCTTATCATGGTTACCAATAAATGTATATGAGTATATCAAAGATTGCAATGGTGCTGATTGCAAGTAATTATCACGTCCAACAAGTGTTTTAAACAATAATTTATCCAGATAATTATTTGCATTCCCTGATGTAGCTCCGGTTTCAAAGTTTTGGGCAAATATTTCCGGTAATGGACTAAAGAAATAGCGATAGTTTGCCATGGCTGTCATTCCTGTTTCTCGCAGGAACTTAGATACCAAGTCCGTATCACTGATATTTTCATTTTCAATATGATGGAATCTTTCAGAAAATGCGCCTTCACCGGCACCATACAAATCGCTTTCATTTGTTATTTCTGCTGCCATGTATGCATTTTCATTACCCTTTCTTACTCCGTCTGCAAATTTAGTCCAGAATGAGATTACTTTATTCCAAGTGTATTCAAAATCCGTGTTACCTTTGCGAATTGCTTCAACGTCACCAATGTCTTTAGTCGCGTCTATACGCCAGTCCAGACCTGCTTGTGTTCTATCAACGATAGCTTCTGCAAGTGCAAAACTGTTTCTATCGGTGCCCTTTAATGTTTTTTTCAATGCATCTACGAGTTCAGCTTGTGCTTTTTTGTTTTTATTCAAGTGAGAAATGCCGTGTTGTAATTTGTTAATTAATGATTTAGCTTCATCACTAGGACTGCTTGCTATAATTCCGATTTCATTTAGAGATATTTCTTTTAATTTGTTGTAATCATATGAAATATCACCATTGTCATTGATTTTAACCTTGGCGTCAGGTATTAATCCCTTGATTACCATGTATTTTTCAATTTCAGGAATTAATGTAGGTAAGATAAATTTACCGTATTCTGTGGCATTTGGTCCAGAAATGATTTTTGCATTATTAGGCATTTCAGCATCCAATTTTTTTAGGATGTTTATTGCAAAAGTTGACATTTCCTTTTCATATAGTTTGTTTGTCTTTTCATAAAGAGGTAAGTATTCAGGTTGTACTTGAGGATTATTTCGTTTGTAAAGTTCATAACGGGATTTACCGATAAATTCTTCGGATGTTGCGAGCTTTGACATATATGGAGATGCAAATACAGCAACTATATCATCTCCTAATTCAATGGAATCTAAAGGTGTTTCCATTAGGTTTGCCAATACTATGTTATCAAATTTGTCATTTATAATGTTGTTTTTCAGTTTATATTCATGGGTTAATATGTTTTTGACAACTTCTTTTGAGATGTTGTTTTTTAATTTTTTAGGGAACACGCCTTCGTCAATTTTATTCAAAATTTCTTGATAAACTTTTTGAGGATTATCGGCTTCAATATTTTTTAAGTTTTGTGCGACGTGTAGATTTAAAATTTGGCTGGTCTTTTTCGTCCAGTAAGCACCTGATTTAATTGCATAATCTTGAACTTCATAATTTTTATGCTTAAGATTATTGATTACGGTAGGTAATTTTTCATATGGCACATTACCCAGCTCTTTGGTGTCGGTATTGGAAAATACGTAGTTAAGTTTAGCAATATCTGCGTTAGCATCCCAAGTTTCAAAACCGCATTCAAACTTGTCTTCTAAATCAAAATTTTCAAATTTTGTTAAAAATCTTGTTCCTTGAGGTGATTTCATTAAAATTTTATTGCTATCATTTGCAGATTTATTATACTGACTTAGCTGACTAATGTTGAAGTCGTAAGTATCAGGATTAATTTCAAAACTGTAAGGAATAACAGTGTCATTATGATTATTTATTTCCAGAGGGTTGTTGGTATTTAGTATATCATAAGATTTAATCAGTTTTTGACTATCAAGAGTACTTTCATCTACTAATCTATTGTCATATACTTGAATATAAGTAGGTTTGTTTGATTCGTAAGTAGATAATACTCTGGAGCGTCTGATTGTACCGTCTGAAACTTGGGTGTATTCATATTTAGGGTTTACAATTCTATGGGAGATAAACTCTTTATTTTTAGAGAATACTGGCATTAGTAAGGGACTATCTTTAAGACCTGCTATTCTAAACCAGTTAAAGTAAGGAGATTTGTCTCCCCATTTTAATACATGTTTGAAATGAACTCCTTCAAGACCTTCATTTACAAAAGCACCGTCAGATACAAAGTTCAGACCTTTTGCAAACATGGCTTTTTGCAAAGAACGGTAATTGTCGATATTACCGAGTGATTGTGCTATTTGCATACAGTTTTTATTCCAGTATGCATGTCCTGTAAGGCTGTCATCTGTAAATAAAGGGGTTGCTATAATTCTTGAATATTCATCAAATTTACCACCTTTTACATCTTTTTCTATACCGGCTAATGTGCCGCCTATTTTGTTTGCAAACGTTCTGACAGACTTAAATAATTTATCAAGATTTTTGCGTGGGATTATTGTACCATCTTCGTCATACACGAAACCGGCATTGTATGTGTCAGGTATTACCAATTTCATTGCTCCACCTGAAGCGCAGTTTGAACTTGGGGTATAAATATTATATTTTTGATGTTTTGCAGGACCATTTGGATTTCCTGTGCCTTGGTATATTACAGTACCTGCTTCAATTTCATATGTTGCATTAAAGTAGTCATCAGGATTTGAGCCTTTTGGCAAAAGTTTGTAATGGTAAGCAAAAGGTTCGTTGTTAGAAATTGAATAGTTTCGGGCAAGATTTATTTTGTTTGAGCCAGAGGTTAATTTTATAAGTCCTTCACCTGTTTTATGTTTTTTCAGGTTGTCTTCATTTACTATAAAATTACCATTTTTATCAGTGGTAACGCTATATAATTCTAAATAGCAATCAAATTCTTTATCATCAAATGGGAAACTAAATTCATATTCTTTAAAACCAGTGTCGGATTTGGTAGGTTTTACACCTTCAAAATGAACATTTTTTCTACTTATTTGTTGATCAAAATTAACCTTCACGATAGAGCTCCTTATTACTCTAGTTATAACCCAACTGAATAAAAAAATTTGCCATGCGCTATACATTTATTAAGAAATTTTTACATATATTTTTATTTTAAAATTTAGGAAGTATAATCTACTTTAGTGATAAAAATTCGGTAATGATAAAAGGAGATGAATAGATGCTAATGACAGAATTTAAGTATGATATAAAAGATATTACGCTGGCAGAGCAAGGAAAAAATCAAATAGAATGGGCATTTAAGGATATGCCTGTATTGAGAAAAATTCAAGAAAGATTTATAAAAGAACAACCTTTTAAAGGGTTAAAGTTGTCTGCTTGTTCGCACGTGACAAAAGAAACAGCTGCGTTATGTATTGTAATGAAATCAGGAGGTGCAGATGCTGTGTTAGTAGCATCGAATCCTCTTTCTACGCAGGATGATGTGGCTGCGGCTTTGGTAAAATATTACCAAATACCTGTTTTTGCGATCGCTGGGGAGAGTGTGGAAACTTATAAATCTCATATTAATGAAGCTATTGCTCATCACCCTGATTTGATTATTGAAGATGGTTGTGATTTGGTTTCAACTTTACATAAGGATTATCCTGAAATTGCAGCTAATGTAATAGGCTCAACAGAGGAAACAACAACCGGTATAATTAGACTTCAGGCAATGGAAAAAGAAGGAAAACTTATGTTCCCTGCTGTTGGTGTAAATACAAGTTTGACAAAACATTTATATGATAACAGATATGGAACCGGTCAAAGTTCTATGGATGGTATTTTAAGAGCAGCAAATATTCTTATTGCAGGTAAAACAGTTGTTATTTCCGGTTATGGCTGGTGTGGTAAGGGTTGTGCAATGAGAGCTAAGGCTCTTGGCGCAAATGTCATCGTATGTGAGGTTGATCCGCTTAAAGCTTTGGAAGCTGTTATGGAAGGCTATAGAGTTATGCCTATTGCTAAAGCAGCTAAAGAAGGCGATATATTCCTGACTGTTACAGGTGATAAGCATGTTGTTGATGTACCACATTTACTAGATATGAAAGATGGCGCATTTGTTGCTAATGCAGGTCATTTTAATTGGGAAGTAAATGTTGATGATTTAAAATTATATACAACTGAAATTAAGCAAATTAGACCGTCTTTGGAAGAATACAAGCTTAAAAATGGAAAGTCTATTTATGTATTAGCTGAAGGTCGATTGGTTAATCTTGGTGCAGCAGAAGGACATCCGGCAAGTGTTATGGATATGAGTTTCGCAAACCAAGCTTTGGGTATGGAGTTTATTGTGAAAAATAAAGGTAAGCTGGAAAAGAAACTTCATACTCTACCTCATGATGTCGATGTAAAAATTGCAGAATTAAAACTTCAAGCTATGGGAATAGAAATTGATACATTGACTGCTGAACAAGAAGAATATCTAAACAGCTGGAATATTGATTAGGAATAGTATTTATAAAATATAAGAAAGAACTACCGTTGAGATAAGCTTGACGGTATTTCTTTTGCCTAGTCTATCTTGGTTTTGCCATAAAAATTTAATGGTTTCAGGTCGAATTTTTAAGTTATTTTGAATATTATTTGCGGTTGTTTCGTCAGAGGTAAGTTTTTTGTTGCCTGTCACTAAAAAATTATTACCTGCATTATTTTTATGTCTGCGATACCCTAAAAGGGGCGATTTGATAAGTGCAGAGCCCCCGACCAGATTGGCGTAATTCATAATAAATTTATCAGGACAAATTTTCCATTTTGAAATTGATTGATAAGTTTCTAGGATTTCAATTGCAGATTTTCTGTACATCGCAGAACTATTCGGCGACCAGTACCAGCCTCCAAAACGTTTGTTTCCCAATATTTTAAATTCAGGAGTTTCGTTGTTGTATAAATCTTTAAAATTAGAGCATATGCCTGATGAGATAGAATTGAATGTATGCACTTCATCACTTTCGCCAATTTCGGTAATTGAGCACGATGTGAAAGCTACAGACGTTTGCAGATGCACTTGAATGTGGACTTTTGCAAAATCTTCCATTAAAACATCATCGCTGTCAATGAAACTTACAAACTGACCTTTTGCTAATTTTAGTCCTTTTAATATTGAGCCAAGCTGTCCGATATTTTCGGAATTTTCGACTAGAGTGATTGGCAGGTCTTGATTTTCTTCTATAAACTTTTTTATAACATTTACGGAATTATCCTCAGACAGGTCGTCAACGATTATTATTTCAATGTTTTTGTAACTTTGATTTTTGATACTTTCAAGTGTTTTTAATATGAATTTTTCATAATTATATGAGGTTACAATAAAACTCACAAGTGGGAGGTTAAGCATTGAAGTCACCTTTATTTGCAATTCTATTTTCAAGTTTTTTGTTATAGATAACAGAAGAAATGAATGCACTGACTATAAATATTAAACCTATCAATCCTGTAACTACTTCCGGTACTTCTTGTACCGTAGATATAAGCATAAGAGTTGCTAAGGCACCAATTGCCCAGTGTGCACCATGTTCAAGGTATCTAAATTGTGCAAGTGTCTTTTTTTCAACGAGCATAATTGTAAGAGATCTTACAAACATAGCACCTATTGCCAAGCCAATAGTTATTATAATAATGTCTTTACTTAATGCAAATGCCCCTAATACTCCATCTAAAGAAAATGAAGCATCGATAAGTTCAAGATATATAAAACTCATTAGTCCAGCGCATTTTGCACCTTCACTGCATTGGGCTAAGCGTATTTGCTCATGTCTTTCAAGATAATGCGTGAAACCATCTATAAGCAAATATGTTAAAATTCCACAAATTCCGGCAATTGTTACATGTAATTTTTGTTCAGTAATTACAAAGTTTTGAGTAATTAAAACCGCAAAAAGTGAAATAACGATTTCAATTCCTTTTATATGGTCAAGATGAGAAAGAGGTTCTTCAATTTTTTTAATCCAGTGAATTTCTTTTTCATGGTCAAAGAAATAATTCAAAAATAGCATCAATAAAAACAAGCCGCCAAAAGTAACAATAGGAGCGTGAGTTTGATGTAGATAGTAGGCATATTTATCAACATCGTTAAGAGCTATATTTGTGACCTCAAACATGCTTAATTTTGCAAAAATTGAAACTACTAAAATTGGAAATAAAAATCTCATACCAAAAACTGCAATTGCAATACCCCAAGTTAGAAAACGATGTCTCCATTTGTGTGACATTTTTTCCAATTTCATTGCATTTACGACGGCATTATCAAAAGATAAGCTTACTTCGAGAACTGATAATACAATTGCTATAAAAACACAGGTTAGACCGCTACCGATATGAGCATGTTCTCCCCAAAAATAAGCGGTAATTAAACCGAATACAGTTATTACATATGAGCCTAAAAAATATTCTAACATGTCTTAACCTCCAAAATACAGTATAGCATAAATTTATTAGCAAAATGTTAAAATTTGAATACTTGCTGCTGAAAAGTAATTAAATTTGAAAAAAAATATGTTCTTGTTATAATCAAGTTGTTATGAAAGATATGTTAGATAAAATATTACAAATAGAAAAGAAGTATATAGAACTGGGAGAAACCCTTTCTGATCCTGCTGTAATACAGGATTACAACAGATTTAGAGACTTGTCAAAACAGAGAAAATCTATGGAAGAGACCGTAAATCTCTATTACGAGTGGAAAAAAGCAGTGGACGCTATTGCAGATGCTAAGGAAATGATTCATTCTGAGTCTGATGAAGAAATGAAAGCGTTTTTAAAAGCAGAAATAGAGGCCAATGAAGCAAAAATTCCTGAGTATGAAGAACGTATGAAAGTTCTTTTGTTGCCACGTGACCCTATGGATGATAAGGATATCATGTTGGAAATCCGCGGTGGTGCAGGTGGCGATGAAGCGAATATTTTTGCTGGTGATTTGATGAGAATGTATATGAGATACGCCGATAAGCAGGGGTGGCAAACTCAAATTTTGAGTAAGACTGACTGTGAAGCTGGGGGTGTTTCTGAAGTTATTATTTCAATTAAAGGGGACAGCATATATTCAAAATTGAAATATGAATCAGGTGTCCATCGTGTGCAACGAGTTCCTGCTACAGAATCTCAGGGGCGTGTACATACTTCAACTGCGACTGTGGCCGTTATGCCTGAGGTAGATGATGTAGAAGTTGAATTAAATATGAATGATATTGAGATTACAACGGCTCGCTCCGGAGGTGCAGGTGGTCAAAATGTTAACAAGGTTGAAACTGCCGCCAGAGTATTCCATAAACCTACGGGAATTATGATTTTTTGTACCGAAGAAAGATCTCAATTGCAAAATAAAGAGCGTGCACTGCAAATATTAAAAGCAAAATTGTATGACATGGAAGTACAAAAACAAATGCAGGAAATAACTGACCTTAGACGTTCACAGGTAGGGTCAGGTGACAGAAGTGAACGTATTAGAACGTATAATTTCCCACAAGGCAGATTAACAGACCATAGAATTAACCAAAACTTGAATGTTTGGACTGTAATTGATGGTGAGTTGGACGATTTGATAAAATTGCTCATGGAACATGATCAAAAATTAAAGTTAGAAAAATTAGCAGAGGTGAATTAGTGATAGAACGAAAATGTGTTGGCTGTGGAAAAATTACAGATAGAAAAGATCTTATCAAAATAACACGCGATGCACATTGTGACGTTTTTGTAAACCCCGACTCCCGAATATTTGGCAGATCTGTATATCTTTGTTATAATGACAGATGTATAGAGGCTGCTTTTAAGAAGAATAAAATATCAAAAGGACTAAAAACCCCTGTACCTCAGGAATTGAAAGGAAAATTGTTAAATGAGTTTTGAAACAGTTAGAATAAGTGAATTAGCAAAAGAATTAGGATTACCAAGCAAACAAGTAATAGAAAAGTTTGCACAGATAGGTATAGTGGTAAAAAGTCATGCAAGTTCAGTTACAATAGACCAGATAAGACGTTTGAAAAAACACCTGTCAGAAAGTACAGGAGAAACAAAAAAACCAAAGGCTTTTGTTGTGAAAAAATCAAAAGCTCCTGAAGTTATTGAGCCTCAGGAAGTTCCTTCAGAAGTGCAAGAAGAACAAAAAGTAAAAGAAAAAGAAAAGAAGGAAGAAATTAAACGTCCAAAAATAGAAGTGGTTAAACCTCAAAATAGGTTGGAAATAGTCCGTAGAGCACCTAAAAAAGCAGCTGTATCAACGACAGGTGAACGGAAAAATGCTGACAAAAAAACTGTACAAAACGAATCAGGAAAATCAGCAGAAAAGTCTAAAGCTTTTTCTAAAACTGGTGAAGATAGACCGCGCACTGGGAAAAAAGTATTTGAAAATCCATCAGGTCAATTAGCTGAGAAAAAAACTGTTCAAAGACATATCATTCCTCAGGATATCTATGAAGGTAAAGGAGGAAGTAGCAAGAAACGTGGAGATGGTAAACGTAAAGATAAGGAGTTTTCTAAAAAAGAAGAACAGGAAAGAATTTCTTTGGAAAAAGCTGCGGCTCAAAAACATAAAAAGAAAGTTCATAAGGCTGAAGAAGTTGAGCAAGTTACCCAAATTGTTGTGAATCATGCAATGACAATAAGTGAATTGTCCGAGAAAATACAAAAAACACCGGCTGAAATTGTAAAATTTCTTATGTTCCAAGGGATTATGGCTACTGTGAATCAGTTGATTGATGTCGATGTTATAAAAAAGATATGTGCTGAGTACAATCTTGAAGTTTTAGATGAAGATTTAGAAGCTTATATTGAAGAAGAATTAGAAAAGGAAGAAAAAAATAAGGCTTTAACAGAGGTAGATAAGAAATTATTGAAAAAGCGTGCACCGGTTGTCAGCATTATGGGGCACGTTGACCATGGTAAGACAACTTTATTGGATAGCATTAGAGCGTCAAAACATAAAATTGTCGCGACTGAGGTAGGAGGAATAACTCAGTCAATAGGTGCTTATACGGTTTATTTGGATGAGGGTAAGGATAATAAAAAAATTGTATTTGTTGATACCCCAGGACACGAAGCATTTACCGAAATGCGTGCTCGTGGTGCTAAGGCAACAGATATCGCAATTTTGGTTGTTGCAGCTGATGATGGTATTATGCCACAGACGATAGAAGCAATTAATCACGCAAAAGCTGCAGAAGTTCCTATTATTGTGGCAGTTAATAAAATCGACAAACCTGATGCAAATCCTGATAGAATATTGCAACAATTAACTGAACACGGTCTTGTACCAGAAGAATGGGGCGGAGATACTATTACAGTTAAAGTTTCTGCCTTGAATGGAACCGGTATGGATGAGTTGTTGGAATATATTCTACTTGTTGCCGATGTTGAAGACTTGAAGGCTAATCCTAAAGCAGAGGCGTCAGGTGTTGTAATCGAAGCTAATTTGGATAAAGGTAAGGGACCTGTGGCTACATTATTGGTTCAAAATGGTACTTTACGTGTAGGTAATTGCATAGTTGTGGGTACTGCTTGTGGTCGTGTAAGAGCGTTGCTGTCCGACAGCGGGGAACGAATTCAAAAGGCTGAACCTTCAACTCCTGTAGAAATACTAGGACTTACCGAGGTCCCTCAAGCAGGTGATTATTTTGAAGTGGTTAAAAATGAAAAAGAAATGAAGGCAATTGTTGAAAAGCGTAAGGAAAAAGAACGAGATAAACGCCTAGAGGCTATGTTACCGGCTCATATAAGACGTGAAGCAGTTGCAGGTGAGGATGATATCCCTGAGTTGAATTTAATTATAAAAGCAAATACTCACGGTTCTGCAGAGGCTGTATCTCAAGCTATTGCTCAACTTGATAGTAAATTGATAAAAACGAAAATTATTCATGTTGGTGTAGGTGATATCTCAGAAGCTGACGTTATGCTTGCATCAGCTTCAGGAGCGTTAATTCTTGGTTTTACCGTTAAGGAAGATCCAAATGCAGCTTCTGCAGCAGAAAAAGAAGGTGTTACTATTAAAAAGTACGATATCATCTATCAAATTTTAGAAGATATTGAGAAGACCATGCTTTCACTTTTAGACCCTGAGATTAAAGAGGTTGAACTGGGTAAGGCAGAAGTAAGGCAGATATTTACAATAGGTAAGACAACTAGAATTGCAGGTTGTTATGTCACGGAAGGTAAAATTGTAAGAAGTAAAGATGCAGTTCTTATCAGAAACGGAAAAGAAATATTCAAAGGGGCAATTGACCAACTTAAACGTTTCAAGGATGATGTAAAAGAAGTGGCTCAAGGTTTTGAATGCGGTATCTCTTTTGCTAAATTCAATGACATAGAAATAGGTGATATTATTGAAGTATCAACAAAAGAAGAAGTTGAACGTAAAAGTTTAGAATAGATATTACAGGAGAAAGTTATGACTTTAAGGAATGAACGAGTAAGAAAAGAATTAATGCGTGATATTTCTGATATTTTGAGAAAGGAAATACGTGGTCTTGCTGGTGTTGTTTCAATTATTGATGTAGAAGTGTCTCATGATAATTCGTTTGCAAAAGTCATATATAGTGTACTGGGTAATCCTGAACAGGTTGAAAAATCAAAAGAGATTATTGAAAAAAGTACACCGAAAATCAGATTTGAGGTGGGTAAGCGTATCCGTTTGCGCTTGACTCCTGAATTGAAGTTTGTCTATAGTGATTCTTTTGAAAAAGGTTCTAGAGTAACAGAAATTATAGATAAAATTTCACGTGGAGAATTGTAATTTAAAATTTTGCAAAAGCTGGTGTAGACGTGGTTGCTGCTGATAAGTGTTTTGGATTTTTGAATATTTATAAGCCTGTAGGAATGACATCTCATGATGTCGTGGCAAGGGTGAGAAAAATTCTTAAGATTAAGCAAGTAGGACATACAGGAACATTGGATCCTTTTGCTGAAGGTGTATTACCGATATGTATTGGTAAAGCAACCAGATTGATTGAATATTTGGCAGATGACAAGGAATATATAGCAACAATCCAGTTTGGGAAAGCTACCACTACTTACGATTTGGATGGAGAAGTAGTCTTTTCAAGTGATAAAAAAGTTATTGAAGACGAAATAATATCTGCATTAAATTATTTCTCAGGGGAAATTGAGCAGCTTCCTCCTTTATATTCGGCTATAAAAGTTAAAGGGAAAAAACTTTATGAATATGCAAGAGAAGGTAAAGATGTTCAAATTAAGTCACGAAAAGTTTTTATAGAAAGAATTGAATTACAAAAATTTGATTTTCAAAATCAAACTGCACAAATATTAGTCAAGTGTTCAAAAGGTACATACATTAGATCTATTGCGCATGATTTAGGTGAAAGACTTGGGGTTGGTGGATATTTGATAAAGTTGGTAAGAACTCAAGCAGGAAAGTTTCGTATTGAAAGTGCTATGAGTCTGGAAAAGCTTGAAATTGATTTTTCAAGTGATTTGATAGTTAATCCGCTTCAAATATTGGATTTAGTAACTGTTGACTTAAATGAGGATGAGGTCGCGAAAATTAGAAATGGTCATTGGATAAAAAAAGTTGGGTTTAAGGATAATCAAATCGTTATTTTGATTTATAATAATGCTGTAGTTGCAGTTGGAGAAATTTCTCAAGAGAAAATTATAGTGAAGAAAGTGTTTTTATAATATGAAAAAGTTGGTAATTATAAGTGTTATTATTTTTTTGTTTTTAGGAAGTTCTGTATATTCGCAAGAATGTGCTGAGGATTTTAAATGTCCTGTGGAAAGTGGGCTTACACCTGCGTATTCAAGGTTTTTTAGCAGTGTAACCGGAAATAAATTTTTAGCTGAAAAAATTGCTCAAGCGATAATAAAAAAGAATATTAAAAAAAATGCACAAGGTGATTTTAGTGTCAAACTTAAGTCATATAGTGCGAGAGATATGAAAGCGGGGCGTTTTAAATCTTTTGAAGTAGAGGGTAAGGATGTTAATTTTGATGGTATTTACGTTTCAAAATTCGATTTAAAAACAATATGTGATTTTAACTACATTAATCTTGATAAAGATTGGAATATGACTGTAATAGAAGATGTACCCATGTCATTTGCACTTACAATTACACAAGATGATTTAAATAAAACGATGAATTCGGAAGAATATAAAAGACTTTTGGGTGATATTGATTTCATAGGTGGCGGTTTTTTTAGTATTGTTTCGACCAATATGAGGATTAAAAATGATAAACTGTATTATATAATCAGGATAGCAATCCCTTTTGTAAGGGGGACTCAGGATATTGTTTTGTGTGCTGGTCTTAAAGTGATTGATGGAAATATTGTGTTTGCTGATGCTGAGTTTTTAAATAAGGATTTTACATTGAGAGCAGATAAATTATCTAGAATTTTAAATTATATTAATCCTCTTGATTTTTCTGTAAAAATACTGGAAAATAAAGATGCTGAATTAAATGTAAAAAATGTTTCTGTAGCGGATAATAAAATATCTGTTGACGGCACGGTTGTTTTGTTGAAAGATATTATCAAATAAAAAAGGAATAAATTATGCAAAAAGATCAAAAAGTTTTTTTAGGTACTCTTGCGGTGATAATGGTAGCAATCTGTGGATTTACGGCAATGAAGGTTTTATACAGCGACGATCAAACCGCTACAGGACCGCTTTTGCCTGTTCAAGAGAAGCCTCAGGGGGAAACTACTCAAACTCAAGTTGAACCGGCTAAAGAAAAGGTTTATGTAAATGTGTTTTTTATCGGACAAGACGAAAATAATTATGAAGTGTATAAGGCAGTAAAAAGAGAATATGATGAGACTGTAGATGGGGCAAAGATTAAATTTGCAATAGACAGTCTTGTAATGGGACCAAAACCTGAAGAAAAAATCAAAGGGGTTTATTCTGAAATACCATCAGGAACAAGAGTTATCTCTATTACAGAAAGACCTGAAGGTGTTATTATAAATCTTTCATCTGCATTTGAAGCCGGCGGAGGTACGGATAGTATTTACAAAAGGATTTATCAGTTAATTAAAACCGCAAAAAGGAATACTGATAAGCCTGTATATCTATATATTGAAGGACGACGAGCAGATGTTATAGGCGGTGAAGGAATTATGCTTAACCAACCTTTAAATGAAAATTCTTTGGATGGATAAAAGATGGTGCAGAAGGATTTGGATTATTATCTGGGGTTGAATTGGACTCTTATTGAAGGAGAGGATCTGGATTTTGAAGGTAGACCCTATTGTTACATAGAGATAAAGGAAATTCCTAGTTTTGTTTTTTGTGCTAAGACTATTGAAGTCGCACGAGCTAATTATAAAAAACAATTAGCACTGACACTGACTGTTATGCTTGAATCTAATGAACATATAGTTGAGCCAGGAGAAGAAGATGATGAGGTCGACTGGGAAAGTATCTGTCCATAGTACAATAATTTACATAATCAGGTAAGCTAATTGTGTAAAATGTTACAGGGTATTTTGCTTTGTTGTTTTACACACATTTGTATACTGTGCACTTACCGCTAACCATTTGAAACTTTGGGTTTCAATTTCCGGTATATCAATGACAAAAGTCCCACCGTATCTTCCTCTTGAAAATGCCAGATAACCTTCTTTTGCCAGATTTAAAAATGCTTTACGAATGGTATTCGGGCTTAAGTCCAGTTGCTTTGAAAGAGCAAGTATGGAAGGAAGTTTTGCTCCAATTTCGTAATTTTCAGCTATCATTTTTTTTATGTGGTTTTGTGTTTTCTCGTAGTGATAGAAGGCTGCGTCTTGTGCAGAAGCAAAAATTGAGGTTTCTTTTTGTATTTTAAATGAGCTATCGTCGGGCATTTTTATAACCGTTGTGCCATAACGTCCTCTTCGAGGGAGTAAAATACCTTGTTCAATTAACAATTTTAGTCCGTCGTGAATTGTTTTTAGGCTCGCATTAAGTTGTTGGGTTAAAACTGAATGAGCAGGCATTTTATCGCCTATTTTTAAATTTTGGGTGATGTAATCCTTTAAATCAGTTTCTATTTGTTTGACAAGTGTTGCTCTTTCTGTTATATTCTCAAATTCAAAATCTGTTGATTTTACTAGCCAACCAGAGTCGTTCATAGAATCTTTTTTGAATTTGTGTTCCAGTATTTTTGTAATGCAAAGGCATTCAAGAGCTAATCTTGTTGTATTAGAAGAGCATCCTATAATTGATGCAAGTATTCTGGATGAAGGTAATTGTTCTCCCTCTTGTAGCTGGTTGGTCTTAATGTAATTTTTAATTGCAGATATGGCCAAGTCCCTTTTGGAGCGGAGTTTTCTCCAAGTAGTTTTGTCTTCAGAGTTTTTAACTAAAGTACCAATACACTGTTTAGATTCAATAAAACCAAGATCTTCCACGTATTTAAGGGCATTTTGTATTGTACCGATACTAACACCTAGTAAATATGCCAAATCAGGTTTAGCAGGTAGTAGTGTGTTAGGTTTCATTTCTCCTGATTTTAATTCGGTATTCAGCCATTCTATAATCCAATTAGCTATAGCCATAGCTTTGGATGTTGTTATGTCTTTTAAATCAGGAAGTGGATAATTTATTTCAGAAATTTTTATGCGTTTCAGACTTGATTTTTTTTCCATACACACACCTTATTAAGCAATTAAATAATACACTATTTATAAAAAAACATCAAATTTTTTTTTGTTATTATGTAAAGAAAATTTACGGGAGTAAAAGTATGAGTAGTGGTAGAAAAATAAAAAAGCCCCATCTAAATGGGGCTTCTATATTTTTTCCAAATCTTTTACCTTTTCCAACATTGCCAGCCTTTAAATAAAGAGAATATTATTCTAACAAAGCTTCTAAAATGTCTGCATTACGATTAGCAGTGCTGGATTCTCTCACTTTTTGTTTGTAGATGTAGGTGCGCAATGCCTCTCTAATCAACTCACTTCTTGAACGATTTTCTCCGTCTGCAACCTGATCAATTTTGTTCAAAAATTCTTCAGGCATAGAAATCAATACTCTTGCCATATATTCTCCTTTATTTTGTATGATTTTCTCTTATACTTTAATAAAAACATTTTTATTTAAAAAAGTGCTATTTTTTAAATAAAAAATATATACTTTTTTAAAAAAGTGTTGATATAACTGTGTTTTACTTGATATAGAGCCTGTAACAAAACTTAATAAATGTATGCGGCTTATGAAAAAAGCGTTCGTTATTCTACTTTACAATACTTTTTTTTTACTATAATATAAGATGAAGGTTTGAGGCTCTATTGAGAGTAAAAATGCTTAAAAAATTGAAAAAGGGGTGTCCTGTGGAAAAGGAATTGAAGTATAAACGCATATTGTTAAAAATTAGTGGAGAGGCATTATTAGGAGAGCAACAATTTGGTATAGACCAAAAGCCTGTAAAAATGATAGCAGAAGAGATAAAAGCTGCTCAAGAGGCTGGAGCGCAAATAGCTGTAGTTGTTGGTGGCGGTAATATATTTAGAGGTATGAAAAACAGTGCCAAGCTCGGAATGGATCAGGCTTCAGGCGACTATGTTGGGATGCTTGCAACGGTCATGAACGCTATTGCTTTACAAAGCGCGTTAAACCAAATGCAAATTCCTTGCAGAGTTCAAAGCGCGCTTGCGATAAACCAAATTGCAGAACCTTATATTCGTCATAGAGCAATCCGACATCTAGAAAAGGGAAGGGTTGTGATATTTGCAGCAGGTACAGGTAATCCGTTTTTTACGACAGATACCGCGGCAGCATTGCGCGCGTCAGAAATAAATGCCGAGGCTATGTTGATGGCTAAAAATGGTGTTGATGGAGTCTATACTGATGACCCTAAAACTAATCCGAATGCAAAAAAATTAGATAAGATTAGTTATGATGAGATTATAAAAAATGGTCTAAAAGTAATGGATACATCAGCTTGTGCATTGTGCAAGCAAAACAATATTCCAATAGTCGTTTTTGATTTTGAGAGAAAAGACGGGCTATGTGAAATACTAAACGGTAAAGAAATAGGTACATATATAAGTTTGTAGATAAGGTTGAAAGAGGTAAAAAATGTCAGAAGCATTAGATGAATTGTTTTTGTTTGGCGAAGAAAAAATGGAGAAGGCTGTAGCGCAGTTGAAGCGTGAATTCGGTTCAATCCGTTCAGGTCGTGCAAACCCTATGATTTTGGATAAGGTAATGGTTGATTACTATGGAGTACCAACTCAGTTAAGGCAGATGTCACAAGTATCAGTGCAAGAAGGAACAACGCTTGTAATCACTCCTTATGATAAATCAATAATTAAAGAAATAGAAAAAGCGATAATCAAGGCGGAAATCGGAATTACTCCAAATAGCGACGGTATGTGTATTCGTCTTAATTTCCCACCTTTAACAGAAGAGCGTAGACGTGAAATTGTTAAGGATGTTAAAAAGTTAGGAGAAGATGCAAAAGTAGCAGTGCGTAATATTCGTCGTGATATGACTGATGATTTGAAAAAATTAGAAAAAGAAGAGAATATGCCTGAGGATTCTGTCAAAGACAATCAGGATAAAATTCAAAAGTTAACTGATAAATATACCGGTATAATAGATGCGGCTGTATCAGAAAAAGAAAAAGAGGTAATGACAGTATAATGATAGATTTAGGCTTGAATAAAAACGCCACAAGAATGTTAACGGGCTTGATCATGGGAACTATTGCCATGGGGTGCATCATGTACGGTGGTATAGCTTTGTTGACTTTGGTTTTGGTAATAGTGTTTTTTGCATCAAAAGAATATGTAAAAATACTAGAGCATAAAGGTTTTTATCCAAGCCTAAAAATTATTCTGGCATCAGAAGTGCTTTTGGCGATAATTGCTTATTTTCAGAAATTCAATTTAGTTGCAATAGCGCTGACGTTGTGTTCAATGATGGCATTTATGTGGGTGTTGTTTAGAGGACGTCAGCCATATATTGCAAACGTTGCAACTACTATTTTGGGTTTTGTATACTGTGGTTGGTTCCCTATGCATTTATTGTTTTTGAGGGATTTGCACTCAGCGGAATTTACAAGTGGACTCGGGTTTGTTGTAATGATGTTTACATCTATTTTAATGACGGATATAGGATGTTATTATGCCGGAACGCATCTTGGAAAGCATAAGTTAGCACCTGTGATTAGCCCAAATAAAACTATTGAAGGCTCGCTTGGCGGTGCAGTATGTGCGATGATAGGCGCAGTTATTGTTGGTTGGTTCTTAGGATTAGATTGGTATATATCAGCATTTATGGGAGTGTTATGTACTATTTTTGCACAGATTGGTGATTTATGCGAAAGTCTTATTAAACGAGATGCAGGGGTAAAGGATTCGGGAAACACTTTACCAGGGCATGGTGGTTTTTTGGATAGGGCTGATAGTTTTGTACTTACGATTCCTGTGATGTATTATTTTTGTAATTATTTTATTTTTCACCACACATTAGGAAATAACATAGCTGAATTTTTCAAGGGGCTTTTCTAGTATGAAAGCTCTAGAGGATATTTTTGGGATAAAAATTGATGATGCAGAACTTTTTAAGCATGCTTTAACTCATCCTTCTTATGCTCAAGAAAATAATTTGTCAATGAAAGAGCACTATGAAAGGTTGGAGTTTTTGGGTGATGCTGTTTTAAAGTTTACGATATCAGATATTTTGTATAAAAAATATCCAGATTATGCGGAAGGTGAGCTTTCTAGGATAAGGTCAGTCATAGTATCTGACAGTATGCTGTCAAAGATAAGTCAAAAACTTGGATTATCAGATTTGATACACCTTGCAAAACATGAAGAAAAGCAAGGATGTCGAAAATTGGAATCAGTTTGTGCATGCTCATTTGAGGCGCTTTTGGGTGCGTATCATTTGGACGGAAAAATTAAGGAATTATCAGCTTTTGTTGAAAGAGTTTTTATGCCATACATTGAGGATGTGAATAATAGTCCAGAAAGATATAATGCCAAGGCTGTTTTGCAGGAATACACGCAAGGCTTAACTAAAGAACGTCCGATTTACACGACCGTAGGTACTAAAGGTCCTGAGCATAATAAAATTTTTAATATAGAAGTGTCATACCAAGGAGAGGTTGTAGGCGTCGGAGAAGGTCGTACAAAAAAGGATGCAGAGCAAATGGCGGCACTTGATGCTTGTAAAAGATTAGGAGTTTTGGGATGTCAAAAGTAATAGTATCACCTTCGATATTGTCAGCTGATTTTGCCAATTTAGAAAGGGAAATAAAAAAAGTTGAGGATGCCTGTGCTGATTGGCTGCATATAGATGTTATGGACGGACATTTTGTACCAAACATCACAATAGGAGTACCTGTAGTGCAGTCAATAAAAAAAGTCACTCAATTGCCTTTGGATGTTCATTTGATGATTGAGAATCCTGAGAAATATGTGAAAGCTTTTGCAGATGCAGGGGCTGATATTCTGACTTTTCATTATGAGGCAGTATCGGATGTTGAAAAAGTAGTTACGCAAATAAAATCATACGGCGTAAAGGCAGGCATGTCGATAAAGCCTAAAACTTCACCAAAAGAAGTTTTACAATATCTTCCATTACTTGATTTAATCCTTGTGATGACCGTAGAGCCGGGGTTTGGCGGTCAGAAATTTATGGAAGATTGTGCAGAGAAAATTACAGAAATAAAATCTGTAGCTGCTGAGGATTTGATAATCCAAGTTGACGGTGGAATTAACGCCCAAACAGCAAGAATTTGCACGCAATTTGGTGCAAATTCTTTAGTTGCCGGTAATTATATTTATAAATCTTCTGATGTCACTCAGGCAATTTACTCTTTAAAATCCTAGACTTCGCCTCGTTTAAGTTTTCTTTTTCTAATTTCTTCAGGGTCGGTTAGAAGTTTTGGATCCGCGAGTGTTGCTGCTTCATCTGTCGTATCTGTTGTTTGAGGTTTGGCTGTTTGTGCAGCTACATCAGGGTTTTCAGTTGCGAAGATATTATCAGGTTCTTCCGGTTGAATTTCAGGTGGTTTTGTTGCATCTTGCACCGCATCTGGTTCTTCAGTTTCGACCGGTTGCTCTGCATTTTCATCTGCAATATCAACAGGTTCCTCAATACCTAGCCCGAGTTTTTCTAGTGCCTCAATTCCAGTATCACCATCCACTTTGTCGTAAGTCACATTATCAGGAATTTTAGAGAATGCAGCCATTTGTTGAGCCCAAGCAAGTATCTCAGCAGGGACCTCTTCTCCTTTGCCCTCTTCGCTTATAATCTCAGATGGTGTTAGTTTTTTCCATTTGGCTAAATCAATTTGTTGCATACCTTGGTTTGCTACATTCATAGAATCTGCCATGTTTTTTCTCCTTATCTTTTGTAACGTGACACTATATACTATTGTCTACGGCAATTTTTGCACAATCTTTAATGATAAAATTAAACAATTTTTAAAACCTTTGCAGGACAAGTGTTTCTAGGTTTTACAAACTGTAATAAAACAATTGTGTTAACTTTTATTAAGAAAAAGTATATAAATTAAATATAAAAAGTCAATATTTTCAGACGAAAATTTTTTATATAAGTACGAGAGATAAATAAAGAATTGAGAGAGGATCAAGATTATGGCACAGATGATGTTGTTTTCCAACACAGTTACTGACGCGTACAAAAATACATCAGAAGCGATAAAAAAAGTTAAATTAGATAATAATTTGGTTGTAAAAAAGACATTAGTGGAGATGATGAAACAATCGTTCTTCCACGGAGCAAACAGGTTTGGAGGCTATAACTTTATAGCCTAATCGTTGGAAAATCAAAGGAAAGCAAGGAATAAGAAAAAGAAATTTAGGAATTTAAGGATAGGTAAGGCTGACAAAAGTCAGCCTTTTTAATTAGTAATTGTTAAGTGATTCATCGATAGCATCTTTGTTTAATTTGTCTGCCTGATGAAATTTTTTAATAGTCTTTTCGTTACTAAGAATGTTGATTGCACTGTTGCTAAGCTCATTGAAATCAATGTTGTTGTAAGCCCAAAATCCTCCGATAACTATAACCAAAAGTAATAAAAAACGTAACATAATTATTCTCCTTCTTTTTAGTGTGATTTTAGAACATTTTTTCGCAAAAGTAAAGATGTTAAAATTTTAAATAATTGTAACGAAAATTAAAGCCTTGCAGTGTTGAGAAGCGATACTTTTTCTCATGTGGACGGATGAAATTTTCATTCCCCACTTGCGGAGCAGCGAAAAATACGTTATAATCAGGATATGATTATGAATTTTGTTAATACAATCAAGTATGAAAAAGAATCAGGCAATGAGTTGATGCCTGAAAAGCCTTGTGGCACAGGTTTTCACGGGGGGGGGGGGTAACCTCTAAAGGCTTGATATACGGGCGTTTGCGCCATATTGGAATAAACACAAGTAGTAATACTTGTGTGCTTTGCTATGCAAAAAAATACAAAAATCATATTAGAGTAGTAAAAAAGAAAGGAAACGAAGGAGGTAAGAATATGATTGAGAAAATTACAAAGCGCAAAAGCGCATTTACTCTCGCAGAGGGTGGTCGAAGACCACTTTCAAACCTGGGTTTTGGTCGGAGTGCTTTTACATTGGCGGAAGTGCTGATCACCCTGAGTATCATCGGCATAGTCGCAGCATTGACAATTCCAAGCATGATAGAGAACCATAACACCAAAGCTTGGAAAACTGCAAAAGACTTATGGGACAAAAAACTTGTGGAAGCAACACGTCAAATGAATATTGACGGAGTAATGACAGGAGTAGCAAACAGTACAGAAGATTACATGAACTATTTTAAGAAATATGTAAAAGTAATCAAAACCTGCGAAAACGATAAATTGTCAAATTGTTATTCACCAAAAATGGTATTGACAGGCGGTGAAGATGTCGAAGTGAGTTCACTAACAAATGCGAGTGCATTAGGACAGAAAGACTGGGGTACGAATACAATAGGGTTTGTGATAGCAGACGGTACAACGGTAGTTATGGCATACAACCCGAATTGTAGCAGCGTAGACCCATTCAGTTCAGAAGGTCAGAATGGTCAAGTGGGTTGCATGAGCATGATGATAGATGTAAACGGAAAGAAAGGCCCGAATAAAATAGGTAAAGATATAGAGTTAAAAAATGCAACAATCTCAACGTGTGATCTTTACCTTGGAGGTTTAGGTGTATGTTCAGGAGGTAGTGACATTTATCCGACAGAATCAATAAATACCTGCGATGGAAGTGGAAACGAAGAATGGGATGATAGAGGTTCAGATGTATATAATTATTGTGCCACAAACTATTGGGCAGGAGCAAAGAAAGCATGTGCAGAAAATGGAATGCGCTTACCAACGACGCAGGAGCTGGCTGATGTAGCAACGTATATATATAAACAAGATACCCCAATCGGAGCAACAGAAACCAGAAGGGACATAAGTCCGAATGCAACCCGTGCTGCTGAACTTAATTGGTCCATTAGTAACAGTTATGCTTCGTATTGGTCGAGTGAGCCCAGTGCTAGTTGGGAAGCTTACATCCGCAATTTCTTATCTTCCTATAGTGATGGGAGGAGCAGTGACGTGCGTGTCCCACATCGCGCTAGGTGTTTTAGTAACTAGTGATGGTGCTCTTATGCAGTGTGCATAATGCAAATGAATATATTGAAATAACATTAACAACAAACAGGTGCCTAATTGCAGGCGCCTGTTTGTATTATCAGAATTAGAGCCATTCGACTCAGATAAAAAATGATAATAAACTCGATAAGTCTGATAGTGGTATTTTTTAGAGCCTATCGGCTCAGCTGTTACTGTAGGTCGGATTTACTAATCCGACGATAAAAAGAACTATAAAATTGCGTTATGCGCGAGCAAAAAACAATCCCAACACCTAGGTGCCTAATTCCAATTCACTTCCGTTGTTTACAGTCTGCAAAACGAGGGCATTACAATCGTAACGCCCTCGTTTGGTGTTAATATCTATCAATTATTTTGCTAATTTGTTTACTGCAAGAGTTAATCTTGATTTTTTTCTAGCAGCTGTATTTTTGTGCAAAATGCCTTTTGATACGGCTTTATCACAAAGTTGGTAAGCTTTAGACATAGCTGATTTTAACGCTTCTTTATCGTCAGTTTTAGCTAATTCTAATACTTTTTTTACAGCTGTCTTAATTGATGACTTGAATGCTACATTCTTAAGTCTGTTTTTTTCAGCGATTAATACTCTTTTTTTAGCAGATTTAATATTTGCCATAATTGAATTTATCCTTTCTAATTGCTTGGGGCATTTAATGACGATGCCCAAATACTGAGGATGTGAGCAATGCTATTGTAGCAGATAATTTTATTTTTGCAACCTTTTAGAGAGAAAATGTTTTAACTTTTGTAACAGTATTCATAAGAATTAGTTCTAGAGTATTATATTTTTTACCCTTTTGTGCTATACATAATATATAACATGTTGCGTAGTATATGTATAAAAATCGAGAGAAGCAAATGGAGGCTAAAATGTCAGTAGGACAATTTGTATTTATGTTACACAGTCACCTTCCATATTACAGAAAAGCAGGGATGTGGCCTTTTGGAGAGGAAAACCTCTATGAATGTATGGCAGAGACATATGTTCCTTTGTTGAATGCAATTTCTGAGTTGTATGATGAAGGAATAAAAGCAAAATTGACTGTCGGAATCACCCCGATTTTGGCAGAGCAGTTGAATGATGATCACTTAAAACATGGTTTTGTTGAGTACTTGGATTCAAGAATAGCGAAGGTTTCAAAAGATTTGGAACGCTATCCTGATGAAAAAGTGCCTCATTCTCAACATTTGAAATACTTAGCAAAGTATTATTTTGATTGGTTTAACCATATAAAAGATTCATTCATAAATAAATACGGAATGGACCTAATCGGACAATTTAAGAAGTATCAAGATCTTGGTTGTATAGAGATTACAACTTCAGGAGCAACGCATGGTTTCTCACCTCTACTAGCAACAGACAGTAATTTGAACGCTCAATTCAAGGTCGGTTCTGATACAACAGAAAGGTTGTTTGGAAAACGTGCAAAAGGATGCTGGCTTCCTGAGTGTGCATATAGACAAGGTTATGAATACGTAGGAAAAGACGGACAAAAGCACTGGAGACCTGCGATAGAAGTGACCTTACAAAATAATGATATTGAATACTTCTTTACAGAGTCCCATGTAATCGAAGGTGGAAATTCAATAGGTAATCGTCGAGTAATCGGTGTATATGGAAACATCGAATATATTCCATTGCCGGAGCGTCCTGCTACAGGTTATGATACTTATTCAGCATATTGGTTACCTGATGCGCAAGTAGCTGTAATGGGTAGAAATGACAGAGCTGGCTATCAGGTTTGGTCAGCAGCTGATGGATATCCAGGCGATGGCTGTTTTAGAGAATTCCACAGAAAAGATTGTAACTCAGGTATGCATTACTGGAGGATTACATCACCGAAGACTGATCTAGGTGATAAAATGCTTTACGATCCTGTGTTAGCTTTGAATAAGGTAAATGAAAATTCGGATCACTACACGACTTTGATTTACCATCTTTTGAATGACTATAAAATGGCTCATAACGGTAAAGAAGGGCTTGTAATGGTATCATTTGATACAGAGTTGTTCGGACACTGGTGGTTTGAAGGTGTTGAATTTATTAAACAAGTAATCAAGAAGTTTAACACATACTTACCAGAAGTTGAACGTATGACAGCAGGTGAATACATCCAAGCTCATCCGCCAACAGAAGCAATACAAATCCCTGAAAGTTCATGGGGACAAGGTGGTCATTTCTACGTATGGCAAAATCACTTGACAGAATGGATGTGGCCAATAATCCACTCTTGCGAAAAGAGAATTAACTCTATTGTGGATAAGTATTCTGAAATACCTGAAGATAAGTTATTGCATAGAGCTTTAAATCAGTTAGCGAGAGAAAATCTGTTATTGCAAAGTTCAGATTGGCCATTCTTGATTACAACATGGCAGGCAAAGGATTATGCAACAGACAGATTCAGAGAACATGTTGACAGGTTTGAAAAAATAGCTGATATGATCGAAAGCGGCAATATTGACGATGCAGCATTACAAGAAATTGAAAGTATTGATAACTGCTTCCCTGTAATTGACTACAGAGTATATCAGTCAATAGAAGAAGGTGTTATTCCTCAACAATCAAAGAAATTAGCACCTTTATATAAATAATTAAGAGTTAATTGGGTTAAAGACGAGGACTTAGCTTCTCGTCTTTTTGTTTACTTAATTTGGGGAAATTTTCTGCTAAGTTCCTTAAGATTATCGGGATGAATTTTTACGGTACCTTCTTTTTTAAAGACGATGTCCAATTTTTTGTCGAAATTTTCAAAGAATTTACCAAACATATTTTTATAAATAAATTTACAATTACTGGCAAAATCAGCGACACCTAAAAGCGGGTCAATGATTACATATTTGTTGTTATGTTTGAAGGAGACAACGAAATGATCATAATCTATTAGTTTTTTAGTTTTACGATTATAGCCGTACACGGCGGTTTTGTTGACATCTTTAAGATGTCTATTTTTGCAAATAAGATAAGCAACATCTGCTAATTCTCCACAATTTGCACATTGGTTTTTTTTTAATTGAGATAGTAAATTTTTGTAGTAATCAAACGCATATTCAGAATTTTGGGTAAAAAAGCGCAATCTGGAGAGCTTTTGTTCAATTTTCACGAAAGAATTATTATATTCAAAAGGTTCATTTAGATTAAACCAGCAAAATCGCGGAGATATATGCGGAAATTTCGTGTTAACTTGCCTGCAAATAAGGTCTGCACTTTTTATTATAGGCTTTCTTCCCTGAAAGTTTTGAGAGTTGATATTGTTGTTTATCATAATTGGTATAAGTATTGTAAAAATATTTTTTGCCTTTAAGGTATTGCATTTTTTTTTTTAGCATTTTATAATAACTATTGTCGAAAGACATTGAAATTCGAGTATGGGAGCGTAGCTCAGTTTGGTTAGAGCGCATGCCTGTCACGCATGAGGTCGCGAGTTCGAGCCTCGTCGTTCCCGCCATTTTTAAAATTAGCACCTTCGGGTGCTTTTTTAGTATATTCACTCCTCGGCTCTCACCACGTTCTCGCCATCTAAAAGACACCTTGTGCGGCTTTTTTGTAATTGGGTCGAGGAAGATAATAACATTTTGATGATATTACCCGTTCTAATAAAACCGAGATTTTTATTGATTTTGATTAATACAATTTTTTATGTATAATAACTGTAATGAAAAAGATTTTAGCAATTGCGTTAATACTGACAACAGTGTCAATTATACCTGTATCTGCATCGGTTGAACATAAGGTAATTAAAGTTATTGATGGGGATACTGTACATGTTGACTTTAACGATAACGGGATAGCTGAACAAGATGAAAAAGTCCGAGTCAATGGTATTGATACGTTTGAAACAAAACTCAATGACGGGCTCAATTGGCAAATGAGGCTCTATAATCTTACTCCAGATAAAGCCTTAGGACTTGGGTATTATGGGAAAGAGTTTGCTAAAAAAGAGCTTATGAATAAGTCTGTAAGAGCTGAATATACAGCAGAAGAAAAGTTTGATAAAAACAATAGACACCTGATGTCACTCTACTATGATTGCAATAGACAAGGTAAATGCAAAAGCTATGAAAAAGAAGTTTTGAAAGCAGGACTTGCGACAATTTATACAAAATCTAACCTTGTAGATGAATTAAAACCTTATCAGAACCTAGATAAAATAAGAGCTAATGCAAAAAAATCACATAAGCTTGATTTGGTTGTATTGAATAAGAAAAACGGTAAATACCATAAGTTAGATTGTAAGTATGGTTGGATGGCTAGTAAAGCAGAATTAGTCCCGCAACCTAAATTTTGGAATAAAAAGTACAAACCTTCATGTTGTTGTTTTGCATGTAAGGATAGTGAAAAAGATGCTATTAGTCAGGAACTTAAAGAAGATTTTGACATATACCAGACTCCTTATAAGCATTCGGTAGAAATAGTTCCTAATATTGACGCAAATAAAAAACAAAAAATAAAGACAAGCGTAATGCTGCTATTCAACAGTCCAATTCAATACAATATGTTTCCCTCAGATAAAACTAGAACTATATCTGGTAGGGTTTTAATTGATGAATTGAATAAATTGAAGGGAGAAGATATTTATCTTGCGACTTATGGTATAGCTGAACAACCAGAAATAGTTAATGCTTTCATAAAAGCTCAAAAACGTAAGAACAAAATTTTTGGTATTGCAGATGTTGATATCTACAATAGAAGTGTTTATAAAGATACCTTTTATGCAATGAGAGATTTTGGAAGTTGGAAAACTGATTACGCAGTAGATAGAGCTATTGCTGATAGAATTATTAAAGATACAGCAGAAGGGCGTAATGCTGAAAAGGGAACTTACAATGGTAATATAATGCACAATAAATTTGTTACTCTCGGTAAAAACAGAGTATGGACAGGATCTACAAATTTAAGCTCTTCTGGTACAGGCGGATTAAATTGTAACCTAAATGTTTTAATTGTTTCCCCTGAAATTACTTACGCATATATCCAAGAAGCAAAACAGATGTATTCAGGGAAATTTCATTACACAAAAGTTCCTTATCATATCAAAAATGTAAAATTGGATGATGGATCAATTTTGTCTGTATATTTTTGTCCTAATCCTGATGTTATCGATGAGTTAGTAAATAAGATTGATTCTGCTGAAAAGTATGTCTATGTGTCGATGTTTTTCTTAACTCACGATAGAGTTATCGAAGCTCTTTCAAATGCAAAACAAAGGGGTGTAGATGTAAAAGTTATTACTTGTGCATCTGCTGCTAATGAAAAATACTCTAAACATACAAAGATAAGAGGAATGGGTATTCCTCTAAAAGTAGAGAATTGGACTGGTAAAATGCATATGAAAACCATTGTTATTGATGATAAATTAGTAACCGTAGGATCAATGAATGCAACCAAGACAGCATCAGAAAAGAATGATGAGAATATTGTTTTTATAGAGAGTAACAAACACGCAGCACAAGCAAGAGGTATTTTTGAAACATTATGGAATGATATTCCTGATAAGTGGTTGACAGGTACTCCAAAAGCAGAAAGTCCAGATTCAGGCAATTCTTGTAATGATGGATTAGATAATGACCACGATTGGAAATACGATGCTCAAGACCCTTATTGTGCTGGGTTTGACTATTCTAAAGCTTATCGACTAAGATGGTCAGAATAACACTGTATAAGATTGCAGTGACAGTCTTTTTTATTTTGTTTCTTGCTGCTATTTTTCAGGTAACTTGTTTTAATTTTTTCAATATTTTGAGGCAAAATGAGTTCTCTTAAAAGCATATCCATATTCCAACCAATTTTATTTACGCCATCATCTATTTCATATTCCATAGCTTTTTTAAATAAATCAGGATGCTTTTCATGCAGTCGAAGCCAACTTATTTTCGGTTGGTAAAAACAGAAATAACAACCGGAACGACCACTCCAAGAATAATATGCAGGGAGTCCTATTCCTGATTTCTTTAAAATTTCTTCTACATCTTGTTTATTAATACTATATTCAATAAACGGATACAGTTGCTTGATATTGTTCCCTTGATAGTCTTCTGGTTTTGCTCTATGAGCTTCGTCTGCTCTAATACCAACATACAAATTTTTTACTGCAGCTGCATTTAGCGAATGAAGATATTTACTAAACGGCTTAGTTTTCATTTCTACTGTACACCATCGTCTATGTGGAGCAGGTAGATTTTTATATATCTGGATCAAGTGCTCAAAGTTTTTCTCCGCTCTTATTATTCTAATCTTTTTACCAAGAAAAATTTCAATTTTATTCAGATAGTCGTACGTTTCAGGAAGATCGCATTCGGTGTCTGAAAACACAAGTTCTAATTTCTCAAAAATCTCAGGCATATTCTCTTTCATAAAGAAAGCAAGTGCTGTAGAATCTTTACCTCCAGATAGAGATAAAATATGATATTCTTTTTCCATTAGTTCTCCTTATAATACGCTACACAAAAGCACAGCAAAGCATCTGCTTCACTGTGCTTAAAAACTTTCAGTTACTCCTTGCAAACACATAAATCATCTGGGATTTTGCTTAACAAGAGGTGTATTACCTTTTACATTATTACTGCAAAATGATAAATATGACTATTACTTAATTTTTTTTTAAGGTTTTACAATTTCCTCTTTTTATTCTTTTTCGTAAAACACAAATTCCAATCTGCACCTTTAAATTTTCAAAAAGAGAATTTGGGAGATATTTTTACAAAAATTGGTAAAAATTAAGCTTTAAAAATTCTCTAGATAAAATTACATATTGAAAACCGCTCAGAATGGTGCGGTTTTTAAAACTTATATCTTCACTAACTCCTAATCTTTATACTAAAAAACGGAGAAGGTGGGATTTGAACCCACGGTACAGATAGCTCCATACAACACCTTAGCAGGGTGCCGCCTTAAGCCACTCGGCCACTTCTCCATGTGTTAAATGCCATGTATCTCTCATGACACCTTACTTATATATAACATAAATATTTTTTTTTGAAAAGTGGTTTAAAAAAAATATTTTATGTCTATAATATTATGTAAAGAAGGAGAAATTATTATTATGACTATTAGAGTTGCAGATAAAGAATTTAATTCAAGATTATGGGTAGGTACCGGTAAGTTTGATGATTTCGAAACGATGAGGCTGGCTCATGCTGCTTCCGGAGCTGAAGTTGTTACCGTGGCTATTCGACGCGTTGATATGAATGCACCGGGGCATGTCGGACTTATGGACTATATCGATACTAACAAATACTGGATTTTGCCTAACACTGCTGGATGTGCTACTGTCGATGAAGCTGTCAGGGTCGCTAGGTTGTCCCGTGCTATGGGAATTAATAACTGGATTAAATTAGAAGTTATCCCTGACCCTAAATATCTTATGCCTGACCCTATTGCAACAATTGAAGCTGCAAAAATCTTGATTGAGGATGGATTTGTTGTGCTACCTTACATTAACGCAGATCCTATTTTAGCTAAGCGCCTTGAGGAAATCGGTTGTGCTACAATTATGCCGCTCGCTTCTCCTATAGGATCCGGTCAAGGGGTTAAAACTTTGGAAAATATAAAAATTATTATTGAGCAAGCCAACATTCCTGTCGTTTGCGATGCTGGAATTGGAGTACCTTCTGATGCTTCACTTGTTATGGAGCATGGTGCTGACTTTTGCCTCATAAACACTGCTATTGCAAAAGCTGAAAATCCTGTTAAAATGGCTGAAGCTTTTAAATATGGTGTAATCGCCGGAAGATGTGCTTTCGAAGCTGGAAGAATGCCTAAAAAAGAAATCGCAAGTGCTTCTTCTCCTTTGGTTGGTGTTGTTGGCAAAAATTAACTATTGTATAATTGTTAATAATTAAAATGTTAGAAAGGTAAATTCATATGATTGAAATGAAAGTTATGGGTATTGCTTTGGACACGAGGACTGGCTCGCCTATAGTCGTACTTCATGATAAAGAAAATAGAAAAGCACTTCCTATTTGGATTGGGTCTGCTGAAGCAAGTTCTATTATCAGAAAAATAGAAAACCTTACCGTATCAAGACCTATGACTCACGATTTAATAATTAATATCATAGAAAAAGTCGGCTATAATCTTGATAGAGTTGAAATTAATGACGTTGAAAAAGATACATACTATGCAACTATGTTTTTACAAGATGCTGAAGGTAATTTTATTGAAATAGATTCAAGACCTTCTGATGCTATTGCTGTTGCAATTAGGGTTGATGCTCCGATATTTGTTACGGCTAATGTTATTTCTAACGGCTCTGTCTCTACAGATACAGCTAAAGACGAAGAAGAAGCTCAAGAGTTTAAAAAATTTGTCCAAAGTATCAAACCCTCAGATTTTGAAAAATTAATGAAAGATAATGATCATCATGAAAGTGATCAGTAGGTTTGTTTAATATTTTTAGGTAAAAAAAGAAGTGATATTGAAAAATATCACTTCTTTTTTTCGTTTTGTATTTACTTTCCATTTGTTAATTTTGTAAAAATATTGTAAAATCTTGAAATTTGTTTTTGTTTTGATGTTTAATATATTAGAGGTCAGATATGATAAATAGTATAGATGCAATTAAACAACAGAATATTTATCGAGTAAACGCAGTTAATCTGTTTGACAATGACAGGTTTGCCAACAAATCTGCAAACATCTTTAATTCCGGTCTATTTACCGCTCAAGATAACAATCAATATAATCCAAGTCATCCTATGATAAAGGGTAGCGCAACTCAGGCAAGGCACTTGGATCTACTTGCTTAGCATGAGTTATACTATGCTGTTATACAAAATCCGCTGCCTGGGACTGCGTCGCCAAAGTATTTTTGTACATTACAAGTGTCTGCATGGCATGGAGCTGAAAGATTGGTTTTACCTGTAAATGTGTTTTTTACATCAAACGCCGGTTGAAGATTTGTATGATGTTGACGGTATAATGCTTTTGATGAGCTTAATGCACTTAGAAATTTGACTGCTTGTACTGTCATAATATCTATCCCCAATTTTTCCCTTAATTATATAAAGTTTTTGGGATGGGGAAAATTGCTTTGTTTTGCTGAATTATTAAGAAATGTTAATTCACAAAGAAATTCTTGTCATACTTGGTTCCATAGACAAGTCTGGTTGCTGAAAAGTGCGGTGTAAAGGATATTTTTTTTTGTTCTTTCTTTTTAAAAGCACACAGTCCTATTACTTTTTCTTCATCTTTGAATAATCTTTTTAATAATTCCATACTCAAATCCTTCTTTTGATGTTATAATATTTTTAACGATAAATGAAAAAAAATCAACACACAAAAGGAGTAAATTATGGCTAAAATTTCTAAAGAAATGAACATTATGGATATTGTGCAAACATGTCCTGAAAGCATTGAAATTTTTCAAAAGTATGGGCTGGGATGTATAGGTTGTGCGGCTGCGCGTTTTGAAAACCTAGAAGCAGGCGCTAGAGTTCATGGATTTGATCCTGACGCAATGGTTAGTGAAATCAATGCTTTAATTGATGAAGAATAGAAGTTTATCTATAAAAAAGTCGGCTGTTATAAACAGCCGACTTTTTGTTGTAAATATGTTACTTGTTTAAAAATCCTGTCATTGTAGGTTTTTGAGATGGCATAACACTAGTTAGCATGTTTTTTAAGTGGGATAATGGTTTATTTTTTGCTGCTTCAGCTGCTTTGGCCGCTTTTTCTTCCGCTACACGTTTTTTAGTCATATTTTCACAGTAACGAGCGACACCAATCATAAATGCAGGAACCAATACCAATGTAGATAAAAATCCAAATGCACTGTTACATGTTTTTGCTATATTGATGAATTTGTTTTTAGCACCAAATTTAGCATATATTGATTTCATAGCTTTTGTAATCGCGCTATCTGTACCTTTTAAAAGTTCATCATCGGCTGCTTTCATTGCACTTTTAATTTCATCAATGCCAGCGTCTTTTAACGGTTTACCAAGTATGGTCTCTGCTGCTGTGCGCAAATCCTTATCCATATTGAATACTTTCTTGGCATTTCCATCATTTCCTTCTAAGAAATCTATGAAACCGATGATTCTATCTTTATAGCCTTCAAGATTACTGTATTTAGAATCAATCTGAGCTCCCTTTAACACATCAATACCTTTTCCCGGAGTTAAATAGTTTTTGACGGTGTGGAATATTGATTTACCGTGGTCTTCAGGTTTTACATTTAAAACAAGCCCAAATGTTTTACCAAATAAATCTGAAGTTAATCTTGACAGAGCGTTTGCACCAAATAATATTGCTGAGAAACTTGAAATATCTCTGACTAAAATCTCTTTTCGCTCTTTATCACTTTTAGCATTTTTATATCTTGGTGGTAAGCAAAAACCAAATAGCAAAGTTAACATAGCTGGTACAGACATTGAAGCACCATTAAATTCAAACTTATTAATCGCTTTTTTAGCAATGTCACTACCTGAAGCAAACTCCCCAATCTTTTTAGATGCTGTTTGCATTGCACCTGTAAATGCTACATTTTCACCTTTTTTATTTTTGTTTTCAGCAGTTCCTTCTGGAAGTTGGGCTTTATCCTCTATTTTTTCTGATTTTGTATTATCAATTTTGGATTGTACATTTTGAGTGTGACTTGTAGCTGTTGGATTTGTCGGTTGAGGATTGGTTGGTTCATCCTCTAAGCCTGCAAGTCCAGGGTCGTGTTTTAGACCAAGATTATACAATTTTGGAATTATAGTATAGAATCCTACTACAGCGAAGAACATGGAGGCTATTGAAAGTATTCTTGAGCCTACACGTCGATTGTTAAATTCTTTTAGATATTTCTGTAAATTTTCAATTCCGTTAGTTTCTATGTGTTTTTTAGTGTTTTTAATTACATCATTTGAGTAATCACTTAAGCTTGAGAGAACCTTACTAAAGTTTGTTGCAACTTTTTTATTTGTACCCTCAACAGTTATTGCTGCATCCATTTCATTAATATTAGATGACAGTAACTGCTTCCTTAAATTCATGTATCTTTCAGTTAGAGCTCCTTGAAGATCTTCTGCTGATCCCTCAACAGACTTGCCTATGAATACCTTCCACATACCTTTAGAAGGCGCTTTTTCTACTTCAAGATATTTTTGGGTAAATTCTTTTGCTGTTTTATCTAGCTCATCACCATTAAGTTTATTATCTAAAGATGTACTCAGTACATTTTTGAATACTCTTTCGTAGAATTCTTCTTTTGCCTTTGTTGGATTATTAAGTACTTCAGCTGTACCTGTGGTTACTTTTGACTCTGCAAAATTTGCAAAACTTTTGCCCAGTGCATTGATATGATCAACGTGGACATTGTTAGCTGTACCGGAGAATTTTTTTATTCCAGTAAGCATAAATGCAGGGATTAAAAATGCACTCGGACCGCTCAGTATTTCACGAATCCCTTCTCTGCGAGCGAATTCCCAGTTTAAAGGACCTGTTTTTTTACCCGTTTCTTCGCCTGTTACGGGGTCTTTTTCTCTTTTTCTGTTTCTATTTAACCCTTCCCATATCCTTGGGGCTACCATGCCGATACCATCTTGCGCAATGAATGAGGCTGCAAAGCCTCCTCTATCTATTGCATCCATCAAGGTCGTTACTGGGTTACCAAAGCCTTGAAATGATGGGGCATTTTTGCTTTGTTTGCTATTGTTTACTGAATATTTGTTTCGCGCGTCTAAAGCTAAGTTTACTGATTTTACTGACATATCCCTACTTTATATTTCCACTAACTACATAATCTACTTTATTTATAAAAATCTGAAATTTCGTAAATTGCGCTTTTTTTGGGTCAATGTTTCAAAAGTTTTACAAAAATTCAAGAATAAGTGTACTTATCATACTTAATAAATAAAACTTTTTCAAGTTTTTTACTACAAATATAACAATAAATGAAATATTTCTTAACATTTGTTGAAGTATGTCCTAATATGTCACTTACAAAATATTGATTGACTAAATTTTTTTAGCTTGTTAGACTCAATGTTATGGAAGTCAAAATTATAGGAGCTGGTTTAGCAGGTTCTGAAGCAGCTTTACAATTAGCAAAGCGTGGAATAAAAACACAACTTTATGAAATGCGACCGATGAATATGACCGGTGCGCATAAAACTGACAAGTTTGCAGAATTTGTCTGTTCTAATAGTCTGGGATCTTTTGATATTTTTAATGCTTCCGGATTATTAAAAAAAGAAATGGAAATTTTGGGTGGAGAGCTTATAAAAATTGCCTATGAATGTTCTGTACCTGCAGGAAATGCTCTGGCTATTGACAGAGAATTGTTTTCTCAAAAAGTTACTGATAAAATTGAAAATAATCCACTAATTACAGTGATTCGTGAAGAATTGAAAGAAATTCCAGAAGGACCTGTGATTATAGCAAGTGGACCTTTGACAAGTGAGGCGCTTGCAAATTCTATAAAAGAGTTTACACAAAGTGAGCATTTACACTTTTTTGATGCAATTGCTCCAATAGTAGAAAAAGAGAGTATAAATTTTGACAAAGCTTTTTATGCAAGTCGATATGATAAAGGGGAAGCCTCTTATATTAATTGTCCAATGAACAAAGATGAATATGAAAAGTTCTATGAAATATTAATTAATGCACCCAAAATTGAATTAAAAGAATTTGAAAAAGATGCAAAATTTTTTGAAAGTTGTCTGCCAATTGAAGTCCTTGCTTCAAGAGGATTCGATACCCTTCGATTTGGTCCAATGAAGCCGGTTGGGCTAATTGACAAACGTAATAATGAGGAAAATTACGCAGTGGTTCAATTACGACAAGATAACTCAGCGAAAACATTGTATAATCTTGTCGGATTTCAGACAAATTTAAAGTGGGGGAGTCAAAAGGAACTTTTAAAGTCTATCCCTGGATTGGAGAATGCAAATATTGTAAGATATGGTGTTATGCACAGGAATACATTCATCAATTCTCCACAAATACTTAATGCTACTTTGCAATCTCGCAAAAGGGCTAATTTATTTTTTGCAGGACAAATCACAGGTACAGAAGGTTATACTGAGTCTATTGCATCAGGTTTGCTTGCAGGTATTAATATGGCTAAATATTTAAAAAATGAAGCATTGCTTATTCTGCCTAACATAACGATATTGGGTGCATTAACTAATTATATATCCGATAGCAATCACAACAATTTTCAGCCAATCAACTCCAATTGGGGAATTCTTGCTCCTGTCGAATTAGAAAAGAAGGAAAGAAAAAACAAGAAATTAAAGGCTGAAAAAATGTCGCGACGCTCTATTGAATATTTACATGACCTTAAGCATGTGATATAAGTACATTAAAGTCTTATGATCTCGTTCAATTGCATTTTTTATTTCATTTTTCATCAATTCTACAGATTGTGTTTCTTCAAACAAGAAAAATTCATATACAGAAACATCTAAACCTTTAGCCATTGCATCCAGAGTATCTGGTGATGGATAATTCTTACCTTTTTCGATTTTACTAATACTTTTAGGGTCCAGTCCTATAATCTTACCAAGCTGTTCTTGTGTAACCCCATGTTTTTTCCGAACAAGTTGTATTTGCTTACCTAATTTTTCTTTTAGATTCATACACCCTCCTAATTACTAAAATATCAATAATTAATCAATTACTTAACTGGTTACTAGGTAGAATTATTTTAAAAATATATCTATTACGTAGATTAGATATGAAAAATTATAATAGAATTGTTAAAGTTTTTTCTTAAAAATATTCCTGTAACAAAAACTGATGTAATTGCAATTTACAATTACATCAGTTTTTGTTTATTTAATGTATGCCAAAACTAGATATTTTGTTTATATATTTTGGTTGTGTAGTTTTCTAATTTTGGGGTATCAATTTCAAAGACGTGAGCTCTTGCTGCGCCTAAATCAACATGCAGTTCATTATCTGCAGCTTGAATAATACTTTCTTTACCGTAAGAAGGTACAAGATTATCTAACTCTTGAGTTGCTTTTAGGGTTGGAATTTTAATTTTACAAGCTACAGACCTATTGATATTCTTGTTTGCTACAACGAGAATGGTTTTACCTTTGTAGTGACGTGCATATGTTATTATTTGATCGTTAGTATCTCCGATTTTTTCCAGTTCAATCAATGAACCGTAATTTATTATATCAGAGTATTTTTCTTTTACTTTAAAACATTCCGCGTTGAACTCTCCAATTGAAGGGTCGTCACCACCAGGTTTTCTTGAAAGATTGAACAAATCTAATTTTCCATGATGCAAAGTCATTTCATGGTTATCAGTTTGTGTTTCTTCAGAGTATTGATCAGCAAATTTTCTAAGATAGTAATCTCCAGATTGGAAACCGTCTACAATATATGGGTTCATCATTGGTAATGTTGCTTGCAGTACACTTGTCATTTTACAATAATCCGCACCTCCATGAAACATTGGAGATATATCATCGTGGGTCGCAAAAGAACCAATAACAGATTTACCTTTAGGAAGGCGGTAAGACATGTCAAGATTGTGTTTAACGTAGTCCATTAATTGTGAAGCGGTACTCCATTCATGGAATATATGGTACTGACCATAATAAGTGTCAAATCCAGCTCGAAGCGAATCTTCAGGTCTGTCAGCAGGCATATTTGCCTGTGGAGAAGCATCTTCATGGGTGTAAGTCTCTGCAAGCCAACCGAATTGAGGATCTCTTTGATGTGAATACGGGATAATTATATCCCAAAATTCAACAGGTTTAGCTCTTGCGACATCGGCTCTTATACCATCAACACCTAAATCAATACACATATCAATATATTTTTTGTGTAAATCTAGTAATTTTGGATTTAATGTTCTTTTCCCTTCGTCTTCCCACGGTTGGAACATTCTAATGTCATTCCAGCCTTGAGGAGTTTTAGCAAGTCCATTTCTTTCAATAGCCATTAATTCAGGCTTTTCTTCAAACATATCAACAGATGCACAACTTGGCAAGTCAAGCATAACTCGTATACCGCGTTTGTGGCATTCATCAATGAAAGTTTTAAACTGCTCCTTGGCCGGACGAGGATCTCTAGGATCAGCCAAGGCAGGGTCAATTTCTAACATATCTTTAGGAGCATATATTGAACCTGCAATGCCCATGGCATGTTTTTTACCTGGTGGATGCACCGGTAGTACGTGAAGCGTGTTAAATCCTTGGGCTTTAACTTCGTCTAATCTTTCTATTGCGTTTAAAAATGTACCATGTTGCTCATTACCAGAAATTTTGTCATCATTATTTGTGTCTTTAGCATTAAAAAGTCTCGGTACAATTGCTAAAATTCTAGCTTCATTATTCCGCATCATATGGCGTAAATCATTTTTATATGTTACAGGAGTAGGTTTTGCTGATTGTCTAACCGCGGCTGTATTAATCATTGCCAGAGTGTTTAAATAAGCTGATAACAGGTTTGAATGCAATGAAGGATTTTGGTATGCAACAGTTTTATCTGTTGGCGGTTGCTGAGGTTGCTTCATTGAAATATTCATTGTATTTAATTTTTGAGTTAGAAGATTAGTTGAATTAAGCATTTTTTTGCACCTTGTTATCTTTATATTCAGGAATTTTGGTTTTACCAAAGAAGAATTGTGCGAGAACTGTTACAGCTAAAAGTCCTGCCCCAAAACCTCCAAATGTTTTTAACCAACTTTTTGTATTATATTTTTGGTTACTCAATTTTGTGAATAACTCATCCAATGAAATACCACTTAATAAGAAACGCTGTTCAGAGGTACTTTCTTTTTCGATAGTTGCAATGTGTTCCGGTTTTATAAAGTATTTTTCTCCACCTATTATTTCAACGATATTTTTTCTATAGTCGTTTAATTTTTCCAATAGATTTTTAGGTTTCAAGATTGCTTCAGTTTCACTGTGCATGGAGCCACCATGCATTAAATCCATTGTGTTTTGGAAGTATTTATAATCTTGAGGTACGTCAACTTTTTTGAGTTTTTCTTTACCAAGATATTTATAATTAGGTGTTCCATCAGCATTAAATTCAATAGGACTTTTATCTTGAGTGTTGAAATGAGGATTTCTCGGGTCGTAAAATTTTATAGCATAATCAGAAGAATGCGCTTGAAGTGCTTCTCTCATAGACATTTCTAAGTGCGCTTCTTTTACTTCTCTAGGAATTTCCGGATTGGTGAGAACTGAAGCGTTTTCCAATGTTTCAATGCGTCTGAACATATCTAAAGAAGAGATTAATCTATACATAGCGTATTTTACACCATGTAAACGGTCAGCTACAAAATCTTCCATTACTTTTCTGTAAGAACCTCTACCACTTTGAGGGTTGAGACCGAGTAAACGATCGACAGTATGTTTCATCCCTGAAGAATTAAGTTCAGTTGCGGTATCAGAGAATGAATTTGACAGATGTTTGTTAAAGCTTGAGATATCGCTATCTTTTATATTGGTATCTAAACCGGATACAAGATCTGCCAACTGAGTCATAACAGAGGTATATTCTTGTTTATCGGATGCTATACGTATAAATGTGCTTCTGATAAGTTTATTCATCAACTCCCTGTCATAGCGCATGTTTTCAAATTCTTTAGGATCAATTTTTAAAATTTTTGCAATTTGCCCTGTGATTTTATTGTATTCAAATGCTAATGTTGAATCAGCCGCATGTGCAACTTTTTTATAAGCATATCTGTGTAATACAGCTTGTTTAGCATTAAAATCAGTCAAAGTTTCAGCAATTGATTTAACAGTTTTTTGTAATTCTACGTCGAAAGTTCTGGCTGGAACCTTTTTTAATCCTTTTTTAATCGGGTCAGCCTGTAAGTCGACATTAGATACTAAATCTTCGATAAAATCAGGGTTAAGTTTTGGATTGCCTTCTATTTTATTAAAGGAGTTGACGTTGTCAATAAGTGCACTTCTAAGTTCATAAATAAGCTTAGTATGCTCTTGAGGTTCATACGCTTTATTCAAATAACCACCTTTTTCAAAAATTGCTGAAATTTGATCTGTTGTCGGTACGATTTGTTTGGCAATGTCTTCGTCGATGCTATTTGTTAAAGTTAAGGTGATATTTTTATTTATATACTCAGTAATAGAGTTATCTATAATGAATTTTTTATTTTCGAGCAAGTTTTCAATATCAAGTTCTATGCCGTCGGCAAGCACAGGATTTATTCCTTGAGTGAATATAGAGCTGAGTTCTTTCCTTACATTATCATTTAGGGGTTTATCTTTATTGAACTGAATAAATGTGTTTACTCTGTCTAATAAAGAATTATCCTTTGCCGCCTCGACGCTTTTTGGGAAAGCCTCCAGCATTTTTTCGTTCAATTTGTTATCGCGATTAGCGAGGAATTTTTCGATGTAAGGAGTTGAAACATTACAAATCAAAGCACTCATTACTGGTGTTGCAAATCCTGCTGTCATCATCCAAAGAGTATTATTTTGTACGTATTCCTTACGCATCTTTTCTTGAATAAAATCACGCCTGTTAGGGAGATCCTTAGGAACTCTTTGCCAGTCTCCAATTTTATCTATTTTTTTATCTGAGAATAGGTCAAAAGGTAAGAATTGAGTATCCAAAGGAAACGGTTTTTTTCTACCGTTGCTGTCTTCATAAGCTTGACGAGTATTTATATTATGAATTAATTTTGCCGGTAGCTGAATAGCCAGTTTTGGCCATAATGACATTGCACCTAAAAAAGAACCTAAACCGACAAATTCCATGACTTTGGTTAAAGGTGTTGCTTTTCTGGCAGCTAAATAACATGCTATAGCAAGTCCGCCAAGTTTCATGCCTACATCGTTTAACTTACCTAATTCATGGTCATTTGCTTTACCTGCAAAGCCGTTTTTAAAAGATTTGGCCTCATATACCCAGTCTTTTACAAGTTCAGCTGGGGCATTTAAAATACTGCCGTTAACCAATTTGGCTGTAGGAGGTAAAGGTTTAATAAAAGTCCTGTTATATAATTTATCTTGAACGCTAAAAGATGGGGTATTTTCTTGTTTTTGAGAGCTTCCCATTGATAAATTATTATTAACAATGTAGTTTTGAATTAAATTTGTTCTCATACTAGTTCACCACATACTTTTCTTTTTTATCAATGACATCGCCAGCACTCATTTTAGCCGGTTTACCGGAAATATTCATTACATTGATTATCCCTAGAATTGTAGAAGCAGCTGCTGCGCCAAGAAGAAATTTACCGGCATGTTTGGTAAATCCTTTTCCTTCTCCGTGGTAAAAGGCTTTTGCGCTATCAAATAGGCTATCTTTGAATGTCGTTGCAGCTTTAACTATTTTTTGTTTGTCCCAGAATTTCCAAGTCATGACCTTAAAAAAGTCATCCCAAGGTTCTTGAAAAGCTACTCCTAATCCTACGGCTGCCCATAGATATGAGGAAATATTTGTAGCTGCTCTGGCTTTTGTAATAACCTCTTTAATTAATGGCTTAACTTCTTGGTCGGAATCGTTTAAATTTGTCCCCATTCCCAATTTTTGAGCTATTTTATCAAAATATTCATTTCTTGGTTTCCCATTGTTTTCATTATATAGCATTTGCCAATAAGGGAAATCAACACTTTCGTATACTTTGTGATATTCAACACTTGTAATATCAGAGTCATCTACGTATTCAGGGTGCTCATATACAACTTTTGCATAAGGAACATTCATATCAACACCGGTTAGAGCCTTTACAGGAGTGCTTATAAATGATTTTGAAATTTGCTTGGCTAACCCGTAAAATAATACACCCAATGCCATCTTTCGCCCTAGGGGAGCAGCTTTGGAGCGTCCAAATACATTAAATTTACTGTTTGTATTGAATACTGACATCAGCATTAAACTTCCAACGAGATAGGGTACAGAACCCATTGTTAAAAATTCGTAGAAGTTGGAGTTTCTGCTACCCTTGAGTCCTTTTGCAGGATATAAGGTCATTGCATTGGTAAATTTATCAAAACCGATTCTAGTTCTTGTCCAAAAATTATTTTTAAGCAGAGTGTCATGAGAATAAGGCAATTTTTTGACACTATCCTCAAGAGGATTTGTCGTTTGAGGCTCGCTTTTTTTCTCCGCGGAAAAATTAATTCTATTGTTAGCGCTATTAATCGGTAAAATCATCTTCACTCCACATATACATGAGTTCCAGTTTTATAATGCTCCTGAAAAAAAAAATTTGTTACAGACCCAAAATGTATTTACATTTTTTTACAATGCAGAAATATACCCCACTCACACTAATAATTTTAGCACCAAAAAATAAATAACGAAGTGAATAATGTTGTAAATGTAACGAAACATTAAGAAAATTCGCGGAATTCTAAAGGTTTGCTTTTAGTAAACCGATAAAGAATTGTGTAGTTGAAAAATTAAGGAGTAACTTTAATGGAAGACAATTTCAGTCTTGGTGTATTAAGGAAAAAGGTAGATTTATCACAGTTAAAAGGGGGACTTAAAGCAGAGCAGTTTGATTTTGGGAAAAAAGATAAACTGAAATCTGTATTTGATAAAATTGATTCAAATCATGACGGTGAAATTACCTCTGATGAAATTGAACAGTACGTTGAGTTACTCAAAAATGCTGCGGGTGCAGACAATAAGTTAAATCGAAAAGAAGCTAAAAATGCTGGATTAGGCAGTAGAAAAGATATAAATAAGTTTTTAAAACAAGCGATAGAATTATCTAAAGGTATAAAGCAAGAACAAGTGTCAAGTGAAATACCTACCGTTCCAGAAAATGATACGCCAACTCCAATACCTGAAAATGATAGTATCTCAGCGTCCCCTATTATTGAAGAAACTCCTGTTGTGACAGATCAAGAACCAGTAATATATGAGGAAAATGAAGGTGAACAGCAGGAAGAATTAACACCTCAAGATGCGCTAAAAAATTTGTTTGGTGACAAAAGAAAAGCCAGTGTAAAAATTGATGGCTCAGCGACAGGTCTTGGTAAGGCTTATCAGGGCGAGGTAAGATTACCTAATGGAGAAAAACTTGAGGATGGAAAGTTCCCTGAAAATCTAAGAATAACTTTGCCACCTTCTTATGGTGAAAATGCAACTATGAAATTAAAGTTGATTGATCCGGAAAATGGTATTTATGAAACTTCTGCGAAAGATAGGAATTTCCAAATTGTAACGGATGAAAACGGCAATGTTACAATACAATCAGTTAATGTAGATGAATTAGCAGGAAAGTTGAATGCAAATTTAGAAGAATACAAACGCATAGAAGCAGAACGTGCAGCAAAAGCGGCAGCAGAAGCAGAAGCTGAAAGTCAAGCTGATGAGGTACAACCAACATTATCAAAAGAAGAAATAGAAGCAGCTAAGCAAAAACAAAGACAATCAGCTCAAATAGCTTCAGACATGTATCAGGCATGTAAAGGTACAAAATGGGATTCTGTAAGCGGAAAACAATTTCAATCAGCATTACAAAAGATAAACTCGGGTAATGCAAGTCAGGTACTATCACAATATGCTGCTCAACACCCTGAAGAAACTTTTGTGGATATGATATGCTCTGAAAAGTCCTCTGATGATGATGTCCGTAAAGCTGCATTAAATCATGTCATGAATGCACTTGCAGCAGAAGCAAAAGCAAAGGGAGTGCCAGAAAACGAGGTAAACAGACTTGTAAAAGACTTCCAAACTTCTGCAAATAAAGAATTTGACAGTTGGGGTGTGATTGACCCTAAAAAAATGGAAAACGCTATGGAACAACTCCATGGGCTTGTAATGGGTAAAGAACTAAATGCGGGAGAAATAGATGCACAAATTGCGATGCAAAGTATTAAAACAGATGCCAAAGAGCAGTATAATAGCGCACTAGGTCAATTTAATGATGCTCGCGCAGAAGAAGGCTGGACAGAAAAAACAGGTGACTTTGTACTTGGTATATTTGGCTGTGATACTAAAAAGGTAATGGAAGACAAACTTGATGCTTATTTAACAGATTATACAAAACTCAATGATTGCAAAACTGAAGATGAGTTCAAAACTGCTTATAAAGAAGTATTTGGTATTGAGTTTGACAATAAAAAAGTTGCAGCTTATAAAAAAGCAGAAGACGAATACACAGCTGCATATAACGCAAAAGCATCAGCTGATATTTTTCAAAATTTATATTCCGAAGCAAGGGGATTAGATTATGATTCCTACAAAGCTAAGGTTATGGAATATTTTCCTAATAAGACATCTGAGGATATTGACAGAATTGTTGCCGATCTTTCTGTAGATTATATGAAAAATAACCCTCACGCAGATAAAAAGGATGTATTAAGACATTGGGTTGACCTTACTAAACAAGAACAGATAAAAATGTATGATCAAATAGCACAAGGACGCTCACTTGAGCAAATGAGTGCAGAAACAGATGCTATTCGCCAAGCAGCGTTTGGTAATCGAGACATTGTAAATGATGTGGTCAAATATAACACTAATCAACAATTAACTGGTCAAGGGGTAGAAATTGCAGGTGAAATTGCTCTTACAGCAGCATTACAAGCAGTCCCTGGTGCCGGTCAATTTGCAGCAGCAAGACTTGCTGCACAAATGGCAAAATGGGGTACAAGAGCTGCTAAATTTGCAAAATATGTACCAAAAGCAGTTACGGCAGGTGAAAAATTTGCTGCCGGAGCTAAGAAGGCCAAAACTGTTGTAAGTGAATCACGAGTTGTTAAAAACGCAGCGAGCGCTGCAAACGCTGTTAAAAATTCAAGAACAGGTCAAGCTGTTGCAAGTACAACTCAAAGATTTACTGCAGGAGCTAAAAAAGTTGCAGATGCTATTCCTACGGGAGTAAAAGAAAGTGCTGGCAGAATTGTACGAGGATCAGATGCAGCGTTTGAAGCTACATTTGCAGTTAATATAACTGACGGCAAATCCGTTGAAGATTCTGTTAAAAAAGCATTACAAAATGCGGCGTTTGCAGGAGCCGGTGCAACATCCGCTGAATTAGCTCCATATATCGCCCAATCTCTTGGATGCAGCAGCAAAGTTGCAACTGAAATTGTAGAACATTCTTTAGATGTTGCATCTTCTGCGGGTATATCTTATGGAGTTACAGGCGGTTATACATCGGATGATGCTTTAGTTGATATCTTTACTGGTGTTGTTATGAACAGACTTGGAAAAGGTTTCAAAGGTAAAAAAGCTACAGATGCACCTACAGGTAACAAACCTAATGCGTTGGATCAAGCAACTGCTAATAATTCTGCACAACCTGGTGGTCCATTTGGTAAAAAGAAATTTGAGGAAGTAAAACAACAAGTTAGTGCTGAACTTGAAAGCGGTGCTACACCTCAAAGAGCTGCTGAGTTACATAATGAAGCTGATAAGCTCCAAATTCAAAGCCGTCAACAAGGAAGAGAAATAAAACATATTATAGAAGATAAAGTCGGAGTATATGATAGCCCGTCTTTAGGTAAAGTAGATCTTGCGAATGAGACTGATTTGTCCAAACTTGCCAAATGCAAAAAAGAAATTGAACAATGGTTCGATGGTAAAAAAGACGTAAGAGGGGATGCCTCAAGAGATAAACAAGCCCTACTTGACAAAATCAATTCAAGAATGGCAGAGCTACAGGCTGATCCAAGTCTTCAAGGTCAAAAAGTTAAATCTGAAGTAGTTGATGAAATGAATGCTAACACTGAAAAAGATGCTGCTTCTGTTTTAGCTAATCAAGGAAAACCGCTTTCACCGCATGGCGCAGCAACTCTTGATGATAAATTAAAATTAATGAATTCCGTAGATGAGCTTGAAGCGATGAAAAAACAGCTTGAAAGTCGTGTGGGCTATCAAGTGCAAGGAGTTGATCATGCTGCAGCCACAATAAAGAAAATTGACGCTAAAATTGCTAACTTAAAAGCTCATCAAGCTGATTTTTCTGCAACACTTGGAAAAATTGATGATGCTATAAGTGCTGGAAAGGGATTGAGTTCAGATGATTTGAATACGATAAGAGCTTTTGCAGAAAAATGCAGCTCAGCAGATGAATTAAAACAAATTGTTGATAAAATGAACAGTAGCAAGGCAATAAGATCATTTGGCGGTTCTAAAAAACTTATTGGTGAAATTAACGCAAAAATTGAATCAATTAAAGCAAAAGCTGTTGCTTCAAGTGAAACTGGTGCTGCAACACCTATAAAATCGGACGAAGTACCAGATCTTGCTCCAAGTGAGGTACCAGCTTCAAGACCGGCAGAAAGCCAGATAGATCCCCATAATATTGAGTTATCTGAATCGCCGCGCTCCGTACTAGAAAATCAAAGTGCTGATGTCAATTTTGTAGATGCACGAAGAAATATGCCTCAAAATACTGAAAACACTCAGCCACGTTCACAAGAAGTTAAAACATCACGAGTTTCAAATAATGCGGACAGCAACAGTCCTGTAAAAAAACAAAGTAGCCCTACCCCTGCTACAAACTATAAGGATAGTAAATATTTTTCAGAAACAGAAATTGAAAAATTTGCAAACAGTACAGAAAGTGATCCTTGGGATATAGCAGCTGAATTACAAGAAAAAGGTTTTGAGCCTACTGAAGCAAATGTACTAAGACCTGGTGATCCGCAAGCATTTGTTTCTTACCATAATCCAAAAACTAATGAATTATACACTTATGCATATGATAAAAATGGACAATTGTCACATAAAAGTTTAACAAAAGTAGAAGCAAATGCTGATGGCTCTTTCACAAGAAAATCTGATTTGATTGTGACGTATAACAAAAATGGAACATCCTCTGTTGCCTTGAAAGAAGGTGATCTTAATATCCTGACGAATAATCAAAAAGTAACAGTCGAAAATTCTAGTTTTACAAGACCGCTTCAAGATAGAGTTTTTACTCGAGCTGAAAAAATTAACGCGAAAGATGTAAGTAAATTCTTACAACAAAATAATATTGAATACAGAGGGGGCGTTATAGCCGGCAATGGAACTGTAGCATTTAATCGTAATGGTTCAAGTTACCAGTTATCCTATGAAGATGGTAGACTTTCAGCATTAAGAGTACAAGATTCTAAAGGTAATAAAACCTACTATGGATATGATGAAGCAGGAAACAGAACTGCAATTTCCAGAGATGCGTTCATAGAAAAATTTCAAGCCTCTAACCAAAAATTTGACAAAGCTTTAGATGAACTGGACAACAACCAACAACAAATAATTAGTGCTGAAGATAAAATGGCAATGTCACAAATAGGAAACAATATTTCCCGTGCCAATACGGCAGATGATCTTGCAAAAGCTCAAGAGTGGCTTAACAAAATGCCTGATTGTTCACAAAAGACCCATCTACAAAAACAGTTAAATGAGAAATTAGCTGCTTTAAATAAAGTTAAAACATCTTCTGATATTCGGGTTACAAGACCGGACTTGGATAAATACAAAATAAATTCTCCTGATTTGTATGGTAAAATCGATGAAATGGACTTTGCAATGAATTTAAGTGAAAAGTATGGATATGAGCAGGATAGATATGGAGATTGGTCATCATATCATACGTCTAATCCTCATTCCGCTTGGAAAATGCATTTATATTCTGTAAATAAAATGGATTATCAGATGATGTGTGATGTCGTCCTTCCATACTTAAGAGATAATGGTATTGAACACAAATGTTTGGGATTTAGACACGAAATTTCAGAGCAAGCAATGACAATCCAAGCTGGAAAAGCTTTTACTATATATCCAAAATCAAATGCCGAAATGGAGAAAATTGCACGTGATTTAGATTATATAATTAAAAACAATGGACTTAATACTACAAATACTAAAATAACCGGTGACAACAATCTTGGAAATTCAGGACGCTTGTTCTATCGATATGAATATAAATCTAAAAGTCAAATGGACGACGTATTAGATATTACAACAAAAGAAGGATATGATGAATATCAATATAACTATTATGACGAAAATCGTGGGGAAGGCAAATATCTAGCCTCAGATATGACATCTGCTGATGATCCTTGGTTTAACTTTGACCCAGCTGATCCTAATAGCAAGCCTAACAAGAAAAATTAGCAGCAACTGAAAAATATTGCAGTTGCAATACCTGCGATTATACAGTAATAGCCAAATATTGCAAGTGAAAATTTTGAAATGAATTTCATGAAATATTTGATGCACAAGTACCCTGTAATTCCTGATACAATAGTACCTGATATAATTGCTTCCCAATTGTATTGAATAGCTTCGTGTAAGTCTATTTTTACAATCGGATACACCATTGATGCGCCAAGTATAATCGGTATACTTAATAAAAATGAATATCTTGCAGCTGTTACTCTATCCAGTCCGAAAAATAATCCTGTCGCAATGGTCCAGCCTGAACGAGAAAACCCTGGTAGTGCTGCAAGTCCTTGCGCTAATCCTATCATTAAAGATGATTTCAGACTAATTGGTTTTGCTTCGTGCGTTATCTCTAGTTGCTTTTTACTTTTGTTTTCACAATATAATAATACAAAACCTGTAAAAAACAATAAAATTCCCACTATAGCCGGTGAGTATACAAGCCTTTCTGCAACTTCATTTATCGGCAGTGCTACTAATATCGTAATTATTGTACCTAAAAGTATATAAATCCCAATTTTTGCATCTGAGTTAGACCAATCTTTGGTTTTATGGGCGTTCCACATAGCTTGTAGGATTTTTAAGATATCTTTTCTGAAAAATATTAGGACTGCAATTAGCGTCCCTAAATGAAGCATTATGTCAAAAAAGACCTCTTCATTTGAATGTTGTACAATTTCCAATCCTTTGAATACTTTGTAAAAATTAGACGTAAACACAAGGTGCGCGGAGCTTGAAATTGGTAAAAATTCACTTAAACCTTGAACTATTCCCATTAATATTGCTTGTATAAAATTCATTAGCTTCTCCAATATAAAAGTTTAAAAAATACTAGTCTTCAAAATAGCTACAACAAGATGTCTGTGTCTCCCAAACTGACACCTTGCTCAACTGAACGATTTTTTCTTTTAATTTCCAATAAATAAAGTTTGCTATCATTTCACTTGAAGGACTCTCATTTTTAAATTCAGGTAATTCATTCAAATCTTTGTGGTCTAAATATTCCAACACCGCATTTAATTCACGTTTTAAAACTTTGTAGTCTATTAAAATGTTACTTTTATCGAGTGAATCACCTTGCACAAATGCTTCTACCATCCAATTGTGTCCATGTTGATTTTCGCAAGCACCTTCATAGTTCAAAAGATGATGTGCTGCAGCGAAAAAAGCTTGAGTTTTTATTTCATACATATTGTCTACTCCATTTCTTTTATAATTTTATCGCAAAGTTCTCTTACTGCTCCGCGACCACCGTTTTTACTTGATATGAAATTAGCGACAGCTTTTACTTCATCCACTGCATCAGCAGGACAAGCAGCTAATTTTACTTCTTTCAAAATACATATATCAGGCAAATCATCTCCCATATATGAAATTTCATTAAAAGAGATGTTATATTTAGCCATAATACTTTTAAGGGTTTCAATTTTATTTTTGACCCCCTGATGCAATTCTTTAATTTGCAAATTTTTTGCGCGATGATAAACTGTACCGTTTTGTCTTGCAGTAATTATTGCAGTAATAATACCTGCTTTATTAAGATTTACAATTCCCTGTCCGTCTTTTGCGTTAAAAGTTTTATATTCTCTACCTTCTTCATCAAATGTAAGACTTCCATCAGTTAATACTCCATCTACATCAAATGCGGCTAATTTTATCGTCATTAAGCTACACCTGCCTTTAATAAATCATGGATATGAATTACACCTATAGGCCTGTTATCAGTATCAACTACAGCCAAAGCAGTAATTGAATATTTTTCCATTAAATGCAATGCACTAGCACCGTAATCGGATTTAGAAATTCGTTTAGGGTTCTGAGTCATGACATCTTTTATAATAAGTGACTGTATATTATTATGTTTCATCAAAGTCCTTCTTATATCACCGTCTGTTAACACTCCTGTTAATTCACCCTGATCATTTATAATCATTGCCATACCCAGTTTATGTGAGGATATTATTTCTATAACATCAACGAAACGTTCATTTTCTTTGGCTAATGGTAATTTTTCACCTGTTAACATCAAATCTTCAACGCGATATAAAAATCCTTTTCCTAATGCACCTGACGGATGGAATACAAGAAAATCTTCTTCTGAAAATCCTCGTTTTTCTAGCAGGCAAACTGCAAGTGCATCTCCCATAGCTAAAGTCGCTGTGGTACTCGCGGTTGGAGCTTTATTAAGCGGGCATGCTTCTCGCTCTACTGATATGTCCAACACCACATCGCTTGAATTGGCAAGTGTTGAATTGGTTTTTCCTGTCATACCTATCATTGAAACTCCAAAACGTTTAATTAAAGGCAAAAGGTTCAACAACTCTTGCGTCTCACCACTATTTGAAATTGCTATCACAACGTCATTACGAGTTATAATTCCTGAATCTCCATGGGTACTTTCTGCAGGATGCAAAAAGTAAGACGGAGTTCCTGTTGATGTTAAGGTCGCTGCAATTTTACGTCCTATAAGACCGGACTTGCCCATGCCTGTGATGATAACTCGACCTTTGCAGTTATACAATAAGTCTATTGCTTTATCAAAATCTTCGCCGATGTTGTTTTTTAAGCGTAAAATTGAATTCGCTTCTATATCTAATACTTCTTTTGCCAAATCGTTTATTGTTTTCATAAGCATTTTTATTCCCCTTATCTTTCTTGCATTATACAACAATATCATTCAAAAGTACTAAAATTATACGAAAGTTTAAATTTTTATTTTTTTTATTCGCCTGATTGGTTATAGGTATTAGAAATGATAAATACAGTGCATAAATTTGATATAAAGATAAATAATATTTCATCGGCATTCGATGATATAAAAAAATACATTGCAAAATCAAGAAAGTCGGAGTTTTCAATGGATTTATCTTCTTTGAATATTATTGATGCAACTAAAATATTAGCGGTTTCTTCTGCTTATTTTTATGGTAAATTCCCTAATGGAAAAATTAAATACAGACATGAAGTCCAAGAAATAGATCATTTGTTAAGTAATTTTTCGATAAAAAATTTGGAATTAGTTTAAGTTTTGTTATAAACTAGCAAAAAACTTTTTTACATGCTTTGATATATTGTAGTGGAATTTTTAGTGCATGGAAAATTGAACATGATAGGATTTGATGATATCAATTCAAAAATTATAGCGGGCTCAGTACAGAAAACAAATATTCAAAATATCAATCAACCACTCAGTGCATCCCAAAAAGAAGAAGTAAAAAATACCGAGTTTGCTTCAAATCAATTAACAGAAAAAAGACATGCTTCTGCGGCTATGAAAGGAGCTACAATATTAGCAGGTATTGTTGTTGCGGGTATTGCAATTACGAAGGCAAAAGGTCCGGTTTTGCGCTGGTTTAAAAAGGCTGCTACAACTGCAAATAATAGTTTTACAGGAGCTGCTGAAAGTCCTGTTACTTCAAACTTAAAACCTGATGTTGATATTGATGTTGATTTTATAGATAAAGAGTTATTTAAAAATGAACGTTTAAAAGATATAATTCGTGAAAAATTTCCTAAAATAACGAATATTGCAAAGGATAATTTTGACCGTCAAATGGAAAGACTTTCAAAGCTTGTAAAAAAAGAAGATAAGCCTATTCCATATACAGATAAAAGATTGTTTACAAGTCATGAAGCGGAGATGGTTGCATCTTATCAAGATGAATATGCTTTTAATATACCTTTAAGACTTGGTAAAATTTCACCAAAGACAAGTATTGAAATAAGAACAATGGATGCAATGATGGAGGCTGCCCAACCTTTAGAAAATGATGCGACTGTATTTAGAGGAATTGTAACAAAAGATAGTGGGAATGTACTTGATTTTGCACATGAATTATTTGCTGGTAATACGTTAACTGATAAGGCGTTTGTTTCGACTTCAAGGAATGCGGCTGAAACTATTGCACAATTTGGTGAACAGAGTGGGTATGTAATGAGAATTCATTTGCCTAAGGGGACAAAGGGTATTGATTGTAGGCGATTTACTACTCGTGAGTTGAATACCGGTGCAAATGCTGAATTTATTTTGCCTAGAAACTCAAAATTTTTCATTAATTCAGTAGATGATAACTATAAAATCATTGACGCGAACTATATTTTGCAAAATTAGTTTTTTTGTAATAGACTGAATTTGTTATACATAATAAGGTGATATTCTGCTGTATTTCAGAGTATATCTCGAAATAGTGCAGTATATCTCAAAGGAGAGGAAGATGGAACATTTACTTGCGCTTGTACAAGCCCATAGCGTTGTCATTTCTGCGACAATTCTATTAGTTGCGTACGTATTTATAGCGACAGAAAAAATTCCTAAAGTGACGGTTGCATTATTGGGTGCAGCTCTCACAATACTTTTAGGACTTGTTAGCCAAACAAAAATGGCTGATGGCGTTTTAAACGCACATTATTTCATTAATTTTGTTGATTTCAATGTAATATTTTTACTTGTATCAATGATGATTATTGTAAGTATTGCGACCAGAAGTGGTATGTTTAACTGGATTGCAAATGAGTTATTGCGTTTGACAAAAGGTCATCCAAAAATGGTGCTTTTTGTATTAGGGTTATTTACCGCAGTAACTTCTGCTTTTTTGGATAATGTAACGACTGTAATTTTGATTATGCCTGTTACATTTTTCATAGCAACACAATTAGATATCAATCCTATTCCGTTTTTAATTACGGAGATTTTTTCATCTAACATAGGTGGAACTGCAACATTAATTGGTGATCCTCCAAATATTATTATTGGTAGTGCTGCAGGATTATCATTTATGGATTTTGTACTGGTGTTAACTCCGATTATTGCGGTAATTTTCTTGGTAATAGTAGGGTTAATGACTTTTGTATTTAGAAAGCAGCTTGTTACAACTCCTGAAAAAATGGCGGCTGTTGCAAACCTTGATAATTCTAAAACTATCACAGATTTTCCGTTGATGATTAGAAGTGCTATTGTACTTGCTTTGGTAATTTTAGGTTTCGTTTTGCATGACATAACTCATATTGAAACTTGTGTTACAGCAATGTTGGGTGCAAGCTTTTTGCTTTTGTTTGAAAAGCCTACAGGTATTTTAAAAGAAGTTGAGTGGAATACAATATTTTTCTTTATTGGCTTATTCATAATCATTGGTGGTCTAGAAGCTTCCGGTGGTATTGCGTTAATGGCAAAATGGATATTAAATGTTACCCAAGGCTCACAAGAAGCTACTGCAATGATTATTTTGTGGGCATCTGGTTTTATTTCAGGTATCATTGATAACATTCCATATACAGCGACAATGACACCAATGCTTTTAGAAATTGAAAATGTAATGGGACATGATTACACATATCCGCTTTGGTGGTGCTTGTCACTAGGTGCTTGTCTTGGTGGAAATATGACAATAATTGGTGCAGCTGCTAATGTTATAGTTTCTGAAACTTCAGCTCATCATGGTCACCCAATTCAATTTATGAAGTTCTTAAAGTATGGGTTTATTACGATGATAATATCTTTAGCTTTAAGTGCTGCATATATTTACTTGAGATTCTTACATTAGGAATTCTTGATTTAAGAAAAATTAAAAAACTTTTAAAAAGCCTTCGCAATTTATGCGGAGGCTTTTTTTGTCTTGTTTTTCAATATATAAATTAGAGGAATTATAATAACCGCAAGAAAAGCAAGAATTAGAAAAGCATCATAAAATGCCCCGAGCTTTGACTGTAAAAGTAATTCCTTATATATAGCTCCATTTGCTTTTTTCGCTGCGACTATTGAAGGATAATAAGTTGCAAATTTATGTTGTAATGCAGCTAATTTTAATCTATACACAGGATTATGAAAAGCAAGATGTCCTACTAGGTTATTTTGATAGACCTGAGAAGCTCTTGCGATAAAAGTTGAAGATATCGAAGTTGCCATAGCTGTAACTATATTTTTGAATAGTGCGTGTAATCCGGCAGCATCTGCTGTTTTGTTTTTTGGTAATGTCATGAAAGATAGTGCAGTAATAGGAACAAAAGCAACAGATACTCCAAAACACAAAACCATGTTTGGAATTATAATGCTTTCAATGGAGGCGGTTGTATTTAAACAAGAAAGGCTAAATACAGCACCAGCCATAATTAAAAAACCGATAGTCGTAAGTAGTTTATGTTCTACATATTTTGCTATTTCACCCATTAAAAGTAATCCAAATAGGCATACAATGGCACGTGGTAACATTGCAAATCCTGAAGCTGAAGGACTATATCCGATAAGTCCTTGTGAAAATAAAGGTACCAAAAGTAATGTTGAATACAAAATTATATTAACAACCGAACTAACGCTTGTTCCAAAAAGAAAATTTTTGTCTTTGAATACTCTTATATCGATAAGCGGATATTTGTATTCTAATTCCCATACGTAGAAAAACACAAATGAAAAAATCGAAATACCTGTCAACCAGCAAATCCAAGGAGTATCAAACCAGTTGAATTGTTGTCCTTTGTCAAGTACAATTTGCAAACATCCCATTGCTACTGCAATTCCTGCAAATCCCATAATATCAAATTTCTTGTTATATTTGTCCCTAATGACAATATCATCAGGGAGTAATATTTTTACAAGAAAAATAGACAATATACAAAGTGGAATATTGATTATAAAAACCCATTGCCAAGAGTAATTATCTGTTAAGTACCCCCCGAAAAATGGTCCTGCAAGAGGTGAAAACATTGCTGCAACACCATATAATGCCATCGCGAGTCCTTTCTGTTCCTCAGGGAAAACCTCAATTAGCATCGCCTGACACAGTGGTAAGATACATCCACCACCTACCCCTTGCACAAGTCTTGCTAAAATTAAAGATGGAAGGTTAGGTGCGATAACGCATAAAAAAGCACCTATACAAAATACTGTAATACAAAGTAAGAAAAAGTTTTTCTTACCCAGATTTTTAGCAAACCATCCCGTTGTTGGAAGCATGATTCCGTTAGCTATTATGTAGCTTGTAATTACTGTGTTTGCTTCATATTGAGTTGCACCAAAATATCCTGCGATATTTGGCTGACAGACGTTAGTAGCTGAACTTGCAACCAAAGCCAATATTGAAGGCAAAAGAATTACAACCGCTATTATATAGGGGTTTTGTTTTAATTTTTCGATTAGTGTCATAATATTTTATTTAACCTTAACTTTAGGTACAACAGACATTCCAGGTACAATGTTATAATCTGAAATATCTTCTTCAAAAATGATTTTTACAGGTACACGTTGGACTATTTTTACATAACTGCCGACAGCATTTTCAGGAGGGAAAAGACTAGATTTTGCACCGGTTGCTCTTTGAATACTGTCTACTCGTCCTTTAAATCTTTTACCGGGATAGGTATCTATTTTAATAGAAACAGGTTGACCTTTTTTCATGTGGGTTAACTGTATTTCCTTGAAGTTTGCAACCACCCAGACTTCTTTGGGTACAATTTCCATAAGCGGTTGACCAACTTGTACGTAGTTGCCCATTTCGACACTTCTTGCTGATACCATGCCTGCTTGAGGAGCGTAAATTTTTGTATATGATAAATCAAGTTTTGCTTGTTCTACCTCTGCTTCATATTTTTTTATCTCGGCTTGGACAGATTCTTTTTTTGCTTTGTTGGATTCAAGTGCTGATTTTAGGGCATTTGATTTTTCGTTAGCTGATTTATGTGCAGATTGAGCTACAGTTAAATGTGTTACGCTATTATCATAATCTTGTTTGGAGACAATGCCTTCTTTATACATATCCGAATAGCGCTTGTGATCTTTTTGGGCAAAATCAAGTTTTGATTTTGTTGATGTTATATCTTCAAATGATTGTTGAACATTGGAAGCTCCTTCATCGATTTGTTTATCAGTAACGTTTAGACGAGCTTTTGCTTCTGCTAGTTTGGCTTCAGCTTGATGTAATTTTACTTCATAATCATTTGGGTCTATTTCAACAAGTAGTTGTCCTGCTTGTACTTCTTGGTTATCGTCAACAAGAAGTTTTATTACAGGACCGGATACTCTTGGGGCTACTGATATTAAACGTCCTTCAACAAATGCATCGTCAGTTGATTGGAAAAAAGTTGAGTGGATCGCCATAAATATGCCTACCAACACTAGGATAATCGCTGTGATGGTTGGTACAATCACTCTTTTTTTCTTGTATTCCGGACGCTTTTTCTTTGCTCGTTCTTTTCTTGCTTTTAGTACTTCTTTTGCTTTTTCATCTAATTCATCTTTTGATAATTTCTTTTTTGGGGTATTTTCTTCCATTTTATTCACCTCTTTTTATATATATTTATATCTGTAAATTTAATTTCTCTTCAAGATTTGTTTTAATCTTATTTAATACTGTTAGGCAGTTTTGAAGGTCTTCATCTGAAACTCCGCGGACAGAGTCTTGCCATAACTCAAGCACACTTGGTACAATTTTTTCGTGAATAGCTTTTCCTTTAGAAGTTATGTTAATTTTGTAAATTTTTCTTTTATTAACATCAGATGTCCTAGTTACTAATTCCATTTTTTCAAGTATATTAACTATTCTTGTGATATTTGGTCTGTCTTTAAGTGTCAGTGCACTGATTTGTCTTTGGTATAAACCGTCATGGTCGATTATGGCTGTCAGGACCGTGAATTGTTCAGGCGTAATTTCAAGTTTTTCGCACTTGAATTTTTGGATCGCCAATGCTCGTGTCATCTTACCTACACGCACTAATTTCATTCCTATTCGGCTTTTTAATAAATCTTTTTTTTCCATGACTATTTACTAAATTTTCTGCTTGTGTTATTATGATAACACAAAAAGGAAAAGTGAAGCATGAAAATTTTTAGAATTATACTAGCCCTATTTATTTTGCTGTGCAATTTACCAATAGCAAATGCGGCTAAAAACAAGGACAATACGGATTACAGACTTGAATATTTGAATATAAATTGGTGGGAAAATTACAAAGATCCAATTTTGACAGAATACATAATGAAAGCATATCAAAATAATCAGGATTTAAAAATAGCTTCATTAAATGTAGAACAAGCAAAGCAGGTTGCGAAACAGTCATTAGCACAAGAATTGCCACAATTGGGTATTGCGGGTAATTTTTTCAGAGATTTTCATTCAAGTGATGTCAGGTTTGGGGATGTTTTAATTCCAAACTATAGCCAATCGAATTTTGTACTTCCTCTTACAATGACTTATGAACTCGATATTTGGGGCGAAAAACGACTTAAGACAAAAAGCATAAACAAACAAGTTGAAATAGTAAAACAGAATGAACGCGCAACATATATCTCTCTTACATCTGCCATTGCCTCAACATATTATAATTTAATAAAGTTAGACAAACTGATGTCAAATCAAAAGGAACTTGTAAATTTGCAAAAAGAAATTGTTGAGATGACAAAAAAGAAATATAAAAACGGATTATGCCCAGTAACAGAGTTAATGCAGGAACAGCAACTTTTGACAAATTTTGAAGAAATGCTTGAAATATATACAGATAAGCGTGATATTGTGGCGAGAGAAATGGTTGTCCTGCTCGGAGACAGAAACAACAATTCTATACAGCACAGTGAATATGAAAATGTTAATCTAATCACAATACCTGATAATATTGCTGCAGAAGTGATACAATTTAGACCTGATATTATTAAAACTGAATTGTATATCCAAAAAACGGGTTTCGATGTAAAAGCAGCGAGAAGGGATTTTTTACCTAAAATATTACTATACGGTCAGGTTGGATTTAACGCATACCAATTAGGAAACATATTCAACGGAAATACCTTTAAAAGTGCGGCTGGAGTGGCGCCATCGTTAGATTTATTTACTGGAGGTGCAAAAATGGCACGCCTAAAATATAACAAACTTGAGCTTGAAAAAGCGCAACAGCAGTATGAAAAAACTATTTTAACCTCACTTCAGGAAGTAAATAATTCTTTGGGAATAGCTTTGACAAATCAAAAAAATTACCAATCAAGTCTTGACAGATACAATATAGAAAAAGAAAAATGTAATCTTTCAAACAGACGATTAGAAATTGGCGCTAAATCTAGACTTGAAAATCTCCGTGATAAAGAAAGGGTTTTGATGAGCGAAAAAGATGAAGTGAGTAATAAAATTGACTACATCATTGCAACGATAAATATCTATAAAGCAGTTGGAGGAAAAGATTTCAACAAAATTAAGGAAGAACTTTAGATGGCGTATTCAATAATTTCATCTCCGCTGGGAAATATAAAATTACAAGAAAAAAATGGAGAAATTACATCAATTCAATTTTCCGATGAAGTAGTTATAAAGTCAGAAACGCCTGTCCTTCAAACAGCAGAAAAGCAGCTAAGAGAATATTTTTCAGGGAAACGCAAGAGCTTTGATTTTCCTATGAATTTTGCATCAGCCACAGAATTCCAAAAACGAGTATGGACAGAGCTAAAAAAAATTCCATATGGAGAGACAAGAAGCTATAAACAAATTGCGCAAGCGATAGGTGCAAAGGATGCAGCACGTGCAGTTGGTGGTGCAAATAATAAAAATCCGATTTTGATAGCGATACCCTGTCATCGCGTAATAGGTGTTAAGGGAGCCATGACAGGATATGCAGGTGGTATTAGTATAAAGGAAAAGCTTTTAAAAATAGAAGGAGTTACTTGATTTCTTTTTCTACTATTGGAGGTATTGGTGATGTAATTAATTTTTCCATGTAGATATCGTTTTCTTCTCGGATTTTATTTCCAATTTGAGTAATTTCATTGTTGTTGGTACAAAAATATTTCGTTGCATACTTGAGCATCATAGTGCCTTTTGAAGGGTGCTTTTCATATTTGTAAATATTGTATTCAAAATAATTTTTACCATTTTCAGTGTTATTAACAAGGAAACTCAAAACAGCTTTTTGTTGTTTTTTATTCTCAATAAATTTAATCAAAACACTATTTTCTGCATCTTCAATGGTCTTATCCATTTTTTTTGCAAAGTCAAGAGGAGATTTTTCATTTATGAAATAGTAAATACCAATCATTTGAGTCCAATTGATTAGTGATTCATTTTGAGGAAAATATTCATTCATGTACCCCTGAGTTTCAGGGTTAAAAATGCTGTATTTTAAAATATATTTTGTGTTGTCAAAATGAATTTCTTCAGCAGAAGCCTTATGGGAAAAAAATACTATTGCAGCTATAAGTAAAATTGAAAGTGCAAAAATTTTTATCACATCATTTATCATATTAATTTACTCCTTACTAGGGGAAAATATATCATCATTTATTAAAGAATAAATTACCGAAAAGTGGAGTATATTCGACTAATCAAATGATGACATTTTGAGTAAAATTAAATAACATAAACTTGGTAGAGTAGATTAAAAACAAGGAAGTTATAATGAGTGAATACGCTGACATGTCTTCTGTAAAAGTTCAGGGCGAAAATAATAAAATACAAATACTTGAAAATGGTGAGATAAAACCGTATCGAGAAATAAAGGGCATGTCAATTACAATTACAGGGAATAATAATGAAATTTTGATTGAGCTTCCTTCAAAATTCATTAATACAGCAATAGTTATGAACGGGGATGAAAACTATTGTGCAATAAAAGCGACTCGTCATAGATATGTAAGACACACAACTTTTGGAATGGAAAACGGTGGAAAAATTACATTCGGTGGTGGAATTTCTGTATACCGTAACTTGAATGTAGTTGCAAAAGCTGGCAAAAGGGTGGACATTGGGGATGAATGCATGTTCGCTCGTGATATCATTGTGAGAAACGATGACGGACATACTATAATTGATGCAACGACAAAAGACATAATTAATGCACCCGAAAATATCAAAATAGCAGACAAAGTTTGGGTGGGGACTCGTGCTATGATTTTGAAGGGTTCAGAAATACCAGAAGGCTCAGTTGTTGGTGCGATGTCACTTGTAAATAAAAAATTTACAGAAAAGAACATAATTATTGCGGGTGTGCCGGCAAAAAAAGTTCGAGAAAATATAATTTGGGACAGATCCGACTACTATACATATTGCGAAAAACTCTGTGATTAATCCGATTTGGGAATGTATTTTTCTTTAAAGAAAAATATACTAATCCCGAGGATTAACAATGAAGAAAGTTATTTTAACAGTTTTGTATATTGTTGCTTTTGCTTTTTCAGTAGGATATGTTGCAAAAAACTTTATGCCTAAGACCTATGTAACTATTGAATTTAATGAAGCACGACCGATAAGACATCGGATGTCGGTTTATTATAAAGGTTTTAAAATAGGACGAACGATACGTATGCATCCAAGCAAGGACTACAGAACTACTCTTCTGACTATTGCTTTGGACCCTATGGATATGAAACTCCCTGTAAATATAAAAGCAAAGCTCAGCAAAGAAAAAAAAGGTTGGTTTATGCATGACTTCATAGAAATAATTTACCCGACAAGTCCATCTTTAACCTACCTAAAAGATGGTGATGTAATTAAAGGGAGCAGTTCATTTGATTTGGATTCATTTTTGTCTGCTCAGGCTGATTCAGGTTATATTGAGGAGTTAAAAAACTCATTAAATACAACGGTGAAAGAGGCAAATGAAACTCTAAAGACACTTAACAGCCTTTTTGCGACAATTCGCGATACTATTGAGGATATCCAACCAAATATTATTGCAGCATCGCAAAACCTTTCAGGTACAACAAAAAATTTGTATGTGCTTTCTTCAAATGTCAATGCTTCATTTAGTAGACAAAGACTTGAAGATTTGGGAGAAGATACTAATCAAACAGCAAAAAGTTTAAGCAATACAATAGAAAATGTTGAAGAAATTACCGCCGGATTAAAAACGTCAGTTCCAGAAATGACTTCAATAATTACAAATGTAGACAATACTACTTGTAATTTAAGTATAATAACTTCAGGTATTGCAACAACAATGAAGAAACGTTTAGGATTATTCAGATTGTTTTTTGGTAAACCTATAGAGTGTCATTAGAGTAATGATGCTTAAATAGTATAGTAAATAAAAAGCGAGAGAATATTTCTCTCGCTTTTGTATAAGTGGGTTATGCTTATTTAAGGTAGTTTAGCAATGTTCTTACTCCTGCACCGGTAGCACCGGCGATAAGTTCTTTTTGTGGTTTCTCGAGATATGCTGTGCCTGCAATGTCTATGTGTGACCATTTTACATCTTTTACAAATTCTTGTAAAAATACGCCGGCAGTTGAGGCTCCGCCAAATCTAGAACCTGTATTTTTCATATCTGCAACTTCAGATTTTAGGCTGTCTTTGTATTCACTAAACATAGGTAATTGCCAGAATGTTTCACCAGAGTCTTTTGCCGTGCTTATTAGACGAGAGATCATATCTTCGTTATTGCCCATAATACCTGATGCTATAGTACCTAGTGCAACAACGCAAGCACCTGTGAGTGTTGCAACGTCTATCACTTCATCTACTCCAAGCTCGCATGCAAAGCATAATGCATCCGCAAGCGTCAGTCTTCCTTCAGCGTCAGTATTGTCTACTTCTATTGTTTTGCCGTTTTTAGCTGTCAAAATATCTCCCGGTTTATAAGAAGAACCAGATGGCATGTTTTCGCAAGCCGCAATGATACCATGAATTTCAGCGTCAGGTTGAAGCTTATTTAAGGCTTGCATTACACCTAATATACAAGCTGCACCTGACATATCATCCTTCATAGTAAGCATTGAAGAGGCTGGTTTGATGTCAAGTCCGCCTGAGTCAAAGCAGATACCTTTGCCTATTATCGCAATTTTCCTTTTTGGATTTTTACCTGTGTATTTCATGTGAATAAATTTAGGAGCTTGAATGCTGCCTTGTGCTACAGCAAGATATGCACCCATTCCCATGCGTTCGATTGCATCTTTATCATAAATTTTGGTTGTGATACCTTCTATATTTTCTGCTATTTCTGCAAGTTTTGAAGGGGTTGCGTATTGTGCCGGCTCATTTGCAAGGTCTCTAGTAAATTTCATTGCATCTCCAAATATTATCCCTTCATTTATTTCCTTTTCAGAAAACTTAGCAAATGTTATTTCCTCAAGGCGATGCGCCTTTTCTGATTTGTATTTGTCGAATGCATAATCTCCGATCATTGCCCCAAGTGCTGCTGATTTTCCATAGTCACAGTTAATGTCAAAGTCAATGCAAGCATTTTTAGCTTTTATTTGTTTTAATTTCTTTATTGATTTTGCAACTGCTTCACGAATTTTATTGGCGTCAAATTCTTCTTTTTTTCCAAGTCCGATGATTAAAATTTTATCTGCAGGAATTTTTCCAAAAGTATGCAATAAGTATGTTTGACCAAATTTTCCTTCAAAACCGTCTTTTTCTATTGCATAGGTATTTGCAAGTTCTAAAGATGTCTTTTCGCCCTCAAATTGACCTATTACAAGTACTTCTGTTGGTGTGTTTTTCACCTCTTGTGATACTTTAATTTTCATTTGTCTCTCTCCTTTTTAACAAATTGATTATAACACTTTTTTTACAAACTGTAAATTATTCCGCAAAAAAAAATATTCAGCATTGTTAATGTGTCTATGAAGATTACCCCAATAAATAACTATAATTATTCCTTACGAAATTTTCAAACGACAAGGGCTGAGCTACCTGTTAAGTCTACGGCTAGCCAAGAAATACGATTACCTGACGCTAGTAATTACAAGGCGAATTTTTTGCCTTCCTTTACTTCGATAAGTATTTCTGATGAGAAGGGTACTCCTTTGTGCAGTGGATTTTATCGTGATTATCCGACACTGTTTGCTGTGAAAAAATATATAGAAAAGAATTTTGAAGATGGATGTAATATTGTGGTGGGAGCCTGCTCAAGCGGTGAAGATTTGATTTCTTTATATTCAATGCTTGATGATAGAGAAAAGTATAATTTTTTAGGTATTGATATGAGCGAGGGTGCTATCGAAATTGCCAATGAAAATATTTACGGTATTAGTGAATTTTGTAGGGACGGTTTTTTATTAGACAGAGTAAGTGGTAAAGAAAAAGAATTAAAACAGAAATTTATGGAGGTTATGTATCCCACAAAAGGATGTGGTAAAGTTCTTAATCTTCATCCTGTTTTTGGGGAGGTTACAAATATCTATTGCTCTGTGCGTCCTGAACATTTGAAAAAAATAAAATTTATTTGCATGGACTTGTGTGATTACAAACCTGATTCTCCTGCTGGTGTAATATTTTTTAGAAACGGACTTTATCAAATTTCTGAAAATTATCTTGAAAATGTTTTGTATACTCCTGATTATAGGCCCGACAATAATAACAAAAAAGAGGCGTTAAGACCTATAATTTCTGCTATATATGAAAATCTTGCTGACAATGGAATTTTTGTTATTGGTAGTGTGCCTGCCGAGCATTTTTACGTCGCCGATAATTATCTAGATGAGTCACAAAAAATAATTGTAGATAAAGTTAAATTTTTTGATAACGCAATAGATTATAATTTGGCTAATCCAGAGGTCGAGATATATAAAAAATCTCCTTTATATGATTTGTTATTAGAAGATGGGAAGTTTAAGCCAATATATAAATCACAGGCTAATTTGGAAGAGAAAAAAGTTAAAGTACCGACTATTTGGAAAAAAGTTAAGTAACTGTATCAAATTTTAAATATTCTATATACAAAAATTAATTTACATGCTATTATGTTGACAGATGTAGTAGGTAAATATTTTTGGATATATATGCAGTAAATAAAATATTTGAATAAAAATTTGAATAATTACTCGATAGGCTAAATGTATCGGGTTGCTGTGTATATTTTAAAAATAGTAAAGGATAAGGTAAAAAACTTTATGGACTTTTTATTGATTATCGCGATTATAGTGGTAATAGCTTTAGTCGCAGTGCTGTACGTTCAGCAAACAAAGATGAAGGCGGTATTGACAAGTACTCAAAAAGATCGTTTAGCGTTAGAAGAAAAAGAAAAAATTCTTTTGAAGGAAGCTAGAATTAAGGCAAGAGAAGAGCTTCAGTCTGATCGTGAAAAATTAAATGAAGAAGAACGAGAACGTAGACAAGAGCTTACTCGCCAAGAGCAAAAACTTGCAAAAAGAGAGGATATGCTTGAAGATAAAATTCAAGAGTATACGGATAAAGATTTGCAGGTGCAAAGAAAGCTGGATGAGTTACTTGAAAAGGAAGATTATCTCGCAGAAATAGTGCAAAAGCAAACGACTGAACTTGAAAGAATTTCAGGGATGTCAGCAGAGGATGCTAAAAATATGCTTTTGGAACAGCTTAAACATGATTTGGCACAAGAGCAAATGCAGTTAATTAGAGAAAATGAAGCAAAAATAAAAGAGGCGTCATTAGAAAAATCAAAGGAAATTCTCTCTACAACCATGCAAAGGTGTATGATAGAACAAGTTGTTGAAACAACGGTTTCTGTGGTAGCTTTACCAAATGATGAAATGAAAGGACGTATCATAGGACGTGAGGGACGTAATATTCGTGCGCTTGAGACTCTTACAGGAGTCGATTTAATCATTGATGATACCCCTGAGGCGGTTGTTCTTTCTAGTTTTGATCCAGTAAGACGTGAGATTGCCAAGTTGGCTTTGGAAAAACTAATTGTAGATGGTAGGATTCACCCTGTAAGAATTGAAGAGATGGTAGAAAAAGCTAGAGAAGAGATAGATAAAAAAATCTGGAATGAAGGTGAAAATGCCGCTTTAGATATGGGTGTTATGGGATTGAATAAAGAACTTATAAAAACATTAGGTCGTCTTTATTACAGAACAAGCTATGGTCAGAATGTTTTAAAACACTCACTAGAAGTTGGGCATATCGCAGGTATGCTTGCTGCTGAATTGGGCGCAAATGTTGCCGTTGCCAAACGAGCAGGGCTGTTGCATGATATTGGTAAGGCTGTTGATCAAACACAGGAGGGTACTCATATTCAGTTGGGTGTCGAACTTGCTTCTAGATATGGCGAACGTCCTGATGTTATTCATGCAATTGAAGCTCATCATGATGATGTTGTTGCGAATACTATTGAGGCAGTGCTTGTAAAAGTAGCAGATGCTATTTCAGCTGGTAGACCAGGAGCAAGACGTGACACTTTGGAAATTTATATTAAACGTCTTCAAAAAATCGAAGAAATAGTTAATAGTTATGACGGTATAAAGCAGTCTTTTGCTGTTCAGGCAGGTCGTGAAGTGCGAATAATTGTTGAAGCTGAAAAGTTTGATGATTTGGCTTCTCAAAAATTGGCTCGTGATGTAGCTAGAAGGATTGAGGATGAACTTGATTATCCTGGTCAAATAAGAGTTACGGTTGTGAGAGAATTTAGAGCGACAGAAATCGCAAAATAAAGATAATATCTACTCGAGGGCTTTTTTGAGGCCCTCGATAGTAAAATAAAAGGGAATTTATCAATGTCAGGTGATGAAAACTTAAAAATTTTATTTTTTGGAGATGTGGTCGGACGCCCGGGACGTTTGGTTTTGCGTGATTTTTTGTCCGATTCGAAAGAGTTTTTACCTGATATTGAGATTGATTTTGAAAAGACTTTTTGCATTACAAACGTAGAAAATGCATCACACGGTTTTGGGTTGACTGAGAAAAATTACAATGAAATTTCATCTTATGGTGTTAATTGTATGACTTCAGGAAATCATATTTGGGATAAAAAAGAAATATTTAATTATATTGATTCAGCTGATAAGCTTGTACGTCCTTTTAATTATCCCCAAGGTACAAGAGGATTTGGAAGTAGGGTGTTTGATTTTCAGGGGTATAAAATAGCTGTAATTAATGCATTGGGACGAGTTTTTATGGCACCAGTTGATTCCCCTTGGGATGGTGTAGTTGAGGAAATAAAAAGGTTAAAAAAGATTACTCCTATTGTTATTGTTGATTTTCATGCTGAGGCTACAGCAGAAAAAATCTGTTTTGCACGTTTTTGTGCCGAAAACGGTGTTAGTGCGTTTTTTGGCACCCATACACATGTTCAAACGGCTGATGAACAAATTTTTGAGGGTATGGCTTATATAACTGATGCAGGTTTTTGTGGAGCTTATGATAGTGTAATAGGAATGGAATATGGGACTTCTTTAAATCGTTTTACCACATGTATTCCTGAGCGTTACGATGTTGCAGATGGCGATAAAGTTCAATTGAACGCCGTTGAAGTTGAGATTACTCCTTCTACTGGTTGTGCTGTTGCAATAAAAAGGATTTTTTGTTGTATAGATAAAAGTAAAAAGGAAAAAGAGCAATGAAGACAGATTTACACATCCATACTTATTACTCTGATGGTGTTTTTTCACCTGAAAAGGTTGTGGATACAGCTATAGAAGTCGGCTTACAGGCTATAGCACTGACCGACCATGATAATATCTTATCTTATCAGGTGGCTAAAGATTATATGAAAAAAGCAAATTTAGAGGATAAAATTGAGGTAATTCAAGGCATTGAAGTAAATACATTGTATAAAAACAGTGAAGTGCATATTTTGGGTTATTTTATGAATACAGAGGATAGTGATTTCCAAGAGTTGCTTAAGACTCAGCAGCAAGCCAGAATTAAGCAAACAAAAGAGATTATAGCGCTTTTAGCCAAAAAAGAGGGTATCAAAATAAAATTTGAGGATATAAAAAAGCAAGTTGCAGATGGTGGTAGCATAGGTCGTCCGCATATCGCAAAAGCAATTACCAATTCTGGAGGTACAGGTAGTGTAATTGAGGCATATTCAAAATATATTCATGATGATTCCCCAGTGTATGTGCCAAGAAAAACGGTCACACCTCAAGATGCAGTTGAGGTAATATATGAAGCTGGAGGTGTGCCTGTAATAGCTCACCCACATGATTTAGACATTGCAGAAGAATTAATCAAGGATTTAATGAATTATGGTTTACGAGGTATTGAAGCCTATCATAGAAAACATTCACCCGCTTGTGTTGAGTATTTTTCATCAATGGCGGAACGTTTAGGGTTGATAGTTACAGGTGGCTCAGACTTCCATGCTCCGAATATTATGAATGGACAAGTTATTTTAGGTAAAAACTTTGTACCAGAATGGGTATATGAACAATTATTGAAAGAAAAAAGATTGATTGATATGGCGTAGTTATGGCAAGTAGAAAATTTTGGCAAACTGAATATTCAATAACACTATTGGCTATTTTTGCAATAGTAATGCTTTTTATGCCTATTTCCTTACAAAACAGGACGCAGGCATTATATATTTCGAAATGGAAGACTCAGTATGAAAATATTGAATATATGTTTTCTGTCATCAACACGCATATTTCTGCTGATATAATCAAGAGTTTTAAAGAGGCCCAAACTTCAGCAGAAAAAGAGAAACTTTTATTAATGCTTGTTAAGCCGTATTTACGTATTGATACTGAAAAAAATCCTCCACGAAGGTACAGACCTAAATATATGAATAATGAAAAAGTTTTAAAGACTCAGATATATAATTTTGAAGAATTTTACTATGCAGAAAACAATACAATTGTTGGGATAAAGGATTTACCACGAGAAAGTATTGAAGATCCGATGTTTATAATGATGTTCGATGTAAATGGAATTTTGCCACCCAACAGGTGGGGAAAAGATATTTTCGGTGTAAGTATTTATGAAGATCGTCCTATAAAACCTTTTGGGTATAATATGTCTTTGGATGCATTGAAAAGAGATTGTTCATCGTCTGGTACCGGAATTGGTTGCTCTTATTATTATCAGATAGGTGGAGGGTTTGATGGTTAATTCTTCAATTGTTTCAGTGTGTGTATTTGCATCGTCTTGCAATTATTTAGACAAAACTTATTATGATGCTGCTGCTGAATTGGGAAGGCTTTTAGCTCTAAATGGATATTCATTAGTTTATGGTGGTAGCTGTTTAGGAATGATGTGGGCTTGTGCTTCTCAGGTTAAGGCTAATGGGGGCAAAATATTTGGAGTTATGCCCGAAAGATTATACAATATGGGGGTATCGACTGATGAATGTGTTGACCTTGTGATTACTCCTTGTATGCGAACTCGTAAGGCTAAAATGGATGAATTATCGGATGCTGTGATTGCGCTTGCTGGTGGATTTGGTACTTTAGAAGAGTTGTCAGAGATGATTGTACAAAAGCAGTTAGGGTATAATAATAAGCCTATTGTGATTTTAAATACAAACGGTTTTTATGATAAGCTTTTAAAATTTTATGATGAAATTTGTGAAAAAAACTTTGCAAAAGTCAGCTCAAAAGGACTTTATTTTGTTGCTCAAACTCCGCTTGAGGTCATAGACTATCTTAAAGACTATAAGTGTGAATTCAAAGCGTTAACAAAAGATGATATATATGCCAGATAGAAATAAAAAACGACTTTACTCATGTAAAGTCGCTATGAATATACGATAGTTATATCAATTAATATTTTAACATCGAAATTACTTTTGGTGCATCAGTGAGTTTTTCTCTGCCATTTAAGTCTTCAAGTTCGATTAAAAAAGCGATTCCAACGAGATTAGCACCTGTTTTTTTAACAAGTTTACAAGCGGCTTCAGCCGTTCCCCCTGTTGCCAATAAATCATCCACAATTAGCACATTTGCACCTTCGGGGAATGCATCTTTATGGACTTCAATTACGTCTGAACCATATTCAAGATCATAACTTTGAGAGTAAGTTTCAGCCGGTAATTTATTAGGTTTTCTGATTGGTACAAAACCAGCTTTCATTTTGTATGCCATTGGCATTCCAAAGATAAAACCTCTGCTTTCAATCCCTGCTACGTAATCAATTTTTGTATCTTTAAATTGTTCACATAAATAATCGACCATGACAGGTAAAGTTTCAGCATCTTTCAATGCAGTTGTTATATCTCTGAATATAATCCCTTTTTTAGGAAAATCTACCACGTCTCTGATTTTATTTTTGACGTCAATAATAGTTTGTGTGCTCATTTATTTTTCTCCTTTTTCTACTAATACTTGTTTTAGTTTTTCGGTATATTCTTTTGTATAATTTTTAGTTTTTTCCAATTCTTTTCTTATGAAAGCTTTTATGCTGGCTTCTTCTTCTAAAACTAGTCCATGAGCTGTTTTCCCCCAGTTCATATCTTTTTTCATAAATAGAATTTTGAAACATATGAATAGCACTAGCGGAAACCAAATTATAAGAAGATATATAGAAGTTTCAAGAGCTTCAAATGTTGCATCTAACCTTGGCATAAAGTCATACTTTCTGAGTGCATAACGTGCTGCAAAGAAAAAGCCAAATCCGATTATGCATCCAATGAAAATTGACGAATATAAAGTATGGGTAGGGGCATCTTTTAGTATAACCTTGAAACCTCGTATAATGATTTCCATCAAAAGCCACATAGGCATTATAAATTCGGAAATGTAAGCAATCATATCGACTCTTGCCAGAAGTGAAATATCTCTGGAGCGTAATGCCGCACCTGAATGTTCTAAATATCGTCTTATTGTACCTTCAAGCCATCTTCTTCGTTGACGATATAAAGGTTTAATATATGCTATACCTTCCTCATAGACTATGGCATCAAGACAGAATCTTATATCCCAACCTTTTATATGAAGTCTTGTAGACATATCCAAATCATCAACTATAGTGTAATTGTTCCATCCCCCAATACTTTCTATGGCTTCTCTTTTTATGAGTTCACCATTTCCTCTTAATTCAACAGCTCCTTTTACAGAATCACGACATACTTGAAAATGGGCATCCATTGTATATTCATTGTTTTGACAACGTGTTAATAGGTTTTGATTTTTATTTCTTATAACTTTTCTTGCTTGGACTGCCCCTACATCTTTTGGTTCTAAGTTTGGAATTAATTTTGTTAAAAAATCTGGATCCACAGAAGCATCAGCATCAAATACAAGTATTGCTTCACCTTTAGCAAGAGCTAATGCATCATTCAATACCGCTGATTTACCGGGGAAGGCGTCTTTAGATCTTATTAATGCAGTAACTTTATCATATTTTTGTTCCAGATCCTTAATCACACTTGCCGTATTATCTTCACTTCTGTCATCAATTACGATTACTTCAAAGTTTTCATAATCCATATTTAATATATTTTTTACAGTATTCTCAATTACACTTTCTTCATTATGTGCTGGAATTAGTACTGATACAAAAGGTTTGTAGTCGGGGTTGACTATTTGCGGATATTTTGACAAAACTCTTGTTTTAATTTTGTATGCAAGGCTTGAGAACATTGCGTATATAAACATACATAAGCATAAAAAAGCAAGTCCCCAAACTGTATTAAAATAACTTTGGAAAATATAAATGAACACTCCCAAGCCAAAAACTATTGTAAATAGGATAATTCTTTCTTTCATTAGTTGTCTAATTACACTCCCATGTGCTTTTATCTTCCAGTGTAATAATATTGTAACAAAAAATATCAAAAAAAGCTTTAAAATGGTAAGTTTTTTTTACTTTTTGTAGTTGAGTTAGATTGATTTTTTGTGATTATCTACCAATAGGTTCTATTTACTGTAAATATTTGAATTTTCCTGCTCAAAAAGCTTGCACTAATTGCAGATTGGGGTATAATTAGTTTGTACAAATAAAGAAGGAGCTTTAAAGATGAACAAAGAAGAATTAGTACAAGAAATTTCAAAAAAAGCAGGCGTTACTCAAAAAGAAGCAGTTGAAGTATTAAATGCTTTTATCGACTCAGTTCAAAAATCTGTGGCTAAAGGTAAAAAAGTTACATTGGTAGGTTTTGGAACATTTGAAAGACGTGATAGAGCTGCTAGAGTTGGTAGAAATCCACAAACAGGAAAAGAATTGAAGATTCCTGCTACGAAAGTTCCTGCTTTTTCAGCTGGTAAAAGATTCAAAACTGTTGTAAACGGTAAATAATTGATTTTAAAAATGTTCAGGCTCTCTGTAATCACAGAGAGCCATTTTTAATATTTTTCAAATCTCTTAGTCAACTGAGAAAATTTCTTTAATATCATCCATAGTAAGAGATTTTACAATGTTTCTATCGACTGAAATTACACTATCAACCAAATTACGTTTAACAGTTTTAAGTTTTTGAATTTTTTCTTCTACAGTATTTTTTGTGATAAGTCTATACACAAAAACTTTTTTCGTCTGTCCGATACGGTAAGCTCTATCTGTTGCTTGGTCTTCAACAGCAGGGTTCCACCAAGGGTCGTAGTGAATTACATAATCCGCTCCGGTAAGATTTAAACCTGTACCGCCTGCTTTTAAGCTAATCAAGAAAATAGGGATAGTCGGATTTGAATTGAATCTTTCTACAGCTCCCTGTCTGTCAGTTGTTTTACCGGTCAGATACTCATATTTAATACCCTCACGTTCAAGCCAAGCTTTGACTATGTCGAGCATATTAACGAATTGGCTGAATAGTAAAATTCGGTGGCCTTCTGAGATAATTTCTTCAAGCATTGATTTAAGTTTTTCAAATTTACCTGAAGAAGCGATATGTTTAACATTTTCTTTGTCATAAAGTCTTGGGTGACAGCATATTTGACGCAGTCTGAGCAGTGCTGAAAATATTGATAATCTGCTTTTTTCAAGACCGTTTTGCTCAATACTTTTAAATAGTTCTTCTTTGGTACTGTCAAGTACTTGTAAGTAAAAATCTTTTTGTTCATCAGTCAATTCACAGTATGCAATGCTTTCCATTTTATCAGGCAAATCTTTTGCAACGTCACGTTTCATACGGCGTAGGATAAATGGATAAATTTGCATTTTTAGTCGTTTTTCAACAGTTTTGTCAGCCCTTTCCATAATTGGGTTTACATATCTTTGATTAAATTCTGCGACATTGAATAAAAATCCCGGCATCAGAAAATCAAACACAGACCACAATTCTTCAAGTTTGTTTTCTATAGGAGTACCTGAAAGTGCAAGTTTATGTGGTGCATTCAATTTTTTAACAGCTTGAGCTGTTTGAGAAAGTGCATTTTTAATATTTTGTGATTCATCAAGGATTATGTATCTGAAATTATACTGCTTTAATTTTTCGATATCACGTCTGACTAGAGCATAACTAGTAATAATAACATCAAAATTTGGAATTTCTTTAAAACGTTGTTTTCTCTCGATTCCGGCAAGTTTTAGACATGTAAGTGACGGTGCGAATTTTTGAATTTCAGATTCCCAGTTAAACACGACTGTAGTAGGACAGATTACCAAAGTTGGTTGAGGTCCGTCCTCTTCTTTTGCCTTTTGTAAAACAGTTAGAGCTTGCAGTGTTTTACCCAATCCCATGTCATCTGCAAGTATTCCGTTTAGTCCATACTTGTACATAAACCATAACCAGCCAAAACCTTTTGTTTGGTATTCTCTAAATTCAGCATTTATACCTTTTGGTAATGTCAAATTATCCGAAGTTGAGAATGTTGACATCTGTGCCCAGAATTTTTCAAATTCAGCACTTAAATCCAACTTTACGTTGAGATTTTTCATTTCAGAAATAAGTCCAGCACGGTATGTTTTTACGATAAATTTATTGTCAGGATTCCTGAACACATCAAAAGAGTTAAATGTACGCAGTAAGCTATATATATCATATGCGGGATATTCTACAAATCCGAGACTTCTAATTCTTGAATATTTTTCACCGCTTTGTAAAGTTTCATATATTTCATCAAAGTTAAGAATCTCATCTCCGATTTTTCCATACAAGAAAACTTCAAAGCTATCCTGAGTTTCTTCACTAAAATCTATTTTAGCGCACAGTTCAAAAGGATGTTCAATGAGTTTAAAAAACGACATATCATCTTTTTCTAAAAATTTCCATCCATCACCGGCTTGTTTTATATAGTAATTATAAAAATCAATAGCATTTTCTTTTTCTAATGCCAAGTTATTTGTCTGCATAGGAACGAAGCGACAAGCTAAAAGCATGTTATATGCATCCTGTTCATGTTGAAGATCTCTTTTTATCCAATATACAAGATCTTCTCCCTGTTTTTTAATAGTGAGATAAGGGACTTTATCTGAAATTTTAGAATATGGTACTCTAACCCCATCATATTCGAATTCTAATGACGCTTTCAATGACTGATCATAGTCTATGCCAAGAGTTACAATTTTAATCGGAGGTCTTTTTTCTAACATCAGCTTGCTAATATTTTCTGCAATATCGACGTCCATAATTTCTTGTAACTTAGGTAAGTCTTCATAAATAAATTTACCTCCATCAGAGTCTTTTAAATCAGTAAAGGTTGATTTTATAAGACTTTGGGGAAGAGATTGCATGGCGACATTTGTCGGGAAAATTATGTTTTTATATCTTCCCCACTTAAGATGTCTTGAAAAATATCTTACTTCTTCAAACGGGTATTCATCATCTTTATCAGGGCGTTTCCAATCAAGAGAGAGTAAAATGTTACCAGCTTGCGAGGTATTTACATGTAACACAAGTCGCCATTCTTCATTGGTAAATTTTAATCTGTTTTTGGATCTTTCATCTAATACTTCATCTACTTTTGCAAGGAGTGGAAATACTGGAGCAAACTTAGTGATTGGAATATCGTACCAGCCTGCTTTTTTATCTTGACGAGCGAATATCAAAATCTGTTGGAATATTGCAATTTCGGCTTTTTGAGCTTCATTTAAGCTGAAATTAGGATCTTTCCTTTGAGCTTCGATTAATCCTCGCAAAATTGGCTCAAGTTGTCGGACAACTTTATTGGTTTCTCGGGAGCGAATGAGCAAAGAAAAATGATTAGCTCTGCGTTTAGTATTGAAGTGAAAAAGATAATTACCTTGAGGAGGCTCTTTTAATTCAGTGTTTTCATCAGGGAAATCAGTTTCTATGCCATATTTTGTCTCTAACCAATCTTCATAAGCATGCTCATCAATAGCTTTAAGTCCGACTGCTACAGCGTGCTTGCACCATTCTTCTTTTAAAGGGCAGTTACATCTTGCTTCAATTTTATTTTTTTTGAAAATCAAATCTGTGTTGTAGTGATCCTGAAAATTACCCTTAACTTTTCCCATGTAAAAGTTTTTTTCAGGATACGTATCGAATACCATATCTTTTGTGTGATACTCGTAACCTCTTCGCCAGCTTCCTGCACTAGCCCTGTCTTTTATATACTTGTAATTAAATTCCGGTACACTCATCCGTAGAGTCTAATCTTTCTTTTTCTCAAGGGTACAGCTCAGAATATAGACGACAAAATCTATAAGCCCATAACAATTTTATTATCTCATAAAAAACAAAAAAATTCAAGTATATGACGAAACATTAAGCTCCGAGGAATAAAAAATGAAACCAGTATGCAAAACCGATGCCAAAAAACGCACCTGCAATGACTTCAAGAGGTGTATGTCCTAACAGTTCTTTAAGTTTTCCACCGATAGCTTGGACGTTATGTTCATAGAAATCTTCCATCATTCGGTTAAGACAAGCTGCAGTTTTACCTGCTGCGCGTCTTAAGCCGGCAGCGTCATACATTGTAATCAATGAAAATCCCAAAGCTACTGCAAATACAACGCTGTCAAAACCCGTAACAATACCGGTAGCGGTAGAAAGTCCCATTACTCCTGCAGAATGAGAGCTTGGCATACCGCCAGTTGTTGAAAATATTTTAAAGTTTATTTTTTTTGTCTTAAGTGTAAATATAATAAACTTTAATACTTGTGCGCTGAAAGCTGAAAGCAAGCCGACAGTAATTACTTCATAACCTGTATTTGCTATTTGTCTAATCATAACTTTACTCTTTGTCTAATTCCTTCAATAATATCTGTAAAAATTTCGGATTTAATATCGTGCTTGTTAAGTATATCATAACATTCGTCAAAAAGGCAAGCGAGTTTACATTTTGCGTTTTCTAATCCGAAAAGACTTACATAAGTAAGTTTTCCTGAGGCCTTATCTTTACCGGGGGTTTTTCCGAGAGCTTCAAATGTGGAAATTTCATCGAGAATATCATCAGCGACTTGGAATGCAATACCCAGTTTTTCTGCGAATGATGTCATGATCTCCAACTGTTTTTCATTAGCACCTGCGATTATAGCGCCTGTCTTTATTGAAAGTTTAAACAGGTCAGCAGTTTTATGTAAGTGAATATAGTTTAGTGTAGCTTCTTTTTCGTTTGTGATATTACCCTTTTCACTTTCAATATCAACTACTTGTCCTGCGATTACGCCATATGCACCTGCGTATTGAAAATATTCATTTAAAACTTTTAAAATACATTCATTAGACAAATCTTGAGAAAATTTTGTAATGACTTGCGGAGCGAAGGTCAAAAGTGCATCGCCTGCAAGTACGGCTGTAGCTTCGCCGAATACTTTATGGTTGCTTAATTTTCCGCGTCGGTAGTCGTCGTTGTCCATGCAAGGCAAATCATCATGTATGAGAGTTTGGGAATGTAGCATTTCGATAGCGCAAGCGGTAGGAAAAGCTTTTTCATAATCTCCGCCAAGCATTCGACAAGTCTCAAGACACATTATCGGGCGAAGTCTTTTCCCTGGTAAAAGTACGGTGTATCGCATTGATTTGAAAAGGTCTTCAGGGTATTCGACAATCATATACTCATCAAGTTTTTTATTTACCATTTCGATAAAATTTTCCATAGAAATTACATTATTGTTATTCATCTTCATTCAAGTCCTTATAAATATTTTGTCTTATCGTACGACGTGAGCTTTGTCTTTTTTTTTCGCTTATTTTAGCTACATGTTTGTTATTAATTAATTTTTTGAAATGCTCAGTTTTTTGTCCTTCATACTGCACCATTTCTTTGAAAGCTTTTGCTTCTTCTACAAAAGCCAGATAGCTTTCATATCTTGAAGAATCAATTTTCTCAATATTTGCCAAAACATTGCAGCCATCCTCACTGATATGCAGGCAATTACTGTATTTGCACTCGGCTCCGTATTGCTTAATTTCATCAAAAAGTGAGTCAACATCAGCAGGCATGAGAAAATCAAATTTTACGTTGCTGAACCCGGGAGTGTCAACAATTCTTGAGGTATCATTTAGTTTTATAATTTCGCAATGTCTGGTTGTGTGTGTGCCACGTTGGGACTTTTCACTCACTGCCTTGGTACGAAGGTTTAAATCGGGGTTAATCGCGTTAATCAAACTTGATTTTCCCACCCCTGAGTTGCCGCATAATACACTGGTCTTGTCTTTTAGAAGTTTTTCAAAAGCTTTTATTCCTGAATGTTCGATAGCTGAAGTGTATACAATTTCATAGTTAAGCGGTTTGTATATCTGAGTAATCTTTTCTTTGAGGTGTTTGTCCCATTTAAGGTCACTTTTATTGAAACATAGTTTTATCGGTATGTTGTAGTACTTTGCAAGCGCGATATATCTGTTCAATTGCAAAAGATTCAAATCAGGCTCTTTGAGCGCGCTTACAATAATAATTTGGTCGATGTTAGCGACGCTGGGACGAGAAATACTGTTTTTTCGCGTAATAATCTCTTCGATAAATCCTTCGCCATACTCAACAAAATCTCCCACAAGAATTTTTTCTTTGCGTTTTTTTAATACTTCACGCACCTTACATACAACAGTTTCACTTCCACTGTCTATGTAATAAAAGTCTGAATGAATTTTATAAATTTGTCCTTCTGCCATCTTAAGTGGATATTATCACAATGGTTGTATTTTTTCAAATAATATGTTATACTTTGACTATGAGCAATTTGATGTTGAGAAAAAATGCGAGTAGCAGAAAATGTACAGGCATGGGGTTAATACCTGAAAAGCCTTGTGACACAGGTCTTCACGGGGGGGGGGGGCAACTTCTAAAGGCTCAGCAAAAGCGTTTTACGCAGATGAAGAAAAAGACACAAGTTAGTGAACTTGTGTTGAAGTGTATAAAGAGCAATAAATCAACTTAAAAGGTAGAATTATTTAATAAAAGGAATTAATAGCTAGAATAATAAAAATAAAGGAGTGCAAAATGACAAAAGCAGAAAAAAAGAATTACTTAACAAGAACCGCATTCCCACTGGCAGAAGGTGGTCGAAGACCACATTTGAACCTGTGTCAACGCAAGACTGCATTTACCTTGGCAGAAGTATTAATAACGCTGAGCGTAATCGGCATAGTAGCAGCACTGACAATTCCAAGCATGATAGAGAACCACAACAATACAGCATGGGCGACAGCAAAAAGTGTTTTTGAAAATAAACTCGAAGTTGCTGCCAAACAGATGAATACAGAAGAAAAACTTGCGGGCTATTCAACAACCAAAGATTTTGTAAACGAACTTAAAAAGTATATTAAAATAAACAAAGTCTGTGACAGCAGTGAAATAACAAAATGTTTTAATAAAGAAGTCATCTGGAATGAAGGTGAAGACCCGATTGATATGTCCAAAATCAAAAAGGCGAAGAATTTAGGTCAGAAAGATTGGGCTACTGAGGTCATCGGTGTGCAGTTTGCAAACGGAATAAATGCGGTTATTGCATATAACCCGAATGCAAAGCAAGATCCCTATAACAATCAATTTGGTGCAACAAGTAACAGCATGGCAATATTATATGATGTATCAGGCAACAAAAATCCAAATACGAATGGTAAAGATATAAAAGGTATAAATGTAACTAACCTGGGCGGTACAACTGGCTGTCTTGTTCCTGAGGAAGAAGTAGGTTTCTGTATTACACAAATCCTAGGCCCTAATAGTGGTTACAGTCCAATGACAAAAGCAGAATGTGAGCAAGCAGTATCAGAAGGCAAACTGGGGATAACTTCGTGCTATTATAATTATGATTATTGGGCCGGTGCCGTAAAAGCCTGTAAAGGCATAAAAAATATACCAAATCCTACCCAACTAACCGCATTAGCTTCATGCTTATATAATAAAGAAGTAAGCTCAAATGGGACAACATCTGGATCCTTCGACTACAGTAAGGCCTCCCAATTCCTCGCAGTTTCCCCAGGCTTAAATTATTTTTACGTTTGGTCTAGTGAGACGAGCGGCTCTAATCTCGCGAAGGTCCGCAAATTTAAGGATCTTGAAACATACTGGGGGTTTAACTTCGGTCGTGGCAACGTCGATATTCTCGCGGTTTGTTTGGGTGACTAACTTACCGATTTCCATATTTGTGCGATTTTTTCAGTTACTGTAGGTCGGGATTTACCAATCCGACGATAAAAAAACGATAATAAACTCAATAAGTCTGATAATGGTATTTTTTTAGAGCCTTCTGGCTCAGCTGTTACTGTAGGTCGGATTTACAAATCCGACAATAAAAAGAACTATAAAATCGCGTTACGCGCGAGCAACAAATAAGTTAAACAATCAGGTGCCTTAGACACCTGATTTGACTATATGAAATTTTTCCTAACTAAAGGGTGGTTAGAGGATTTCTCAGCGGTTATAGCGGCTATTGCTTTTTATGTTTCAAAAAAGTTATGATTTTATCACCATACTTTTTTTGCTTAAGCAATTCAAAATCGGAATAATCCACTTCTGTGACGTGTTCTAAAATGATTATCTCGTTTGTCAAGTTTTTTATTGCATCAAGACTTTTTTCATAGATACCTGAAAAATAGGGCGGGTCAATGTAAATGACGTCAAATTTTTTGTTAAATTTTTCGGCAATTTTTAGACTGTCTCCGATGAATAATTCGGGAGAATGAGAAAATTTTTTATAGTTAGCTTTTATTACGTTTACAATTTTTGGATTTTTTTCTATTCCACACGCGTATTCAAATCCTCTTGACAGTGCTTCTAGTCCCATAATCCCTGAGCCTGCGTACATATCAAGAAAAGATTTCCCTTCAAATTCTATCATTGATTGAAGGGTGTTAAAAATTCCCATACGAACCTTTGAAAGTGTCGGGCGGGTTATTTTTTCATCCGGTGCGATAATTTTTTGACCTTTATATTTTCCTGCGGTTATAATCATATTAACTATTTTACAATGAACATAGTTTATTGTATAATTGATTTTAGAAAAATATTTCGACACAGGAGAGTTTTTGATGAATTCTGAAAATAAGGTTGATGTGATAGTCGTAGGTGGTGGTCCTGCTGGTATAGCAGCAGCGGTTACCCTTGCGAGGGCTGATAAAAAAGTTGTGCTGATTGAAAGAGGAAAGTTTTCAGGCAGTAAGAATGTGTTTGGCGGAGCTGTCTACACTCAACCGATAAAAGAAGTTTTTCCTGACTTTGAAGCCTCAGCACCACTTGAAAGAAGGAATGTTAAGCATAAATATTCAATCCTTTCAGAAGAGGACTCAACAACCGTATGTTATGAAAACAAAAAATCTGTGCAATATGGTAGTTATACAGTGATACGTGCCAAGTTTGACCGTTGGATGGCTGAGCAGGCAAAAAAAGAAGGGGTCTACCTTGTCGAAGAAACTGTCGTGAAAGAACTTTTACTTGAAAACAGCAAAGTGGTCGGGGTGCGGACAGAACTTGAGGACTATTATTCAAATATCGTTATCTTGGCAGATGGTGTCAATTCTTTACTCGCTAAAAGTATAAACTTACGCGAGGATATAAAACCAAAAGATGTTGCACTCAGCGTGAAAGAAGTCATTAAAATCGGCAAAGATAAGATAAATGACAGATTTAACCTCAATGATGATGAGGGGTGCGTATATGAAATTTTTGGCGGACCAATGCTTGGTATTCTCGGGCTTGGCTTTTTGTACACAAATAAAGATTCAATCAGTATAGGCCTTGGCGTTGCGTTAAATGAATTAGTTGAAAAAAACATAAAGCCCTATGAACTTTTAGACAAATTGAAGGCTCATCCGACTATAGCTCCTTTGATTAAGGATGGTGAACTGGTTGAGTATTCAGCGCATTTGATACCTGAGGGCGGATATAAGAAGTTACCTAAGCTGTATTCAGATGGCGTGCTTGTGGTGGGGGATGCAGCAATGCTTGTAAATAACCTCCACTGGGAGGGGACAAATCTCGCTATGATTAGCGGTAAATTAGCCGCTGAAACGGCAGTTCAGGCATTAGATCTTTGCGATTATTCTGCAAATATCCTTTCACAATATCAGAAAAAATTAGAAAATTCCTTTGTATTGAAAGATTTGAAAACGTATAAAAATCTAATGGATGTAATGCACGACAGAAAATACTCGTTTTTAGAGTATTATTTGAAAAAGGTAAATGCTTTTTTTGAAATGTTTGTATCGGTGGATAGTATCCCAAAGCGCAAAAAATATATTGATTTTATAAAAAGTGTGTTTACAGACAGGAAAATTACAGAACTGTTCAAAGACGGGCTTAGCGGTATAAAACTTTTATGGAGTATTTTTAAATGAGTATAGATGATAAGTTATCCACAGTTAAATACACGAGCGATATTTATTCACATCTTAATCCTGACAATGATAAGTGCTTGAATTGTCAGTCAAAATGTTGTACAATTGTGTGTCCCGCAAATGTATATTCATGGGATGATGATAAAAAGAAATTAACCGTCAACTATGAAAATTGCCTGGAGTGCGGTGCCTGTCGTATAGCTTGTGAAAAAAAATGTATAAAATGGGAATATCCGCGAGGTACAAAAGGGGTTACATTTAGACAAGGATGATAAAATTTCATAATATAAGGAGATTAAAAAGATGAAAGAAGTTTACAGCAACAATCAACGCCGTTGGTATGACAAAGATCCTGTATTATCACAGGCAGTAAAAACCCTAGAAGAGACCGATGATGAAACTCAAATTCGTATAGCTTTGAATTTGATTAAAATTATCATTGAGCATAACATTGAAGAAGAAAAATTTGAAGCAGTCGAAGATATCATAAATGCAGTAGGCTCAGGGCTTGATGACAACCGCAAAGGTCGTTGGTATGATATCGATTCAACACTTCGTACAGCTATGAACATGCTTCATAACTGCCCTGAAACAACTCAACATATCATTGCTAAAGAAATGGCTAAAATGGTTGTTGATAAAATCAAAGTTAACGAAGACGATGAAGATGATGAATAATTAATTTTTAAATTGATAAATTTAAACAGGGAGAATTTACAAAATATCCCTGTTTTTTATCGAATAAATCCCTAATTTTAGAAGTTAATTGTAACGAAAATTAAAGCCTTGCATTATTGAGAAATTCGGCTTTGTTTTGTGCGAATGGATGAAATTTTCATTGCCCCCTTGCGAAGATGTAAAAAATACGATATAATCAGAATATGAACTTGAATAAGCAGACAAATAGAGAATATATAAGGCAGCCGTATTTAATGAACGGCTCAAAACCTTTGTACCACGTGGTTTCCACGGGGGGGGGGGGTAACCTCTAGGGGCTTGATATACGGGCGTTTGCGCCATATTGGAATAAACACAAGTAGTAATACTTGTGTGCTTTGCTATGCAAAAAAATACAAAAATCATATTAGAGTAGTAAAAAAGAAAAGAAACGAAGGAGGTAAGAATATGATTGAGAAAATTACAAAGCGCAAAAGCGCATTTACATTAGCCGAGGGTGGTCGAAGACCACATTTGAACTTGGGTCAATGTCGAACCGCATTTACTTTAGCCGAGGTGTTAATCACGCTGAGCGTAATCGGAATAGTTGCAGCATTGACGATACCAAGCATGATAGAGAACCACAACAACAAAGCATGGCAAACAGCCAAAGACCTATGGGACAAAAAACTAGTCGAAGCTACGCGTCAAATGAATATCGACGGCGTAATGACAGGAGTAGCAAGCAGTACTGAAGATTACATGAACTATTTTAAGAAGTATGTAAAAGTAATCAAAACCTGCGAAAACGATAAATTAGAAAATTGTTACGCACCGAAGTTTGTGCAAACAGGTGATAAAGAGACCGAAGTCGAAGTAAGCAGCTTAACAACTGCAAGCAAACTCGGACAAAAAGATTGGAATACGAATACAATGGGGTTTGTAATAGCGGATGGCACAACAGTGGTTATGGCATACAATCCGAATTGCAGTAGCGTCGACCCATTCAGCCAAGAAGGTCAAAACGGTCAGGTAGGTTGCATGAGCATGTTGATAGATGTAAACGGAAAGAAAGGACCAAATAGAGTAGGAGATGATATCCAATTAAAGAATGCAACAATCTCAACGTGCGATATGAAATTCCAAGACAAATGTATAGCAGCAAGCGATTTGTATTCAACGCGATCCCTAAATACTTGTGATGGAAGTCCTGATGAAGAATGGGATACGAGGGGCAGCTTAAATGAATATTGTTATGATAACCAATGGGCTGCAGCGAAGAAAGCATGTGCTGCTAATGATATGCGTTTACCTACAATACAAGAATTAGCAGATGTTGCAACATATATCTACAGACAGGAGGATAATCCTATTGGAGCAACAGAAAGTCGTCAAGGAGTAACTCCTGATAGTGTTCGTGTAGCTGAGCTTAATTGGTCTATTGGTTCATTCTATAGATCAAGTGAACCTTATGAAAATAATTATGCTTATGTACGCGGGTATAGTTCTTTTAACTCTAATTCTATTGATTCTAATGCAATATATGGTGCTTTTGATGTTTCCAGATGTTTTGGTAACTAGATCTGTTTGTTGTGGTTCTGAAGTAAGTAGGATGTGGTAAATCTTTGATTTACCGCATCGCAACTTATTGAATTATTCAAAATCTAAATCTTCAATTTTATATTTATCTTCAAAATTACACCAATCTGTTTCATAATATCCATTTTTAACAAAATTGTTAAACGTTGAATATTTCTAATCCCTTGGTGTGATTTGAAAATGTTTCATCGGATTATAATGTATGTAATCTATGTGACGATATAAATCTTCTTCATTTCTAATTGTATGTTCCCAAAAACGTCTTTGCCAGTTACTGTAGGTTGGGGTTTCTTGAAGTGTACCCCAACCTACAATAACTTATTGAGTTTATTATCGTTTTTTTATTGTCGGATTAGTATGAAGTGTACCCCAAAAACTATAATCAATCAGTAGGATGATTGTAAATACTGTCTAAATTCATAAGGTGTCATTTTGTTTAACCCCCATTGGTACCTTCTTGTATTGTAATAATATATGTATTTATCTATTTTGTCACGTA
>CALUVH010000001.1 GCA_944324175.1 Candidatus Gastranaerophilales bacterium | reverse complement strand
GCCAGTCGTCAAGCGGTTAAGACCTCGGATTGTGGTTCCGATATGCATGGGTTCGAATCCCATCTGGCGCCCCATTTATTAAAATTGACCCTTTTGGGTCTTTTTTGTTGGATTTGATACTCTTTTATGTGTGGAAAATTTTGTAATTAGTTCTGCTATATATTGATTTGGGTGGATTGGTATGGATTTACTAATGAATAGCTGTTTTTGAGTGTGTTAGTGGTTGAATGAAATTAATAATTAAACGGACTCAGTAGAATGAGTCCGTTTAGATATTCGGGGAATAAAGGAGGTGAATGGGGAAAAATTAAAAAGAAAGGTATAAACTTTTCGTTGAATTTTAAATAAAAATGTGTGAATTTTTTAGTTACAATATATTTTATTATTTGATACGCTACAATTGTTGTTAATATAGTCTTTTAGTGCTTTTTGAAAATAGGTTTCATTTCTTGCTTCGTAAATAATTTCAGCGAATGCACTTTCGGTTTTGTAGCTGGGAGAAAATGCTGAATTGTCAATCAAGGTTGCAAATAAATCTTCTTGATCAAGTCTAGATGCATTTTTAATTTTTGTGATAATTCTACTACCAGTGCAATCGCATTCAGCAATTACAGGCAGAGCGCAGGTAACACAAAATACTACCGCAAATAAACTTAAATAAAATCTTTTCATACATTCTCCTTTTTTTCTAACACATTAATATAACGAATGGTTAGATAAAAAGTTCAAATTTTCTTTAATAAAATTTGATAATATGAAATAAATAATGTAATGCACTTTTGTAGGTGATATAATCAAAGTTTTTGAATTGCAAAAAAATAAAAAATATGTTATACTTCTCCTAAGTGAAACCTGATATGTAAGTGATAGATATTAGAAATAGGTATATGATAATATAAAAGAGGAACGAGATATGAAATTAAAAAATAGAGCTATAACTAAATTTGCATTTACCCTTGCAGAGTTGCTGATTACATTGACTATAATTGGTGTTGTTGCTGCACTTGTAATACCTAGCATGCTGGAGGAACATTATGATAAGGTGTGGTCAACTGCTAAAAATCTTTGGGAGAAGAAGCTAGTCGAAGTAACGCGTCAGATGAATGTTGATGGAGTTATGACTGGTGTTGCAAAATCGTCAGAAGATTACATGAATTATTTTAAAAAGTATGTAAAAATTATAAAAGTTTGTGATAATTCTGAATTAGAAAATTGCTATTCTCCTGAATTTTTTAGAACCTCAGGAGGTGAAATTTCTACAAATAAGCTGAAGTCGTCTGAAGATTTAGGACATAAGGACTGGGGAACTAATCTAATAGGATTTGTGGTTGCTGATGGTACAACTGGTATTATGGCTTATAATCCTAATTGTGAAAGTGTTGACCCATTCAGTCCTGCTGGACAAAGCGGTCAGGTAGGTTGTATGGGTATTTTGTTGGATGTTAATGGTAAGGATTTGCCTAACAGAATTGGTGATGATATAATGTTAACTAATGCTGTAGTTTCAACTTGCGATATTAAACTTGGTGATTTGTGTTTAGCTGGTGCTGATATAACTAGTGTGCCACCAGCAAATACCTGTGCTGTTAGTGGTGATGATCCCACTTCTGGGGGGCCTAATTGTGATTTAAATTACTGGGCAGGTGCTCAGAAAACCTGTAAGGATTTAGGAATGCGTGTCCCAACGTTGCAGGAACTTGCTAATATTGCAACTTATTTGTATGGATTGGATAGTTATCCAATTGGAGCAAATGATGTTAGAAGTGATGTGTCATATGATACTGCTAGGGTTAATGAATTGGGGTGGTCTGACAATGGAGCATTAGGTTCATATAATTATTGGTCTAGTCAGTATTCTGCTACTTCACCTCAATATGCTGCTGATGCACGAGAGTTTAATAGTAGTTTTACACGTGTGCAGTGGCATAATCTTTGGGATTCTTCTGTTAGAGTCAGGTGTGTTAGATAATTGTATGAATAAACACTTAAATTATTTTGTGAATTTAACATAAACAAACTTTGTATAGGCAGGAATCCTTGATTAATTTTAATCAAGGATTCCTGTTTCTTATGAAAGAAGATTTTTATTGCTTATTTATTTCCTTACAAAATATGATAGTCTAGATAGAATGCACTTTTTTACGTAGGTATTGAATGGATAGGATAATTGCCTTTGTAGAAAATTTACTATTCCTATAAGAAATGATTGTGTATATACAAATTCTTCATCTGTAATAGGCTCTTCTTTGATGAATTTCTCAAGAATCATATACATAAAGTCAAGATCGTTTGCAAAATCTTTTATTATATTTTCAAAAAGTATTAGTGATGACATTTTGGCCTGATGTTGTCTGTTTTGAGATGAAATACCATTAGGAGAAATTCTGTAGAATGTCAGAATTTCAGGATAGTTCGCTAGTTTGCTGTGCTCGCTTATATCTGACCATAACTTCATATCTTCAGCATGTAGTGCGCCTTCGTTATATCGAATGTTATATTTGTCAAGTATAGATTTTCTAATCATAGTTGATGAGTTACATATACAGCCTCCACAATAACGACTGAAAATAGTTGTTTCATTAGGATTACTTGGGATACTGTATGTTGTTCCATCGGGCATATTCTTATAAAAACTACCTAATACCCCGACATCCTCGTTCTCATCTAAATATTTGACTTGTTTTTCTAGTCTATCTGGAGTACACCAATCGTCGCTATCCAACCTTGCAATATACTCATATTTTGCTTCATCTAACAATCTGTTGGCTGTAGCTATTAACTTAAGATTTTTTTTGTTTTTATAGTATTTTATTCGTTTGTCATTATACGATAAAACTACATCCTCTGCATTATTTGTAGAGGCATCGTTAATTATTATGAACTCAAAATCAGTATAAGTTTGGCAAAGTATTGACTCTATAGCTTGTCTCAATTCGCTTTCTTCAGTATTATATACTGGCATTATAACTGAAACTGACATTTTTAATTACCAGTGCATGGTGAATAGGATGATCTGTAAAAGCTACAATAATAATCTCCACCATATGATGATGTCCATTCAGCTCTATAGCATTGACCATTAATGGTTGTGTTATTTAGTGACTCACATTCAGATTCTGTTTTGCATTCACCAAGATTCTCTACAGAACATAAGCTATACTGCTCAATCTCGGATGTTACATCAGTAAGTATACCAGTACCAGAATATCTGAATTTATACAAATCTTTTCCAGCGATATTTGGTTTTTTTGCACCATTCATATCTGCTACTATACTAAAGCTATTTAAATCTTCATCTGATAATATACCATATGTTGTTCCATCATTAGTCCTAAAAATGTACGGAACCTTGTCCCAACTAAATATAGATTTTTGATCAGTACCTTCTAAACTATATTCTTTGGGAAGCTGCTCAGCTTTTAAATTAGAAGAAGAATCAGCAACTACTTTAAATATTTTTTTGTATTCTTCAGATAGACAATTTTTGTCAGTTAGGGAATTACATCTGTTCATAAATCCAAAACGTGAAACTGTGCTAGCTTTTTGTTGTACTTTTAACATTTTAAATCCATTAAGTAGAACTGACTTGCTTTTTTCGTATTGAGTAGCCAATACTTTTTCTTGCACCTTATTGATTACTACAGGTAGTGTTAAGACTGCAACTCCACCGATAACACCAAGTGTTATCAATAATTCAGACAATGTAAATGCATTCATCTTTGATAACCCGGCAACTGCAGCCTTGTTTATCTTGTTTTTTAAATCATGTTTCATAAAAGTCTCCCATAGTAATAATTTTCTAACTTTAGTAGTATATTATAAAAAGTATAAAAAATCAATGATTATGTTTATTTGTGCTCTCGTTTTTATATTTTAGTTTGTTTTGTGTTTTTATAACTAATTTTTTACTAATGGTTGTTTGAATTTGTGGTAAAAGTCTAGGCATATTTTATAAGCATTAATCCTTTGTACTGAATCTGCTAAATTAGGTAACAATTTCATTTAAATCATTACCTAAAGAATTCTTTAAGGAAGTTTTGAGCTTCATCAGGAGCTGATGATTTAATGTTTTCGGCAAATTTAGTTAATTGTTTTTTGCCGATAAATGGGTAATCTTTTTTTAGGCTGTCGTATTCTATTTCATTTATCTGATATATAAAACTCTCTATTTTGCCCTGCTTTCGCATTCTTAATGCTTTTAATTGTGCCTTACTTACTATTGAAAAAATCATTTCTAAAAAGTTTAGTTTCGGTATTTCTTTCGTTTCTACAATTAACTTATCTAATCCATTTTCAGAATAGGATACTTTTATTGCATTTGGATTGTTGTGCGCAATTTTGTTGACAAATCTTACAAATTTCGCATCACCGTGCGGACAGCATATTATTTTTTTAGTTAAATGGTGCCCCATTCTACCATATAAAAGTCCTTCAAATGCTGGTGATGTAGATGCCGTCTGCATTTTAATTTTCTCCTGTGTTGTTAATAATGTGGCTAAAGATTTTTTTTTGCTAATTCCTTGACGTTTTTTATCATATTTATTATTATTGTCTTGTATAAAAAGAGGAGCTAAATATGCAAAATTTTGAATTTTACGGTCCTACAAGAGTTGTTTTTGGAAAAGGGACTATTAAAGAGTTGTCAAGACTTATTCCGCGTGATAAAAAAATCCTTATGACTTATGGCGGTGGGTCTATCAAAAAAAACGGTGTTTATGAGCAAGTAAAAGAAGCTTTGAGCGGTTATGATTTGCTTGAATTCGGTGGAATTGAACCTAACCCTAAATATGAGACCCTTATGAAAGCTGTTGATATAGTTAAATCTCAAGGGGTTGATTTTCTTTTAGCTGTTGGTGGCGGATCTGTCCTTGACGGCACTAAATTTATTGCTCTTGCGTCAAAATATGATGGGGATGATGCCTATGATGCTATTATGATTAGAGGTGAGCATCCTGATTCTGCTGTTGAATTAGCGGATGTTATTACACTTCCTGCTACCGGTTCAGAGATGAATAACGGTGGGGTAATTTCAAGAATTTCAACCAGTGAAAAGTTAGCCTTCCACAATTCGCTGCTTTTCCCTAAATTTTCAATCATAGACCCTTCTGTTACATTCTCATTGCCTGTTAAACAAACAATTAACGGTATTGTTGATACATTTGTGCATACGATGGAATTTAATTGTACTTATGATGTTAACTCTCCACTACAAGATATTTGGGCTATGGGAATTTTAAGAACTTTGATTTCAGAAGCACCTAAAGTGCTCGCTAATCCTGAAGATTACGATGCTCGTGCAAATCTTTTCTGGTGTGCGACTTGCGGATTAAATTATTGGATTTCTTGTGGTGTTCCTCAAGACTGGTCTACGCATATGATAGGGCATGAATTAACTGCTTTTTATGGAATTGACCATGGACAAAGTCTTGCTATTGTTGAGCCAAGATTGTTGAGAAATCAAAAAATTGCTAAATCTCAAAAGTTAGCTAAAATAGCTCGTGAAGTATTCGGAATTAATGAAACTGTTGATTTGAAGGCTGCAGATCTCGCTATTGATAAGATTGAAGAATTTTTCAATTCTATCGGTATGAAAACAAAACTTTCTGACTATGGTATTGATGCTACTGAAGCTGCTGAAAAAATCAAAGAACGTTTTGCTCAAAGAAATGTTGCTTTTGGTGAAAAAGGGACAATTACAGCTGAGGTTGCATACGATATTGTAAAGGCTTGTTAAATTTATTTATTTAAGAATTTTTGTATATTGGTCACGCCGTTTTCTTCGGGGTGACCTTTGACTAATTGAGTTATAATTTCCCAGATTGACGTTTTTCTAAGTGATTTGGTAAATCTGAAAGTACCCATTTCTTGTATGTTTGATAATTTAATTTCGTAGGGATAAATATATTCGACGGCTTCTCGTTTTTGCTTGTATTGGGGAGAATATTTTGCAAAATCTCCAAATAGTGCTTTTATCGTTTCTTTTGGTAATTCATTTATATTCTTTTGTCTTTCTCTAATTTTTACTATATTTTGAGCGTGTCGTTCAACTGAGCGTACTTTTAGTGCATTTTTTTCTAATACTTCTGTTGGTATCCTTAGTAATACAACATCTTCACATTCTCTACCTGCGATATGCGATAATAAATTTTTAAACAGGTAACCTTGAGGGTAATTTTTTGAAATTCCGCACCATCGCTTCAAAAAATTGGGAAAATCTACTAAAAATAGTCCACTTTCGGTACCATTAGCTATGCTCGGGTATAAATAACCTTCCTTCTTTATGTTTTGGTAAGCTTCTTTGGTGGTTATGTGGTATAAGTTTTTCTTTAGCTTATGTCTGCCTATATGGTATTGCAAAAATTTTCCATGGTCGATTTTCATATATTTACTTAAAAGCGTGAATAGAAAAATTTGCTAGTTCTTTTAGTTAATTTTTAATATTTGCAAATTGTGCAAATAAATTTCTATCTATTTCGTTAAAGTTAGTTATTATTTGGCTAACGCATTGAATGTTTTTATAAATTTCTTTACTGTCCATTGATGCAATTGCTATAATTTTGCCTATTCCTGCGCTGTTAGCGGCTTCAATTCCAGCTAGTGCATCTTCTACCACGATACAGTCTTTTGGTGATAGATTTAATTTTTTTGCGGCTATTTCATATATATCAGGTGCTGGTTTTCCCTTTATTGTTCCATCAGAATATACGATTTTGTCAATTTCAAACCATTTTGCTAAGTTAAAGCTTTCAATGTAGAAGTCGACATTTTTTTTATCAGACATTGTAGCAATTGTGCGAGGGATATTTTGTTTGGTCAAAAAGTTTAAAAAATCTACAGCGCCTGGCGCCAGATGAAAATTCTCAGGATCTTTTTTACACATTTCTCTATAAAGAGCTTCTTTTTCTTGTCCATATTTTTCTACCATTTCAGGTGTAGGTCTTTTTTGTATGGCATAGGCAATGATATCCTCGTTCGTGCGACCAAACATGTGCTCTCGCATCTCATCGTCAGTGAATGCCTCCCCTCTTATTATTCGAGAGTATTCTCTCCAAGCTTCAAGGTGTTTTTTAGAATCAAAAAATAGTGTCCCGTTAAAATCAAAAATTATTCCTTTGTATTGCATGCATAATGTCCCTTTAATCTGTTATATTTTATTTGATTTGATTATCAATAATTTTGTTATAGTACTCAAGATAGAGCTTTGCTCGTTTTTCATCGTTTAATTTTTTATACACATAGGCTAAATTATAATGAAAATCAGCTACTGTATTTTTAAGTTCAATAGCACTGATTAAAGCATTTTTTGCTTTGCGAAGTTCTCCGAGTTTAATATACGCACATCCCATATTGTAGTATGCATAAGGGTATTCGGGGTTGATTTTTAAAACTTTTTTATACTGCTCTATTGCAAGATAAGGCTTTTCCTCTTCCAAGTATATGTTCCCGAGGTTGTAATATGCTTTGAAATCATTTTCGTCAGCGGATATAGCTTGGTTGTACATAAAAACAGCATCAGCATCTTTCCCTTGGTCTTGAAGTATATTACCCATGAGTAACCAATTTTGAGAAGTTCTTTCATTGGCAGGTATGCTTAAGAATAGTTCAAAAGCTTTTTCTATTTCATTTTCAGCATATAAAATATTGCCCTGTTGCCCCATTGCAGTGTTCTGCTTAGGTGTCTGCGGACTTTTAGGCTTGACAAGATTTGTTATGTCTATGGCACTGGCCGTTTGATAGGTAAACAGCATTATTAATGTAGTAAGTATTATCTTCTTCATATCTACAGTATAGAATAAAATTTTTTAAAAATCCAGAAAGCTATTGATATTTTATTTGACGAAAAAAATATATCTATCATAATGTTGCTGATGTCTCTTTTACTGATTTTTATTTCCCGTCTTCTCCTTGGACGGGAATTCTTTTTTAGTAAAAAAAAAGTTGCCAATTATGACAATGGCAACATTAAATAAACACGAGGATATTAAGAGAGAGAGTATAAAAATAAACCTTTTCTTTTAATCTTGATTTTCTATATTATGTCGAATAAATTAAGATTTTTTTTAATATCCGTTTCCCAATTACAATTTTGAAATTTCCCTTACTCTTTTATAAAGTGTTTTGTTTTTATAAAATTGCCAATTTTAATTTAAAATGTTAATTTTTTGTTACAATTTTCTGATTATCCTAATATCATTGACTTTACATAACTTGACATATTTGCTTCTTGTAAAAAAAATGATATAATTTTATATCATGGGAGAAGTTTAATGAAAGATTTTGATATAATTGAATTTTTACGGAAAATAGTTTCTATGGGTGCATCTGATGCACATCTTTATGTTGATGAGTATCCGAGCATGCGTAAGGATGGAGAGATTATAAAATTTACAGAGATGTTACCATTGACGGATGAAGATTTAGCTTCCGGTTTAAATACTTTGTTGCCTCCTCATCTGAAGGATAGTAGTGATGATTACATGGATTTAGATTTTGCTTATGAAATTCAAGGCTGTTCTCGTTTCCGTGTAAATGCCAGCCGACAGCTAAATCACAGAGCTTTAGTTATACGTACTATTCCCTACAAAATCAAAAATATTAAAGAGTTGAATCTGCCTTCTGCGATGAATCAGTTTTCTATGCTGAACAATGGGCTTGTGCTGATCACTGGTCCAACGGGTAGCGGTAAGTCTACTACGATTGCATCTTTAATTGATTATATTAATAACCATTATTCAAAGCATATTATTACTATAGAAGATCCGGTTGAATTTATTTTTACCAATAATATGAGTATAGTTTCACAGCGTCAGGTATTGCTGGATACACCTTCTTTCCCAGATGGTGTAAAGTATGCTTTGCGTCAAGATCCTGATGTTATATTTATTGGTGAAATTCGTGATCGTGAAACGATTATGAGTGCTTTAAAAGCTGCTGAAACTGGACATTTGGTATATGCGACAATTCACACAAATGATGCTGTACAGACAGTAAATAGAATTGTCAACATGTTTGATCCTGGTGATCGTCAATTTATACGTGAACAGTTGGCTCAAATTTTGCGCGGTACGGTATCTCAAAAACTGGTACCTACTAATGATGGCGCTGGAAGACGTCCAGCTTGTGAGTTACTTGTATGTACATCAACTGTCAAAGATTTTATTATAAAAGATGAGTTAGAAGAAATATATGACCTTGTAAAAAAAGGTTCGTTTAACAAGATGATTACAATGAATAATTCACTGTATCAGTTGTGTAAGGCCGGATATGTTACGCCTGAAACCGCGTTAGAATTTTCTGATAATAAAAATGAACTGCAACAGGCTTTGCGTGGTGTATATCACGGTACGTTTTCATCTCAAGGATAGGTCTAATGAATAACTTTGTGACTGATGCAATAAATCTTAAGGCTTATAATTTGAGTGAAGCAGACAAAATTATTGTGATGTATTCCAAGGACAAGGGGCTTATTCGTGGTGTAGCCAAAGGGGTCAAAAAACCTAAGAGTAAGCTCGGTGCAAGAATGGATTTGCTTGTTGCCAATAAGCTTATGCTGTACAAAGGCAAAAATATGGATACAATCTGCCAAGCTGAAGCTTTAAATACTTTTCATAAAATACGTCAAAATATGGATAAGATATTTTATTCAATGTATATTTCAGAGGTTGTGAATAATTTTGGTGTTGAAGAAGATCCATGTTCAAAGGAAGTTTATGAATTGTTATATAAGGCTTTGGAAAAAATTTCTGAAGCTGGTGATAAAGTCAGTATGTTGATTGCTGTATTAAAATTTCAACTTAAAATGATGCAAATTTCCGGGTTTGGTGTGGAGCTGGAAACTTGTCTTTGTTGTGGTGAGCATGTTAAAGATTTGAAAATGTATTTTTCAGATAAAATGGGGGGAATAATTTGCGCTCGTTGTAATGAAAATTTGGGATGTAAGACTGTTATTCATCACAAGATAGTTGAGTTTTTAAATGCATTATTGCAATTTGATTTTGAGTATCAGTCTGAATATGAAAAGTTGGCAAATGAAAAAGTTTGTGTGGTTTGCTTTGAGCTGTTGAAAAAATATATTCAATTACATTCAACAAAGAAATTCCATTCAACAGATATTTTACAGGAAGTGTAATTATTCGTTTTTTAATTCAAAGGAAACATTTAATCGGTAAATTTTATCTTTCACTTCCACAATGGCCCAACGTAAGGGAATTATACCAAGTTTATGTAACTGTGCTTCAATTTCGATATTGTTAGATTTTTTTTGTATTTCTATTTCTTTTGAAATTATCATATTCGAATTTTAACATAAAAACTTTCATTTTTGTGTTATGATACAAAAAGGAGAGAAAAAGATGATAAAAGATTATTTTATAGACAAATTAGAGCAGGCACTGCAAAAAGCAATAGAAAATGGCAAACTTGGTGCTATGGTCGAGTATAAAAAAGGATTACTGAATGTTGAACGTCCAAAAAATACCGATTTTGGCGATTATGCGGTGAATGTTTCATCTTTAGCTCGTTATGCTCGGATTGCTCCACCTCAAATTGCTAATACAATTGTTGAGTATGTTGATAAAGAAGATAATGAATATTCTGTAATTGGTGGATTTATAAACTTTAAATCAGGAAGTAAGCTTTTGGCTGATTTGGTTACTGAGATTTTTCAAAAAGGTAAGAATTTTGGTAAACCTGAAAATGTAAAGTGTGAAAAAATTCTTTTAGAATATATTTCAGCAAATCCAACGGGTCCTTTTCATATTGGTCATGGCCGTTGGGCTGCTATGGGCAGTGCACTTGCAAATTTGTTGAAATTTTACGGACATGAAGTCTATCAGGAATTCTATATTAACGATGCAGGTAGTCAGATTACCAAGCTTGGTAATTCTTTGGTTATCAGAGTTAAGCAGCAGTTGGGGGAAAATATTGATTTCCCAGAGGATGAAATCGAGAGAAAAAACTTTTATCCTGGAGATTATTTGATTCCTGTCGCTAAGAAGTTTATTGAGGCTAATAGTGAGTTGCTTAAAGCTTGTAATAATATTGTTGATAAAATTGATGTTAGTGTATTTAGCGATTTTGCTAAAAATGAAATGGAAAAGTTGCAAATGGCTCTATTAAATGATTTTAGAGTTCATTTTGACAATTTTTATTCTGAGCTGTCTTTGCATAAATCAGGCAAGGTTGAAGAGTGTGTTAATAAACTTAAAAATAGTGGAAAAATATATCAAAAAGATGGTGCAGATTGGTTTAGATCTTCAGATTTCGGTGATGATCAGGATCGTGTAATTAAAAAAGCTGACGGGTCAAACACATATCTTACTGCTGATATAGCTTATCATATTGATAAGCTGGAACGTGGTTATGATCGTTTGATAAATATATGGGGGGCTGATCACCATGGGTATGTTGCTCGTGTTAAGGCTTCAATTGAAGCACTTGGGTATGACCCTTCTAAATTAGAAGTTTTACTTGGTCAGCTTGTTAATTTGGTAATTAATGGTGAAGAAGTTAGAATGGGTAAACGTAAAAATATGGTTACCCTAGATGATTTGATAGATGAAGTCGGAATTGATGCTACCCGTTTTTGGATGGAAATGCGTAATATTGATACAACTTTGGATTTTGATATTGAGCTTGCAAAGACCAATTCTGATGAAAATCCGGTTTTTTATGTCCAGTATGCTCATGCTAGGGCTTGTTCAATTTTACGTAATGTTGTTAGTGAAAGATTGAACACTGAAACTGGTGAAAAAACTAAAGCTCCTATGTCAAAAGAAGAGTTCAATGCTTTTGTGGAAAACTTTACTTCTGATTTGCTTTTGCCAACTATATCTACAGCTAGAAAGCTTATTTTAAAGTTGGAAGAGTATAAAAATGTAATTAAAACTTCAGCTGAAACTCGTCAAGTGTATACAATTTGTCGTTATGTTCAAGAGTTGGCTTCTGAGTTCCATTCATTTTATAATGCAAATCGAGTAATTAATGATAATAAGGATTTGATGAAAGCGCGTGTAGCGCTTGTGTGGGGGGTTAAAACTGTTTTAAGAAATGCATTGGAAGATATTCTTGCAGTTTCTGCTCCTGAAAGAATGTAGATTTTTTATTCACTATTAGTTTGTTTAATTGTGTTCATACCCTGTTTTCGGACAAGGGTTTTCTTTTAATAGCACGTTTACTGTACGATTTGGAATGTGCTATATGTTTTTGTTAACTTTTGTAAATAAATAAATAGGATATAGCAATTATATACTTTAAAAATACTTTATTAATATGTAAGAGATAATTAAATGATTAAATAAACACGAGACATAAAAACACTACTTACTACTACCTACTACACACTAACCTTCTACACACACGAGGAATTACTAAAAGAATTCCAACTCCTGCCCAAGCAGGGGTTTTTTTTTGAGATTATTGGTTCTTTATTTAATCTTAATATAAAAAGGCTTGACCAAACGTGTAAAAAAGCTTTTAATAGTATAGTTATTATTTATAGTTTATACATAAGAAGAAAGTAGGTAGGTATGACAGATTTTAAACATGTTCCTCTTAACAACAAGGATTATTCGGATGATGATATTAAGTCTTTGATAAGGGAGTATAATATCAAATTTATTAAGTTGCAGTTTGTGGATATAAATGGGCAAGTTAAGAATTTGTCAATTCCTTCTGATCATATAGAAAAGATTCTGGCTAATGAGATTATGTTGGATGGGTCATCTATAAAAGGATTTAGAAGTATTGAGACTTCAGATATGTTCTTCTATCCTGATAAAAACACATTCCAATTGCTTCCTTGGCGTGAGAGAGGTGGCGTTAATTCGGCTCGTTTAATATGCGATATTCACAATGCGGATGGAACTCCTTTTGAGGGATGTCCTCGTTGTAATTTAAAAAGAGTTATGCAAGAAGCTGAAAAAATGGGTTTTTCAATGAATATGGGACCTGAAGCTGAGTTTTTCTTATTTGCCAAGGATGAAAATGGTAACATCACAACTAAGACATCTGATCATGCCGGATATTATGATGTTGGTCCTGATGATTTGGGTGAAGATATCAGATCTGATATAGTTATGACATTACAGGAAATGGGATTTGATATTGAAGCTTCGCACCATGAAGTGGCAGATGGTCAGCATGAAGTTGATTTCAAATATGCTGATATTTTAACTACAGCTGACAATGTAGCTACTTTTAAAATTGCTGTTAAGGCAGTAGCAGCGCGTCATAATCTTCATGCGACATTTATGCCAAAGCCGATATATGGAATTAATGGTTCGGGTATGCATTGTAATGTGTCGTTATTTAAGGATGGTAAAAATGCTTTTTATGATCCGAATGCAGAATATCAGCTGTCAGATATTGCGAAATATTCAATTGGGGGCATGTTGAGGCATGTTAAATCTATTACTGCAATTTTAAATCCTACAGTAAACAGTTATAAACGTTTGGTTCCAGGTTATGAGGCGCCAGTATATCAGGCTTGGTCTTTAGCTAACAGAAGTGCGTTATTGCGTGTGCCTGCTAAACGCGGTAATGCTACGCGTGTTGAATTGCGTTCTCCAGATCCTGCTTGTAACCCATATTTAGCCTTTGCAGCTATTTTAGAAGCATGCTTAGATGGGGTTCGTAATAAGATTGATCCGCCTGCACCTGTAGAAAGTAATATTTATAAATTGACTTCTAAAGAACGTAAAAAACAAAGAATTGATGCCCTCCCTGGTGATCTTTCAGAAGCATTAGATTGTTTAGATAAGTCTTTAGTTGCACGTGCTGCATTAGGGGAGCACATTTTTAATGAGTTTATGAATGCTAAATCAAAAGAATGGGATTCATTCAGAACATACGTTTCCAAGTGGGAGCTTGATAAATATTTGGAACGATATTAGTAAAATAGAAAATTCCATGAAAAAATCCTCTTATGTAAGTATAAGGGGATTTTTTATATTTTTTTAAGGTGTTCTACCAACTCACCCATTGAATAATAGTTTTGGATAATAAAAAAATCTTTATTAGTTTTTTCTTTCACATAATCGAGGTTTTGACCGTCTAAAAAATCCTCACTGTATGGTCTAAGCATTACAGAAGGAATGATTACAAAATCGGCATCTTTACCTTTTACTGCTTCAATCAAATCATTCGAGGTGATTAGACCTGCTACGGTTATATTTTGTCCCCAGTAGTTTGATTTTACTGGGGTAACTTCAGCAGTAAAATTTTCTATTTCGTTTAATTTTTTGGCAATAATTTCAATGGCGTATTTTGCAGCATAAGAGGTTGCGAAGATAGCTTTTTTCTTTGCCGTTATTGATTTTGGAAGTTTTTGTTTGTCAAAATCATCAAGTAATAATCTTATTGCTCCTACTCCATCTTCAAGTTGAGAAAAATTACCATAGTATTCGCTATTTGGAATTGCTTCATTAGCGAGCAAGAAAAACTCATCAGAACAGCATACTTTGGGGTATTTTGACGCTATTGTAAGAGTTTGTTTTGCAATCTTTTCATCAACTTGAGTAAGTTCAGGAATTCTAAATTTGGTCACTCCGACAGGTACAATGGCTATTGAAAGCACTATATCACCTAAATTGTTTAAATCTTTTAGGGTTCGGTCAAGTTCTTTTCCATCATTGTATCCCGGACAAAGTACTATTTGAGCATGGAAAGGTATTTCATTTTCTTTAAACCATTGTAAATTTTCTAGTGCTTTTCCAGCGTTTGGATTTTTGAGCATTTTTACTCTTAATTCAGGATTGGTTGTATGCACAGACACATAAAACGGTCCAAGGTGCATCCTTGCGATACGTTCTTTATCTTTTGATGTAAGGTTTGTGAGTGTTATATATGTCCCTTGCATATAGGATAATCTGTAGTCATCATCTTTTACATATAGTGTTTTTCTAAGTCCTTGCGGTTGTTGGTCTACAAAACAAAAAATACAATTATTGAGACATGGTTTTACTCTGTCAAATACAGCGCATTCAAAAACTATCCCAAGGTCTTCTTCGTAGTCTTTTTCAAGTTCAATAACTTCAATTTCTCCATTTGTTTTTTTTATTTCAAGAGTCAAAAACTCGGACTTACAGAGAAAATTGTAATCTATCATATCAAGCATTTTATTATTATCTATTGAGATAATTTCGTCACCTGATTCTATTTCCAACTCTTCTGCAATTGAATTTTTTAATACTTTACTAACTATTGCGGGCATTGTCTTTTTCAAATCCTTCGATTATTGTAATTAAATTATTGTATTCGCAAAGTGCATTATCTAATACTATTTTTTGATAGAAATTTAAGGGAGAGTATTCATTGTTTAATGTTTTTTCTGCTGCATTTTTATGGGTAAGTGCGAGCGATTTTAGTTGGAAAAATAATTTTTTACGCTCATCTTGTGAGAGGTATGCGCTGCAAGCAAGCTTTATTCTGGCGTCAGATAAAAACTGCAGTGGATTCTCACTCAGGTTTTGTAGTAATAATTTACATAACTCATTTTTCCCTTTTGTAGTGATAGAGTAAAATCCTGAAAGTTTTCCACCATCAGACATTATTTTTCTGCAGGTTAGACACCCCTTTTCTTCCAGTCTGTTAAGAGCAGGTTTAATTGCACCAAAGCTCGGTTTGGTAAGTGCAGAAAAATAATCAATGATATGCTTTTGTATCGCGTACATTGTATAATCTCTATTCATTAGTGCATCAAGTATAAGAATTTCTATCATAAGTAAATATTACCACAAATTATATGTACATTTATAAATTATATTATAATTCTAGGAAAAACTTCATCAATATATTTTTGGTAATCCTTTGCGTTGAAAAATCCGATAGAAAAATCGGCTGTATTGGTGCCAATTTGCTGAGCTTCGGGAACTTCAATCGGAGGTCCTGCAGGAGTAGAGCGTGAAGAATTTTTAGGATTAGAGATAATACCTGTACTTCTTAAAAGTGTAATTTTTAAGAAGTTTTTGTAAACTTCATATTCTGTTAATCCCTTTGTAATTATACCTACACCTTGTGTACCGACAAATCTTTGCATTGGGGCAAAATTTGTCTTAACCTCTATTCCTTTAGTTTTAGGGAGCCAATCACGCATGTTGTAATCAGGATTGAATGTCCTTTCAATCAAGGAGTTCATATCTTCTGAATAAGTTTTGTCTATCGGACTATTTAATTTTATTTTAGCTTGCCATAGTTTATTTTTTAGGCGATTGTTCCACTCAATGTGAAAATTAAATAATTCGGAATTTTTATTAAGATAAATTTCCACATTGAAAAAGTTTGTTTTTACAAGTAATCCTACCCTAAGTTTACCTTTCATAAGTATTTTGGATAAAATGATTTTAGTAATTTCTGGGACATCATCTTTGGCAGCCCCAAAATTGTAAGTGTCTCCCTTGTCTTGCCAACGTTCAAATTCTAATTCACAGATGTTATGTTCGTTGAAGATTTTGATTGAATTTTCATTGACGGAGAGTTCAATGTGTGAATTTTTGATCGAATTGTTTGAGATGGATAGCTTATCATTTGAGTTGGAAAGCTCTTTTAATTGCGTATATATTTCTTTATAATCCTCAGTTACTGGAATTTTTTGAGTATCATACAACAAAGAATCTTCAAATCCATTTCCTGATTTTATAATTTGTGCTTCGGGATCAATCTCTGCATTTTTAAATTCAACAACTCCTTTATAGTTGCTAAAATTAATGATTTGAGGATTGGAGAATTTTATTTCTTTGATTATTGTATCAGCGACTTGAGCGATTTTTTCATACCTAATCATATTTTCTCTGTGCACAGCATCGGTTGAGCAGCCACAAATTCCATCATGTGCAAGGTTCTTAAGCAACATTTTATATGCGTATTCTATTGCATTTTCATATTGAGCACCGTTGATTTTTTGATATTCATCAGCGAGCGCCAATTTATATGAACATTCAATATTTTTTTGTTTAAGCTTGGTACGAGCTGAGTAGCAGCCGTTTAGAATAAATGTTTTTGAATTGTCACGAAGTTCATTATTCCATGTAAAATGATGGAAGTTTTCTTTTACAGCTTCAAAGTACTCAAAAGGGCTACCTAGTTTTATTTCATAATCGTTGAGCAGTGTATTCATTTGTGAAATTTGTTCAGCTATATCTTGCTCAACTCCAAGGTGGTCTGCGCCTATAGGTAGCAGCAATGTATTAAATGACTTTTGAGCTATTTTATCAAGGTTATCCTTCATCCATTTTGATTTTTGCTCCATTGTCATCCCGCTAGAAAAAATATCCATAAAATATCCGCGAATCAGGTTTACCGTGTTAATTCCTCTAAAATTAAATTCAGAAGGAATATCACCGCATCCGCGCCAGACAATACACTTATCAATACCAAAGTCTTTGAGTATCTCAGCTACATTTTGACTGTGTCCGAATGTATCAGCTAAGTATCCGATAAAGTCATTACAACCAAAATCTTTTGAAATTTTCATCCCTATTTCAAGAGTTTTTTCAAACGCTTTTCTGTCGGCGAGAAATTCATCTAAAAGGCAGTAGCATGGTCCTATAAATAATTTTTTATCCGCGATTAATTTTCTTACAAGATTTTCATTTTCGGGGCGAAGCTCGAGGTAGTCCAATAGTGCTCCTACTTGCCCATCAAAATAAAAGCTGGGTATTTTGTTTTGCTCTAAAAGTTTAATGACGTTATCAAACACCCTTAAAAGTCTCAATCTGAAAACTTCATATTCTCGATACCATTCTCTATCCCAGTGCGTATGCAGATAAGCTATTACTTGCTTTTTCATATAAAATCTTTAACTCCGATTAATCCAGTTTAAATAATTTACTTTTCCATGTATGTATTATAGCAGTTTTTTAAAATCTGTCTAAATTGTCAAAATGTCTTTACGAATTTGTGATTTTAATTCCTCAAGTGAAGAAAATTTCTTTTCTTTCCTAAGCATTTTGTTAAAAGTAACTGTTATTTTTTTGTTATATATATCCTGATTAAAGTCTAGAATATGCACTTCTAAAGATGCTGACTTTCCGCTAACAGTGGGTCTAATTCCAAAATTTGCAACTCCCTTGTATAATTTATTTTCAAGAATTACATTAGTTGAATATGCACCAAAAGGCAGGTCAATAATCTCACTTGGATAAGTAATGTTTGCAGTCGGAAAACCTATGGTTCTGCCAATTTGCTGTCCTTTAATAACTGTACCTGAAATAGAAAAATTATATCCAAGCATTGAATTAGCTTTTTCTATATTACCACTTGCAAGTAGTTTTCTAATTGCAGTGCTACTAATTATCTCCCCATTTAATTTTTGTGCAGGCAGCTCAAAATATTTATAATCGAATTTTTTTGCCTCTTGGGCTAGGTACTTCACATTACCAGATTTTTTATAACCAAAATTGTGATTATAGCCTGTCGAAATTGCTTTTGGGGTGAAATATTTTATAAGTACATCTTTTAGGTATTCTTTTGCCGTAAGTCCGGATATGCTTTCAAAATCAAGCTCATATAAGTAATCAACCCCAAGCTCAGCCAATTTTTTTTCTCTATCGCGTTTGGTAAGAATGTATTTGGGACATACTCCCCAAAAATAGCAGCAAGGATGATCTGTAAATGTTATTACAGCTGATTTTGTGTTATTTTGATGCGCAAATTCTACGGCTGATTTTACAACCGCCTGATGCCCCAAGTGTACCCCGTCAAAGTATCCTAAGGCTATTGATAAATTTGGATTTTTACTTAATTCGGTAAATACTTGCATAAACTTATTATATAACAAACTTATTATATAGTTCTATAAATAAAAAACTCCGATAGTTTCATACTCGGAGTTTTTTATTTTTTATTTATGAAATTTATTTATGAGCTGTACTTTTTAAGTGCAATTCTCTAAGTTGTTGTATAGACGCTTCGCCCGGAGCATCGCTCATAAGATCTTTAGCACCTGAGTTTTTAGGGAATGCAATAACCTCACGTATAGAATCACATCCTGCAAGTAATGCTACGAGTCTGTCAAGTCCTATAGCTAGTCCAGCATGAGGTGGTGTACCGTATTGTAATGCATTTACCATAAATCCGAATTTTTCGACAGCTTCTTCTTCAGTCAAGCCAAGTGCTTTGAATATCTTTTTCTGAACTTCAGAAGAATGTATTCTAACACTTCCGCCTCCAAGCTCAGTGCCGTTATACACGATATCATAAGCTATTGATTTAACATTACCCAAGTCACCTGAATCCAGTTTTTCAAGATCTTCAAGGTTCGGAGAAGTGAATGGATGGTGCATTGCCATGTAACGACCTTCTTCTTCGCTATATTCAAACATTGGGAAGTCAACTACCCACAAAAGATTATGTTTGTTTTCATCAATTAAATTCAATGATTTACCAAAGTGAAGTCTTAATCTACCCATAATATCGTAAACTAATTTTGGTTTGTCTGCGACAAAGAATATTATATCTCCTGCTTCAGCGCCTGCACGTTGTTGAATTTGTTTTGCTTGATCCTCTGTTACGAATTTCAACACTGGAGATTTAGCTGTGCCATCTTCATTATAAATAATATTTGCAAGTGCTTTAGCTCCAAAAGATACTGCAAGTTTGGTAATATCATCGATATCTTTTCTTGAATATTTAGCTCCTCCCGGAATTCTTATACCTCGAACAATACCACCATTTTGTAATGTCTTTTTGACAATTTCAAATTCTGATTGCAAAATTATATCGCCAATATCGAAAAGCTCAAGTCCAAATCTTGTATCAGGCTTATCAGAACCGAATCTGTCCATAGCTTCTTGCCAAGGCATTTGAATAAATGGCGGTTTGACATCTACTCCTGCAGCCTTGAAAGTTTCAACAATTAGACCTTCGACAGTTTTAATGACATCTTGTTGCTCAACAAAAGACATTTCTATATCTATTTGTGTGAATTCTGGTTGTCTGTCAGCACGCAAGTCTTCATCGCGGAAACATTTTGCAATTTGGTAATATCTTTCTATACCGCCTACCATCAATAACTGTTTAAATATTTGCGGAGATTGAGGCAAAGCGTAAAATTTACCTTCTTGAACACGAGAAGGGACAAGGTAATCTCTTGCTCCCTCAGGAGTGGTTTTTATCAAAATAGGAGTCTCAACTTCTAGAAAGCCTTCATTATTCATGTAATTACGAGCTGCTTGACATATTTTATGACGAAGGGTCAGGTTGTGTAACATGTTTTCTCTTCTTATGTCAAGATAACGATATTTCAAACGTACATCCTCAGAAACGTTCGGATCATCCAATACAAAAGGTAATGTTTTTGCTTCAGAGAGTATCTCAACAAATTCAGGATACATTTCAACTTGTCCTGTAGCATACTTTTCGTTGTACGTTTCTTCAGGACGTCTTGTAACTTTACCTTTTACCGTAATTACGTATTCAGAACGTATTTTTTCAAAAACTTTATGTATTTCAGGGTTAATCTGCGGGTTAGCAACAAGCTGAAAAACACCGCTTCTATCTCTTAGTTCTAAAAATAAAATACCGCCAAGATCTCGTATTGTAGCTGCCCAACCTGAAAGTGTTACTTCTTCATTAACATTACTTAGATTTAATTCACCACAATTGTGAGATTTAAGTTTTGTTTTAATCATTTTATAATCCTTCTCTTCCTAGTAGTTTTGTCTTCTTCAAGTTTAGCAAAAACATAGAAAAATAAACATCTTTTTTAAAAAAATATTAAGGACTAGAGATTTTATTGACTTTTGGCTTATCAATGTTGTTGATTTTTACGCTGGCTTATAATACAATTTTCAAAAAGTGAGAGAGGTCAGTATGGAAGAATGTATTTTTTGTAAAATTTTAAACGGTGATTTCGGAACTGAGTTTGTATATGAAAATGACTATGTCGCAGCATTTAATGATATAAATCCTAAAGCTCCTGTGCATGTCCTTGTTGTACCCAAGGTACATATAGCCTCATTGAATGAGCTTGAGGATAAAAATCTTATGGGTGAGCTTTTGTCAGCTGTTAGAGCGGTTGCTCAAAAAACGGGGTTAAAAGCCTACAAAACATTGATTAATACCGGAAAAGAAGCCGGTCAGGAAGTTTTTCACCTTCATCTACATGTTATGGGTGATAAGTAGTTTTTGAAAAAAGGAGATATTGATATGACAAATGGAGTTAAAGACGGATTTTATAAGGAGATTACACCTAGCGGATTTGGTATAGCAATAAAAGCCGGTAAAATTTTATTTTCAAAACAGTCTGATTTTCAAAAGGTTGAAATTTTTGAGACAGATAGCAAGCTGGGTAGAGTTTTGACGCTTGATGATTTGATGATGACAACAGAAGGTGATGAATTCCATTACCATGAGATGATAGCTCACATACCAATGATGAATCATAAGTGTCCAAAATCAGTATTGGTAATTGGCGGTGGAGATGGTGGCACTGTAAGAGAAGTGCTTAAGCATGATACTGTTGAAAAAGTTGTTTTGTGTGAAATCGATGGTATGGTGATTGATGCTTGTAAAGAGTTTTTGCCGACAATTGCTTGTAAGTTGGATGATCCTCGTGTTGAAATTCGTGTTGAGGATGCCATTGAATTTATTAAAGATAAGAAAAATGTGTATGATGTTGTCCTTATTGATTCAACTGATCCTATGGGTCCTGGAGAAGGACTTTTTACCGAAGAGTTTTATACTAATGTTAAAAACTCACTAAAAGAAGGTGGTATTGTAGCAGCACAGTCAGAGTCACCTTTTGTAAATAGAGAAGAAATTAAAAAAATGTATAATCTTTTGAAAAGAGTTTTTCCAATTGTTTCAACATACACTTCAAATATTCCGACTTATCCCGGAGGATATTGGGCTTGGGCTTTTTGTTCTCAAAGTGTAGAACCGCTTTCATATATTGATGAAAGACGTTGTGCTGATATTTCTAAAACTTGTAAGATATATAACAAAGAATATCATGAAGCGCGCTTTGCGTTGCCTAATTACTTGAAAGAATTGTTATAAGTCTATAATTTTATAAGGAGAGAATTTATAGTAAACGTGGTAAATAGTTAGGATTTGTTTAGAAGGGGGATTTTTCCCCCTTTATTCTTCCTAATATTATGTACACATTTTTGTGGTGATTAATTTGAATAATTTCTTATATTTTCATGTTATAATCAGATTATAACAGTTTGATATTTATTGGGGAGAGGTTATGTCTATTATTATAATGCTAATATTACTAAGCATATTGATTCTTGTACACGAAGCCGGACACTACTTGGCAGCAAGAATGTTTGGAATGAAAGTAGATAAATTTGGTTTTGGTTTACCAATTGGACCTACGCTTTGGGAAAAGCAGTGTGGAGATACAAAAGTTTTGGTACATGCTTTTTTGCTTGGCGGATACGTTGCATTTCCTGATGATGATAAAGATAACCCGCTTCCTGAAGATTCTCCTGATAGGTTCCTAAACAGACCGATATATCAGCGGTTTGTGGTTGTGTCGGCAGGTGTATTTGCTAATGTTGTATGTGCATTTGTGCTTGTCCTGTTAACGGCATTTTTATGGGGGCATATGCCTTCCGGTAAATATGATATTTTTGTTAAAAATATTGTGGCTGAAAAGTCTCAATCTGTATGGAGTTCTGGACTTCAAAAGGGCGATAAGATAGTATCCGTTAATGGTGTAGTTGCTGATACTGCAGGAATTTTAACAACATATGCAAAACTTAGTAAGGCTTATGATGGTAAAGTTGATGCAAGTCTTGTAGAAAAAAATCTTGATTCGCTTACAAGGCTTAATGTTGCATTTAAGCGTGATGAAATTATTCCTCAGGGGACAGTTGTCAGATTACCTGAAAAAATATATGAGTCTCCTATTCATTTAAGTGCAATGGTATTAAGAGGTTTGGAAAAATATCAGGATAATCAAAATAGTTTATCGGATGCTCAAAAAAAGTTACGTGATGAGTTTGGGGATAAAAATTATTATATATCCACAGGTGATGTTACTTTGACTGATATTGCTTATGCATACTCTGATTCCTTAAGACCCGTAAATATAGAGGTTTTACGTGATGACAAGACTGTTACATTAAAGCCGGTCTATCCAAATAAAGAAGGCTTAATTGGGGTTGAATTAGAATTGCGTGAAATCGTAATACCTACAAAATCTCCAAAATCTGCAATTAAAGCAAGTTGTAAATATATGTATGAGCAGACTTATATGTTGTTATACGGTTTGTGGCAAATTTTTTCAGGAAAAATTCCGTTGAAAGATTTACACGGTATTGTAGCTATTACTAAAGTCGGAGGTGATATTATCCAGAATAATGGTATATTTTCAGGACTTTTATTAACGGCCATTATATCATTGGATCTTGCTATTGTGAACTTCCTGCCAATACCGGCTTTGGATGGTGGACATGTGTTATTCCTTATCATTGAAAAGATTAAGGGACGTCCTTTGGATGAAGAAACTGTTAATAAAATCGGTACAGCGGGCTTTTTATTTTTGATAGCGTTGATGGTTATTGTTGTTTTTAATGACATTTACGCTTTATTAATGCAAAAGTTGTAGTATCTTCATACCTTGCATAAAAAAAACCTGATCTCTGGGGAAATCAGGTAAAAATTTGTAGGGGAAAAATTAATTGGAGTTTATGAAAAATTAAGTCTGTTATATCAGATGAAGAGCTTGTCTGTTTGCCATCGCAATAAAATTCATCTGGGCAAACAATATTTCCGACTTGTCTTCATATGGTTGTTGCGATTGTATTGCTGTCGTTATTTGATTGCTGTAAATATCTTTTAGCTTGTCATCAATCTTTTGTAAATCTTTAACTGCCATATTCAGCCTCTCTTTAATTTACTCATCTCTTATGTATATATAAAGTATATACTTTTTCTTAGATTTCAGAAAAGGTAAAACTTGTTACAATACTTAATAATTTATTAAATATTTAAAAATGTAGGCAATTTTTATCATAAATTAGTTTTATAGAGTATATAGGGGAAAATAGTATTACTATGCTTGATAAGGAATTACAACTGAATAGTCAAATACCTTACGGGATGACTCCAATAGGTGGTAATGCTGTACCAATGGAGGCAGGAGCCGGTGCAGAGGCTATTAAAAAGGGTGTAGATAACAGTTATTTATCAAAGCGTGTTAAGCATAGTGAGGAAAACAGTAATTTACTTCCGGCTGCAACTTTAGCAACTTGGCTTGCTATAGCAAAAGGAATGGATGTTTTTAACAAAAAATGTGACGTAGATTATGAAAAAACACCGCTTGGCAAAGTTGGAAGGTTTGGTGATTGGCTGACAGAAAAAGTTACAGGAAGCAGACTAGCCAAATCAAGTTTTGGTCAATGGTGTGAGAAGGCATATAAGTCAACGGGAAAATTCATAAATGATAAAATTGTTGCCAACAGTGCTATTTTGCGAGCATTAAAAACCCCCTCAGAGCCAACAAATAAAATGGTAATTGCTCAGGCTAAAGGTCTTTTAGGATTTTTATCTCAGGATACTGAGCAAATATTTAATTCATTTATTAAATCTGCTGAAAAACCTATTCAGCTTGAGCAGTATGGCGCCGATAAGCAGTTCATAAAAAATTTAAAAAATGCAATGAAGGCAAAGGGTGCTAATCCTTATGCATTACTAAAAGAAGCCGAAATGAAGCTTTTGGGTATTCCTCAGGCAGATATAGACAGGTATATTCAAGGGGGTAAAGTTATTAGCCCTAGTAGGGTAGAAATATTGCTTCGTAATGCTAAGATTGAAAAATTAGGTTTTACTCCGAAAGAATACAAAGCTGTGTCAAAGGATTTTCTTGCAAATTCGGACAAGGTTATAAAGGCACTTGAAAAGGCATCTAAAAATAATGGTCACATGTTCATAAGCCGCTATAGAACTGATGGCTTTTGGGGCAAAATTCAAAATCACTTATATGGTAGAAAAATTGGGTTAAAAGAGCTATATAATAAATATTTGGTTACTTTAGGCAAAAATAATCCAAAACATACAACCAAACTTGGTAAGGGCTTAGCAAAGGCGTTTGGTTTGTTTATGGAAGGAACTACAAACCGTTTTGCAGGTGGTAAATTGGCCGTGTTAATGCAAGCAGGTATCTTTGCGGATATGTTGGTTAACACGTTTAAAGCCCCTAAAGGGGAAAAAGGTAAAACCTTTATTGAGCGTTTTACTAATGACTTTGCATATTTTCTGTGTATACCTTTTGGAATACAGTTGTTGCATAAGTTTGGAGGTCTACAGTATGCAGGCATGTCCAAGGCTGAGGTAGCTAATTATCGTGCAGAGCTAAAACAGTTTAACCATAAAGTTATCACTGGGCAGTTATCTAAAAAAGGTGATTATATCAATGAATTAGAAAAAATTCGCGGTATGTTGCGTTCCGGAAGAAAGAATATTTTCTCGAAAATTTTAGGACGTGCAGCAGAGGTAGCCACTGTAGGTTTAGAGTCAGTAAGAGGTTACCACAAAAAGGCTATAAAACCTGGAATTATTGGGGCAATAAAAGATTTCTTTGTTAATCCGAAATTTTATATGAAAAATATAGCCGGTTATCCTATGAGATTGCTTCTGGTTATGGGTGTGATAATGCCTCCACTTGCTAATGGTGCAACTAAGCTTGCTCATGCTATATTCGGACGTCCTACTCATTCAGTTTTGGATGATGAGGATGAAGAATCTGTCAAAACAGAACAGCAAAAACAAATGCAAGACTTGCTAAATCAACTTGAGGCAGAAAAACAAAGGCAACAAGCTCAGCAACCAATAGTACATACAAGTCCTACAAATTTGATTAATCAATATTTGGATGTACAGACAAAAAATGCTTTATACCCACAGACGCAACAGCCTATACAACCACAGCAACAGGTTCAAGTACAGCAATTGCAACAACCGACATCACAAAATATTTTCAGTAACCAACCAGCACAACAAATTACCCAATCTGCAAATCAGTCATCCGCAGACACAATAGAAAATAATAAGTCTGGCACTGAGCCGATAAGAACATATATCCCTTCGCCTACTCCTGTTGTATTAAACGCCCCAAATACTGATAAGGCGGATGCGGCGCTTAGAAATGCTGCGGCAGCAGAAAAGTTGGCTCGAGATACTCTTGCTATGGGCTAATCTATTGCCATTTTAAAAAAAATATGCTATAATTCATCCGTTGTGAGGTATAGTATGAGAAATTTTGATTACAAAAAACTTGCTTTGGAATTTAGAAATGAAGCTGAGAAAAATTTACCGGTTGATATTGAAGAAAACAACAAGACTATCTTTTTAGACACAGTGTATAAGTTTTCATTAATAACTGCTGAGGCATTGGCAAAAGATAAAAATATCAAATCTCCGATGGATGCATTGGTCATGACTCAAATACTTTCTGAGTGGACTTTCCATAAGTATATTGATCTTTTAAGATCTCAAATTCCAGCAAGGTATCATGAAAGTATATTGCAAAAGGTTGGGTTTACAATTTATGAGATTGCAATGCAGGCTTTAATTCAGAAATTGCCTTATGATGATATTTGTGCTCTTATAGAACATCATGTAAATAAGGCCTTTGATAAGGCTTGTGAGGGGCTTGCTCAAAATGGTGTAATTACTCAAGAAGTGTGTGAATCGGCTTTGGTTCAGTCTAATATTAGTAATTTACGATAATTCTATACTTGTATTTTGCTAAAAAATATGTTATACTGTTATTGCTCTGTGCGGATGTTAATTTTGTTCCTACATTTTTTATAAAAGGGAGAATTGACTCTAACGGCATTGAAGTATACCCGCCGATTTTTTAATCGCCAGCGGGAAACGGATTTTCCGAGGCGTTCACCCACCTGCGAGACAAAGCAGGTAACAAAATCGCATTTGTACAGGGCTTTTTAATTAAGTGGGGGTATTGTGATTTCAACAATTATTTTATCAGCATCTGAACAAAAAGTTTTAGAAAAGTATATTGATGAGCTTGAAAATTTTAAGTTTCTCGCTTTTTCTGATGATCCTGATAAGATATATGATGCGTTAAATGAATTAAATAAAGGTGTTATATTTGTCGATTTGGATTTTGTAGAACACGATTATCATATGATAAGTATTATCAGTGAAAGGTATAAGGATATTAGAGTCGTTGTATTTTCGCCGTATTTGAATGTTGAAAGTACGGTAAAATCATTGCGTTCGGGAGCCAGAGGTTGTTTGAGTGTGCCATTTTTGAAGTCGGAATTCTTGTCTGTTATGAAGAAAATTGAAAATGATTTTTCACTTCAAAAAAAAGAAAAATCAAAATGCCGTGTAATTACCGTTTTTTCAAACAAAGGTGGAATAGGTAAGACTTCTATTGCTTCTAATTTAGCATTAGAACTGGCAAAAGTTTCCAAAGAGCCTGTGGCTTTGGTTGATTTAAATTTTCAATTAGGTGATGTTACAACTTTTTGGGATTTAAAGCCGTCATTTGATCTTTCTTATATGGTAAATAATCTTGATAAATTGAATGATGATTTTTTATTATCAACACTGGAAAAATATAAAAATACCAGTTTGCATATTCTTGCTGATCCACCTTATTTTAAAGGGGCAGAGAATATTTCTGTAAATCAAATAAAGAAATTGTTTCAAGCATTAAAAAGTGCATTTTCATATGTTGTGGTTGATACCTCTGCAGGTTTTGATGACAAGACTATGTTTGCTGTAGAAAATTCTGATTTAACCTTGTTGGTGACAGTTGCTAATTTGCCTGCATTGCGTAATGCTCAAAGGTGTGTAGGGCTTTTTGCTGATGAGTTATCTAAGAAAGATAGTATACAGATAGTAGTAAACAGGTATATGGAAAATGATGAGATAGGCATTGAAGACATTGAGGAATTGCTAGGTAAGAAAATTTTTGCCAGAATTCCAAATAACTATTTTACTATGATGTCTTCAATAAACAAAGGAGTGCCGGTTTGTGAAATAAGTAAGGATTCAAATGTCGCTAAAGCATATAAAGAATTGGCGTTGTGTGTTGTTGATTTAGTTTTTAAAATGTATGAATGAGGTAAAAATGGGACTGGGTAGTCGTTTTAGATGTGAGCACGATAAACATAATGATGAAATAGAAATTAAAGGTTCCTTTGGCTCAGTAGAGGAGCAAAAGGTCGATAATTTTGATGATGAGAGATTGGATAAAGATTTTTTGAGGGAATCTGTACAAACTTCTGATAGAGGTATCAGTGTATTGGATGATAATATATTATCATATCTGAAAGATAAAGATGTCATTAAAGTTGTAATTATCGATAATCAATTAAAGATTTTTCGCAAAAATGGTCTGATTGAGTCAGTTTCTGTACCGATTGAGTATGAAAAAAACTTTAAAAGTAATTCTTCCGGTGTCTTTCGCTATGTGGAAAAAGGTTATTTGATTTCAGGAGTGAGACCTCCTGTATCTCAGAAGTCCTGTATGACTATTAAGAAAATAGAATTATTAACTCCTGATGAATTTCTGATGAGATCTTCTATGCCTAAAAAGACATTCGATTTTATTTCAAAAGCTGTTGCTACTAGAAAAAATATTCTTATTGTTGATGATTCTTTACTTTTGAATACAATTTTAAATTTTATTTTGGCTGATAGTGCAAATGTTTTGTTACAAGAAATTGAAAAACTTAATTCAAATTCTTTTACCACAACCTTTAATGTTGAGAGATTATTTGATAAGGAATTTATTGATGCTATAACTGTTGCTTTAGACGTTGGAGCTGAGTATGTTATTGCCGATCTGGAGTCAGAGTATAAAATGGCAAATTTACTCTCTTTTTCACACGATATTAATGGAAAAATTTATTCTGTGTCAGCTCGTAATGCTCAAATGGCTCTTTTTAAAGTCATAAATTTAATTATGAGTGCAGAGCATTGTAACGAAAAAATAGCAAAGTCAACTTTGCTTCACAGTTTTGATTATATCGTTGCTCAAAATAAGGTATATGTAATTACTCCTGCTAAAACTGCGATAATTACTTTGAAGTCGCTTCCTGAGTAGTTTGTTTTTCTTTTTGAGCTTTTTCTGTATTTTGTTTGTCAAGCTCGTTAAATACAGATTTTAGTTTTGTATTGTGAACAAAGCCATGGGTTATTTCATTTATACCCTGATTAAGATATTTTTTGATGAGTGTTTTTTCAACAAAATTACTAAGAGGTTTACCAAGGAAAATTATTGGCATGAAACCTCCTAATGTTTTGAGTATTTTGTTTTGGAATATATTGATATTTTGATAAGATTTTAAAGCAGTTTTCATTGCTGAATTAGCATTGATATTTCCATATATTGTCTCAAGTTGGGGTATTGCTTTTCGATATTTTTTGCTTATGCTTTGTGGAACTTTATCATAATCTTCGTTTAACAGCGCATTTTTTATAAGAAACATTTTATCCGCATTTTTTTTTGCGAATGCTATTATCTTTTCCTCATTATTGGATGTAAGTGAAAATTTTACGGTATTATACTTGAAAATTCTTTTAAAAAAGTTGGTAGATTTTTTTTCATGCCTAAATGCTTGTATTTTGTTGCGGAGTGATTTTTCAAGAACTTGTTTAAACTTTTCTGAATTTTCAAAATTTTCACCTTCGCATTGAGTAAGGACTTCTTTTGTATGACGGAATACGGCATCACGTGCGTTAGTGGATATTCCGTCTTTTGCAAGTCTTCCTAGAGGTGATACAGCATTTTGTGCAATGAATATACAAGCAGGTAGTAGTGCAAATCCAAATAATCCTTGGTAAACAGTTCTTTCGAATGCTCTTTTAGCACTTGGATCAAATTTGTTTTTGTCATTTTTGTATTTATCGTAAATATCTGCTCCCAGATACATCAATGCCGGAACCCACAATGCTGTACCCAGCTTTGGTGCTATTTCGGAAATGGCGGTACCCACCTCATTAGAATATGAGGTGGCGATTAAAAACGGATTTTTTAAAGGATCTTTGTATTTTTTTTGCGGTTGTTTGTTGTCTGCGCAAAATGTGATTGGAGTTATCAATTGATTTACCTCTGATTTCTTTTTATTATAAGACATCAAAATATAAAATTTGCTATTTTTTTGAAAAAATTTATATATTGGTATAAAATACTTATATGGAAAAGCTATTCAAAATTTATTCAAAATATTCTCCCAGTGGCGATCAGCCGAAGGCCATAGAAGAGCTGGTGAAAGGTATACATCGTGGGGACGATGCGCAAACGTTGCTTGGAATAACTGGCTCTGGAAAGACGTTCACCATTGCAAATGTGATTGAAAAAGTGCAAAAACCGACACTGATTATAGCTCACAATAAGACTTTAGCTGCTCAGTTGTATAATGAATTCAAAGAGCTATTTCCCGAAAATGCGGTTGAGTATTTTATAAGCTATTATGATTATTATCAGCCTGAGGCTTACATTCCTCGTACCGATACTTATATTGAAAAGTCGGCATCTATTAATGATGAAATTGATAGGCTTAGGCATAATACCACGCGAAGTTTATATGAGCGAAATGACGTAATAATTGTAGCTTCGGTAAGTTGTATATATGGTTTGGGTTTGCCTGAAAACTATTTTAAAGGTTCTGTTGAACTTCGAATCGGTGATGCAATAGAAAGAGATGAACTGCTGAAACATCTTGTAAGTGTTCAATATACGAGAAATGATCTTATACTAGAGCGCTCCACATTTCGTGCAAGAGGTGATATTGTGGAAATTATGCCTGCATATGAAAAAGTTGTAACACGCGTATATTTTTTCGGTGATGAAATTGAAAAAATTGTTAGAATTGATAATCTAACTGGTGAGATTATTGATACTCCGGAAAGTGTCGTGATATATCCGGCTGTGCATTATCTTTCTTATGATGAAAATGTGGATGATACAATAGAACTTATTCAAAAGGAGCTTAAGTCACGTTTGGCAGTTTTAAACAGTCAAAATAAACTAGTTGAAGCTCAACGACTGGAGCAAAGAGTAAGATATGATATTGAGATGATTAAGGAAATGGGTTATTGCTCAGGTATTGAAAACTATTCTCGAATAATTGAGCGCCGTGCTCCAGGCACTCCTCCTGCAACTTTGCTTGATTATTTCAGAGGTGATTTTTTAACTGTAATTGATGAATCTCATGTTACTTTACCTCAGTTGAAGGGTATGTATAGAGGAGATGCAGCTAGAAAAGATACATTAATTGAGTATGGGTTTAGATTGCCTTGCGCAAAAGATAATAGACCACTTAAAAGTGATGAGTTTTTTAGCAAAGTCGGACAAAAAATATATATTTCAGCTACTCCAGCAGAATTTGAAAGGACTACTTCCACACAGCTTGTAGAACAAATTATAAGACCAACAGGGCTTGTGGATCCTAAAATTTATATCCGTCCTATCTCAACTCAGATTAATGATCTGAAATCAGAAATTATCAGACGAGCAGAAAAAAATGAACGAGTACTGATTACCACGCTTACAAAGAAAATGGCTGAGGATTTGACTGATTTCTTTATTCAAGAAGGTATTAAAGTAAGATACTTGCATAGCGAAATTCAATCAATTGAGCGTGTTGAAATTTTACGTGATTTACGCTTAGGTGAGTTTGATGTTTTGATCGGGGTTAACCTGCTGCGTGAGGGGCTTGATATACCTGAAGTTTCATTGGTTGCTATTATGGATGCAGATAAGGAAGGCTTTTTGCGTTCAGAGACGAGTCTTATACAGACTATCGGACGTGCAGCGCGTAATGCTTGTGGGGAAGTTATTATGTATGCTGACCGTATTACTGAGTCTATGGAAAGGGCTATTAATGAAACAGAGCGTAGACGTGTAATTCAGCTGGCTCATAATAAAAAGTACGGTATTATTCCTCAAACTATCAAAAAGCCTATTGAAAATAATTTATTGTCACTTGTTGCAAGCTATAGGGATTTAGAAGATATTGTTGCAGAGGAAATGGTTGAGTTGGGTGTAGATAAAAAAGATTTACCTAAACTTATTGATAAGTTAGAAAAAGATATGCACAAAGCTGCTAAAATACTAGATTTTGAGCGTGCTGCCGAAATTCGTGATAAATTGAAAAAACTTAGAGAAATGGTTAAATAGGTTTTTCACCACGATCGTATCGTTCAATTTCTTGTTTAATTTCAATATTTTCCATTGCAATTTGCGCAAGATAGTTACCTATTACTGCAATATTTTGAATTAGAAACATTGACCAGATGAATGTTAACACTGGGTTTGGTACACCGAAAAATATCCAGAATACATAAGTGATAGAACCTACAAAAATGACATCAACAATCAAAACTAATGGTATCATAAAGATAACTGCGACCATGATATCGCTGCCAAAATCTGATATTGCTTTTATATTGTATGCATCCTTGATTTTTTTGTCTTTTATGAAAAGAAGATATGTAGTGAATATAACTGATATAAATACACACCAAATTATAATCTTAAAACCTTTGTCAAATCCTGCTGATGGGAGTGAAAATTTTGAGGTGATGAACATTGCCAATCCTATATTAATGATGATGGCTGGAATTATTGCGATAAGGCAGTGAATTGCTTCTTTTAGGATACGGAATATGTTTAGTCCGGGTAAGATTTGATTTTTATTATGTCTTACATTGGTTGTACAAATCACAAGTATGCCAAGAAGCATTAAAAATGTAAATACCGAAAAAATTAAGAAAATAAATCCTAAATTTCCACTGTCATACAACCAATAGGTTATATATACCGGTATTGCATATAAAAAATATTTTATAAAGGCGTGATTGTCGCTAAAAGATTCTTCAACTGCATCTTTAATCGAGGCCATATTTTATACTCCAAATTATAACTTTATATCTAATTATAACATATTTTTAAATAAAAATCAACCCCGGTTATCTGCATAATGGTATTGTGACGATAAACTCAGTACCTCGATTAAGATCACTTATTAATGAAATTTTTCCTTTATGTAATTTGACAAATTCTTTTGTTATATTTAATCCGAGTCCTGTCGAGAAATTCTTATTTGCATTTTTTATTTGGAAAAATTTTTCAAATATTTTAGAATGGTATTTTTTATCAATTCCAATTCCGTTATCTTTAACTGAGATTATGACATTATTCTCCTTTTTAAGTATTTTTATAATGATAATACCGTTGTTTGGAGTGAATTTTATAGCATTACTTATTAGGTTAAATAATATTTGTTGTATTTTTACATAATCTGCCTCTAACTTGACTGATTCTATTTCAGTTTCAATGCTAATATTTTTATTATTGGCAAGTGGTCGAATTATGTTAAAAGTTTCTTCCGTTGCATCTTTTATGTCAAACATACTCAAATTGAGTGTCATTGCTTTAGCTTCAAGTTTACTCATGTCAAGGATTTCATTTATCATTCCAAGTAAATGAATTCCTGCTGTTTGTATGTTCCCTATAAATTCTGTCTGTTTCTCATTTAATTTACCGATTAATCCCTGAGAAAGTATTTCTGAGTACCCAATAATTGACGTTATTGGAGTTCGAATTTCATGTGTTACATGTGATAGAAAATTTGACTTAACTTTATCAGCTTGTTTTATCTTTGTATTTTCATCGTTAATATTTGAAATTCCTTCCTGAAGAGCACTAATTTGCATTGAGATAATTTTGTTTATTTCTTTATCTTTAACAATGTTAGATATAATTTCAGCATATGAATTAAAAATGATTATTTCATTTGGGGTATATTTTTTACCCTCTATCAACAAAATTCCATATACGGTATTTTTGATTTTTAAGACTTGCGCCAGATAGTTTATGATTCCAAGTCCGTGCATAAATTCTTTAAATTCTGTATCTAATAATCCTGAAAAGATTTTTTTACTTAATTGTTCTGGGATCTCAAATTCTCCTTGATTAAATTTATTTTTATATGAATATTCAATTCTTAAATTAGTTGGGTTTACAAAAAAAATGTATGCGGAATCAAGTGGAATAACCTGCTCAAGCTGTATAAATAGGTCAGTTTCATTTTCTGCAAGATAAAAATTTTTGATATTTGCAATTGCGTTTTTAAATAGATTATTTTGTTGGAACATAACCGATAAATCTCAAATTTCTGTAATATCCTTCGTAATCAAGTCCATAGCCCACAACAAATTTATCATCAACCTCAAATCCATAATAGTCAGGTTCAATTTCTGTTTTTCGTGAGACTTTCTTGTCTAATAATGAACAAAATATAGTAGATTTTGTTCTAAAGTTGCAATGCATAAAATCCATTAAAAACTTAGCTGTGAGGCCTGTATCTATAATATCTTCAATAATGAGTACATTTTTACCATTTAAATCCGGTAGTGATATATCGACAGCATTTACCTTACCTGAGGTAGAAAAGCCCGTACCATAGCTTGATAATCTTATAAATTCCATTTTTAAAGGCATTTTTAGGTGTTTCAATAAATCTATTGCAAAAAACACTGCTCCCTTTAGTACACATATTGCATATACTTCTTCATTTTGGTATAGTGCATTCAATTTATCAGCAATTTCTTGTATTCTGTTTTGAATTTTCTCCTCACTCAACAGAACTTTTATGTCCTTAACATCCAGAGTATTCATTTATATTCTCCTTTTTTACAAGCAATAGTTTATGTGTAGGATTGTTTTTTACCTTAATCTTTTCACTGATACCATTGCCGATTGCCCACAAAATTTCATTTCCTTGACATAAAAATAATAAGTTATTTTTTTCGTGATTTGGAATTTTTTTATCATTTAAGTATTTTTTTAACTTTCTTTTGCCGGTACATCCAAGAGGGTGTATAATATCTCCATCTTTTCTATTCCTTAATACAAGTGGAAATGTGACATCACTTAAATCCACAAATGCAATTTGTTCAAGATCTGATGGGTATTTTTCAGGTTTTTGCGTGCATTTTTCAATTATAAATTCGATTTTCTTGTCGATGTTGAAATGCCCTTCTGTTTCTATTTTGATTTCAATATTTTTGTGCATTGTAAGTTCGGAAATCAGAGATATTTTTTTCGCGTTTACAAATAGCCATAAATTGTCGGTTAGTGACATTGTAGTCCCTGATTTTGAATTTCGGTTATTTATTATAAATTTTCTGATGTTTTCTATTTTTTCTCTATCATAATCTATGTTTTTTTCTTTCAAAAGTTTATGTATAATTCTGCTTTGGATTGGGATAGAATATTTTAAAAATGAAAAAGTGTTAATATTTGCAATATCAGGTAGGAGCTGCTCAATAATATCATTTTCGCCTTGTGCAATTTCAGAAAGTGAATTTATTGATTTTTTAGCATCCTTATTAATCTCTTCTAATAATGGTATTATTTTGTGTCTAATTAGATTTCTTTTGTACTTTGTATTATCATTTGAGCTGTCATGACGTGGTGATAAATTATTTAGTTCACAATATTCTTCAATTTCGTATCTGTAAATATTTAGCATAGGGCGGTAGAACAATTCTCTTCTGGTTTTAATACCTTCAAGTCCATAAATGCCTGTACCTTTTATGATTCTGTACAAAACAGTTTCAGCATTATCATCAGCATTGTGTGCTGTGAATATACAATCTGCATTAAATTTTTTTGCAACGTTTTTCAGAAATTCATAACGAGCTTCTCTTGCAGCTGTTTCAGTCTTCGCGATTTGGGGACTAATAGTTTCGGTGCAAAATGGTATTTTTTTATTTTGACAGTAACTTGAGCAGAATTTTTCATCCTTTGTGCTCTCCTCTCCACGCCAATTATGATTAAGATGTGCTGCAATAACTTTAATTTTTAACGATTGCAATACATCTAAAAGGCATAGTGAATCAAATCCTCCTGAAAAAGCAAGAACTACTGTCTTATCGAGTAGATTATTTTTACTCAAATATTTTACAATTTTTTCTTTTACGGTATTCATATTAGTGATTTTGAAATTTTTTTACGCCTTCTTTAATCTCAACGGCATCTACTCCTAATTGCTCTAAAGCTTTCATAGCAAGGCTGGTAGGTTCAGTGGTTAGAGCAAGGAGCATATGGGCTGATTCAATTTTTGATTTGTTTTCTTTTTTAGCAAGTTCCCAAGCCGCTTCAAGTACTCTTTTGGCACGGCGTGTAAAGACTATTTCTTTATCAAAGTATTCATTGCCAAATCCAATTAAGTTTTCGACGACATTACGAGCATCTTTGATGTTAATTTCGAGTTCTTTTAAAACTTCAGCCCCGATGCCGGTAGCTTCTCCGATAATACCAAGTAAAAACATCTCAGTGCCGACGATGTTACGTCCAAGACGTCGAGCTTCTTCTTTTGCAAGTCTGAGAATAGTTAATGTTTCTGGCATCTGTTTTTCTATAGGTTTGATTATGCTATGGGCGAGGTCATCGTCAGAAACTTTTAATTCTTTGAATATATCATATGCAACACCTCGTTTGGTTTTTAAGATACCGAGGACTATGTGCTCAGGTAATACAACTGATGATCCCAGTTCTTTTGCTGTTTGGAGCGCTATGCTCATAGTTCTGAAAGCATTTGGGGTAAAAATAATTTGTTTTTCTTCATATTCAGATTTTCGGGATTGAATATTTGAAAGCCTTTCATCGAAAGTTTTTTCTGTAATTCCGTACTTTTCCAGTATTTTAGTAAGTTCAGAATCCTTATCCTCCAATATTGAAGATATAATTTGTTCAGTACCGAGAATCTCGTAATTTGAGGTGGATAATTTAGCGACTGCTCTATGAAATACCTTTGAAGCCTCTTCGCTGTCAAACAATGAATCCGTACTTGGTGAATTATCTTCTTGTTCTTTATTTTCATCAATTTCGGGATGATAAAGCTTCTTTGTTTTTTTCTGTACTAATTTTTCAAGTAATGTTCTTGATTTATATATATCAAACCCCAGTTTATCTAAGATTTGAACGCAGTTGGATTTTTTGTCATTTATTACTGCTAAAAACAAATGTTCATATAGAATCGTCGGATTTCCTGATTTATTAGCCAGATCCAAGGTGTTTTTAAGCAATTCTTTGTATTCATCGCTGAAAATCATTTTTGTAGAAGCATTTTCTGAGATTGAATTTTTAACTGCTAATAATACATCTTCAAAACATATATTATAATTTTTAAAAATCATCAAAGATATTCCCTTGGCTTCTTTTACAAGGGCAAGTAAAAGGTGCTCAGGCATAATGCATGGTGATTTTAATTCCTTTGCTAGCTTTTGAGATTCAATGACAACATTTGTTGCTTTTTCAGTAAATTTTTCAAACAAATTATTCTTCCTCGTCTTCTAAACTTTCTACATATGTTGCGACTTTTTCAAATTCTTCATCGTCATCAATAGTTTCAAAAAGGTAGTCTTCACCATCTTTTGATAATCTCATAAGGACTATTTCATCTTCTTCTCCTTCTTGAGCGTCAGTAGGTAAGAGTAATGCGTATTCTTGAGCATCGACTTCCACAATATCAAACAATTCAAATTTAATTACGTTTCCATTTTCGTCGATAGTTTCAATCAGTTGATTTTCTTCAAAATTTTCCATAACCTAGTCCTTTCTGTTATTTCCTATTAAGGTATTGTTCAAGTATTATACAAGCACTTTCAATATCTACAAGTCCTTTGTTTTTACGAAAGTTTATTTTTTTTTGTTTCAAATTTTCTTCTGCCAAATCAGAAGTTAATCTTTCATCTTCGTAAATTATATCATAACCCGATAATTTTGCTGCAAAATTTTTACAATCTTCAGCTTGTGCTCCTTGGGTGCCGTCCATGTTGTATGGTATCCCTACCACAATTTTTTTGACATTATTTTCTTTTGCTATTTTATAAATCGTAGCAATGGCATCAGACTCCGGCTGGCGTTGAATATATGAATGCCCGCTGGCAAGCATTAAAAGATAGTCACTGAGAGCTATACCTATTCGTTTTGTTCCAATGTCCAGTCCCATAACTTTATACATTATTTCACCCATCGACTTTCTATAGATGCTACTATTTTGCATAATTGGTCAATATCGAAAATGCTTGTATCATTGTTATATTGCATATTAAAATAATATTCATATATGCTTTTTCTCATCAAAAATTTTAAAAACGCATCTTTGAATGAGTTGTCAAATGTTATATTGTAAAGGATTTCGGCTGATCTTGGATCTCCTGTAATTAATTTTAAGTATGCACTATTAATAAGTCTTTCATTCCAAACTTTTTTTTCATCTTGATAAAATACCCTGTCTGTCCATTTTTCAACAAGTTTGTCAAAATCTACATCTTCATTAATTTTAAGCGAATTATTTAAGTGAAGCAAGAAATCTTCAAATTCATCACTGTAGTTAGCATCTAAAAACCAATGTTCCATAAAGTCTGTATTTAAAATAGAATTAAATTCTTGAAGTGAAATATCACGTTTTTCAAGCATTTCCGCCAGAATTTCTCTTATCGGTTTCGCTTCAAATCTTATGTCTGCCATAATGTTTTTCCAACAAACATATTCATATGGAAGTAACCAATTTTGAGATTTTTGAGAAATTAATTCAGCATTATAAAGAATATTTAAAAAATGCTCCGGAGATACATCGAGTGATTTTTCTTCTCTATAAAACCTATCAATTATGGTATCGCATTCAAATTTAGATAGTTCATTGAACCCGAAACAATCTTTAATGCCATAGTAATCATTAATCACTATGGCGACAAACTGAATTTTGCGTTGTTCATTTATCCTTGAGAAAATCATGGCTTGGTTTCCAAGACCGTCAGGGTAAGTGAGACTCAAACGGTAAGGCTTTGATGCCGATAATAATTCTTTGTAAAATTCGTAAGAATTGTCTTCTCTAATGCCCGATAGTTTAAGTTGCGCAATACTTTTTTTTACAGCGGGTTTAATGTCACTGCACAAAAGATTTAAAGAACTGCTTAATGCATGAAATGCTAATTGTGAGCGAGATTCACCAAGAAGTTTAAGGGCAGCTTCACCCAGTTCGCTATCGGGTTGTGATAAGAATACTGGAATTAGTATATTTGCCAATTCATCTCCAGAATAGTCACTGTTTAAAGAATTTAATAAAGTGAGCTTATCCTCCTGTGATAGTGATTGGATAAAATCAAGGAAATCAATTTGTACTTCTGGATTAACGACTGCTTTATTGAGCAGTTTTTGAGTGTCTTTGTCCACTAATTCATTGGTGTCGACATATTTATCGCATTGTTCATAACTCCAGTCCGTATCTATTTCTCTAAGTAAGTCAAGTGCGAAAATCTTCAAGACATTAGATGTCATGTTGTTTTTGATTATGGACCACAAGTGTGAAACTAACTCATCATGGTCCACATATCGCATTAATAAAAACTTTAAGATGCTCTCATTTGTTTCGTTGAGGTTTGCTAACTCTTTAAATAATAATTTGATTAAGATATTTTTATTTGTTTGTTGATCTAGTGTGCGGTAATGAATTTCATAATTTTCATAATCTTTCGCATCTTGAAGCTTTGAAATAAGTTTAGTTATTTCTGCTTTGATTTCAAAAGGATTTAATTGTTTTACACACTTATCGTTAATCATTTTCTAGCTTTACCCCAAAAAGCATCAAGAATTTGCTGAGCCTCAGCAGACGGCATTCTGTCATTCAAAATCAGATATTGCACTGCTATCATTGCACATTCTGAACAAATATTAACCCCAGGACCTTTAACCATTTTTAATACTTGAGTGTTGGGACGGTGACAAAAGCTACAATAGACAAGATCATCTTGAGTGCTGTCCTCATGAGAATGCTTTTCTTTTGAGTCTTTGTGCTTTGCAGAGCCTAATTTTACAACTTTATCATCAGACATGGATGTTCTCCTTTGTGTACTAATTGTAACTTAAATTTATAAAATTTGCCAAATTTTTAAACTTATTTTATAATTATGGTTACAAAATATATAAACACGAGGTTGATGATAACATGAAAAAAGCACTTTTGCTAGTTAGCGTACTGTTTATATCAGTCATGACTACTGCGTGTATAAATAATTTAGCTGTACAAGAATTAAATAATAAAGCTCAGGTTTTTATGGAACAGGGAGATTATCAAAACGCTATTGAACGTTTAAAGTCTAGTATTGATCTTGACCCTTCAATATTTGAGTCGCATTATAACTTGGCTATTGCTTATACAAAAGCTGAGGATTATTCTAACGCTATAAAAGTTTATAATGATGCTATTAAACTTAATCCTGATTATGCAGACACTTATTACTCTTTAGCTGTGTGCGAAGAAAATCTTGCGACTGACCTTTTCCACTCTATTGTTACTTTGGATGAGGCTGGTAATATTGTCAAGGTTGACCCTACACAGGATGAGTCTGAAGAATTGGCTCAAAACAAGGATAAACTTTCAGAAGCAAACTATAATTACATGCTGGAACTTTTAAAAAGTGCTGTCGGTCACTATCAACAATATTTAGAAAAGTCCACTAAACAGGATGATTCTGATGATGTTAAAGCAAAAATAGAAGATTTAAATTCTCGTATAGATGAGTTCTCGCAAAAATCGGGGGTCGAATAATGTTTCAATCTCCTGGAGAGGTTGCTTTTACAATTTTTGGTTTTCCTGTGTTTTGGTATGGAATAATCTTGGCGTCTGCAGTGTTTATCGGATTTTATATAGCTCAATTTTTGTATAAACTTTTTTATAAGGATAGTCATACTGCTGATAAAATAATTGATTTTGCGCCTTTTTTAATAGTTTTAGGAGTTTTAGGAGCAAGATTGTATTACTGTCTTGTTAATTATTCGTATTATTCTGAACATATTTTTCAGATTTTTGATTTCCGGCAGGGAGGGTTGTCTATTCATGGCATGATTTTGGGCGGTATTATTGGATTATTTTGCTGCACTCGTTATTATAGACTTGATATTTTAAAATTACTTGATGCCTTTTCTTGTTCAACTGCACTGGCGCAAGCAATCGGTCGTTGGGGAAACTTTTTTAATTCTGAGGCTTTTGGAATGCCTACTGATTTACCTTGGAAGTTGTTTATTCCGATTGAGAAAAGACCCTTTTCCCTGATTAACTATGATTTTTTTCATCCGACTTTTTTGTATGAGAGTTTGCTTGATTTGTTAATATTTTTTATTCTTTTATCTTTATACAGAAAGTTTTTAGATAAGTCGGGCATGATTTTTGTTTTATATTTATTGCTGTATTCTTTTGTGCGTATTGGCATAGAGTATTTGCGTGTAGACAGTGTCCTAAATATTTTCGGTTTTCCTGTAGCTCAATGGGTATCTGTTTTAGTCATTATCTTTGCTATGTTTTTTGCAGCTTATATTTATTCAAGAAAAAAAAGTTAGTTTTCTGTTGTATTATTAACGTTGATTTCTCTTGATTTTTAGGTGATAATGTTGCTATGAACAGATCAGGTAAATTTCCCCGTGTTTGGCTTTCTGGCGCACACTTTATAAATGACGTATATACAGGCATGCTTAATCCGATTATGCCTTTTATCTCGGCAAAACTTGGAATTTCAATGGCTATTGCGACTTTAATATTGAGTATTTCAAATATTACTGCTAATATTTTACAGCCTGTTTTTGGCTATTTTGCTGATAATATAAAGCGTAGAGCTTTTATTTTTGCAGGTTTGTTGATGTCATCTGTTTTTATCCCGTTTGCACCGGCTTCGCCCAATATAAAAATACTTATGATATGCATAATTCTTGGTAGTATTGGCTCAAGTATTTTTCATCCGCAGGCGCTTGGGTTAATTAACAAATTTTCAGGAACTAAAAATACTGCTACTAAGGTAGGTATTTTTATTGCAATGGGTTCTTTAGGATTTTCTTGTGGTCCAATCCTTTCAGCCTATATAACGCAGTATTTAGGGCTTGGGCGTTTGCCTTTCCTTTCACTTTTAGGTATCACTTGGGCATATTTGATGTTTTTGATGATGCCAAAAGTAGTTGATATTGTCGGTAATGTCAATCATATCCATTTTTTTAAGGCATTTCAGGATATTGCTGCTAATTTAAAATTACGATTACTAACAGTAATATCTATTTTAAAAACTTTAATTACAACTTCTTGTTCAATTTTACTTCCGTTTTTGTGGAAAAATGTTGGACATTCTCCTTCATATATAGGAGTTGCGTTATTTCTGTTTATTTCTGCCGGTGCTATAGGCTCATTTATCAGTGGAAGTCTTGAAAAGAAATTAGGTTATAAATTTGTCTTATATTTTTCAATGATATCAACTCTTCCCTTGATGATATTATTCTTGCTTCTTTATAAAGATAATCATGTTGCTTCGCTAGCTATTTTTACATTAATGGGACTGTTTACAATGATGGCTACTCCTATAATAATGGTTACTGCGCAAAACGTTATTCCACAATATAAAAGTATAATTGCAGGCATTATAAATGGATTTTCTTGGGGGGTGGTTGCTATATTCATGTCCTGTGCAGGTTTTTGGGCACAGGCTAAAGGTATAGAAACAGTCCTACTTTCAGTAGCTTTTGTTCCTGCACTACTCTCATTTTTTGTAGTACGAAAGATATAATTCTATTTACAAAGCAAAAAAGCCTGATAAACAGGCTTTTTTTGATAAACTATATATTACGCTAATGCAGAAAAAGTACTCTTTTCAGGATTATTACACTTATGCTTATTAAGCATTTTTTCCTGTAAATAGGCTATTTTGTAAGTTAATTTATTGGTTAGCAGATCCATAGAAAGTTTTTTATCCATCTTATTTAACATTGCCAAGTCATGCTCTCCTCCAAATGCATTTTTATTATTTGAAGCACTAATCATATTACCGGATGCTTGCATCATACCAAATGCAGAACTACTCATTTGACCTATTGCATTAAACTTGGCGATGGAAGAAACTAACATTCCTAACTCCTATTTCCTACATGACTAACCTCTGAACTTATTATATACAAGTTTGCATTTAAAATCAATAGTCTAAGTAAAAAAAAATTGTACTATTCTTTTTAATAGTGGTATTATTGTTTTTTATCGTAAAGAAATGTAACAAAAATGAATATCTTTGAAATTGGATTAAAAATATATACTTTATATATACAGAGAGAGTATAAAAATAATTCCGTTTAAAGAGAGAGAAAATTTCCTATTCCTACCTTCCTAAAAAAGTATTTTAAAGCCCCAATTAGGGGCTTTTTTTTTAGAATTTTTCGGATTATCTGGCTGTACCGATTTGGTGAATTTTAATAAAGTTTGTTCCGCCGACCATAAGATTAGGAAGTGAACCTGTTACAATGACCATATCATTATTATTTAGTCGGGTTTCATTTATTAAAAACTCATCAAGTTTTTGTAATGTTGGCCTGTCAATTTTTATTTCTGTGAAATTGAAGCTTATAGGTTGAACGCTTCGATATAGCTTAATAGTACGTAGAATATTTTCATCTGGGCAGCATGCTAAGATAGGAACGCTAAGTCTGCCTTCTGACAGAAATATAGGGGTGAAACCACTACCTGTGAGTGCAACGATTGCTTTAACATTCATTTTTTTAGCCATGTCAGCTATAGCCATGCCGATCGCAAGAGCTTGAGAATTTTTTTCTTCATCAATCATTTTTCTTGGGAATTTGTTTTTTCTGAAAAATGTGCTGTGTTCAGTTGTGTAGGCAATTTTACGCATCATTTTAACGGCTTCTATAGGATAGTTCCCCATAGCGGTTTCTCCTGACAGCATTATTGCATCTGTTCCATCTAGTATTGCATTTGCCACATCTGAAGTTTCGGCTCTGGTTGGAATAGGGTTTTCTATCATACTCTCAAGCATTTGTGTTGCCACTATCACTACTTTTCGTTTTTGATTAGCTTTTCTTATAATATTTTTCTGTACAATAGGAACTTGTTCGGTTGAAATTTCTATACCTAAGTCACCTCTTGCCACCATTATTCCGTCTGATGCTTCGATAATATGGTCAATATTGTTGACAGCCTGAGGCTTTTCTATTTTAGAGATTATTCTTATATCACAGTTTTGGGATTTCAAAATTTCTCTAAGTTGAATAACGTCTTTTGCTTCCCTGACAAAGGATAAGCCAATGTAATCAATTCTATTTTTGACGGCAAAATCGATAAAAGACAAATCCCTTTCAGTTAGGACATTTACGCTACCTGTAGCCCCGGGAATGTTAATCCCTTTTCTTTGTTTTAAAATTCCGCCGGTTAGTACTTTTGCACTAACAACATCATTATTAATTTCAGTGACTTCAAATTGTAATTTCCCATCGTCAATAAGAAATTTTTCGCCTATTTTTACATCTTTAGCAAGACCTTCGTAATCAACGGGGATGATGTTTTCTTTAAGCTCTTTTCCATGTCTGAATTTGAGGATTTCATCTTTTTTAATTTCTAACGATTCTTTTAGTTCTCCTACTCGTATTTTGGGACCCTGAAGGTCTAAAAGTACAGGAATAAGAGTATGTTCTTCTTTTTCGATTTCTCTGATATAGTCTAAATTTTTCTGGTGAATTGAGGGATTACCATGTGAAGAATTTATTCTGAACATGGTTACTCCGGCATTAAATAAACTTTTTATCATTTCTTTGTTGCTACTCGTCGGTCCTAGTGTTGCAACAATTTTGGTCATAGTATAACTATCCATAATATTCCTTTCTCTGGGTAAATAATTATAAAAATAATTCTATTATCAGTTTACAAATTTCTGATAACATGTTATAATATACACGAAAATGGTTTATTAGTAAATATGAGGAAGTAAGAATGAGAAAATTATTAACAGGGGTTATGGCATGCAGTTTGTTCGCACTTTCAGCTGCTGTGCCTGTGTTTGCAGATGAGATTAAAATTTCGGATGTTCCTGCTGATTATTGGGCTAGAACTGAGATTGAAAATGTAATTACAAACAAAGTTATGTCAGTTGATGAACAAAACAATTTTAATCCGGATGGAAAAGTTAAACGAGCTGATTTTGTTAGTGCGTTATTAATCGTTTTGGGCAATGACAAGATGGAATACAAGTCAAATAATAAGTATAGTGATGTCGGTAAAAATGATGTTTTCTATCCTGCCATTATGCGTTCCGATGAATTAGGATTGGTATATGGTTATCCGAATAATACTTTTAAACCTCGTCAAGATATGTTAAGAGATGAGGCTCAATCTATTATGAGTCACATTATTGATAGAGATGTGGACGATTATACAGTTTTAGATCAATATACTGATCATGATGCTATTCCAGGTTGGGCTAAATATTCTTACGCTAAAACTTTGACTTATGGTATTTTTGTAAATTATCCTGACTTAAATGAGTTACGACCTCAAGATGATTTGACTCGTGCTGAAGCTGCAGTTTTACTTACTAGATTGAATGAAAAATTAGCTGTAGTTCAAAAAAGATTTTTAGGACCAGAAAAATTAATAGCTGTTGAACACTTGGATCAGTCCAGCAAAGCTACAAATGATGAAGTTCGTGTTACTAACTACAAAAACGAAATAATGGAAGGTAATGCGCTCAGAATTGTATTTGATGAAAATTTCTATTCAGAAGATCATAAAGCTGGGGATATTGTATACTTTGTTGCACCAGAAGATATTTGCACAAAAGAAGGTACTTTGGTTCTTCCTGCAAATACAAAGTTTGTTGCTCAAATAAATGAAATTAAAGATCCAAAATGGTTTAATAAAAATGCTCGTGTATATTTGCAGTTAAATAAAATAGTATTGCCGGATGGTGAAGAAGTTCCATTTGTTGCAAAACCTGCGACTAAGGATGCTTCATTAAAAGAAGGTCCTTGGATGACTGCTGGTAAATTGACTTTATGTACAGTAGCCGGAGGTGTTGTTGGTGGTGGCGTCGGTACAGGTATTGCCTTTATTCCAAGCCCTGCTTTGGTAGGTAGAGGTATTGCTATTGGTACACCTGTTGGTGCAGCTGTTGGCTTGATTACTGGTATTGTAACTCCTGGTCTTGAATATCATGCTAAGCAAGGTGAAGAGATTGTTGTTATTCTTTGTGAAAGTGCTAAAGTAAAAAGACAATGTAATGACTAGTCTCTTTTAGATATTTATATTTAAATAGCCTCGGGTTTTTTACTCGGGGCTATTTTGTCTATTTTGCTTAGTCATTTATTATGATGTTGATTAACCTTAAGGAGGTTAAAAAACTTTTTTAAAATTGCAATAATTATTTTGTGATATTTAATATCACAAAAATAAGGAGATTTGTATGAAAAGAATTTTATTAGGTATGTCATTATTGGCGAGTTTTTTGATGTTCAATCAGGCTGTTTTAGCTCAAGGATGTTGCGGTATGAATTATCAGACAACTACGTCAGAAGTCACCTATCCTTACACTCAGGCTTATATTGCCCAGACTTCTTGTGAACCTGCATTTAGCTTGAATCCATTTACAGGATTTAAAAATTGCAAAAAATGTAAGGCTGATCCATGTGATCCTTGTCAAAATGTAATTCAACAGCCCAATTGCACATCCTGTGATAGGGCATATAGAGAAAATACATGCCCTTGCAATGACTAATTAAATTTCGTTAAGCAAAAAACGGAGTCGCTAAGTAGTACTATTTAAGGCTCCGTTTTTGAAATTTTAATATTCAATACTTTTTAGAGCTTGGAAAATTTTATCCGTAATTTTTTGGATGTATTCTTGGCTGACAAGCCCGTTTATAACCGCATCAGAGATTTGATATGCAGGTCTGATGTATTGCTGGGCTGTTCTGTTTACATCTTGAAATTGTAGGTCAGCTGCTGCACCTGTTTTACCTCGAAGTGCTGCTCTTTTGTACCAACGCTCTTTCAATACTTCAAGTGGGGTAAATACATAGACTTTTACATCCATTATATCTCTAATCCCCTCATTTAGAACATAAAGACCTTCTGTCAATATTACTTTAGAAGGTTTTTTGACCTCTCCATCAAGTTTAGATTCACAAGTGACAAAATCGTATTTTGGGGAAGTAATTTCTTTCCCTTGTTTTAGCTGCATTAGGTGTGTTTTCATTAAATCTAAGTCTATAGCATCAGGGGTATCAAAACTAAATCCGGTTTTGAACAGCTCTTCATAGCTACCTGCTTCTTTTAGCTCTTTTGAAGTATCTTTGTAGTAATCATCACATCTTATAACAGTGTAGATTCCTTCATTTTTACTTTTTACGCAAGCTTTTGTTGTATTATCGACAAAAACAGTTTTTCCAGATGCGCTTTCACCTGTAATGCCTATTAAAAATGTTTTTTTCTTTTCTTGAACAACCATTCTTGCAATATTCATAATGAGATTATCTGATATTTTCAAAAATAACGGTTGTGCCTGTTGACTATCTTCTTCAAGAATTTGTTTTAAAGAGTCCACAATGCAAGATATTACTTCCATATCACGACGACTTGAATAATATTCATATCCGGTCAATAAATCCATCATCTTCATCCATTCCTTAAATATGATTATTCTAATATATTACAGTAAAATATTTTAAATTTCTCAAATAATAAACAATTGTAACAATATTATATATTTTATTGAAGTTAGGGAATAGATATACCGTAAGTATAATTGTAGAAATTTATAGGAGTATGTTATGTATAAAGATGAAATTTTTGAGAACTCATTGCGTGAAGTGAGAGAAGAAAGCTATCAAGCTTTGAAAAAGGAAATTAGTTCAATGGAAAATGCTATTGAACGTTTTTTAAGTAATTTCTTTGAATGTACAAGCTCAAAGGCTGAACGTGATTTTAATGCGATGCCTATGTCTTAATTGTTTTGAAGATTCATTAATTGTTAAAAAAGACCGATTTAATCGGTCTTTTTAGTTAAGCTATATATCCGTATGGAGTTCCCATTATTGCTGGAAAGGATGGATAAATTGGTTTCTCATATTGTTTAAGAGAACTATAGACGTCATTTGGATTGTAGTAATTCCAGCTTGTTTTAATGTGTTCAATAATGTTTTTTAATGCTTCTTTTATCTTTGAGGTGTTGTTATTTGTATTGGTACCATCGGAATCTTCATTAACGTTGTTATTCAGTGTGGTTTCTTCTTCGTTTGTAGAAGTTGTCTTTCCTGATGCTTCTGTACTTGGTGATAAAACACCATAGACGTTGTCATATGATTTTTGTAAGTTATCCAGAACTTCCTGATTTGTTTCATTTTCTGCTGTTTTTTCTGTTTTTTCAAGAAGTTCTTTCATTTTTTCAGGATTATTCATAGCTTCATTGGCATCTTTTTTGGCCGCTAACTCTAATTCACTAGGAAGAAGTTTTCTAGCGATTGTGTCAGCACCCCAAGCTCCCAGTAAGCCCCCTACAAGACCTACGACCGCACCTACAGCTGTTCCAGCGATAGGTACAACAGAACCAACGGCAGCGCCAAGTGCCATGCTTCCTAGCGCGTAACCAGCTACGCCAGCTCCGGCGATTGCGGCTGATTTGGCAAGTTGTTTGGTACCTGCACCTGCCCCTAGTTTTTTATATGTTTTATATACTTCAGGACCTTCAAGTGCTAATGCAACTATAGCTGTTGCAGGAGTACCTTTAGGTGCTTTAGTAAGGAATTTCGCGACTTTGCCTCCATTTGCAGCTGAGGTCTTTAGGGCTAATTCTGCTTTTGTGATTCCGGTTTTACCCTTAACCCACTGAATGGCTTTTCCGGTTTTTGATGTCGCAGCTAGTGCACTACCCGGTGTTGCCTTTCCTTTTGCGACTGCAAGCTTTGCATCTGCAAGTGCTTGGTTGATTTCTTTTTGCTTGTCTAGTAACGCTTTACCTGTAAGCCCTTTTGACTGTTGTATTAACTGTCTAACTTTGTTATATTCTGCACTTATTGCTTGAGAACGATTGTATGCTGCCAGTTTTGAAGGTGACAGTTTACTTATTTCAGCCTGTGTGAGTGTTTTGGCAGGAGCGTATGCCTTTTCTAAATCAGCAATGTATTGGCTTCTGTAGTTATTAAGATAACTTTCTTTGAGATTATTTCCTTTTAATTGTTTGGCGTTGTTGTATTGCTGTTTTACATCGGCCCAAGCTGTTTTGTAGTCCTTACGGTTTTGAATTAACCATTTACCACCATTCCAAGCCGTGTAGCCTCCTGCAAATAATCCTGCTGTGGTTAGTGCATCTTTTGTGTTATATCCACTGTTTTGCACTCCATAGTTATATCTTGAAAGTGCATAGACATCCTCTTGGTTATAATTTACAGGATTTGTCATAATCCATTCCCCTAATTTTATTTCCCCGTAGTTATATAAAAAAAAATAAATAGCCTAAATTGATACAATTTAAGCTATTGTTAACAAATGTTAAGATTATATATTAATTTATACGGATAAATCAAGTTTATTATTTCCATAAAGTGCGTTATACATTTGTGCTAGCTGAGATTGAGAAATATTGGAATTTTGCATAAATTGGCTTGGTGCAAATTGATTTGTTTGGGCGTAATTGAGCTGATCAGTGAAATTGGGGTTGTTTAATCCTTCCATAAGTTGTTGCATATCAAGGTTTTGCATAGGATTATTGGTTTTGAACAGCTCTTTCATCTTTTCTTCTTGAGCCAGTTGTTTATCAGTATAGGATTTACCTACTATTTTGCTTGTAAGGTATTCACCCCCTATCCAACCCAATATACTTCCAATACCTGGAACAAGTGCCGTTCCTATTGCTGCACCCAATGATGCACCAGCCAACCTTGCTGTTGATTTTGTAGTTTCAATTGCTCCGGTGACTACCCCGTCTTCTGTTGTGGCTTTTAAGATATTTGGCACTTCAAAGCCTACCAGTAGACCATATCCAAGCAATGGACCTCTTGATTTTGAGACATCCCATATTGCTTTTGCTTTTTCTTTGAGGCCTGAAGCACCTTTCCATGCATTTTTCAGGTCTGCTGGATAGTCAGTAATTAATTTTTTCATATCTTTGAAAAAACTATTGCCGGCAGTTTTTTTCTCAGCTTTGATAAAGGAATCGGCTATTTGCTTTCCAAATTTTGTAAATCTACCGTTTCCCTTAATCTTTGAAAGTCTGCCTGAGGCTTTGATTGAATTAGACAGTACTTTTTGAAATTTTGTGTCAAAGATTAACCTTCCTACACAATTTGCTACTCTTGCTATTGCGACCATAGAGTACCTACCTTAACTTTTACTAAATAACTAACCTTACTTATATAAAGTTTTTCTTCATATAAAAATTGCTTTTTGTGTTAAGAAATATTTACAATTCTTGTATAACCATTTATACAATGGAGTTTGCATTTATTTACTAATGCGGTATAATTATTTTTGAAAGAGAGGTTTTTATGCACAGAATAACGCTAATAAACGGTGATGGAATTGGCCCTGAGATATCAGATGCTGTGGTGTCAATTATTAAAGCAAGCGGGCTTGAAATCGATTGGGATTTACAGACAGCCGGAGCAGATGTAATCAAGGAAGAGGGAACTCCTTTACCTATGCGTGTTATTGAATCAATAAGAAAAAATCGGGTTGCGCTGAAAGCTCCTGTAACTACTCCTATAGGTAAGGGGTTTAGGTCAGTTAATGTTCAGCTGAGAAAAGAATTGGATTTGTATGCGAATTTGCGTCCATGTAAAAATTTGCCAAACATTAAAACACGTTTTGATGGGGTTGATATAATTGTTGTTCGAGAAAATACAGAAGATTTATATGCCGGTATAGAAAGGCAAGTTGATGATAATACTGCTGAGAGTATAAAAATAATTACTAAAGATGCAACCGACAGAATTTGTCGTTTTGCGTTTGATTATGCTGTAAAAAACGGGAGAAAGGAAGTCTGTTGTGTTACAAAGGCAAATATCATGAAACTTTCTGATGGCCTTTTCCTTGACACTTATAGAAAAGTTGCTCAAGAATATCCTAATATTAAGCCAAGAGAAATTTTAGTTGATAATTTGTGTATGCAACTGGTTCAAAACCCAAATCAGTTTGATGTGCTTGTATTACCAAATCTTTATGGAGACATTGTATCTGATTTATGTGCTGGTTTGATAGGTGGACTAGGTGTAGCACAGGGGGCAAATATCGGAAAAGATTGTGCAGTATTTGAACCTGTTCATGGATCAGCTCCTGATATAAAAGGACAAAACAAGGCAAATCCAACCGCACTTTTGCTGTCTGCAATTGAAATGCTTAGATATATTGGTGAGCAGGAGTATGCAGACAGGATAGAAAATGCATTAATCAAAACACTGAAAGACGGTCATACCACATGTGATTTGGGCGGTAATTGTTCAACATCACTGTTTACTAAAGTAATTATCTCAAATTTATAGTTAATAAATGACTATAAACGCTATTCAACTAGCCCGAGATCCCTTAGTAATCTGTCATTGTCTGCTAGAAATGCAAGCTTATCATCTTCAAATGGGTCAATTATACCATTTTGAATAAGTCCTCTTACGATGTTATTATGAGATGTGTTTTCTGGATTTGAAAGGACAAGCTTAGTAAAATTTCTTATATCGCATTTCCTTTCATACATCTTTAATGCTTTTTGGGTAAGGTTATTCAGAAAATCGCACTTAGAATGCTCAAATCCTAAATTAAAAGGATTAGTTGTCCCTTGAGCCAGTTTGTCTTGTTTAGTGTTAAATTTTTGCGCTATTTTTTTTAATATCATACACATGCCCTCAATTATATTTTACATGTTTTTTTAAATCTTACTATCAATCCATAGATTTATATTTTAGGATAATAACAACTTGATTATAAGTTGTATTTGGATTAGTATAAAACTATTAAGTAAAGAAAAGAGGTTTTATATGCTTGATATCAAAATGATTAGAGAATGCCCTGAAAAAGTTAATGAACTTTTAAAAAGAAGAAATCCTGAATTGTCAATAGATGAAGTGTTGGTCATTGATGAAGAAAGACGTAAGATTCAGACGCTGGCAGATGAACTTAGAGCAAAAAGAAAGGCTGATTCTCAAAAAATCGGTATGATGAAAAAAAATGGTGAAAATACCGATGCCATTCAAGAAGAGGTGAGAAAGCTTGGTGATGATATTAAGGCATTGGAAGATAGACAAAATGAATTAGATACAAAGCAAAGAGAAGTTTTATTACATACTCCGAATATTCCTGATGAGACTACTCCGATTGGATTATCTGAAGATGATAATGTTGAAGTCTATAAATGGGGTGAACCTAGAAAATTTGATTTTGAATTTAAAGCACATTGGGACTTATGTGAAGAAAAAGGACTTGTTGATTTTGAACGTGGTGTCAAAATATCTCAAAGTAGATTTATTTTATACAGAGGTCTTGGAGCAAAATTAGAACGTGCAATTATTAATTTCTTTCTTGATTATCATACTCAAGAGCAAGGGTATGAGGAAATTTTACCGCCATTTATGGCTAATGCTGCCACTATGACCGGTACAGGGCAGTTACCAAAGTTCAAGGAAGATATGTATAAGTGTGTTGATGAAGATTTGTACTTAATACCTACAGCAGAGGTTCCTGTTACTAATATCTATGCTGGAGAAATCTTATCTGAGGATGATTTACCAAAGTATATGACTGCATACACACCTTGTTTTAGACGTGAATCAGGTTCAGCAGGTAAAGATACTCGCGGATTAATCAGAGTACACCAATTCAATAAAGTAGAGCTTGTAAAATTGTGTACACCGCAAACTAGCAAGGAAGAACATGAAAAATTGACTCAAGACGCAGAAAAAATGCTTCAATTGCTTGAATTGCCTTACCGTAGAGAAGCTTTATCAACAGGAGATATTGGATTTTCTGCAAATAAATGCTGGGATTTAGAGGTTTGGATGCCTTCATATGGTTCATATAAGGAAATCTCAAGTTGTTCTAATTTTGGTGATTATCAAGCTAGGCGCGCTAATATAAGATATCGCGATAAAGCAACAGGAAAGACTCAATTTGTTCATACAATTAACGGGTCAGGACTTGCTGTCGGTAGAACATTTGCAGCTATTGTTGAAAATTATCAACAAGAAGATGGTACAATAATCATTCCTGAGGTTTTGAGAAAATATACTGGATTTGATAAGATATAAGTTTAAGCCTCCTATATGGAGGCTTTTTAATATATATTTTATTATTTTGAAATTAGTTTTACATTTTTATATTTTTAGGGCATAATAATTATAAGATAGCTATTTTAGGAGTTTAAATGTACGAATTTCCATTTGAATTAGACGAATTTCAAAATGATGCCTGTAGACTAATTGATGAGGGGAAAAGTGTTGTGGTTTGTGCGCCGACAGGGGCGGGTAAGACTGTTATTGCTCAGCATGCTATTCATAGGGCGTTAGAAGAAGGTAAGCGGATTTTTTATACAACTCCTTTAAAAGCTTTATCAAATCAAAAGTATTATGATTTTTCTGAAAAGTATGGTAGTGATAACGTCGGGCTATTAACAGGAGATACATCAATCAATCGTAGTGCCCAAATTGTTGTTATGACAACCGAAGTTTTTCGAAATATGCTTTATGGTACTAATTTTGGAGCGGTTGCGGATAATCTTCAAAATGTTAAGTATGTCGTGCTTGATGAAGTTCATTATATGAATGATGAGCAACGTGGGACAGTTTGGGAAGAAAGTATAATTTATTGTCCGACAAATATTCAGTTAATTGCTTTGTCTGCGACTGTTGCAAATGCTGATGAATTAACACAGTGGATAAATACAGTTCATTCTAAAACAGAGCTTGTTGATACTGATTTTAGACCTGTACCTCTGCGTTTTTTCTACTTCGACAGCTCTCAGCCGGATAAATTGCTTCCGCTGTTGACTCCAAGTGGGCAGTTGAATAAAAAAATTAAACCCGAGAAGAAAGTTCAGTATCGAAATCGCAAAAAGCAGTATTCCTATGTGAAAGAGGTTGTCCGAAATCTTGCAGAAAGAGATATGCTTCCTGCGATTTATTTTACTTTTTCCAGAAAAAAATGTGATGAGCAGATGGAAAAATGCGCAACTTCGCTTAGTCTTGTATCACGGGAGGAACAGGCACAAATTCGTCAGTTTTTGGATGAATATATAGCTGAAAATCCTCATTTATATGGAAATAAACATATTGAATATCTTCTATGTGGGGTAGCATCGCACCATGCAGGACTTTTGCCGGCTTGGAAAAGTTTAGTAGAGAAGTTATTTCAAAAAGGGCTGATAAAAGTTGTTTTTGCGACAGAGACTTTGGCTGCTGGAATCAATATGCCGGCTCGTTCTACAGTAATAAGTTCAACAAGCAAAAGAACAGATAGCGGACATAGAATGCTTACTGCAAGTGAATTTCTCCAAATGTCAGGTAGGGCAGGACGACGAGGTATGGATGAAGTCGGATTTGTGACTATTGTTGGCACGCAATTTCAGTCACCAGAAGAGGTTGCAGAACTTGTCCTTAGCCCTGCAAACCCGCTGGAAAGCCGTTTTTCTCCGAGTTATTCTATGGTATTAAATCTTTTACAGCGTTTTAGTCTTGATGAAGCTAAAGAACTTATTTTGAAAAGTTTCGGATACTACTCTTCATCTACACGTTTAGCTCCGCTTCTAAGTTTGGCAGAAGAATATAAACAAGAATTAAAATCACGTGAATTTATTTGTCCATACAAACTTTCTGATAAAGAATTTTATGATTATAATAAGCTGAGATACATTTATGTACAAAACAGACAGACTTACAAAAAAATATTAAAACAAGAAAAATCTAAAAAACGTCCTCTATCTCAGGAAGTAATTGAATTTGCTCAAAAGAATAAGGAAATGCTTGCTCAAATGCACAATATTCACTGTGATATCTGTAAGCATTATAAAAAACATTCAAAAAATATTGAAGTAGCCGAGCGAATTAAAGTTAAACAGCAAAAACTTGATAAAGAAATCGAAAAGCAACGCGATATTTTCTGGAATAAGTTTTTGGCGCACAGGGCTGTATTGGTTGATTTAGGATATTTAATGGATGATTATCCGACTGAACGAGGAATTACAACCTCACAAGTTCGCTCCGAAAATGAATTGTTTATATCTGAAATAATATATTCCAGAGTACTGGAAGAGCTTACTCCTTCTCAACTTTCTGCCGTAATTTGTGCAATTACGACAGAAGATTTAAGAATAGATATTCCATTTATGCCTATTTCTGAACCTGTCAGAAAAACTCTAAATCTAATCAGAAATATTAGAAGACGGGTGGAAAAAGTTCAAAATAGATATCAAGTAGAAGCACCGATGTATATAAATCCGTATTTTTCATCCATGATTGAGCTTTGGGTTGAGGGCGCTGAATGGGAAACCGTTACAGAAAATGTGGACATGGGTGAGGGAGATATTGTTCGTTCGTTTAAACGCGTTGTGGATGTACTAAGGCAGTTTACTACTATTTCAAATGTCCCTGAAGCACTTGTATTTACTGCTCGTGAGGCTATTGAAAAAATTCTTCGTGAACCGGTTGATGTGGATTGATTACTCTGTTATAATTATCTTATAAATTGTGGTAATATTTTAGAGAGGTATAATATGTTAAAAATTGAGCAGGTATGCAATAGAAAATGTGCGTTTACATTAGCAGAAGTATTGATTACACTAGTGGTAATTGGAATTGTTGCTGTTCTTACCATACCGGCTATGATTAAAAATCATAATCAAAAAACTTGGGACACTGCTAAAAATATTTGGGAAAAAAAGATTATTGAAGTTACTCGGCAAATGAATATTGATGACAGGATGGTAGGTTCCAATTCTACTGAAGTTTTTGTCAATAACTTAAAAGACTACCTGCAGATTATAAAATTATGTGATAACTCGCATTTGGAGCAGTGCTATTCTTCGGAGGTTGTACTTACTGCTGGTGATGAAGTTGTTGTGAGTAAGTTAAAGTCTGCAGCAAAATTAGGACATACTGAATGGGCGACTAATACTGTTGCTTTTGTCCAAAATAATGGTACCACGGCAATTTTGGCTTATGACCCTAATTGTGAATATGTTGACCCCTATAGCGAGGCTGGTCAAAAAGGACAGACTGCCTGTTTAAGTGCAGTTGTTGATGTTAATGGTAAAAAAGGACCAAATAAGATTGGCATGGATGTTCTCCTTAATAACGCAGTTTTAAGCTCATGTGATTTGCAAATTGGTAAGTTGTGTTTAGCTTCTTCTGATTTAAATATTGAGCCTATAAATACTTGTGAAGCTTCTCCTGATCATAAATATGATACACGACTCGATAGTCAAAATACTTACTGCTCTAAAAATTATTGGGGAGGAGCTAAAAAAATGTGTGAATCTGTAGGAATGAAATTACCTACATTAGATGATTTGGCTGCCATTGCTACATATCTATTTAAGTTAGAGGATACTCCTTTAGGTCCAAATGATAGTTATACCGGAACTGCAGATCCTGACAGGAGAGCGGAGTTGCATTGGAATACTGCTGGTAATTATTGGTCAGATTCTCCTTCTGGTGATTATAATGCTTTAGCACGACATTTTCAAAATAATTTAAATTACCCATCTTCTGTAATTTCTTGTTATATTGGCGAGCGTCAGTATGTTGCACGTTGTGTTGAATAGCAATTCTAACAAGTGTAAATTTGCCTCTATTTAGTTTTGTAATATTTTTTAGAAATCCACTTGAAGAATTTGTTAATTTATGTTACAATTATAGTAGAGGGGCGTATAACTAAATTGGGATAGTTTCCACAATCGCCCGCAAAAAGTGAATATCTGTTTTGGTGTTACACCCCTTGATGAGTGTTATTCCCCACACCACTCTTAAATCAAAAAGGTATCCGGTTACTTTTCAACTTTATAGGTGACATTATGGATACTGTATTTTCAATGCAAAAGTATGAAAATTTGCGGTTGGTTGGATTTTTTACAGGAATTTCAATCTTGGTTGCTCTATTGTGTTTTCAAGGTGTTTCGATTTATGCTAGTGATGTTTATATAGCCAAAAAATCCGTACTTGATAACGATTTGTCTCCTCAAGTTGTTAAAGAAAAGATTTTTACAGATTTTTCACCTGAAATAAGAAAACAAAAATTTGATGAACGTATTAAGCAAAAATATCCTAAAACATTAATTTATGATGTTGCTGAGGGGGTTAAGCATATTAAATTGACGAAGTACTATTCTGGTCGTCCTGTAAAAATTAATGTTGTAGAAGTTGATTTAAAACTTACAAATAATTTAATGCTAAAACCTGTATTGTCTTCAGGGGAGACGCTAAAAAGTCGTAGAACAATATCAAATATTGCCAAAAACACAAATGCTGTTGTAGCTTTAAATGGTACCTATTTTAAACCTCAAAGTGGTGTGCCCTTAGGAACTCTTATGGTTGATAAAAAACTATACACAGGACCAATATTTGATAGAGTTGCTTTAGGAATCTTTGATGATGGGTTTGACCTTGCTAGAGTTCAGTTGAATGCATCTGTTTCAGCTAAAAATGTGAATGTGAAAATTGATAACATTAATCAGCCAAGAATGCTATCAACATATGTAATAGCTTACACAAACGAATGGGGTAAGTTTTCTCCATCCTCACCTAAATATGGAACGCAGATTTCTATTGATAAAGATGGTAATATCTTGGGTGCATCTGCAAATTCAATGGAAATTCCACAAAATGGCTATGTTATAGTAGGACCAAGATCAATATTGAAATCGTTTTGGGGTGTCAAGAATGTTAAAGTTTCAATCAGCACAATTCCTGAGTGGAATGATGTTCGCCATATAATTAGTGGTGGTCCGTATTTGGTAAAAGATGGTGAAGTTTTTGTCGATATGACTGCACAGAAACTCGGGGCAATTGGAGGACGCAATCCAAGAAGTGCTGTCGGATTCACAGAAGATAATATCTTGATTTTGGTTGCCGTTGATGGACGAGAGGGAAGCTCAATAGGTATGACTTTAATGGAATTAGCTAATTTCATGAGGTCTTTGGGTTGTGTTGGTGCAATGAATCTTGATGGTGGTGGTTCGACAGTCATGTATATCAATGGTCAGATTGTTAATTCGCCTCAAGTTAAGGGTGGAATTCCACTATCTAACGCAATTGTGCTCTCTAAAACTGATGATGTGTGATTGAATTTTCAAAATTTTGCCGTGGCAGTTCTGAACTGCCACGGTTGTGGTATCTGTTTTAAAATTATCTTCTTACATTTTGCTCAATGATTTCAGAAACGTAAGGAACATATGAATAATGCCCCAAAAATGCTGATATACAAAGGTATAGCAGTGTTATATTTACAACAAGTTGTATTACCGAAAAATTAAGCAGTATCGGAGCATTCAAAAACATCGAAATATACAGTACTATTATGTTTAAAAACGGTATAGCGCTCAGTATGTTAAGCACAAATCCTAATAACATATTCAATAATATCAACGCAATTGAAATAAAAATAGATTGAAATATGTGGTATTGAACAAAAGGTCTTAACTTCGCATTTGTAAAAAGACCCAAAAGTAACCAAACAAATCCTACCAGTCCCATTGTGGGGTAACTGAGACCTGATACTATTCTTTCAATTAAATAAGGTTTTGAATTTTCCATTATGCCTTCTCTATTTCTCCGTTACGTTTCAAATCAATAAACTCATCAACAACTTGATTAAAAATTAGTTTGTATTCATCATTTTCAGGTTCAATGTTAATTGATGATTTGTATGAGGCAAGTGCTTGTTCAATATCACCTTGCAGGTAATGAGCATTTCCAAGCAGCATATATATTTGCGCACTGTTTGGTTTTAGTTGCAAGCACTGTTTATAAAGATCCATAGCTAAATCAAGTCTGTTAAAGTTTGTGTAAAGGTTTGCAAGTAAAACCTGAGCATTCGTCTCGTTTGGTGATACATTTACTGCACGTTTGTACATTTCAACTGCCATATCATATTCACCGAATTCAGACAATGAAATGGCATAACAAATATAAGCTTTATAATTATCACCCTCCATTGTAAGAGCTTTTTCAAAGTAATTGTATGCTTGTTCTTTTTCTCTCATTAGGGTTAAAGTATTTCCAATGCATATTGCCACAATTTTATTATCAGGATTTAGCAAAAATACTCTTTTGTATAACTCTAATGCTGTGGCATAATCAAATAACTTAAAACAAACATTACCCATATCAACTAATGCGGTTATATTATCAGGATCTAACGATAATGCCTTTTCATAATAGGCTTTTGATTCAACATATTCTTCAAAGTCTTGATATAAAAGTGCAATGGCATTGTATATCTCAGGATTTGTTGAATTTAAGTCTATTGCCCTGTTATAGTAAAATAATGCCTTGTCGAAATTTTTCCATTCAGCAAATACATTACCAATATTATAATAGATTAGGTAATTTTTGGGATTAATTTCAAGTGCTCTGTTGTAATATGAAAGTGATTTTCTAAAATCTTTTTCATAAAACCACATAGTTCCCATTCCGATAAGACCTTGAACATCATTAGGATGAATTGTCAAAAGACTCTCTAGTACTGAGATAACTTTGTCATAATTCTGTTGTTGGATGTATAATTCTGATAATCGATGGTAATTATCTGCATTTTGAGGATCTTTTGCCATTGCCATAATGGCTTCATTTATTTTCTTATCTAATTCAGCTCTGTCCATTATTATTTCCCTGTATCTATTACACTACTATATAATTCTAACTTATATTTTGAGTTATGCAATATATTTAGATTTTGTAACATTACGCATATTGCGTATAATCTTTTGCAATTTCCCTCCACTCGGCCTCAGGAATACTAAACGCATGATTCCAAAATTTTTCAATTGCATAAGTTTCTCTTTCATCTCTATGTAAAATATGAACGACCACATCTCCGTAATCAAGTAAATTCCATCTGTTCTTAGCATCATTCTCCATTCTTACAGGTAATTTTTGAAATAAATTTTTGATTCTATCTTTTGTATGTTCCATAAGTGCTTTTACATGTGGAGTTGAATCTCCTGTAACAATTACAAAATAATCAGCTAAAGAAGATACATTGCTTATGTTTAGTATTGTGATCTCTTTACCTAACTTGTCATCGAGCGTTCCTGCTATTATGCAAGCTAATTTTTTTGAATTTAATTCTTCATTCATTGGTTTCTCCTATAAAGATTTGTCCCTCAATATGCGAGGGACAAGCTTCAATTATTCTATGATATCTACACGACGCTTGTGACGTCCGCCTTCAAAACCTGTTTTAAGCCAAATATCAACAATATCTAGTGCTAAATGTTCACCAATAACGCGTTCACCCAAGCATAGAATGTTAGCGTTATTATGGGCACGAGATACCCTTGCTGAATATGTATCTCCACATAAAGCAGCACGTATTCCTTTTACTTTGTTAGCAGTAATTGACATTCCAATGCCGGTTCCACATACTAAAATGCCTCTATTGGCCTGCCCCGAAATTACAAGTTCAGCAACTTTCCTTGCTATAACTGGATAATCACACGCCTCTGGTGTGTGGGTGCCTACATCAAAATACGGTATATTTCTTGATTTTAAATATTCAATAATTTGTTCTTTGTAACGAAATCCACCGTGATCAGAGCCAACTGCAACTTTTAAATCTTCCATATAAACACCTCTTTAAAATACTACATAATCATTATAGCGTTTTTGAAATCACTTTGCAATATTTGTAAAAATTCCGATACAAAATTATGTTGCTTCAGTTTCAGGTTTGCTGGCAAATGGATTGTTGTCTACAGCACGTAAATTGTCCATAGCCTTCATAATTGCCGTGTCCAAATCATCAGATGTTTTTATATTATACAAAGTAGTAGAAGCAGTTGCTCCGCTGTGTTTAAGTGTATCAGGTACCAATATGGTTGCTTTGTATGTTCCATCAGATTGTTTCTCAAGCGAAATATCACTAATAATGCCGCTATACATTTGTTTTAACTCTGCTGCTGCATCTTCAACATTTTCTGGTAAATTGCTTTGGAATGCCTTTACACCATTTTTTGCTTTCGAAGCATCGCCTGTGACTACAACTTGCTCTAATTGTCCTCCGAATAAAGTCTTACTTGTGCTTGGTTCAGGAGTTTCTGGCTGTGGTTGGACTTGAGGTTGCGGTTGTGTTTCCGGCGATTCCTCAGCTTTATCTTTTTTGAATAGCCCTGCTATCATAGTTCCTATACCGAGTGCTGAGACTACTCCAGTTAATACTCCTGCCAATTTTGTCCAGAAGTTCCCGCTACTTTTTTTACAATTACACTCATTATCTTGATTTACGACAATCGTTTTATTTACGACTGTTGTGCTAGGGAATACATTTACACCTTTAAATCCCGTAGAACGTATTCCGTTATACGCGACAGGTTTAATATCCTTTCTTGGGGTTGTAGCGATACCTCCAATGACTGTCATTTTGTATTCCTCATGTTATACTCTCTTATATATATAAAGTATATACTTATAAAAAAATTGCTTTTTTAGTATATATCTTTTTAACATTTCTTAACAATCTGCCTATAAAAAACTCCTTCCACAATATATATGGAAGGAGTTTATTCAGAATCATTTTGAGCTTCCCATTTTGCTTTGGCGGCTTCAGCTTGAGCTTTTTGATCGAAAGTTGCACTGTATGCATTTTCACCATTTTTTGTTCCTGTAACACTGTATGTTGTTGATTCAAAAGATGGTATATTTGCGTTGTACATGCCTCCTGTGGTGAACTCTTTAACTGTACCAATAACGTCATTGTCATTATTTAACTTGTAAGTATGACCATTGACTGTTATTTCATTTGGAAGGTACATTTTTCTTGGCATATCTGCTGAATTTGGATTTGTCATACCATTAGCTTGTTTCAGAGCTCTCATAGCTGCTTTTCTATCTGTATTTGGTATGCCAGGATATTTTGCATCGAGAACATCATACCAGCATTCGCCGTGTCTTACCGTGTGTGTTGCACCTTCTTCTTGTACCGTGTTCGGTGTTATTTCTGCTGCGTACACATCTTGTGGATCGACAGATTTTGCTATTACAGGTTCTTCAGCTACAACCTCTTGTTTCGGTGGAGGTGTTTCGACTTCTTGTTCTGGTGCACCTTTTCCTTCTTCAACTTCAGGAGGGGAGGTGTCTTTTTTGAATAGTGGAGTAAGTAGCCCACCAAGTGTCATTATGAAGTTTAGTATATCTGCCAACCCATTGCTTTGCTGCGGTACAGCGCAATAAGTAGGTGCTGACGTGCAGGCTCGATTGTTTTGCTTAATAATGACATTTGTATTGTTTATGGTTGTATTTTTAATTTGGCAACTTCTTGTACTGCGGAACTGACCGGCTCGGAGCGTGACTCCACCCGAGTGTGTTCGACTTGTATTACAACCAACCATGTTGTAAAGTGTCATATTACTCGTCCTCTTATTTAGTTCTTATATATATAAAGTATATACAGCTGCTTTTTTTTCAGATAAATTCAAAAGTTTAACAAATCTTAATAAACGCCGTCTAAAAAGATAGACGGCGTTATGATTAATTGTTTTTATTTATCCAATTGACGCAGAAATCATCAAATTGTGCTCTTGTTAATTTTCCATTATGGTGACTAAACAATTCAGTCATAAATTTAACATATTGTTCTTTGCTTAGAGTATTTTTACCATTAGACATTGCGCTGAACATATTTCTCAGGTTAGCTGAGTCTGCGGATGTGATATCAACAGTTTCGTATTTTTGTCTTTCATTATCGCGTCTAAGTATACCATTTTTTGCGTTAGCTTCATATGCTTGATGATATTTTATGAATTCTTCTAGTGTAATACTGTTTTTGGCATTTTTTACATTGTCCTCAAGCATATTTTTAAACGTTTTCTCGAAGTCTTCCGCACTAATTTTACCAAGTTCTATAGATGTTTCAGGGTTGTTTCTTACCAAAAAGGCACCTAGAGTTTCTGTATTCGAGATTTGCTGTTTAGTAATTGAAAGTTGACCATCTGAGTAAATTCTACCATTGTAGTTATTTACAAAGTTATTGTAGTCCACTTTAGTTTCCGGCGTAGATTCGTAATTTTTCTTTGCAGATACTGCGTATTTTAAAGCATTAATTCCGATATTTTGATATTTACCGTAATTATAGGTTCCATCCGAATTAAGCTCAACACCAGCAGGTATTTCTCCAAAAACTTCATTAAGCTCAGCAAACATTATTTCTGACTGTTCTTTTGTCATGACTTTACCGGAAAGTGTAGGTCTTGTACTGACAGGAGTTGTTTCAGGCTTAACATTTTGTGTAGGTTGATTACTTTGTGATGACACATCTTCAGCTGGTTCTTCATCGGTTACGTTTGGCCGATTAGCTGTAGTAGGATTTGTCGAAGTGGTTTCTTCAGATTCTGTATCCTCATTACCGTTAATTACGATTGGAGTTTCTGACACTATTTCTGTATCATCTTGTGCTAAGGGTGAGTTTGGCGTACAGCCTAGACCCTCCTGTTTTTCAATAAAGTTTCTTAGGTCAGTTACGGTATCAAACGTCTTACCTTTGTATGTGTATTGTTGACCATCGGCAGACATTTTAGGTATTTCCTCATTTTCACCAAATGTGAATCCGTAATCGTTACCCAAATCCTTAACCATGGAAACTAATTCGTTCGCCTTTGTGGCAAGGGTTTGTTGTTGTTGACCATATTGTCCTTGCATATTTGAATATTGTCCGTAAGGATTAGTGCTTCCATATAATCCTTGATTAAAACCGGCATTATAACCTGAGTTCTGCATTCCGTTTGCACTACCAGGAGTGTATAATCCTGCATTATAGCCCATATTGTAATTATTGTAGCCATATAGCATTGGTTGCTGAGGCATCATAAACATAGGTTGCTGAATCATTGTTGCTTGGCTGTTACCTCTATTAAATAAATTGCCAAGGAAACTTGTTAACAAGCCAATGCCAAACATTGTGCTCATTCCTTTGCTCATGCCCCAACCTCCTGAACAGTGATGGACATGACCTCCACAGCCACTTCCAACGTTTATATTTATAATGTCCGTGTGACTTGATCTAATGTATCTAGGTGGATTTCTAAAGTATGGGGGCATGTGTACCATAGTTTATACCTCTCTTTTTCTCTGTATATATATAAAGTATATACAAAATAAATAATTGCCTTATGCAAGTGCTGAGGCTTAACAAAACTTAATATAATAGTTAAATATCAAGTCCACTGTACATTCTAAGTGAGGTTGCATTTTCAAGAATCGGATATTTTTTAAGGTCATTTTCTCTGATAAATCCAATAGCTTCATTGCGAGCTAATTCCAAAATCTTAGCATCCCTAACGACGTCGGATATTATAAGATCAGGCATTCCGCTTTGTCTTGTCCCAAGAAACTCACCAGGACCTCTAAGTTGTAAATCCTTTTCAGCTATGACGAAACCGTCATTTGTTTGCGTCATGATATTTAGTCTGGCACGTGTTTCTTGAGATCTTGATGAAGAATGAAGAATACAGTATGATTGAAGGCTGTTTCTTCCTACACGACCTCTAAGCTGGTGCAGTTGTGAAAGCCCAAAACGCTCAGCATTTTCAATTAGCATAACCGTGGCATTAGGTACATCGACTCCTACTTCAACGACAGTTGTAGAAACAAGTATATCATATCTATGATTTTTAAAGTCAGACATGATTTGCTCTTTTTCTTCGTTTTTTAGTTTGCCATGCAAAAGTCCAATTTTGAATTGTGGGAATACTTCATTTTGTAATTTTTCGGCTTCTATGGTTGCAGCTTTTGCAGATAATGTTTCGCTTTCTTCTATAAGAGGATATACGACATAAGCCTGCCGTCCTGCCTCTATTTCTTTTTTTATTAGTTGGTAGACTGATTTATGAGTGGAAGTTAGGGTAGTAATTATGGGTTTTCTGCCTTTAGGAAGCTCATCAATAATAGTTAAATCAAGATCACCATGTAAAGTCAAGGCAAGAGTACGAGGAATTGGAGTCGCTGTCATTGTGAGCATTTGCGGATTCTGTGATTTCTTTTTTAGTACGTTTCTTTGCTTTACTCCAAATCGGTGCTGTTCATCAACTACAATGGCGCCAAGATTATTAAATTCGACCCCTTCCTGTATTAGAGCATGAGTACCTACGGCAATATTCATTTGCCCATTTAATAGATCAGTTCTAAACTTATCGCGGATTTTCTTACCTTGACTTCCTAAAAATAGACCTACACTTAATCCCAGTGGAGTTAGCCATTGTCTGAGATTGTTATAATGCTGTTGTGCGAGAATTTCTGTTGGTGCCATAAGTGCACCTTGGTAATGGTTTTCAACGGCTGCAAGTAACATAATTGTTGCAACTACAGTTTTTCCACTACCAACATCTCCCTGTAGAAGCCTTCCCATAGGTCTATTGCTGTTTAAATCATTCAGGATTTCATTGACAGCTTTTTTTTGCCCTGTTGTAAGTTCAAAGGGTAGACTTTCTATAAATTTTTGAACCAGACCATTTTTATGTACCTCTAATGCTAGTGAAGAATGATTTTTTACAGCATCTTCGCGAATTCTTACCATTTTTAGCTGAATTAGAAAAAGTTCCTCAAAGATGAGAGAAAACCTAGCTTGTTCAAGTATTTCCATATTTTCTGGAAAATGAATTTGTTCGATAGCTATGCTTTTTTCCAAAATACCGATTTTTTTTCTTATTTCTTCCGGAATTACATTTATAATATCATTTTTATACAGTTGTAGTGCGTTATATATAGCTCGCCGAAGGACTTTTATACTTAAACCTTCGCATAAAGGATAGATAGGTACTATTCTCGCAATATTTAAATTAGTTGATTTGTCTTCAAGAAATTCACCGGTCATAATAGAATAAGTAGGTTTATCAATTGTCAATTTGTGACTGTAGTTGTTCATCTTTACCAGACCTGAAAGCATTATACCTGTCCCTACAGGAAATTGTGATTTTGTTCTTTCAAGTACATAGCGATTAGCTTTTGCTTGAAAGAAGCTCAATTCAATATTACCACTTTCATCTTCAATTTTAACCTTTATGACAGAAAGATTATTTTTTGAGGTGAAAGCGCTAACCGATTTAATGTATCCAAAAATTGTCGTATTTGAACCTTCAATCAAGTTTTTTATGAGTGTTCTGGACGAATAATCAACATGTTTTTTAGGAAAGTATGTCAAAAGATCGTGTGCCGTATAAATTCCCAATTTATTTAATTTATACGCAACTTTGGGACCAACACCTTTGATATACATTACATCTAATTTATCAGCAGGTTTCGTAATTTCTTTAGTGTTGTTTTTTTCGTTAACTGATGTTTTTGTATCAAGCTCTGATTTGATGACTTTAATAAGTCTATCAATTGCAAGACGACGACCGGTTACATTTTCAAAAGGATAGTGTTCAAAAATCTCTATAATTACTGCCCATTTTGGATTTTTATTTGAAAGTTTATAGTATTTTTGAGCCTGTTTTTTTATAAATGATGAAAAAGCTTGAGATTTTCCATGGATATCAATATAGCGGTGTTTTATCTCCACATCAATAGCGCGCTTCAACTGTTCAATGTTATCAATCATTGTTACTTACTCTCAAAACTTCGTAAATATCCATTTTTTTTGATTTACCTCTAATGGTAACTTCGCTAATTTTTATAACGTCAACTATTGAGCTAACTTGGCTGTAGGTTGAAGAGCTAATAAGAAAATTTGTTTTATATACCTTGTTATAACTTTCAATTCTGCTTGCAAGATTAACCATATCGCCTATTACTGTGTATTCAAGGCGCTTTTCAGAACCGATATTACCGACAAAGGCGTCGCCTGTATTTATACCAATCCCTATCTCGATTTTAGGTTTACCTTCATTTAGCCATTTATCCTGCAGCCATTCTACTTTTTTAAGCATGGCGTAAGCACATTTTACAGCATTTGACGGATGATTAATATCTTGAATTGGCTCCCCAAATATTGCCATTACAGCATCACCAATAAATTTATTAATGACCCCGTTGTATTTAGTTATGATTGGTTCAATTTCGCTGAAATATTCATTTAGAATCATAGAAACTTCTTCTGCAGTCATTTTTTCACTCATGCTCGTAAATCCTCTTATGTCTGCAAATAATACACTAACATTAGCTCTTTTTCCGCCTAATTTTATGTCATCAATATTTTTTACAACATTTTTCATTATGTCTTGTGAGAGGTATTTGCCCATGGCTTGTTTTATTTTTTCTTTATTCTTACCTTCAACAATAAAGCGATAAGAATAGGCAAAAATCATGGTAATAAGTTGCACCAGTAGAGGTGAAATAAGGTCAAACGCAACATTTGCCCTGTAGCCAAGAATACAAAATATAAAGTAAAGAAAGCCAATGGCTACAAGTAGTGTAAGTGATTTAAAAAAGGATAATCTGCTAATAATGACAAATGTTGCTATCGTAAGCATAATAATGATAAGAATTTCCCAACTGAATGGAGGAAGTGAGATAAATTCATCATTTAAAATATTATCAAATATCGTAGCCTGAATATCGACCCCAGGGTGCTTTTGCATAATTGGAGTTGACACTGTGTCATCCAGTGCTACAGCCGAAGCTTTAGCATTACCACCTACCAGTACAATTTTGTTGGTAAACTCAGAGGGATCAACTTTTGGCGTTTTTCCCGATTTTATTAAGTCGTATGATTGAATTATATCTATAGCTGAATATTTTTTATGCGAATACTCTGAGTTTGGATGTCTTTTATAAAAATGAATTGAATTTTGAAATCCATTTTGAGTTGAAAATCCAGGGATTTCAATTTGTGTCTTGTCTACCGTTAATTTAGAATTATCGATTGTAATTTTGTTTGATTCAACTAAGTCCAAATACATACGAAGAGCCAGTGAGGCAAAAAAATCACCTTCGACTTCCACGAGTTGATCTGCCTGAACCAAGTACCCGTTTATATTGGGAGTGTTATTTACGGAACCTACTTTTGATACAGAACTAAAATATCCGTCGGGATATTTAAAAATACTATTATACTTAGATTGAGGCTTATAAGATCTATTATCAGTTACTGAAATTGAAAATTTATGAGCAAAGTCTTTATTGTAATTTTTATCAATGTTGCTGTTAGAAATGGACGGTGCAAAACCAACAACTAAATTTTTAGTCTTTGCCAGTGAATTATAAAAAATTATGTCAGATTGCGGGTCTTCATTATCCGGTGCGGCAGGCAAGGAATCAAAGCCTATTACTTTGGTTTGAGTATATTCATTGAGATAGTTAAAGATTTTTGCGTAAACTTCCCTTTTCCATGGCCATCTAAGTGTGTCCACAGATTTGTCGTCAATAACAATTAGAACAATGTCCTTACTCCCAGTGTCAGAAGCTGCAAAATTTCGTACCATAAAATTGTACACATTTGGCACAAAAAATAAGTACGATGTGATTATCAATGCAATAGATAAAATTATATGCATCAATGTTGAATATACAAAAAAGCTCTTTGATTTAAGTTTAGTTTTGAAGTTTCCCATGGCTAAGATTTCCCTATTACTTTATTTATGATATAATAATTTATGAAAAAGGACAAATTATGAATAAAAACTTAATAGAATTGCTGAAAGAAGAAAAAATTTTTCCTGTTTTACGAGGAAAGGATGCTAAGCTTGTTAAAGATAGAGCACTCGCACTTATTGAAGGCGGAATTAAAATTCTGGAAATAAACGTAGAAAGCACTGAAATATTTGATGTGATTAATGAATTGTCGCAAGAGGCAGATATATGTGCAGGGGGAATTATTACGTCACTGCAGGCAAAGACAGCTATTGAAAGTGGTGCTAAGGTTCTTTCATCTCCTATATTTCAAATGAATGTTGTAAAAATCTCAAAAGATAGACAAGTCCCTTATATTGCTGGTACTTCAACCGCAAATGAGGCTTATAGCGCATGGAAAGCACGAATTCCACTAGTAAAGATATATCCGATAACTGCTATGGGTGGTGCTATGTATATTGAAGATTTGCTAAGACCTATGCCATTTTTAAAGGTTATGCCGACTGGAAATGTAAAATTATCAGAAGTTAAGGATTATATAAATGCTGGAGCTTTTGCAGTTGGTGTCGGACGTGATTTTTATGAGGGATACTCTTTTGCAGAGATAACTTCACGCGCTAAAAATCTTATTTTGGAGTTGAAAGGTTAGTTGATTATGGAACAAAAGCTTGATATAATCGCTATTGGGGAAAGTCTGGTTGAGTTTTCAACTAATTTGAGATTATGTTGTGCGGAGTGTTTGTACAAATATTATGGCGGTGATGTGTTGGCTTCTGCTATAGCTGCATTGCGTGCAGGCTCAAAAGTAGGTTTCATAACTAGAGTAGGGGATGATGCTTTCAAAGACTATTTGCTTGATAGTTGGAATAGTGAAGGATTGGATATTTCTCAGGTACGCCTGTCAGAAGAACAAAATGGGCTATATTTTATTGCTCATCCATCACCTGAAGAAAAAGAAATTAACTTTTACAGAAAAAAAATCGCTCCCACAAAGTTATCTATTGACGATATCTCTGAAGAATATATAAAATCGGCTAAGCTTTTATATTCTTCCGGTATAACTCAATCGCTTTCTATTTCGGCACGAGAAGCTGTTGTTAAAGCATATAAAATTGCTAAACAAAATGGTCTAGCTACAGCTTATGATCCAAATTATTCCTCAAAAATCTCAAATAAAGTTGAGGCAAAAGAATACTTTGACAGTGTCATTTCGGATGTGGATATTCTATTTTTAAGTGCAAAATATGATGCTGTAAATATTTTAGAATTGGATTCTGCTGAAAATATCATCAAAAAGCTTTGGGATCTCGGTGTAAATACGATTGTCATAAAATCTAGCGAAAAACAAGGTTATTATACTGGCTCCAATGGCAATGTTACCTTTACAAATTTCTTTGTGAAAGATATTGTTGATACAACTTGTTCTGGTGATGCTTTTAATGGAGGCTTTTTGCATGCGATAACACATGGCTATTCTGCTGTTGAAGCAACTAAAATTGGTGCTATCGTAGCAGGACTTCAAGCTGGTAAAATTGGTGCTATTAAATCGATGCCTTATGCTGATGATATTTTTAAAATTTATAATGGAGGATACTGTGACTAAAAAAGTCGTTATATCCGGCTATTATGGGTTTAAAAATTTTGGTGATGAGGCAATTTTATCTGTTTTATTGGATTTTTTAAAAAAAAATGATTCTGATATAGTTGTATTTTCATCTAATCCAGAATGGACAAATTTAAATTACTCTGTTAATTCGGTTTACAGTTTCGATTATAAAGCGATTTTTAAAAATATAAAAAATTCAGATATTCTAATTTCAGGAGGAGGAAGTCTTTTACAAGATGTTACCAGTCTAAAAAGTCTTGTATATTACTGCTTAATTATCTTTCTTGGTGTTGTTATGCGCAAAAAAGTCGTAATTTTTGCACAAGGTATCGGTCCAATAAAAAATCCAATAGCAAGATTTGTAACACTTCAATTGTTAAGGTTTGCATCTTATATCTCTGTGAGAGATGAAGGTAGTTATAATTTTTTAAAAAAACATAAAATAAATTCCTCACTTGTGTGTGATCCAATTTATTCAGTAAATGTTCCGCAAAAAGTTATAAAAAGGAATGTAGGAATACAGCTAAGAAACTTTAATACCATGAGTATTGATTTTATAAATCATTTAGCAATGCAAATTGCAAAAAATTTTCCATATTCAAATTTGAAATTGCTTTCGTTGCAGGATAGTATTGATCTACCGGTTCTAAGTCAGCTGGAGCATGCCCTTCATGTTATAGCACCTGATATTAATATTGAAATTCTTTCTGAATTAACTAACAGTGAAATAGTGGATTATATCGCAGGATTGGAATATTTTGTTGCGATGCGCTTTCATGCCATTCTTATCGCCTTAAAATCAGGAGTAAAGACTATAGCTGTCAATTATGACCCTAAAGTTGCTAAACTTGCAGTTAAAAACAAAATTCCTATGCTGGCGTTAGACGATTTTTCAGGATTTGATGAAGCTTTTGATGATTTAAAGCGTGAAAATCCTACTGATATATTAAAATGCTCCAGTGATATTCAGTTTAATTGGGACGATTTAGCCAAGTTATTTATCTGATATATTCAATTACATTAAAAAAGAGGCCTGTTATACAACTGCCTCTTAGAATTTGCCCTGGGCCAGACTTGAACTGGCACTGAGTGATTAACCCAATTGGATTTTAAGTCCAACGCGTCTACCGATTCCGCCACCAGGGCAAACAAGTAAAATTTAATTATCAATTTCAACAGTATTTATTTTATAAAAAACATCATTAATTGTCAATATTATTGTTATTTATTATTTTATTATAATTTTTAAATTCAATCATCTTATTTTTTAGATGAGAAAGGATATCATGTGTTTTAGCAAGAATTTCTTTTGATGATTTTAGACGAGTTATTCCAAATAATGCAGGATACTTGATGTTATTGTAGAAACAAGACTTATATTCTTTAATCAACTTGATATCAGATTGCTCAATATATTTATACGATTCTGATAGTAAAATAAACAATTCTCCAATGATTATTTTGGCATTTTTAATATTTCCTACAAATATTGCATGCTGGATTTTTAGAAACATTGAATATAGCTTATCATAGATTTCAAAAAGACATTCTTTTTTTTGTGGTAGGGTCTTTTTAAAATATTTAAGAGTTTGCCTATAGCCAATATCCATAAGGTATTCACGTTTCTCCCTTGGTTGATTAAAGTCAATTATAACGATGTTACCTGTATTTATCACAATAAAATCAAATTTATCATTATTGGCATATCTATCTAATACAAAATTTGTAGCAATTGATGTAATACAACTATACACTGTGTTTGCATAATCAATAGCATTCATATCCTTATTACAGCAGTCCCCTTCAAGACGAATTTCAAGCAGTCTATTTTTAGAGTTTTTAAGTGTACTTGAAAGTTCCCACATTGGCCATGACTTTTGTAGATCGCCGTCGACTAAAATGGAATTGTCAATTTCGTAAGGTTTCATAAGTCCAGGCATACTTGATGAAATTCTTACAGCTGTTGCAATTTCAAAATCAGGGGTGTTCACTTTTGAAAATTCTTTACAGGAAAAATTGGATAAATTTGTCGTAATAATCACAAGATTTTTACTGGCCATGGAAAAGGTTACAGGTGAGTTTTTCCCTTTTTGATAGGTATCTTTATAATATTTTTTTTCAATAAGTTCTCTTACCCATTCTAAAAAAACTTCTCCTTTGCTAATTGCAAAACCTTGACCTAAATTAAAATAAATATCTTTGAAAAGTTCAAAATTAGCTTGTAAAAAAATATCATGTAGCTCGCTGGCAGTATAACCTACCGCAAGTAGTGCTGCAACAATAGCGCCAACAGATGAACCTGCAACAGTGTCATAATCTATTTCTAATTCTTCTAATGCTTTGACTACACCAACATGAGCGGTTCCTCTAATCGCGCCGCCACCAAAAAGACAAGTATATTTCAATGAATTATTTTCCATATATTAATTGATCTACCTCAAAATTTTATGCTAGTTTCAAATAGTTTTTCTTTGTAATATTTCCTATCCAAAGATGGTAAAATATAATTTCCCTTATATTTTGATGCAGGTATGAATACCCCAAATGCATTCCCTTTAAATATTAATTTCCAATCAGTACGTTTTTGCAACAATTTAAAAACTGGTAAATTACTTTGCACCAGTACGATATCAGGGGGATAAAGTTTTAGTACATCATCCCAATCTGCTTTTGATGCATAGAATTTATCATTAATTACTATTAATTCATCAGGATAAACTTCTTCATATCTTCCATCCATGTAAATTTTATTATTTGGATACAATTTATATGCAACATAACTTCCCAATCCAAAATCAACTAATATATTACCTTTTATGTTGTTTTGTTTTATAAATTCGACTTCAGTAATGGGATATTGCATAAAATTAATGGGTAATTCAATATTCTTAGTTAATATAGAAAAAATTGAAACTGTTAAAATCACTACATATACAATTTTTTTATTTACCTTTTGAAATATTTTTGTAAATTCAGGATAGCAATAGCAAGCTACTGATATGCAAAAAAAAGGTAGCATTTTAATATGCTCAACAGCTAAGTATGCCGTTACCAATAGCACAATAATTTTAACTTTATCAATTTTTGAGTAAAATTCCAAAGCAGAATTTTTTTTAATTCCGTCATAAATTTTCCATATTCCAACTGCAAGTACGCAAAGCAAAAATATCTTGAATGTTAGCTGATAAGGCATTTGTAACTGTGAAAACAGACCTTGCCACTCTCCTATAAGAGGTCTTTCCATCGTGGTTGCATGCAATAAAAAGTTTACATAATCTATTCCCCAAGGGTTAATAATTAAGGAGATTGTACAAGCTAACAATGTGTAAATATAGTATTTAAATTTACTGTGATTGTAAATTTCACCTATAATATACATCCCTATTAATCCCAATCCTGCGACAACTCCGCCGTGAATATTGTTCCATAAAACAGTTAATATTGGCAGTAGAATGAGAATTTTAGGAGTGGTACCGTTTCTTACTTTTTCTAAAATATATATAAATAATGCAAAAAACATAAAGCTGAATAGGTGGCATCTTATTGGATTATTAATATTCGTCATGGCTGCCATTACGCAGAAAAAGAAAAATAAAATATCTTGAGGTTGTTCACCAGTCCGCACCTTAACAACTTTTGTAACTATGTAAAATGTAATGAATGGTATAATTATTTGTAATATGAGTATTCCAAACTGACCTAAAAATTTAAGGAAGGTGTAAAATATAACACCAGATCCCCACTCATGGTCATACCAGATGTGTACAGGAGTGTATGATAAAAAATCACTCTTTAGTACATGCCCCCCTTCAATGACCCCCATGCCAGCAATAAGTCTTGCCCAAAGATCAAAATCAATTTGTGGTGCATTTAACGTAAATGCAAAAAGTAGTAAAAATAGTGTTATATAAAATAAAAAACTTTTCCCCATGACTAGATTATCGCACAAAAAAAGTCGGTTTAATACCGACTTTTTAAAACATTTTATAACTCAATAAATTAAGCAGCAACAGTTCCCTTAATTTCTCTAATTAAGTATTCTGCAACCCATTCAAAATCCTTGTTATCTTCAGCTGCTTTTTTAAGATATTTTACAGAAGCATCACCAATTCTAATCAAGGTCATAGCCACAACGCCACGTTTAATACCTTTAACAACTTGAAGTTTACTTACCAACTCAGGTAACGCAGAAGTACCGATACTTACCAATTTATTTTCCAATACATTTTTTGTTACATTGTCCGCATTTTCTAATTTTGAAAGTATTTCATTAACTGATTCCATGATTATCTCCATCTAATTCTTCTTAACTATGTTATCATTATAAGGCAAAATTTATTAAATCTTTGATTTCCTTACATAATCTTTATATCTATATAAAAATTATTAAAAAGCGGCCAAGTTGTTACATGTCCGCTTAAGTAAACTAAGTTATACAAATTATTTAATTTCTATGAATATAATTTAAAGTTTCTTTCAACGTTTTTATCAAGTGCTGATTTTATTGAGTCATATTCAGTTTGAAGTGCAGTATGCTCGGTGTCTATATTTTTTAATTCCATATCATATGCTTTGTCTTTATTTTCAATTTTATTCATTGCTTTTTGATATTCAGCTTCCGCAATGGCAACAGCTTTGTCATTAGTTTGTTCAGTGATATCACTACAACTTGTGTATGTGATAGAATTCCATTTTTGATCTTTATCAACTTGCTCCATTTTTACAAGTCCGCTTTCAAGTGCATACCGTATCCACTCAGCACTTGTTGCAAGTCCATTTTCAAGTACTTTGTAGCCTTCTGTCATTCTATTGAATAAGTTTGTATACCATTTGGCTTCAGCATCTCCATTACTATCAGGATCTCCATCTTTGATGTAGGCATATTTTGGTTCGCCATAAACCGCAAATAATTCTTCAATTGCTAATACGTCAGCAACATTTTGATAGCCTGGGACTGCACCACCGCGATCCATACACCATTTATAGTCGCTCAAGTATTGGTAATTTGAAAATCCAACATCAGTACCAAATATAAAATTTGATAGCTCTTTGGCGGCATCTGCGTAGGCAGTATAATATTGGCTATATTCTGGGTTTGAAGCAGCAACGCTATTAAATTGTCCTGCATCAAATGCGTTTATCATGACATCATTAAAGTAGCTAACCAACAGTTCTAAGTTACCAAAATATGCAGTATTTTTATCACCTAACAATGTTTCTCTATATGTTATAGTATTGCTTCCCCAGCTTGAACCATCATTGAAATTGTATTTATAACTAAATGCTGGTGAGCCTTCTTCATAGAAAACAATGGACTTAGTATTTGGATCGAAGTCAAATATTTTTCCACCACTTTCATCGTATTGAACGGCATCAATTATATTGCCATCATCATCTTCCTCTACAAGCCTATGAGAGTAAGTATAACCTGAGCCATTTGATGTTCTTGTTACTTCCACGTAATAGTCACCATCAATGTTAATTAATGCTTTATCACCATCATATGTACAGCTGGTTTGAGAATCTTTATATGTGTCATTTACATATTTCATATCATCAATAAGCTTTTGCATGTATGCCGGGAAAGTTAAATTTGAGACATTACCCTGTGCATCTTCATATTGAAAGTTTGCTTCTTTACTAAACTTACCCTCAGCTTCCATTTGATTTATGATTGCCTCAAATGCATAAAAATATGGAATGGCATTATTATCAGCACTACCCGCATTTACATAATTGAGTATTGTTTCATAGGAAACCCCATTTGCGGTAACACCTTTTGCATAATCCATCATCACGTTTTCTATAATAGAAAAATATTTTTCTTCAGCTTGTGAATATTTATCTTCTAATTTTAAATATGTATTAAAGGATTGCGACATTAAAGAATTGTCGTATCCCGCATGTTTACCGCCAGTTTCTTGGTTGCCTTCATAAATAGCTTGAAGTTCCGCAATATTATATTTTGAATAATTTGTAGTTGTTGTACCATCTAAATTTTTGATTGTATCCAGTTTAACTTTATCATTACCAAATTGTTTTTCTAATTCTTCAAAGTAAGAAGTCTTATATTCCAATCCATAAGCACCTAAGAAGTTTTCCAAACTTCCATCAGCCTGTTCAAATCTTTTTGCATCACGTTCAGATACTAAAATCTGTCCTGCTGCATTTGACAAGCCATATTGATTGTTATATTCATTGTAAGCAGTTAGTGAATTAAAAGTTAATTGCTGATATGTTGCTTTATTATTCGCATCATAGTTGGTAAACATATACTGCGCTTCATTTAATGCATTAATATAGTTTTCACTAACTTGTGAACTTTCAGTTGCTAAGCGCATTTTGGAGTTATTAATAAGTTGTGAGCGCAACTCATTATCCGACATACGAGTCGTTATAGATAAAAGTCTAGCTTGTGATGCTGCCATACCCATAGTTGCGTCGTTCCTTTCAATAACTTAGTTTTCCTTACTATGGTTATCGGCTTATGTTTTATAATTCTTTAGTAAATTATGAAATATGTTAAGATATATTTACAAAAGTTTAAGTGCTTTTTCAAGTTTTTTCAGTTTTTTTCTATCAGTACCAATACCGCATAAAAGCATTATTGATTTTTCATTAGTTCGCTCATCCTCAATATTAAAGTTATTAAACAATTTTTCAGACAAGTCATATCCGCTCATACTTGTTTTTTTAATATTGATTTTTGTAATATCATCTCCAAAAAATTCACAATTTGAATTTTTTCTGACTGCGATTATATCGTCAATGAGTTTTTCAATTTTATTTTTTCCTTTAGCAGAATTCAGATAATTTATATTTGCCTCTATAGTCGCAAGCATTGGGTAAGAAGGAGAGGTTGTAGATATCATCATTAGCGCTCCAGTCGGATCAATGGAGTTACTATGCAAAAGTGCTGTGGAATTGATACCTCCTGCAGTCTTATGAAGTGATTGAATACAAAAATCGGCAATATTAACTGCAGATTGAGGTAGGCGTTTAGAAAACGGATATAAGGCTCCATGAGCCTCATCAACTATTAAATAGGAATTATATTTCTCACATATTTTTTTAATTTTTTCGATATCAGATACTATACCTTCATAACTTGGAGAAGTTATTATAACCGCCTTTATATTAATTTTTTTTAAAAAAACTTCAAGTAAATTAGCCGATGTAGCCCCAACAATTCCCCAGTCTTGGATTTGAGGCAGATCATAAAAAACAGGCTTTGCTCCGGCCAGTGTGACGGCATTGAGATGTGAAATGTGTGAGTTTCTCCATAACAAGACATTCTCACCTGATTTCACACAGGAAAGTACAGCTGCTATTATTCCGCTTGTCGAACCATTAGTCAAAAATTTTGTATATTTTGTACCATATATAGAACTTGCTCTCTTTTCAGCATTTACCAAAACCAACTCTGGATTATGAGCCTCAGTTTCTGATATATCACACCTATACCAATATCTAAATTTATGACAGATACAAAACCTTTGAGAATGCGATGGAGTAGTAAAAAGTACCTTATTATTTTTTTTTCGGAATAAACTTACAAAACTCATATTACTTATTACTAATCTCAATACTTCTTTTTGCACAATATTGAATTAAAGTCATTTTATCGCGATTCGAAATATAGTTAAATCTACCAGATAATGTATAACCACCATCAGAATTTTTTTCAATTCTTATAGGTGAGAAAATACATTCAACTGACTGAATTTCAGACAAAGGCAGCACAACTTTATAATCAAGTTCAATATTGAAATTCTCATTGGTTTTAAATTTCATACCACCAGCGGAGATATCGAGAGATAAAATTTTATGTGATACATCGCCGGAATACATTTCTAAATCTTTCATATACTTAATACGAGTATACTGACGTCTTTGTAAAAATTTATGTTTTGCAGGGTTTGCAACAAAAATTTTTCTATCCTCAATCTCTTTTGGATATGATGTAAAATATAATGTACCATACTGAGTTTGGGTGTAAAATTCGCAGTAATTATGCTTCATCATACCAACTGAGTCATAGTCTAGTTCAATAGTAAAACCATTGGGGCTTACTTCAGTAATAGTGCCTTTATTAGAATTCCTAAAATCATGTGGAATTATTGTAATCTTTCGGTCTTTTTCTAATAGTTCTCTCATTATTCTACCTCATATCTACTATTTAATGATTATAGTTGATAATAAATGATCTGTCAAAATTTGTAATAATTATTTAAAAAAAAAAGCCCCTTAATTATAAGAGGCAAAACTGAGCAATCAGAAGAGTTGAGGATTTACAATTACATACTAAACTTTTTTTATTAATGTTACATTAGAGAAAATCACTAATTTATCAATAAAAAATAACCTCTAAGTACTAGAGGTTATTTTATACCAAATATTAATCAGGATTAATCCTTTAAGAATGACTCATAATTTCTCGCAAGCAAATGTGTTCTTACCTGATTGATTAAATCAAGAGCAACCCCCACCATGATTATTAGCGAAGTAGCTCCAATACCTTGCAAAGTCTTTATATTAGTAACATAACTTGCAAAAGAAGGTAATAATGCGACAATACCTAAGCCAATAGCTCCGATAAATGTTGTTTTCGTAAGTATCTTATCCAAAGCTTCAGCTGTAGGCTTACCCGGTTTAATTCCAGGGATTGATGAGCCATATTTTTTAAGATTATTCGCGATATCTTTAGGCTGCATATTAGGCATAATTGAAGCGTAGAAAAATGTTAAAGCAACAATTAACAAGAAATATAAAATATAGTAAGTAATACCATCAGGGCTCAGCCACTGATTAAGCATAACAACTACATTTTTAACAGCCTCAGAGCGAAAGTTAGCTTGCCCAACCAGACTCAAAACGGTTGAAGGGAAAAGTAAAATTGCAACTGCAAAGATAATTGGCATAACACCGCCCGGATTAAGCTTAAATGGAATAAAAGAATTCATTCCGCCATAAACTTTATTACCAACCTGTCTTTTAGGGTTTACAATAATGACTTTTCTAATAGCTTCTTGCATAATGACAATAAATATCATTGTGGCAAAGAATATGGCAAGAAGCACAGCTAAACCGAATTGCAAAGCAGAGCTGTGAGCAACCATTTGAGCTGTACGTGAAGCATATACAGGGATACCTGAAAGAATACCAACGAAGATGATCAATGAACCACCATTTCCGATACCTTTTTCGGTAATTAACTCAGAAAGCCACATTACAAGGATTGAACCTGCTGTAAGAACTGCTACTGAGCTTAAAAAGAACATCCCATGATTAACGCCAGGCATAATAGCCCCCGGTAAATGTCTTAAATACAACATAAATACCAATGATTGAAATGCTGCCAATACAACCGTAAACAAACGGGTGTACTGAGATAATTTTCTTCTGCCTGCCTCACCTTCTTCCTGTTGCAACTTTTGGAATGAAGGAATTACAACAGAAACAAGCTGAATAATGATTGATGAAGTAATGTAAGGTCCTATACCTAATGCAAATATTGAAACCTTACCTAATGCTCCGCCAGAGAATAGATCTAAAAAACCAATAATATTGTTACTTTGAGCGATATTACTGAATATTTGGTTATTTATCCCAAACAGAGGCATTTGAACACCAAGTCTAAATGCTGCAATCATCAAGAATGTGAAAATAATTTTCTGTTTCAACCCTGAAGCTTGCCACATTGACATTAAATCATCAGTTGTCGGCATTTTTATTCCTTGTGCCATTATACTAACTCAACCTTTCCGCCTGCTTTTTCTATTTTTTCTTTTGCTGAAGGAGTTACATAGTTTGCCTTAACAGTAATGGCTTTTTTGATTTCTCCATTACCCAGAATTCTCAATCCATCAGCAGAAGGATGAGCTTTTTTAGCTGATTTAAGAGCATCAAGTGTAACTTCTTCCATGCCTAATTGTTCAAGTCTGCCAACATTGATTTCTGCATAATTTAGCTTGTTGATAATTTTGAATCCTTTTAATTTAGGCATTTGTCTGTAACCAGGCATTTGACCGCCTTCGAAACCTCTTTTAGAGCTTCTGCCTGAGCGTTGACCTTCACCATTGTGACCTCGGCAAGATGTCTTACCCCAGCCTGATGAACGACCGCGACCTACTCTTTTTGTACCGTGAGTAGAACCTTTTGCCGGTTTTAAATCTTCTAATGTAATTGTATTTGTCATAATTCTTTCCTTATTAATTTGTATGACTGCTCGCTACTAACTTACGCAGTCAGCTACACCAAACCGCTAAAGCGGTAAAATATTATTCAACGATTTCAAGTAGATGAGATACTTTGTTTACCATACCTAAAATAGTAGGGCTGTCAAAGTGTTCTACCACTTGATCTTTTTTAGTTAATCCCAAAGCTGCAACAACACGACGTTGAGCTTCAGAAGCACCGATTAAACTTCTAACAAGTTTAATTTTTATTTGTTTATTTGCTGTTTTTGTCATAATTATTATCCTTTACTTATTTTCTTTGTACAACTTATTAATACAATTAGTAAATTGATTAATTTAAAAGTTGAGCCATTGTAAGTCCGCGTTTTTTAGCAACATCGCTAAACGGAGTTAATTTTTGTAATGCATCTAAAGTAGCATTAGCAGCGTTAAGCGGCGATTTTGAACCTAATGATTTTGAAAGAATATTTTCAATACCTGCAAGTTCAAGTACTAAACGTACAGCACCACCTGCAATAATACCGGTACCTTGAGAAGCTGGTCTCAACATAACTTCACCTGCACCTGAACGACCTACGATAGGGTGAGGAATAGTTGTTTTGAAAATAGGTACTGTGATAAGATTTTTTCTTCCATCAGCAATAGCTTTTTGAATAGCGATAATAACTTCAGCAGCTTTAGCACAGCCAACGCCAACCTGACCTTTTTTATTACCAACGATTACTACAGCACGGAAGCTTAATTTTTTACCACCTTTAACAACTTTAGTTACACGACGGATTTGGACAACACGTTCAGTCCATTCGCTTTGTGGTTTTTCTTCAGTTGTTTCAATTTTTTGTTTTTTACCACGACCGCGTCTTTGACGGGTTGGTTTTTCTTCTGCAACAGCTTCAGCTTGAGGAGCTGCCTCGGTTGCTTGTTCAGTTTCTACAACTTCTGATGTTGTTTCAACATTCATTTCTTCTTTGTTTTCTAAATCCATTGATTTTACCTTTCATTTAATAGTTGTAATAATAGGGTTTAGTATATTTTACGAATACACCAAAAAACAAGCTAATGAAAGCTATTTGGTAAAATATTCGTGAGTAACTTTTCTGACTTATATATACTAACATCAAAAATATTATTTTTCAAGTACTTTAATATATTTTGCTTAATTTCTGTATTATAATTTGTGAGGGTAATCTTTTTTAAATTCAAAGTCATCCATTTTTAAGAGTCTTGAGCAATATATAGGTGTATTTTTACATACATCTAAAGCCTCACTTCTATTATCAGATTCCATTCCAAGAGTCGTAAATTTTCCACACTCTCCAGTATACCAACTATGGGCAGTACATTTTTCATTTGAACATAGCACAAATCTAAAAATATCTCTGCCATCAGTATTTGGTGGTTTTGGACCGTTGACATCATAATTAAAATCAATACAATCACCGTTATGAAGATATACATAACTTCCATCGTTAAGTACCATATAGGCCTCTCCTTGATAATCTTTCTCATCATCTAAAGATCTATCACTATTTTTTAAGGCTGTAATATTTAGGTATGGATTTAAGTAAAAATTAACAAATTTGAGAATTACTTCACTATTTTTTGCGAAATCTGGGTTTCCTTCTTCATCCTCTATATCACCTTCTATCCCACCTTCTTTGAGCTAACCGCCAGCTTCACCGTTTTCAAGCTCTGATAACGATATAGCATGACTCATTGTACTGTAGAATTTTTTTAATTTTGAAGAGTATTCTGCTTTTTTAATGTTGTTTAGCAGTGTAGGTAAAATGATTGTTGCTATGATACCGATGATTAGTAATGCTATCAGTACCTCAGCTAATGTAAATGCTTTTAAATTTTTAATTTTCATAAAAAATACCTCGTTAAAATCCTTGTTACATGATGTATTATACCCTAAAACTTTAAAAATACTCATAGAATTGTCGATATTTCTTGATATATCTTAATATATGAGTAAAAAATTTAGTAAGGTATTCCATAAAAAGTTTGGACAGCGGGTTAGATATTTCAGACGCTTAAAGGGGTTAACACAAGAAGAATTAAGCCTTGAAATTGGCACAGATAACTCCTACATTTCAAACATAGAAAATGCACGTAACGATATTCCGCTGTCACGGATAAATCAGATAGCTAAAGCACTTGGCATTGAGCCCTATGAACTGCTTAAATTTTGAATTACCTTAGCAGCTCTTTTCTTAATTCATCTACACTTTGCAATTTTTTACAATTTTCTTGCGCAAATGCATAAAAAGGCTTTTCATAAGCTTCAACACGTGCCATACATGCTTTAGTAGTAATCAGATGCTCAGGTAAGCCTTGAAATACGCATTTTGTTATTTCATTCAAAGTAGTGAAAGAATTTTTTATCTTCTGAGAAAATGAATCGGATTTTTTAAGGACATTTTTTAATCCGAGCACGTCTTTACCAGTAAAAACAAAAATGTCGTTACTATCATTCACATTCAAAGCTATGCCATGGTTCGCAGCGTTAGAAACGAGCCAACTTATGCCATAACCTTCTCCTTTTGCAATTTCGCTTACAGTATCGCGAAGTGAACGTCTGAATAATTCATCCGGATTAACAGCAATTGCAGGATCCATTTTTGTCTTTGTATACAATGGCAAAAAAGCATTTTTTATTTTCTGAAACTCTTTAGCACCACCTTTTATGTGATACTTAGCAGTAAAATTCGGGGTATTTTGTATATTTTTAACTTCCATACTCTTAGCCTCATTTTAGACAATCTTCAAGCGAATTAATCATACAAGCTTGAAAACGTTCGCATTCTTCTTTTGTTTTCCCTTCAAATCTTAGCGTAAACACAGGCTCTGTATTACTTTGTCTAATCAATGCAAAACCACCATCAAAGACAATTCTCATACCATCTAAAGTAACAATTTCTTTTATGTCAGAGCCGAACATATTTCTATTTGCTTCTACACAATTTTTAAACTTTTCTAAAGTTGTTTTTTTCTTGTCATTCGGACATGGAAAACGTACCTCTTGAGATGTACATACCTCATCAAAAGGTTTAAGCATATCTTGAATTTTAAAATTTGGATTAAGTTTTTTATGCTTAGCCACTATTTCAATAATCCTGCAACCAGCATAAATTGCATCGTCAAATCCGAAATATCTGTCCTTAAAAAACGTATGACCACTCATTTCACCAGCAAGCACGGCACCTGTTTCTTTCATTTTTTCTTTAATATATCCATGACCTGTCTTACACATAACCGCATGGCCACCAAGTCTATTGATGGTATCAAATAGGACTTGAGAACACTTTACTTCAGATACAACCGTCGGAGATTGGTTTGAAGTATCAATTAAATCTTGAGCATAGATCAAAAGTAATTTATCACCGGTAAGAGGAGTCCCATCGGCAGTAATTACACCGATTCTATCGCTGTCTCCATCAAAAGCTATTCCAAGGTCAGCATTTTCCTCCACAACAGTTTTTCTAATTGTGTCAAGAGTTTTTAGATCACTCGGGTTTGGATGATGGTTAGGGAAATTACCATCAGGCTCAGAAAAAAGCTCTACAACTTCGCAACCAAGCTGTCTGTATAATTCTGGTCCGACAATTCCACCGGTTGCATTAGCACTATCAACTACAACTTTTACACCTTTTCCTACAAGACCAAATCTTTTTTTCATATCATCGATGTAAGTTGGAATGATGTTAAGTTTTTGTGCTTGATTTTCGCATTGTTTGTATTCAGCCCAATATTTTAAAGTTATTTCCTTAACTTCTTTTATTTGAACTTCATTTAATGTTTGCTTATTATAGGTCATTTTTAATCCGTTGTACTCTTTAGGATTGTGACTAGCTGTAATAATCATCGCACCAGTTACATTTTCCATCGTTGCCTCAGAATAGTAACCGATTGGAGTAGGAGCAAGCCCCAAGTCTATTACACTTGCGCCCGTGGATGTTACACCACAAATTAAGGCGCTGGCAAGTGAAGGAGAATGTGTACGAGCATCGCGTGTTATCGTAACGGTAATTTGCCCTTTAGCTTTCATCGATTGCCTGTGTAAATACTCAACAAAAGCTCGTCCCACATTGTAAAATAATTCCTCTGTGATATCCTCATTGTATATGCCTCTAATATCATTTTTTCCAAAGGCTGAATCATATCTGTTCATCATTTTCTCCCTAACCAAATAATTGTGATATGATGGTAGCATGAAAGATGTTTGAATACAAGTAATGGCAGTGAGATGTATGCTTAGTTTATTAAAAAAAACAGTAAATAATCAATCCTTGGCAGGCTGGCTATTCATTTTACCTGCATTCATCGGTACAATTATATTTATTATTATTCCGGTAATTTGCTCATTTGGATTGAGTTTTGCAAAATGGGATTTACTTAACCCGATTGAATTCATTGGATTTGCAAATTATCTTGAATTATTAAGTGATAAGTTATTTTTTAAGATATTAGTAAATACATTTGTATTTGCATTGTCAACATCAATTTTAGGAGTCATAATTCCTCTTGTACTGGCAGCTATTTTGAATAGAAAAATTAGAGGCTCTGAGTTTTACAAAACCGCTTATTTTTTACCTTTTATCACTCCAATGATAGTAATAGGAATTATATGGGAATGGATATTTGATCCTAATATAGGTTTGTTAAATCAGTTTTTGCACTTGCACATAAACTGGCTATATGATACAAATTTTGCAATGCCTGCTCTGATTATGGTTTCAGTTTGGAAACTTATTGGATATAATATGGTGATTTTCCTTTCTGCATTAAACGGTGTCTCTCAAAGTTTGTTTGAAGCTGCCAAAATTGATGGAGCAGATGCCTTTCAGACCTTTAAAAATGTTACAATCCCTCTTTTATCTCCTACAATATTCTTTGTTGTAATCATTACCGCAATTAGCTCATTTCAAATTTTTGACCTCATTTATCTTATGACACAAGGAGGACCGCTTGATAGTACGAATGTTATCGTATACGCTATTTATAAGAATGCTTTTGAATATTTTAACATAGGCAAAGCCTCCGCAATGGCTTATGTCTTATTCGTCATTATTCTAATATTGACTCTTATACAATGGAATCTTAGAAAAAAACTAGTATATAACGAAGTAGATTAACCTTTTACTATGTTTTTATACATATTGTTATTAGGTGCATTATTACCCAATTTAATAATTTTTTCGAGTGCAAACTTTAGCGGATTTACTTTCTTATTAGAAGTGAAAAATGTGGTCTTTCCCTCAAAATAGTCATCAATTGATTGAGGAATAATGACAGTTTTTTTCGGTACAAATCTTGTAAAACTCACAGTCGGCTTACCGGCACTATCTTGTGTAATGTCTAATAGCAGGCGTGTTTGTAAATGTGAATTGTCTATATTTTTTCTTGCCTGATTTAATTTTCCAAACTTACCATGTGCAACTGCGTAATCTGCAACTTGTTTGAGTGCATCACTATTCAAAAACTTTGCCTGAAATGAAGGTGAATTTTGATTTGATATTAACATGTTTTATTATCCCATAATTTTTTTAAATATTTTACTATCTCTATCTGCTAAGGCTAAAATCCAGTTTAAAGAAGCTTCAGCAGGATTTTTTATTCGATTTTCAATTGCAGTGTAGACTTCTTTTTGTCCATTTTTATCGTACTTAAACTCTGACTTACAAACATCTTGAGTTTTGCTGTATTTATGCACTAAATTAATTTTATAATTATTAATATACTTTATTCTATCCAGTGCTATATTTAATTTTTCTAATTGCCCTGTTTGCTTGGCTAATAATTTAACTTCCTTAAAAGCCTTATTAGAATAAAAGTGAGATCCGAATGCTAAATTATATTTATTATACTGTACTTGCATAAAAAAATCCTTTCACAGAATATAAATCATGTGAAAGGATTTTTTGCTAAATAAATATAAGTTATTTACATTCATTAAAATACTCTTTAAATATTTTAACACTACAATACTTGCCACACATAGTACAAGGCTCGCCATTATCGATATTTTCAAGTGTACATTTATCTATAGCAGCAGCACGTTGGGCATTCCAATCCAGTTTTTTACGTGCAACAGCCATATCAAGATCCATCTGATAAGCCCTTTTATTACCTCTTGCGAGATCTGCAGAGTGAGCTGCAATTCTACTCGCAATTATACCCTCTCTAACCTGTTTAACATCAGGTAGTCCAATGTGTTCTGCAGGTGTCACATAACAAAGGAAATCAGCACCATGCATAGCCGCTAGAGTACCACCTATAGCAGAAGTAATGTGGTCATAACCAGGTGCAATATCGGTAACCAAAGGTCCAAGTACATATAGTGGTGCATAATCAGTTAAAACTTTTATGGTTTCAATCATCGCAGGAATTTTATTTAAAGGAACATGTCCCGGACCTTCAACCATAGTTTGCACCCCAGCTTCACGGGCTCTTTTTACAAGTTCACCAAGCACAAGTGTCTCAGCTACCTGTCCTCTATCTCCAGCATCAGCGATACACCCAGGTCTTAAGCCATCACCCAATGACAATGTACAATCGTATTCCCTAGCTATTTCAAGCAGTTCATCATAATACTCATAAAGCGGATTTTCCTTACCTGTAGCCTTGATCCAACTTGCAAGCATTGATCCGCCGCGAGAGACTATATCCATAACTCGTCCTTGCTTTTCAAGTTGGTCAACAACAAATTTGGTAACTCCACAATGTACGGTTATAAAATCAATTCCATCTTGACATTGTTTTTCAATATCAGAAAATAGCTTATCTTTAGATAACTTTGCAATATCTTTATATTCGTCAAGAGCCTCTTTGCCAGCTTGATACATCGGAACAGTACCAATAGGTAGTCTTGTTGCCGCGATGATTTGCTTACGAGTTCCGTCAATATCAGAGCCTGTAGATAAATCCATCAACACATCTGCTCCAGTTGCCTCAATAATTTTAACTTTATCAAGCTCTTGTTGTACATTTGAACGCTCCATTGAAGTTCCAATATTTGCGTTAATTTTTACGGTCATTCCTTCTCCTACCGCAGTAGGAATTACATCATCACGTCTGTTATTTTTTAGTATTACAACTCTGCCTTCTGCAACTTTTTCTCGCACAAACTCAGCACTAACACCTTCTTTTTGTGCTATGAACTCCATTTGTGCAGTTATATTGCCTTTTTGTGCTTCTAAAATCTGAGTAGTCATATCTCTCCCCCATAACTAATAATTCAACTTCTGTAGATTATAACAAAAAAAATAAACATTTGTAACGAATTAGCTTGAAACTTTAAAGTTTTTTAAAAATTAACCGTCAAAACTTATACAGGTTAAGGAGTGTGTATTATGTATGATGATTTAAAAAAAGATGAAATTATTGTTGAAATAGTAAATCTTATCGACAATATTGAGGATTACGAGGAAGCGGTAGATGCTTATTGCCAATTTATGAAAGGCGTAATATTATCAACATCAGGCTTAAATTAATCGGGTAATGAATAATATTTTGTAAGCGCTTATATTATTAATATGAAAAAAATAGTAATTATAGGCGGTGTTGCCGCAGGTGCAAAAGCTGCGGCTAAGGCAAAAAGGCTCTTACCTGAAGCTGAAATCAATTTATATACTGATGATACTCATGTCTCATACTCTTCTTGCGGTATGCCATATTACATTGAAGGAAATTTTGATGACTACAAAATGCTTTTGGTGCGTTCTCCTGAAGAATTTGAAGCTCAAGGAATACACATTCACCTAAGACACCGCGCTGCTAAAATTATTCCCTACTGTAAACAAGTGCTAATAGAAGATCTGGAAAGTAAAAAGGCTGCATTAGTTGACTACGATAAATTAATTATTGCAACAGGTGCAAGAGCTTTTGTACCACCAATTAAGAACGCTAATTTGCCCAATGTATTTACTTTGAGAAAAATTGAGGATGCGATAGCAATAAAGGAAAAAGCACTATCCTCAAAGCATGCAACTATTGTCGGCGGTGGGTACATAGGGATAGAGCTACTTGAAGCATTTGTTAAACAAAATCTTTATGTCACACTCGTAGAATATTCACCTAATATTATGTCAATTTTTGATGATGATATGTCTGAGTTAATTTTAAATCAACTAAATTCGATAAATAATGGTAAATTTGAAATATTAACATCAAATTTAGTTACTGAATTTTCAGGTGATACAAATGGTGTAAATGGTGTACGCACAAGCACAGGTAAGTATTTTGATACAGATTTTGTAGTTGTGTGCACAGGTGTTGTTCCAAATGTCGATATAGCGCGCGAGGCCGGTATAGTATTGAGTGAAACCGGCGCGATTAAAGTCAATGAAAAAATGGAGACGAGTGAATGTGATATTTACGCTTGCGGTGATTGCGTTGACGAAAATTTACTGATTTCTAACACACGAATATGGCTTCCTTTGGGATCAAATGCAAATAAAGAAGGAAGATGTGCAGCTATGAATGCTTGCGGCTTTGAGGACAATTTCTATGGAGTGCTTGGCTCAGCAGTCACACGTTGTCTTGGATTTACAATGTCTATGACAGGATTGAGTGTGAAAAAAGCAAAACAACTTGGTTTTGAACCTATTTTTGCGTCGGTTACAAAATACGATAAAGTAGGCTATATGCCTGATGTAAACAATATTACACTGAAACTAATTGCGGATAAAACAACACGTCAACTCATAGGTGGACAGGCAGTTGGCGTTGGTGACGCAGATAAAAGGATTAATACACTCACTTCTGCCCTATTGGCAAAATTGACCGTAGATGAATTTTTGAATAACGATCTTACTTATGCACCACCTTATTCTCCAACCATAGATCCACTTTTGAATGCAGCTCAAATACTGCAAAATAAGCTAAATAATCAAGCTGAAGATTAGTTTTTAATCTTAGGGGTAATATATTTAACTATACCTTCCCCCATTGAAAAACAGCTGGCTTGAACGCGCAATGCTCCCTGAGCCATGAAATCGGCAGAAAAACACCTACCGGCGACAAATAAATTCTCAAATTCCTTGCTCATAAGACTTTCTAAAGGAAGCTGATAGTCCTGCACCATATCCAATGTCGATGAATTTCGCTTCTTTGAATGTACATCAACAGGATAATTCGATATAACAACCGGATGCTCAAACTTTTTACCAGATTTTATATCCTCTATCGTGGTTATATACTTTCCTTTTAAGCGTCTTGAAACCCGCACTCCAAGCATATCCGCTATATTTGAGATATAAGCCCCCTCAAACCCAGGGAAATATAACTTACAAAAGTTTGCCAGCCTAAATATTATCTGACGTCCTAACTGTAAGGCTTTTGACATATTTTTAACTTTTAAAGTATCCGTATAATCAATTATTCTAGGACAGTTAAATGCAATAGTATCAGGCATACCGGCAACCGTAAATATCTGAAAATAGTTAGCATCGTGACTTTTAAGAATTTTTTTCTTTCTGGCATCTTCAAATAGAGGTCTTAAAGCCCAATTTTTATCCTTATCCCACGTATAAGCGGTAGATAAGTGTATTTGACCATCTATATATTCTACCGTAGTCACATTTCTGTCAGCATCATACTCTTCAAGCCACTTTGAAAAAACTTCCAAATTAACTCCGCCCATCATAAATCTTAAACTTACCGGTTGATGCTCGTCTTTTTCTTCAAACAAATCACATTTGCAAAGTTTTCCGATTTCACAATTTCCCGTTGCATCAATTACATATTTCGCCTCGATAGATACCGATAATTTACTATCTTGAGTTTCTATCGTATCGCTATATACTGATAATATTTCTTTGGAGATTTTTATCTTTTTGATTAAGTTTCCATCGGTTTTAACCCCTAAGATATGAGTATCAAAAAAGACTTCAACATTAGCACGTTCCATTAGGTTATCGAGTGCAATTTTAGCAAGCTCAGGATTAAACCAACCGGAATTGCCTTGATAGGTAACTTGACCACCAAGCGAATGCATTTCTGCAACAAAATCTTTATAAAACTCAGTATTTATTTGATGTTCACCGGATTTCATTGCTGGCACGACCAGTGCAGAGGTTATTGTACCCCCCAAGTGAATATTTTTTTCTATTAAAAGTGTTTTTAATCCGAGTTTTCCTGCGGTGTAGGCTGCTGCACAACCGGCAGTACCACCACCTACTACAACTAAATCAAATTTCGTCATGCTAATATTTTAATTACTGTATTAATATTCTGCAAAAGTTTAATAAAAGTTTATAAAATATAAGCTACAGGTACACTAAGGAAATTTAAGCATTAAAATGACTCCTCAGTATCCTATACTTTATTAAAACAGATGTTAGTTATCAATACAAATTGCCAAATCAAAGTCTACATTACGATCTCTAAAATGAGGAGTAGTGTATGTCAAATTGAAACCACGGTGATAGGCGTAATTCTGGCTGTACTCCTCTCCAGTCCAAATAATGAACTGGTCAGAGGCATTAAGTGGTGAATTCACCAGAAACTGTGCTGCCTTATCAGTATCAAGCGTTAGATTTCCTGCTGTACCGACGCCTGTTATTTTATCCGAGTTATACATATATTTGGCAAGGTCTGTTAGTTGATTTTGGCTTGGCATTTTATCTATACCACCACATGCTCTTACGGCACCAGCCCAATAATCAGTATCATGATAACATGACTTGATCCCTAGCCTACCATCAGATACAGCTTGCTCACACTCAGATTTGCTCATTGGATTGTATCCGCCCTTTGGACTAAGGATTTGTGTGATACACACATTATCGACTAGTGATGGAGTTATCATACAGCTTTGTACCCCACCAAGTTTTGTCACATTTATCATTCCAATGTCTTTACCCTTGGTATTAGGCTTTTTCCTACCTGAGACATCATATAGTATAGCTATGCTGCTTGAAGTCGCACTAAACTGGTTATTATAAGGATCTTGCTTAGCGTTGGGGTTATATGCAATAATTGCATTCACACCATTTGCAAACTCTACACCTATAGTTTCAGTATCCCAGTCGTCTTGCCCAATATTTGCAGCTGATTTTATTGTTGATATATCAATAGGTTCTTCACCTTCATTCCAAATAACCTCTTTTGGAAAACATTTTGCTATTTCATTGCTGTCGCAAATACGAGTTATTTTAATATACTTTTTAAGCTCATTTACAAAATTCTTGGTAGTTAAATAGCCTGAAAGTTTTTCTTCAGTATTCATTTGCTTTGTAGCTACCTCAAGTCGTTTTATAAATACACGTTGAGCTGTGGTCCAAGATCTTTCATTGTGATTTTTTACAATACCTGGTATGGTCAAAGCTGCAGTTATTCCAATAACTGTAAGTGCTATCAGAATTTCAGCTAAGGTAAAAGCACTTTTCATAATATCCTCCCTGTTAAGTTTTGCTAATTAAAAATAGACTAAATAATCTATTTCTTGTTATTTATATCAATTATTCTCTCACATTCTCTATAAATTGTCAACATCATCAATAAAAAGTAAAATTTGTACAGAGGTTAACATGTCAGCAAGAGAATTTGTAAAAATTTTATTAGCAAAAGAAGGTATTACACTAAAAGAGTTAGCACGTATGGCAACAGAGTTTAGTGATAAAAAATATACACTTGATGGGCTTTCGCATAAAATGCGTCTGGGTACATTAAGATTTGAGGATGCTGAATTTTTTGCAAAAATTTTGGGATACGAAATTTTATTGAAAAAAATCACAGATGAAAATTAATGAATAAAATTTTTAACAGATTATATCGTAGCGAAATATACTCATAATGTTGCATTGTTACAACTGTTATTTTTTATTCAATTTATATAATTTAATAAATTTTGAGCTTGAGATTAGGTCGCTATTTTCAAACTCTTTTTTATGAGCCTCAATAATCGCCTCATTTGAGGCGTTTAAATTTTCATCACGATAGAATATACCTGCCTTTGTATTTAAAAGCCCAAAATCATATTCTGAGAGTTCATATTTTACAAGCGATTTATTTTTAACGGCAACTGTACCCATAAACTTATTTGATGTAGGGTTAAATATTTTGCCAACATAAAATCCAGCATTGATGAACGCATTACGAATGCTTGCTGCATTTGAGTAAGTCAAAATCATTCCATCAGGATCTAGATGCTCATATAGTAGCTTGAAAAAATCAATTGTCCACAGACAAGGACACTTTACCGGGGTAAATGCGTCTAAAAAAATATAATTGTAACGATTAAGATCTGATAACAGCGCTAGCCTTGCATCCTCAATTTTTAGGTCAAATTTAAAATCAACCATTTTAAGGGCTTTCAGTGCCTTTTTATGACTACTTGATATATACAGATAATATATATTATGTAAAAAGGCGGTTAGCTTCTTAAAAGGGTTATAGTTACCCTTACAAATGCGATAGAACTCAAATAAACGCCTTATGTGAGTATCAAAATAATGAACATAATTTTTATCATTTAAAATCTTGGAAATCTCTGGATCTGTTAAAATTTCAGGGTGATTTTTAATGATTTTATGTAAAAATATGATGTTAATTTCGTCATTGAGCCGCAATTTTGAGTTTTTACTTTTTTTCAACATTTTCATAATTTTTTCTTGCGAAAATGCAATTTTTTCATTTTTTAGTTTTTTTTCTCCTGTGACAAAAAAAGGTGACAAAAATGCTAAATTTTTATCAGTATCGACCGCACGAATAAAAATTTTATATTTTTGCGGTCTAATTTTTTTCGTATCTAAAATAATTTCATTTTTGTCTACTTCGACATGCTCCGTTTTAATGTTCTTTTTATGCAAAATTTTATCGGTATATATCTTTTCGTTATATTTGTTTTTATCGGTATATATCGACGCGATATTGTTATTTTTTTGATTAAAATTTTCATTTAAAATTTTTTTTAAGAAGAAATCAAAAAAACTTTTTGAATTGTATCCAATACCAAAGCATATATCCAGAATTTTTATTTCATTATTTTTTTGAAAATAATTTACCAAATCTGCAGGTAATATAAACTTTTCATAGGCTTCAGTCAATGCACCATATGTAGAATGGTAAATATCATCTGCATCCGGACTAAAAAGTCCTACAGATCCGTCATTAGTAAAGTATGGATATAGTTTGTACATATTCTCATTATACAGCTATGTTAAGATAGTTCAAATTCTTTATATATCTTATAATAAGCTTTTTTATGTTTTTGGTATAATATACAAGGAAAGTACGAGAGGAAAAAGATGAAAGTAAGCGTTAAAGTACCTGCAACATCAGCTAATTTGGGTCCCGGATTCGACTGTATGGGGCTTGCAATACCTTTATACAACACCATTACTATAGAAGAAACCGTGCTCCCTGGGACAGGTATAGAGATAAATGTATTAGCTGCTGAAGGTGTAGAAAATGAATTGTCACTAGAACATATCCCAATGGACGAAAACAGCATAATTTACAAGGCTGTAGAGCTTTTATACAATTCAATAGGACAGTCTCCAAGTGAGCTAAAGATCACAATACAGTCTCAAATCCCTATAGCTAGAGGACTGGGCAGCAGTGCATCAGTCATTGTAGGTGGGCTTATTGCTGCAAATGAATTGCTAGGCAGACCTGCTGATGAAGTAGCGCTTTTGTCAATTGCGACAGAGGTTGAAGGGCATCCTGATAATGTAACTCCAGCTATAGTTGGAGGATTAGTTATTACTTCTCAAGAAGATGATGGAAGTATCGTTTATCGTAAGCTTGATTGGCCTGATGAATGGCACTTGACAGTTTGCGTACCTGACTATGAGCTTGCGACTGACATTTCACGTTCAGTGCTTCCAAAAGAAGTCCCTATGCCTGATGCAGTATTCAATGCACAACGTATGGGAATGTTTGTTCAGGCTGTAAATACCAAGGATGCTGAACTTATGAAGCTTGCATTAAAAGATAGACTGCATCAACCATATCGCATGAAACTGGTTCCTGGCTTGGAAAAAATTATTGCGAATTTGAAACATGAAGATGATGTTCTTGGTACAGTCTTAAGTGGCGCAGGACCATCTATTCTCATTGTATCAAAAGGCAATAGTCTTGATAAGATAAAATCTACCGTGCATGAAACTTGGGGCGATTTGAATGTAAAAGTAGATATCTTCGATGCAACAATAGAAAAGCACGGCGCAACTATAATTGCAGATTAATCAATAAAAAGCTCCCTTGAGGGAGCTTTGTTATATAAATCATTTACATTATGCATTACCACCATAGTTTGGTTTAAACGATTCAACGCTATTTTTAACATCTTCTTTAGCTGAATCTTTCCATTGCTTGTTGAGTTGTAAATCAGCTTCAATTTGTGTCTTTTCAACTTCAAGATCCTCTGCAAGATCTTTGAGTGGCTGCAACTGCATTTCTTTAGCAATTTCGGCTTCTTGTTCAGCCTGTGATAAAGCTGACTGCATCCAAGTTTGTATTCCTGCAGTACTCTGTTGTCCTTGTGATAATGCCATACTAAATACAGATGATCCTGTAGACATAGCTTTTGTAAAGGCACTATTATCAGTTTGCATAAGATTTTGTGCATAAGCCATAGGATCCATACCCGCAGCCTGAGCTTGTGCACCAAAAATACTATTATATGCGTTCATTTGCGAGCTCAACTGAGCTTGCTGCATCATTTGCGAGCCATAAGCACGTATTGAATTCTGTTGCATTCGCAAATTATTACTAATCTGCCTCTCAACATTTTCTGATTGCCTTTTAGCTGATCGAATTCGAGACATAATACTGGTTAAGCGAGCATTTAATCGGTTCTGCTCCCTCGTCAGCATTAAATTGATAAAGTTACTGGTTAAAAAACCCATGTCTCGACCTCGTATTTTTTTACTCTTAAATATATAAAGTATATACTTTGTATTAAATTGCTATATACTCGTTTTTTGTTAACATTTTGTTACATTTTACTTAATTATTCTGTGTAATTGCATTTTCGTACAATTTAATTTAAAATAAACATAGTTAACATGTAGGAGTAAGATAATGCTTAAAGAGTATTTTACAGCTAAAAATTTAATATTTGCTATATTGGTTATAGCCTTGTTATTTATTATTCCCAAAATTTCAGGGATTTTAATGCTATTTTTTGGGGCATATGTCATAGCTTGTGCCTTAATACCATATATAACCAAGTTAGAAAAACATATGAAAAGGGGTTGGGCGGTATCCTTAGCAGTATTTGGCGGGGTAGCTTCAGTAATTGCGGTATTCATACCGATATTTTTTGTTGCCTACAAGGAAATTAAAACTTTTTTATTGTTTTTACCGCAAAAAATACAACTAGTACTAAATTATCTAATGAATTTTGAGTTTCATGGAAGACGATTAGCAGATCTATTTGATATAAATTCTATTTTTGGCTCCTCATCGACATCAGAGTTTGCACAAGGTGTATTTAGCCAAAGTTGGAATATAACAGTCGGTTTATTTCAATTTTTAGTTGTCGCGATAGCTCTTACTATGATTGTATATTATATACTTATGGATAAGACATATTTACGAGAAAAATTCTTACAATTTTTTCCCCCTGCTCTCAAAGATAAGGCAAATCATATATTAAAATCCATAAGTCATAAGGTGGGCGGATATGTTAGGGCACAAATTTTGTCTATGATAGCAGTAGGCATAATGACAATGATTGTTCTAATGATTTTGGGAGTTGAATATCCGATATTACTCGGGCTAATATCAGGTGTTATGGACATCATTCCACTTTTAGGTCCGACTATTGCCTTAGCGGTAATTTTACTTGTGGCTTATCCTTTAGGATTAGTAAAAATTGTATTAGCTATTGTAGGATTTTTGCTTGTTCAACAGCTTTCAAATTATGTAGTAAGACCTGTTTTATTTGGTAAATTTATGGCACTTCATCCTTTAATGATATTTCTAGCCTTATTTGCTTCTGAACAATTTTTAGGATTTTGGGGAGTAATATTATCACCGGCAATAGCTGCGACTATTTGCGTATTAATTGATGAACTATATATTATGCCAATTAACAACAACGAGATTCTAAAAAATGAATAAAGAAAAGTATTTATACACTCAAAACATATCAAAGCAAGCTAACTTTAATATGTGGATGGCATTTCCCGGCATATATTCTTTTTCAATGTCTTCGTTAGGTTATCTTTGGATGTATAAAAGCATTGATGAAATGGAAGACGTTAACATTGAAAGAATTTGCTCTGATACCCAACAGACTCACTTGCATCGTGAAAATATAGATTTATTCGGTTTTTCATTTACTTTTGATACCGATTTTTTGACCATCTTTTCTATGCTCGAACAGTATAAATTTCCTCTAAAATCTCAAGATAGAAAAGAGATTGACACGTTAATATTTGCGGGTGGTCCTGTAGTAAGTGCAAATCCTGAACCTTATCGTGATTTTTTTGATTTTTTTATTATCGGTGATGGGGAAGATGTCAATTTGCAGGTAGTCGAAATTTGTAAAAATAATAAAGGCAACTCAAAGGATTTTATCCTCGATAAACTTTCAACAATTGAAGGTGTATATGTTCCAAAACTTGGTCAGTATCCTGTTAAAAAACTCACCAAAAAATTAACTGAATGCATTTACACACCAATACTAAGTGAGGATGCTTTTTTCAAAAATACTTTTATACTTGAAATGGTTCGCGGATGTGCTAATCGCTGTGGCTTTTGTCTTGCGTCCTACTTAAATCTTCCACTAAGATTTATGCCTTATGAGGTATTAATTAAAATTATCAGACTGGGACTTAGTAAAACAAATAAAATAGCACTTTTGGGTGCACAAATTAGTGCTCATCCACATTTCAAAGATGTATGTCGATATATTCTGGAGCGCATTGAAAATGGTGAAAAAATTGAAATGAGCGTCTCCTCACTCCGCGTTGATGCAATAACACCTGATGTTGTAAAAACACTTGTTGCAGCAGGACAAAAGAACTCTACTCTTGCAATTGAAGCAGGAAGCGAGAGATTAAGAAAGGTAATCAATAAAAATGTCACTAAAGACCAGATTTTTAACGCTGTTAAAACAGCCAAAGACGTGGGGTTGAAGGGCTTAAAATTTTACGGGATGCTTGGACTACCTACTGAAACTCAAAAAGATATAGACGAAATGATTGAACTTGCCAGAGAATTAAAGTCCACATTCAAAAATTTTGATATCTCGTTTGGGTTTTCAAGTTTTGTGCCAAAACCCAATACTCCATTTCAGTGGATTGGCAGAGAAAATACGAAATCACTTGAAAACAAAGCTAACTATATTAAAAAAGAAATGCATAAGCTCGGTATAAGTGCTTCTGTTTCAAGTATAAAATGGGATTACTGGCAAGCTGTTTTATCTCGTGGTGATGGCAGTTTTACAGACTTTTTAGAAGGAGTATACAAAAAAGGTGGTAAAATAGGTGCTTTTAAGGCGGCTGCCAAAGAAAACCATATAGATACAGACTATTACGCCTATACGAACTTCTCCTTTGAAGAAGAGTTACCTTGGGACTTCATACAAATTTCTCCTGGCAAGGAATTTCTAATCAAAGAAAATTTACGCCTTATTAAAGAGGGACATAACCTGAATATTTAAGACTTGCCCAATCATCGTAGTAACTTATTTGTGTTGCTGAACCTGTTCTTATATAGGCTCTGGCCATTTTATCATCAGGAACTCCAATAGCACTTGCAATGGCAGCCTGAATTATTTCAGGATGTGTAACTATAATAATGCGATTACCAATATTTTCAGCCACAATTTTATCTACGGTTACTTCTATACGTTTGATAAATTCCGAAATAGATTCCTTTTCTCCATGAAGTTTTTGCTCAGGATTATGAATAGCATCATATATTGCTGTCGGGTTCTTTGCTTCAATTTGTTCAAATGTGAGCCCATTCCATATTCCACATGACTGAGGATGAAGTTCCTCAATCACTTCATAGTCCTTCTTGTATAATTTAGCAATCATTTCCGCACTTTGAACTGTCCTTACAGCAGGAGAGGTGTATATTTTATCATTTTTAACTCCTCTTTGTTTTAGAAATTCACAAATTTTTTCCATTTCTTCATATCCTGCTTCATTGAGTGGAGGGTAATGCTCTGCATCAGAAAAACGATACTCTTCTGAATATATTGTTGCTCCATGACATATATAAGTTATTTTACATTTTCTATCAAAATACATAGTTAACTCCTAATTTGTTATTTTTCTTAATTATAGCATACTTTTTAAATTTTTAATAGTATTATGTAAATAGAAATACATAATATTAGGAGATTTATACAAAATGAGAGGAAAAGCATTCAAATTCGGAGATAATATTTCAACAGATCACATCGCGCCTGGTAGACTGTTTCACTTACGCTCCAATCTTCAGGAGTTTTCAAAACACGTGCTAGAGGATGCTGATCCGACATTTGCAAGCTCTATGAAAAAAGGTGACTTTGTAGTTGGTGGCAGTAATTTTGGCTTAGGCTCATCAAGAGAGCATGCACCTCAAATTATTAAAATTGCAGGTGTAGGTGCAGTTATAGCAAAATCATTTGCAAGAATTTTTTACCGAAATTCAATAAACATAGGACTTTTAGCTATTGAATGTGATACTGATGCCATAAATGCAGGTGATGAATTGGATTTAGATATTGAAAAAGGTATTTTAAAGGACTTAACTAACGGTGCAATAATACCTATTGAACCTCTTCCGCCTGTTATGATAAAAATGCTTGAAGATGGCGGACTTGTTGAACATATTAGAAAAAATGGTGATTTTAAACTAGTTTAGGAGTGTTATGAAAGTACAAAAAATTAATCTGCATCAAAAATTTTTGCAAAAGAATAATGGTTTTCAAAGGAATACAGCTAAAGAATCTCCAACAAAAGAGAATTTACAGATATACAGTGGCAACGTAAAAATGCCATGTCCGGTGATTATTACTGTACCTGTTTCAGTAATTTCAGCTGATGATGATGAAACATTTAAAGCTCGTAGTGCTATATTCAGGGATGATGAGTTGTTTGACGAAGAAAAAGACTTTCAAGATGCTGAATATAGAAAATACGACAGCAATGATCTTATTAACTACAGCAAACCTAAATTGCACATTCCAGAAGAATATTATATGGCAAAAGGCTCAAAGTTCAACATAAACAAAGAGTATGAAACAATTTTGGCACCAATAGATCCTAATAATCTTGAAAATGAACCTGATAATGGTACTTTAGATATTGAACATGGATATGTTCCCCATGCAAAGGAACTTGATGAACTTTCATATTTGAATAAAGCAGGTAGACCAATATATTCATTTGCATTAAATGATGCATTAATTGAAAAGGCAAAAGATAACTATTCTATTCAAGCTATTACTACAGTCACTAATTCCTCTAAACTCACCGATTCAGATGGAAATGAACACTTTGATTCTGCTTTATTTGAGAAAGGCTTTAAATTGGTTGATAACGTATTTATTGAGAGCCTAGATGACGTTGAAACTCTTATGCGCTCATCAGTTTTGGTTGATAGAGAAAAAAAAGAGGTATATTCACCTGATACAATGCAATTCATGCAACGGTGTATTGAAATTTTACCACTTGAAGATACTATAAAGCTCAAAAATCAAACCATAAAATCTGACCGTATCAATGGGCAGTATTTTGATCGTAATAGAGCTAAAAAATTACTAGAACAACTAAATAAATCCTAATTTGCTATTTTTAGTTAAGTTTTGTGATATAGAGTTGACAGGAAAGCTTGAGCATAGTTAAATATAGATAGCTTAGCCGAAGTTTTCGTGCTGAAATTTGTGACTAAGTCAGGTAAAAATAGGACGTAACGGTCAGAGTGACGCTTTTAAATATACGGCTTCTCCCGCTGGTCCCGTCATATCCGGAATGCGTAAGGGTTTCAGGTATATGATTTTACCGAAGGATGTATAAACTAAAAGGAGAAAAAAATGCCTACAATTAATCAGTTAGTACGTAAAGAACGTAAAAAACTAACAGACAAAACAAAATCTCCTGCTTTGATGGAATGTCCTCAAAGACGTGGAGTATGTACAAGGGTGTACACAACTACACCTAAAAAACCGAACTCAGCATTGAGAAAAGTTGCCAGAGTTAGATTAACAAACGGTTATGAAGTTACTTCATATATCCCAGGTATCGGTCACAACTTACAAGAGCACAGTGTTGTTCTTATAAGAGGCGGAAGGGTAAAAGATCTTCCAGGTGTTCGTTATCACATTATCAGAGGTACACTTGATACTGCTGGTGTGGCTAACAGAGCTCAAAGCAGATCTAAGTACGGTGCTAAGAAAAATGCTAAAGGAGGTAAGAAGTAATGTCTAGACGTTCTAAACCAGCAAAACGTATTCCATTAGCAGATCCGGTATACAATAGCGTTGATATTTCAAAATTTATTAACAGAATCATGAGACGCGGTAAAAAGTCTTTAGCTGAAAAGATTTTTTATTCTACAATGGCTAAAATTGAAGAAAAAACAAATGAAAAAGCATTAGATTTGTTCCAAAAAGCAATCACAAATGCTACTCCTTTGTTGGAAGTTAAAGCTCGTCGTATCGGTGGTTCAACATACCAAGTACCATTAGAAGTAAAAGCGGACAGAGGTTTTGCATTAGCTTCTTCTTGGATTATTGAAGCTGCTAAAAAACGTAGCGGAAAATCATTTATTGACAAGTTAACTAATGAGTTAATTGATGCTTCAAATGGCTCAGGTGCAGCTTGCAAAAAACGTGAAGATACTCATAAGATGGCTGAAGCCAACAAGGCTTTTGCTCATTATAGATACTAATTTTATTAGTAAATAGAAAATAGCTCCGATTTTATTTAATCGGAGTTATTTTTTGTAATTTTTTCTAAATCAGATGTAGCTGTCGTCATATCATGAATTTTATAAAACTTCTTGAATTCTCTCAATGTTGAAGGATTAATAATATTTGGTTGACAGTTTGACATATAAATATTTTTAGCGCCTCTATTACAAAGTCTTATTATCCCCGCAATGGCACTGTTGTCGCATCTTGTCACAAAAAAGTTTAATTTATCGCTGTCAACTTTAACCTTTTCAAATAATCTAAACAAAAGTTTAGTTGTTAGTGAATAATCATTAGCAACATTTACCGAAAAAACATTATTACACTTACTCTCATATGAAAAACTAATAACAAAAGCATCTTTAGGTTTTGCATGAAATAAATTTTTAAAATAATTATCTAACTCATCGTTAGGATTAGAAAGCCCGACAACAAAAAGATACTTATAAACTCCTTGCTCAAGATTATTAGCAACTAGAGAAAACAAATTATCAATATCATCTATATTAAAGCCAACATCAACAGAGGCTTTCTTATGAGCCTTTTTAAACCCTCTTGTTTCAAGAGCACTTTGAATTAACGGTTGCAGATTTTTAGAATCAAGTCTTGAAATCCCTTTTGGAGGTATATCGTCAGTCGTAAAAATTCTACCTCTATATAAGTATTCAACATTATGAGCTTCATTTTTTGTCAAAAGTATCGCCCCAGGAAATGTTGCAAAATCAAGTACTGAAGTTTCAACTCCATTACCAAAATGTCCTCTTAAATTTTTATATTGATTAAATTTTGAGTAAGCATGCGCAATTAACAAATTACCATTTGTATAGACATTTATATCAGTATCCTTAACATTTTCAAGCACTTCTTGTAACTCTGATAAGTTGTTTCCCGAAACTAATATAGACTTACCTTTTTCTGAGGCTTGAGAGACTGTTGTTAATTTAATTTTACCAAATTTTTCAGTCTTTATCTCATTTAATTCAAACATCAAATCTGCATTTAAATCAGCCAAAGCAGATATAAGTTTGCGCAATTTTTCTTTTGTAATAGAAGTTTTATTGTACAAATTTATAGCATTAATTATTTTATCAACTTTTGCATAATCAATTTTATCGTTATCCTTCAACTCTACCAGCAAAAAAGCAATACTTTTTATTATGCTAAATAATATTTCTGCGTAGTTTCTCACATCCTTTTCAAGGCTCTTATATTTGAATTTGTAAACTCTTTCGCCTTTTGTTATAAATGTATTAAGATCCATTGTACTTTCAAACTTGATTGGAGAATTAAATTTTTTGAATTGCAGTTCATTATCTTCACACAAATTATGATATACGTTTTGAGTATTAACAAAATTTGAATATAGGTTAGTAATAATTAAGAAAATTTGCTCACGTGTAAATTCTTGCAGCGTTGCAAGGTAGACAATACTGTAAATAATATCAATTTTAATATTATCATTTCTTGCTCCCAAGGATTCAAGTTCTAAAAGATAATGAACAAGACCTCTCAACATAACAAACATGCTTTCTTGCAGTGCTGTTATATCTGGAGCAGCTGAGCATATCCCCTTTGAGGTACAAATATCATTGTCTAAGTTATAATTATAATAAAACATCCTTACCTACTCATTTTTTCTATATACTTTACAATTTCATCTGATTCATACATTTTTACATTCCGCGCTTTATCATATAAAAAGGGGACTTGCTCTTTTCCACCTAAAACAATGAGTTCTTCTAGTGTATCCTTTTCGGAAATAAGTTTTTTCACATACTTAATATTGTTTTTTTCGAGATAATTCATAACCTTTATAGAATATGGACAATTTTCTAACACATATAACTCATACATAGTAAAACTCCTTTTTATATAACAAGTATAAATAATTATAAAATAATTTAATTACCTATTATAGTAACTTTTTTAATAGTACAATTGCATAAGAAAATTTTTTATACTAAACTATTAACTATGAGTAATAAGAAAAATATACTATTTATTTTTGGTACACGTCCGGAAGTTATAAAGTTAGCTCCTGTTATTTTGGAGTTAAAAAAATATCCTAATAAATACAATGTTATCGTATGCAATACTGAACAGCAAAAAGAATTATCAAATCAAACGCTTTCATATTTTGGACTAAAGGCTGATATAAATTTAGATGTAATGCGCCCTAATCAGACACTCTCAGAAGTTCAATCACGAATATTAACTGCGCTAAATCAAGTTTATAATGATTATACTATTGATGCTACAGTTGTCCAAGGTGATACAATGACAGTATTATGTGGTGCATTATCAAGTTTTTATAGAAAAATTCCTGTATTTCATGTTGAGGCAGGGTTGCGCTCTTATGACATATATGAACCGTTTCCTGAGGAAGTTATGCGTCAAATGACTTCAAGAGTGACAGAATTAAATTTTGCACCAACAGAAAAAAATCGTCAGGCTCTACTTAAAGAAAATATTGATTCTGATAAAATTTTTGTAACTGGTAATACTGTAATTGATGCACTGTTTTGTTTATCAGATGACACAATACAAAATGCAGGTCAATATTTTGTTGATCATAATATCATAATAAATGATGAACTCGTTTTAATCACAGCACACCGACGTGAAAATCATGGAGAGCGCATTAACAGGATTATTGATGCTATTGAATACCTGGCAAAAGAATATAATACTCATACTTTTGTGATTCCAGTACACCCAAATCCTAATGTAAAAGATAAAATTTATTCAAGATTAAAAAATTACGAAAACGTCAGGTTACTTGCGCCTCTTGATTACCCCAATTTAGTATACCTAATGAAACATGCAAAGCTAATTTTGACAGATTCCGGCGGAATTCAAGAGGAAGCTCCTTCATTTGGTTGTCCAACTTTGGTTATGCGATATGAAACAGAACGGCAAGAAGGCATTGATGCTGGTGTTTCTAAACTTGTTGGTGCTGATTACGAAAAAATTATTTCAGAAGCTGAAAATATCCTATCAAATTCTTTCTTAGCTACTCGCTTAAAAGCTCAAAACCCTTACGGGAACGGTCGTTCCGCAGATGCTATTGAAAAAATTATCTGGAATTATTTTTCTGTAAAATAACACAAGACCCTCATTTAAAAATGAAGGTCTTGCATAATGTAAATCACTATCTGCATCAGTTCTAAACTTTTGATAAATCCTGATATTGTCTTAGTGTTTTAAAGTTTTTATTATAACTTTTTTCTAAAGAATTCACTGATAAATATTGTGGTCTATAGCTAATACTCGGCAATGTAGCCTTATAAAATTCTATTTCTCTATCTCGCATATTCATTTTGCGAACTATTCTTCTATCACGAGTTTTAATTGCATATATCGAAATCATTATAAATGCAATTGAAAATATCGACCATATCATTTTTTCCTTTGCAAATTTATCACCAATAGGCAAGGGCGCAGAGTTGGGAGTATTTAAGATCACATTTGCACCAGCAATACTATTTGCATTTATTTTTATTTGAATATCATTATCTGGCATATTTTCAATTTGAATAGCATTCGCATTCGGAATATTTTTATACAGTGTTGTGATGTTCTTTGAGGCTACAATGTTTTTCATGGATAAAATAATAGTATTATCCGAAGCAATTGTCTTTTTGACTCTTACTGGTGAATCAACACGTAAAATAACATTATAACCACTTTCTCCATTCTCTAGCACAATCTCATTCAAATAATTTTGTGAGCCAAAGGCCGAGTTAAATGATAATGATATAAACAATGTAAAAATTAAAATTAAACTTCTCAACTTATTTTCCCCTAATCTTCTACATTGTAATGATACTTTTTTTTAAATCAATATACATCAATCCATAGGTCTAAAATTATGCTACCTTAGGGTGGATATTCAATATATGAAGAGCTAATTGACTAAATTTATTTATTGTTGGAATATTTGTTAACAAATGTAACGAAAAAAAACATGCTTGAAATCTGCAACTATTTAATTTGTTTATAAAGATGTAAGCACTGAGATGATTAAGGAGTGAAAGATAATGAACGGTATAAGCAATAAGTCTTCTAACAGAGCAAGCCAAACAGAATCTGTGAAACCGGTAAAGACCGTAGAAACTGCAGGTTCATTAGCTATGAATTCAGCTTTTGATTATTTTTCAGTAAATGTATACGATTCTTTTTCATCAAGTAATCCGTTTGCCGTAAATTATGCTCAATACACTGATAGCGCAGAAGGCTCTACAGTTGCTTGTGGAGGTTTCTTGAGTGCTTTTTCTAATGCAGTCTCAACACTTTGCGCTTCATCATCAGGCAGTGCTGCAACTGCATCTTGTGGTAGTTCTTCAGGCGGATGCAGCGGCGGTGGTTTTACCTCATTTTGTTAATATATTTTTTAGAATATACATTAAAAGACGGTTTTTACGATCGTCTTTTTGTTTTATAAAAAAAATATGGAAAATAAAAAACATTTTGTATATATACTACTAACAGAAAATAATACCTTATATTGTGGTTATACGGATAATGTTGAAAGACGTTTTAAAATTCACTGCGAAGGTAAGGGCGCAAAATATACAAGAGCCAACAAACCTGTAAAAGTAATTTTTCAACAGGAATTTTCCAGCAAACACGAAGCCTTACAAGTAGAACATCGCATAAAAAAATTAAAACGAGATAAAAAACTAGAACTAATTAAAGCCCCTCAGAATTTGAATTATCTATTAAATCTCTAAGCTGTTGAATTTCTTCATCTAACTTTTGAATAGCTGCATCCTGTTTTTGTAATTTTTGCTCATCCTTAGGTATTTGACGTTCTAATTCTTTTTGACGTTTATCAGAATATTTATTCGAAATGTCATTATACTCGGTAGTCCCGCGAACGCGTTGCATGCGATTATACTCACGCAACTCATCCTTATACTCTTGATCTATCTCTTTCAATTTAGCCTTATACTGTTTTTCCAACTCTTTATCAGCAGCTTTGTCAGCTTTTTCTTTGGCTTTTTGAGCAGCTTTATCAGCTTTTTTTTGTAGCTCTTCCTCCTGCTCGACTAGCGAAATAGGAACAACACCATCTTGGACAATCTTATAACCATTCATCGAAATTTGTGTATCAGCCTGCTGAAAAGTCTCAAGTCTTGACTGTTCACCCTTGTAATCTACACTCCAAACCCCTAATGATACAGGATTTTTACCTGTATAAGCGTAAGCATTCACAATAATACGATCGGGATTATTCAAATCAAATCCCAAAGGATATATATCCCAACGGACTTCATCAAGATTAAGCCCCTTGTATTCTTTCCAGTAATATACAATTGCATCACGTACTTCTACAAGATCATAAGAAACATTGTTTGTAAAATCATATATCAATGCTTCAGTTTTCCATATACCATCCTGAGTTGAGCCTGTTTTTTCTTTAGCTAATAATTTGGTGCCATCTGCGGAAAAATCAATAGGAGTAATTGTTCTAAATGTCCTATTATTTGATATTTCTTTATCAGTAGACAAAATAGGATCAGGTATACGGTGCTGAGTATTTGCGGTTAAAATCTTATTCAAATTAGTCTGATCGGATTGTAATTTGATAACATAGACATCACAAGCAGCAGAACCTGTTTCAGGATAGTAATATATTGAAGGATAAGCCATAATAGAAAAATCAGGTGATACAATACCCTGAGCATTTTGCTGTCTTTGATAATGGAAGCGAGTTTTAAGTGAAATTTCAGGACTGCCCGGCGGGTTATTATAACGAACAATTTTATACGTTGGCTGAGGAACGTACTTCATATCAGCTGGTTTTTCAACCTGAGGAATTCCAACTTTCTCATTCATTTTATCCTTAGGTACCGACAACTCATTGTATTCAGCCACTGTCATAAAACCTGATGGGTACTTATCTTGCTTAGCACGCTCAAAATCCTTACGAGCATCTTCTTTTTTAACATCTCTTATATACTTTGCTTCTTGTACTCGCGAATCTTTTGGATGCTTAGGTGGTTCATCCGCATTATAAATATATGTCAAAAGTCCGGCTACAATTGCAGCAAGTGCATAAATCATACTATACTAAACCTTCTTTCATAGCCATAGAAATAGCCTTTGAACGACTTTCCACATACAATTTTTGTAAAATACTGTGAACATGTGTCTTAGTCGTCGAAATTGAAATTACAAGTTTTTCAGCAATTTGCGGATTTGTAAGACCATCCACAATTAAAGCTAACACTTCCATTTCCCTCTCTGTTAAACCATATAAATTTTTACCAAGCTTATAGTTTATCTCACCTTTCCTAGTTACCCCATCCGAACTACGTCTTATGTTAGTTAAAACTACTTTGGCAATAGCAGGGTCGAGCCAACCTGCCCCCTCACTAACTGCAGTCAAGGCTGAAACAGTTTGCTCTGAAGTTGCCCCTTTAGTGATGTAACCATCGGCACCTGCTTGAAAAGAATCCAAAACATCATCCTCATCTTCACGAGAGGTGTACATCAACACCTTAATGTCTGGATTTACAGCCTTTATTTTTCTGGTTGCCTCAATACCATCAATGGTAGGCAGTCCGATATCCATAACAACGACATTAGGATTTAACTTAAGTGCATTATCGACACCCTCCTGTCCATCCGCAAACATTCCTACAACTTCAATATTCGGAGCGTTTCCAAGTATAACAGAAAGTCCCAAACGCGCCATGTCATGATCTTCAACTATTATTACTTTAACATTTGCCATATATACCTGCTTTTTTATTTTTAAGAATATTTTTCTGTTTTACAACATCTGTGAGTAAAAATGAAAATTCACTACCTTTATTCAATTTGCTTTCAACCCAAATTTTGCCATTATGCGCCTCAATAATTTGACGGGAAAGATATAACCCTAAACCTGTACCTGTTGAACGTTTTTTAGTGGTACCTTGAGAAAAACGTTTAAATAAATGTGGCAAATCCTCCTTAGGGATGCCATTACCATTGTCAGACACAGAAAAAATCAAATCACCGTTTTGAGCCTTTAACAAAACTATAATTCTTCCGGATTTTTCAGTATAGTTGACCGCATTTCCGCATAAATTTATAATTACACGTTTTAATTCAGCTCTATCAGCTAAAATTTCCAAATCATCATCTACTTGGCATTGGAGTATAAATTCAAGATTTTTCTTCTCTGCTAAAGGGCGTAATTCCTCATAACATTGCGTTATCAAATCTTTTACATTAAATACTGTCTTACATAACTCTAACTTGCCACTTTCAAATCTATAGACTTCAAGTAATGCATTAACAAGCCCAAGTAAATCTTCGTTACTTTGGAGCATTGTTGATAGCAAGACATGCTGTTTTTCATCAAGTTTACCTAATGCTCCTTCCAAAAAGAACTTTAACGTCTGTATAGCTGCGAGTAAAGGGGTACGCATATCATGCGTAAGTGTGGCTATAAAATCATCCCTCAAACGTTCAGCCTCTTTTTGAGCTGTTACATTCCTTATTACCCCGACATATTTTGGAGTTGAAGAATCCTCAGGTGAAATTAGTGCAAAACTAATCTCTACAGGAATTCTATCATCACTTAAAGCATTTCTTATGTAGTAATTTCTCAATATAACTTCATTTTTTTCAGCACTTAACCCAAAAATTTCGCCACTTGTATTCGCTGATGAATTATTCTGCTCAATTTTATCGGAATAAGCAATCTCCTGAAATTTCTTTTTACAAAGTGCATTTTCAGAAAGCCCAATCATGTTTTCACAAGCAGGATTAGCCTGTTCAATTTTTCCCGCACCATTGATTATTATAATTCCATCAGCGCAATAGTTTATGATACCGCTTAACTTTTTGTTAGCCTGTACAAGGTCACTCGTACGCTCTGCAACGATTTCTTCAAGCTGAGTAGAATATTTTTCTAACTTTTTATTTGCCGACTCAAGCTCACAAATTTTACAATTCAATTTTGCAATAAGATGGCTTCTTTCCACACCGTTTTTAATATTGAGAATTAAATCGTCATTATCCCAAGGCTTCTCAATGTATTTATAAAGTCCTATTTCATTAATTGCGCGAATAGCATTTTCTTTATCTGCATACCCTGTAAGTAATATCATACTCGTATCAGGACAAAGTTTTTTTGCCTCAGTAAGAAACTCAAGCCCATTCATTTCAGGCATCATAAAATCTGATATTATCAAATCCGGTCTATCTTTTTTCAAATAATCCAAAGCCTCACTCGGCACATTAAACAAATGAACATCCTGAATACCTTCGACCCTAAAAAGTGCTTTAAAAGCCGAAGTCACAATCTTTTCATCATCTAAAACTAATATCTTACCTTCAAACATACTTATATGATAAGATATTTTTCCAATTCAGACAAGTTGTTAACAAATTCGCAATATATTGTAAACAAAAGGGATAGTTAAGAAACTATCCCTACAAAATTAATTATATGAATGAGCCTTAAATACTCTGGATTTCAAGTCCTTATCAAGCAAATATAATGCTGATTTATCATCTCCAAACATCTTCAAATTCAAAATAACTTCATATACATTGCGTTCTTCTTCGACCTGCTCCGCAATATACCAATCAATGAAGTTTCTTGAAGCTAAATCACATTCCTCATCACTCATTGAGGCAACACAATTTATACTACTAGTCACATATTTTTCATGCTCATAAATTCTTTCAAAAATTTCTAATGGCGTTCCAAGAGTAACGTCCGGAGCAGAAATTGGTGACAGTTCTACTTTACCGTTACGTTCTATAATAAAATCAAACAAAATCATGCCATGATCTACCTCTTCTTGAGCTTGAACTTTTGTCCAATGGGAAAAACCACAAAGACCAATTTCGTCAAAATAAGCAGACATAGCAAGATAAAGGTAAGCTGAATAAAATTCCTTGTTAATTTGCGCATTAAGTACATTTTGAATTTTCTCGTTAATCACAATTTGCCCCCCATAATCCATGAATATTACAAAACTCTCTGGCAAGCATCTTACCTGCGTATTTTTCCAAAACCATTTTGGGCTCATCACCTGGATATAAATATTGCCTTTGAACCTGATCTCGCTCTGGAGAGATAGCTTCAATAAACATAATAAAATGTTCAGTACTCATAGGATGAGGCTCTTTACCAATTCTGATTTCCAAGCCATTATCTGCTGTTTTAAAAAAAACAGGCACATGCTTTTCAGTTGCAGCAATATCATTTGTACCAGCCTTTAACAATTTCATAGGCTCTCCACAACATACAAGTTCACCACCACCTGAGACAACAACTTCTACGATATTACCGCAAATATCACATTTATATAACTCTAATTTTTCTGTCATAATAGCTCCTTTCTGTTAAAATGATAATGTTCATGATTTTTTTTTACATTAGACTGCTAACCTAGATATTATGGTAATATTTCTTAATAAAATAGCAAAAAACACCATACTTTGTTTTAATATATTGTTATGAAAATAAGATCTGTATCATTTACTAAATTTAGGTCTCAAACTACACAGACACAAGGAAACGCAGAGAACAAAAATGTGAATCCTTACGTCTACACAGGTCCTGCGGTAAAGGAGCCACCGATGACCGCAAATAACTTCAAATTCATACTTGGAGCACTTGGAACACTTGCTGTATTGTTTACACTGTTCAAACTAGCAGGTAAGGGAATTTTTTTCAAAAAGTAGTTTGAAATCATAAATTTTTATGCTAATATAATTTAGCCGTGTTCCACGGGGAGTTGCGATCCCTCGACCCGAAGCCGATGCGGGGTGCAGAGCCTGTTGTGAGGGCTTATAGAATATGGTTGAATTTAATATCTTTGATGACGTTTAAGGATATGATGGCATAAGCTGTCGAATCGTGTCAGGATGGAAACATAGCAGCACTAAGGCATTACTTATGGGTGTTATATTTTTAAAAAGAGGGGATATTGGAGAAGATTATATTTTTTAAGCTCGATAGACAGTGACACGGTATTTTATACAAGTCTTTATTGTTTTGGGAAAATATATCATCCATTAGTTAAGTCAAAAATAAAACATCATTTTTTATGAGCTTAGTACTATTTATGGAAACTGAGTACTTGCATTAAAGTTTTATTTTGTTGAATAGATTGCATATGATTTTTAAATACCCATTTTACCTGCGATATAAGCCGCATTAGTCCTATCCTTTGCGTCTAATGCTCTTAAAATATTTGTTACATGAACTTTTACTGTATGACGACTAATATTTAAAAAATTACCTATTTCAATGTTACTATAACCTTCACATAAATATTTTAATACTTCAGTTTCTCTAATTCCTAGCTTTCTCATGACAAACCTTCCGCTATATTTAACCTCTTACCTTAATCTTACTTAATCACTATTTCAATGGAAAATTTTATTTATACTGCTATATCCAACATCAAGCTTCATATTGCTACAACTAATATATATAACAAATATTTTTACTATTCCTTAAAAATATTCCAAATTTTTAGAATAATTATTTTTTTACAAATCTTAATAGAAATATACTGTAAAGATTTGTTCATAACTTTGACAATTAAAAAATAATGTTGTCTAATAGTAAAAAGACTATACTTGGGTAGGAATATGTATATCAAACAACTTGAAATTGACAACTTTAAATCATTTGCCAACAAATCTGAAATCCCTTTATTGAAGGGTTTTACAACAATTTCAGGTCCAAACGGTTCTGGCAAAAGCAATATTATAGATAGCGTATTATTTGCTCTCGGATTAGCAAATGCAAGTGAGTTACGCGCAGAAAATCTTTCACATTTTATATCAACATACACCAAAAGAAATGATGCATTTGTAAAAGTTACTTTTGGGGATGTTGACAACAATGGAGAAGACCTAAGTATAGCAAGAAAAATCAGAAAATCTACTCAAGGATATGCAAGTACATATTATGTAAATGACAACGTCACAACATTATCCAATGTCCATGCAGTACTTGAAAAATATAATGTTACACCCAATAGCTACAATGTAATGATGCAAGGTGACGTTATGGGAATTACAAACTGTACTCCCAAAAACAGACGCAAAATCATTGATGAAATTGCGGGTATTGCCGACTTTGACAGAAGGATAGAACAGGCGACAAATGAATTAAATACCGTAGAGCAAAGAGTAGAAAGATCTACTGTTATACTAAACGAGGTCGATAACAGACTTGAGCAACTAAAAGAAGAGCGTGAAGTAGCATTAAAATACCAAAAACTTCGAGAAGAAAAAAACTCACTTGAAAGTCAAGTAAGTAAGGTTAAATTTTTTGATTTAAAAAGAAATATTGAACAAGCACATGAAAATATTCTTGAATTTACCAAGAAAAAGAAAGAAGAAGAATTAAAAAACAAGGATCTTGACGAACGCTTAACTCTTGTTAAATCTAAATATCAGGAAATCTCTGAACTTGTAAAGGAAAAAGGTGAAGCACAACAAATTGCTCTTAAAAAGCAAGAAGAATCTATAAAAGGTGAAATTGACAGGAAAGTCAATGCCACAAACTATGCTGATAAACAAATTCACGATGGATTGCGCTCTATCGAAAATGCAAAAAACGGTATTGAAAATTATAATAAAAAAATTACTGATTTTAAACTAAAAATTGAACTAAAAAATGATGAAATAAAAAAGATTAATGAAAATATCAATTCACGTGAAGCAGAATTAAAAAAAATTCTGGAAGATATGACTGGTCTAAATGCAACAGCAGACCAACATATTGAAAGGCGTAATAATCTCAGAAAAGAACTGGAGGACTTACGTGATAAAGAGACAAAACTAATTCAAGATAAATTACCTCTTGAAAATGAATTAAAAAATCTGCAAAATGATGTATCACAAGCAAAGAATACAATCGTAGAACTTAACGAGCTTAAGACAAATTTTACAAATGATTACGATTTAAAAAATACACTCGTACAACAGTTAGAAAAAGAATTACAAGATTTTAAGCTCATACAACAAAACACAATGCACGATTTGGATATAACAAAAAATGAAATCAATGACCTTAACTACAATATTCAAATGGCATATAGAAAAATTTCCGCAATGGAAGCTAAAAAACAAGCTGCTGAAGAAACGAATCTTGGCAAGGCAATAGATACCATAATGAGTGCAAAACTACGCGGAGTTCATGCACCACTAGTTCAACTCGGAAAAGTAGACAAAGAATATTCTACAGCAATGGAAGTCGCATTCGGAGGAAGAATGGCTCATGTTGTAGTAGATGATGAACATGTCGCATCTGTTGCAATAGAAATGCTTCGTTCTTCAAATGCCGGTAGAGCAACTTTTATTCCTCTTAATAAGGTTGTAAAAGCTCCCAATCGGCTTACTCTTCCTAAAGATAAAGGTGTCATTGATTTTGCCATAAATCTGGTTGATTTTGATGATGAATATATAAACGCGTTTTTCTACGCTGTCGGAGATACTTTAGTCGTAGAGGACATGGAATCTGCAAAAAGACTCATTGGTAAATATCGTATGGTAACATTACAAGGTGAACTTTTTGAAAAATCAGGTTCAATAACTGGCGGTACTGTTCGAAAAACAGGTTTAAGCTTTAGCCAAAACGAAGATGATGAATTAGAAAAATACAGACAAAGACTACATGAGATGGAATTGAAGCTAGGTTCATTAGAAAATAAAAAATCAGATCTCGAACAAAAACTCGACAATGTTAGAAATAATTATTCTGACTCATTAAGTGAGTTTTCAAAATCTAAAGTTGAGCTAGAAAACATGAACAAAAATTATGCAAACAGCATAAAACTTTTGGCGGACAAGGAAGAATTTGTTCAATTGTCAGAACCTAAAATAGCTGAACTAAATAAAAAACTTGATGCTTTAGAAGATACTAATATAAAGCTATATGATAAAATGACTTCAGTACAAGAGAATATTGAAGAAGTAGAAAAGCTCATTAACGACAAAGATTTGAAAGAACTAAAAGAAAAAACAGAAGGCGTAGAATTTGAAATAAAAAGGCTCCAATCAAATCTTATGCAAGCTGATAATGATAAAAATGAACTTAACAGACAGATTTCATTCCATGAAAATTTGATTGAAACCAAAACAGAAGAAATAAAAAATATCGAACACAACAACATTAAACTTGAAGAAGACAAAGTTCGTTATAGCAATGAAATAAAAATTTCAAATGAAAAACTTGAAAATATAAAACAGCAAATTGAACAAATTGAAGAAAAACTAGGAAAACTTCTCAAGGAAAGGGATGCTATTAATGCAGATTTAATTGAAATTGAAAAGCAAAAACACATCTCAGCATCAGATATTGAGCGAATAGCTGAACAAATCGAATCATTTAAAGCACGCAGACGAGAGCTTGAACCTCAGCTCGAAAATGCCAAAAATGAGTTAGAACAAGCCGGTATCGAAGTAAATAAACTTGAACCGATAGAAATCTCAATAGAGGAAATCACCTCTAAAATTCAACGACTTGAAAAAAGAATGGCTGAATTAGGAGATGTGAACATGCGAGCACTGGCAGCATATGATGAAGTACTTACAAGACAGACTGAACTCAAGCAACAAATTGAGACACTTTCAAAAGAAAGAAAAGAAATACTTGAACGTATGCAGGGCTACGAACAATTAAAGAAAGAAACATTTATGAAAACATTTAACAACATAAATGAAAATTTCAAAGAAGTATTTCATCAATTATCAGAAGGGGAAGGAGAATTAAAATTGGAACTGCCTGATGATCCTCTTAATGGTGGAATGACAATTGAAGCCCAGCCAAGAGATAAAAAACTTCAACGACTTGAGAGTATGTCAGGAGGAGAAAAGTCACTTACTGCACTTGCATTTGTATTTGCAATCCAAAGATATATGCCATCACCTTTCTACGCATTTGATGAGGTTGATGCAAGTCTTGATACGATGAATGTAGAACGTATCGCTCACATGATTGAAAAACAATCAAAAGATACACAATTTATAGTAGTTAGTCACCGAAAACCTATGATAGAATCGGCTAATAGGACAATTGGTGTCACGCAAAAAGAAAAAGGAATTACACGTGTTACAGGTGTGAAACTGAGAGAAGAAGAATAATAATGGAAACAGCAATAAACTATGATAGCTTTAATACACTGCAAGAACTTGATACCTCACACAAAAGCGAAGGTATAGGAATTCTTGTAGATATGGCGAAATCAGGGAAAATTGATCCTTGGAATATTGATATAGTAGATGTAACAGACAAATATCTCGCTCATATATGCCAAATGAAATCACAAAATTTGCGTCTGACGGGTAGAACATTTTTATTTGCAGCAGTACTGTTAAAGCTAAAATCAAATATACTTGAAGGTATTGATTTGTTACAATTTGAAGATAATCCAATTGATGACGAGATCCAATATGACGATGATGGTTTTCCACTTGAATATCCAGAAGATGACTATATACCTACTAATAATGTAATTTCCATTGATGAAGTTTTACAGCGTAGAACAAGTGTCAGACTCAATCATAACCGTGTCGTAACTCTTAGAGATTTGATTAGACAATTAGAGTTCTATGAAAAACTGGAGAAAAAACAATCTTTAAAAAGTGCTCATGAACGTGCCAAAAGACGAGTACAATCGTATTCACGTTTAACTGCTGATGATATTGTAAATTTGGCACATGATGAATATATTGAAAACTGTGTCCAAACATTAAAAGAAAATTTAGAACAAATTTTTGAAAAGAATGAAAAAATTGAATTAAATGAGCTTACGCTTCTAGGAATGGATAAGATAAGCGCATATTTAGCATTACTATTTTTGACGGCAGAAACAGACTATGAACTCGAACAAAAAGAATTTTATTCTGATTTATATGTAGTGAAAGGCAAACCATATGAACACTCTGAAATCTAGAATTGAAGCAGTATTATTTATAACCGCACGAGCAGTTTCACTTGAAGAAATTGCAGTGATTTTAGGAGAAGAAAAAGAAGCAATAGAAGAATCTATTTTAGAATTAATTATGGACTACTCTTCACGCGACGGTGCTCTTGAAATTGATGATGAAAATGGATATATTCTACAGGTAAAAGAAGAACATATGGATTTAGTAGAATTACTATGCCCTGTTGATTTAAAACCTGGGGTATTGCGTACACTCTCCGTAATAGCGCTTAAAGAACCTATTAGACAAACTGATTTAAAAGACCTAAGGGGTTCTAATGCTTATGAACATGTTCAAGAACTTGTAGAAAAAGGACTTATTTCTAAAACAAGAGATAAAAATGGCAGAAGTTTTAACTTAAAAACAACACCAAAATTTGCAGAGTATTTTAAACTTAAAGGAGATACTCGCTCACTGGCAAAAATTTTAGAATTAGACAAAGGTATAAAAGATAATGAAAAAGAATAAAACTGGTTTATTACTGACCATTCTATCAATTTTGGTAATATTTTGTTATGTTTTTCCTTTTATAGCATTCTTTCTTGGACAAAAAGCTTATGTTAAACAAGATTACGTAAAAGCCTTTGGTTTACTGAACTTTGCATATCATATGCACAAGAACAATGAAAACTATCGTTATTACTACGCGCAAACCTTAACTAAGCTTAAACCCATCTTGAAAGTCCAGAAGGATCTTTTTGAAATTGCAGAAAGCAATTTAAACGACGGAGCGAAGAGAGTGGCTTCAAAAAAAATAGAAGATTGGAAATTAAATATAGAGTATAATATTGGCAGTAATTACATTTATAATGCCCCTTCAGAAAAAGGGATTATACGTTGGGACACATCAAAATTCCCTCTAAAAATAACCATTTCAGGTCTTGAAGGAATACCTTCTTATTATAGAACAGAAATATTAGCTGCTTTCAAGAATTGGGAAGATTCAATAGACTTTCTTGAATTTACCTATGTCGAAAACACCAAAGATGCTAATATTCTAGTTAAAATATCACCTCTACCTCAGGATGTCTGCAATGGTAAAGAGTGCCAATATATAGTTGGCTATACGGTTCCGACTATAAAAAATGGACTTTTAAAAAAAATGACCATTACACTTTATGACAAAAATGCAACCGGTGAATTTTTTTCTGACAAGGAAATTTTTAATACAACGTTACATGAATTAGGTCATGCGCTAGGGATCATGGGTCATAGCTACTACGAAGGTGATTTGATGTTTGTTACATCAACTTCAAATCGCAATCTGGATTTTTCAAGAATAAGAAGTGCTTTTCAATTTTTGACCTCCAGAGATATCAATACTATGAAACTTTTATACAAATTAATACCAAGTGTAACAAATACAAGCATCAAAGATTTTAATACAGACAACTTGATTTATGCACCGATTGTTATTGGAACATCTAAAGAATTAAATAAAAGAAAAGTTCAAGAAGCAATGGCATATATAGCTCAAGCACCCGAGTTATCTAGTGGCTATATTGATCTTGCTATAGCATACTCAGAATTAGGGGAAAATGAAAAAGCTGTTGAACAGTTTAAAAAAGCTATAAAATTGGCTGAATCAAATGCTGAATTGTACTTAGCATACTATAACCTTGCAGTACAATATCAATCGACACATAAAAAAGCTAAAGCACTTAAATATGCCAAGCTTGCCCAAAAAATAAATAACACGGATGAAGTTATAGAATTAATATCTAAAATTAAGCGCTAAATTATTTCAATATTTAGTCAAAATAAAAAGCCCCATATAGGGGGCAAAATTTATAAAGGGAAAAAAGGGAAAGAAAATTTTTATTGTACTCCGCAATAATAGAATATTTGCACAAACTTGCATTTCTATTATTTTTGGGGAATATACTTTTTTTTGCATTCGTGATAGTTTCCGTATGACAGAAACTAATGCATAACTGTGCTCTAACCGAAGGTTTTGAAAGTTGACTCGACGTTCTTTTCGATTACCTTTTGGACTGCATCCATTTCTGTTTGGATTGCATCCTGTTCGGTATCTAACTGCTTCAAACGTAATTCCAAATTCTTATCTTCTGCTTG